>NZ_JBBMQK010000007.1:0-162951 GCF_038899995.1 Sulfitobacter sp. AS59
CAAACAACCCCGATCAGCAGGTGCAAAGAGTAGCTTAATTTATCTCAGATCTTGTCCAAGGAATGGGGAGTAGCTCACTGTGATGCGCGCAACAGAAGTTGCTCTTGAGCTACTTCTGGCATCCCCATTTGGGAAACTCTTTCAGCTTCTGCCAAAACCGCGGGTTTTGTCGCTTCCAAGACGCACTCGAGACGTCGCAGCAAAGTAAATGGTAATATGATACGTCCGTATTGGCTTTGCTTAAAGTCGCCGCGCAGAAGATCGGCCAAAGACCAAATGTAAGACGCGAGGTTATTGGTTGATTGTGTCACGGGCAACTTTCTCAAATAACATGTGGATTATGCAGGAAGCAAAAACACTCATATTAAGAAGCTACCCTCGCCAGCCTACGCATGCCACCGAGAACCGACCGGCCAATCAACATTAAGCGCAAATTTTCACCGGCATGACCAGGCATTGCAACCCAATTGACGAGTGCACGGAAATTGCGGAACCAACTTACGTGTTTAGCCTGAAACATTTGGGCACTTTGTAGCGGTTCGTTGATTGCTTCATAGCTTGCAAAACCTTCTTGCTCGAGAGTTCGCAACTCGACGTGCCAATCATATTTTCCTATGTCGCGTTCGAATTTATCAAAGTTGATCCACATACCCGCTTGCTGGCTGGCTTCCGCAATCTTTCTCACTAAATCTTGCAAGTAATTTCTTCGTCTCAAAAACGTTTGGCCAATGTCATATTTAGTAGCCGAGCCGATCGGTTTGGCCATCAGATTTAAGGAACCACAAATGCCGCCCGCCACCGACTAATCCTCGCGCTTTCATCGGGAAGCGCGAAGCTCAGCAGCCAACGATCACATGACCCTCCCAGCAATCCTGACACGACCGGAAAGAAATCCGGATTTTAATCTACACTCAGGAGACATCATGTATCATACGACCATCGTTCCCAATGGCGAAGTCGCTCAAAAGAAGCCCTGTAAAATCGCTATGCGTGCGTTTTTTCTGGAACATCCAGAAGCTCTCGAACATGTAGCTGTGCTACTCGGTGGACGCCGCGGCGCACGACTTATCAACACGATCCAGAACGCGCTTACACAACCTGGGCCGGTCACGCATCGCTTACGTTGTAATTTCTTCGACCTCCGTCGCCTGCTGTTTCTGGAGCATGCTTACGATGAAAATTGGGAAGACGATGTATGTTCCGTATTGCCCGAACCCGATGATCCAATCGTCCCGACAATCTGCTTACTCGCCGATGGTTTAGATCAAGCGTTACTAAATGCCGGGCTGATCAACATGAGGGTTGCCAAGACTGATTGAGTTGTCGCCCGCACCGCTGACCTTAATCAGGGGTGCGGGGGATACTCCTAAGAGAAATATTTGGCTGATCGATACTTTCTACTTCGTTCGATCGGAAAACGACCAACATCATGAATACCAGCACGTTGACCCACTCGGAGAAATCGACAAAAGGACCCAACCACCGAAACACCTACCTCCATCCATGCCGGGATTATGACGCCGCAGAAAAGGCACTCGATCCAGCTTACCCCATCGCATGAACAGGAGGTTTCTCATGCTTAGTAATACCACTGAAAACGCCAAACAGGCCGCATATGACAGAATTGCGGACACTGAACGACACTTGCGCCGCCACGGTGCCGCCCTTTGCGAATTATTTAACGTTTTCGATGCCCCGTCAGGCTTCGATGCGCTCTGTGACTTGCATGGCATCTACGGAAATCAGCGCCCTCAAGCAGCGGCGATCAAAGCCGCTCTCGAAGAAATCAAAGTCGCCTTGGCAAAGCAAACATCACAGGTTGCCGATACTGTTGCCCACGACCTGAATTTCGATGCACACGCAGCGTTGTGCTGGCATGGCGCACGGATCAGCGAACTGTATGCAAGATTTCACCATGCCGAATAATGCTGGCGTGGGTTGTCAGCTTCAAAGGATACGCCGTAGCCGAGATCCGAGCCACGGTGCCCCCTATTTGGATCGGGATATCTGCAGTATTACTATGTGGCTCTTGGAGAAGTACCAAGAGCCACATGTGCATCTCTGGATCGATCGTTATTACTTTCAAAGCAGTTATTTAATTGCCCGCTTGCTGTTGGATGTGCCCGATGAGCGAAACGAACCGCTAACTAAAGCCGCATTGGAAGCCTTCTCGGCGCTTGGCTACCAAATCTTCGACAGCGGAGAGACAACCTATCCTTACCCCTGTTGTGACGGAAGCCATTCAAAGCACGATGCTTTGCGTGCCTACGCACACATCGAGACAGCGATCAGAGCGCAGGTTGCACCTTGGTAGTCCCGAGGAGGACATTCGCAGATAAGATTTATTTGAAATCTAACCGCCAACGCTCGCTCTTTTACTCAAGTTTGGGATCAGACAAATATAAATATCATTAGTTATCAGTGTGTTATTAGATATTTCAAAAATATTTTCAGTTTCTACAGTTTTCGGCTTCTGGATTTTCCAAATCAGCCAATTTTCTAATCATAACCAGTGCGCTTTGCACATGGTCGAACAGATAAGGAACGAAAAATTGAAAACCACACAGAACAAAAATGGTTCAAACACGAACCCAGTAGTGGATGACCTCCTTCGCGTGAGCACCCGAAGTGATCTGCCTGCACGCACTACCACAGCGCGCACGCCAGGCGTTGGCGCAAAGAATCACTTCTCCTGTGCTTTTGTGTATGGTCCGGGCGCGGGCTGCGTCATGAAAACTGACAGCCTCACAGAAAAGCGCCTGGCGTTGGTGTTACTTGCCCGAGCCGAAGTTGCTGACTTAGAGAACCAAGTGCTGTTCCACTGGATCGATAAGGATGGGACGGAGAAAAAACACTTCTTCGACTTCCGCGCCACGATGATGGACGGCAGCCGCGTCGCGATTATGGTGAAGTATCACAAGAAGCTCGAACAGGAAGGTTTTCGTGATGAGATCGCCTGCATTGCCTCACAAGTCACGCCAGATTTCGCGGACCGCGTGACTCTGGTAACGGAAAAACATCTCGATCCGATCGAGTTACACAATGCAACGCTTTTCAATGCCGTCCGCGATCCGGATCCCGCTGCAGATAGCGTCATGCGCGATGCTGTTGCCAACCTGGTAGGTGCGGTGAAAATCAGCGATCTGATAGCACACACTGGCCTTGGCGGCCGAGGATTTCGCGCGATTACGCGCCTCATTGGCAATCGCGAGGCCTCTCTTCAGCGCGCGGCACGTATCGATTACAACAGTTTTATTATCCGGAGTGCAGCTTAATGCTCGATATTCAACCAAGCCCCACACTGCCTCGTTTCACCTTCGGAAAATACGATGAAGTGATAATGGATGGCATCTCGTACCGCATCACTGATTTCTCCGACGATGGTTACGTGTTTGTCCGCACCAATGGATCCGGGGTCGCGGAGGCCTTTTCCCATGCGGTGCTGTCGCAGCGTGTTACACTCGGCAACCTCGAGCACCGACGCGATGCCTTCCTTCCGGAACACGCCAAACGCCGCCTTAAATCTCCATCACAAGTGCTCTCGACTCTCACGTCAAAGCAACATCAAAAAGCCAAGCGTCCGGAAGCTCTGGTCCGCGCGTTTTTCGAGATGGAAGCCGCAGGAAAGGTAAAGCGCACAGACAAATCCATCGAGGCCGCTCTTCCTCAAATCCAACTTAGAGCAGGTGAGATTCTCTCTATCCCAAGCGAAGGCGATATCGGCAAAGCTGGCAGCAAGACGATCATTGTTCCCAAAATCAGTGCAAGCCGACTTCGCAAGATCGTCACAGCTTTCAGCCGCGATGGTATTTCTGCTCTCTACAGCCAAAACTCCAACAATCGCCGCAGCCGCCGCATTGGCCCCGACGAACTCGAACTCCTTGCGAAAACCGTTCGAAATTTTCTCATTATGGAACAGCCCTCGATCGCGCAGATCGTCGAGGACGTAGAACACGCCTTCATCGCCGAAAACCTTCAGCGAGAAGAGGCTTTCAAGAAGAATGGGAAGGGCAAGTCGCCTTTGGTCACACCATCGCGCGAAACGGTCCGCTTGGCAGTAAAGAAACTTGACCCTTTCGAGGCCGACATCGCGCGTTTTGGTTTGGAAGAGGCCCGCAAGCGAAACGCACCAGTCGGAAAGAGCCTTGAACTTACACGGCCGCTCGAACGGGTCGAAATGGATGAATGGAAGGTAGACCTGCGCGCGCTTATGTCCGCAGCGGGTATTTGGTCTTTCCTAACCGATGAGGAGAAGATCAGCTTGGGCTTTGAAGAGGGCAAGAAGGCACGCTGGTGGCTGACTGCCGCCATATGCTCGACCACGCGCTGCGTCCTTGCCATGAAACTCTCGAGGGCTCCGAACAAGCGTAGCGCGATGCAGACAATTGATATGATCGTACGCGACAAAGCTGTCTGGGCAGATGCGGTCGGCGTGCTGACCCCTTGGAATATGTCTGGCACACCAGAATTGATCGTCACCGATTGTGGATCCGCATTCATCGATTTTGATACCCGTGTTGGGGCGACAGATCTCGGGATTAGCATCGAAGCCGCGCCAGCCGGTATTCCCGAGCTCCGAAAACATATCGAACGCTTGTTCGGCACTATGGCGAACAACTTTGCTGGACGTTTCACAGGTCGAACGTTCAGCAATACCGTGGTGAAGGGGGACTATGACGCAGGGGCACGTGCAGCATTAACGACTGAAGACCTGAGCGAAGCGCTGATCCGGTGGGTTGTCGATATATACCACCGCCGCCCCCATGCTGGACTGGACGGCGAAACGCCACTCAACTGCTGGAACAGACTCGTCAACCAGTATGGCGTCGCGCCGATGCCTTCTGTCGGATTGCGTCGCAAGGCACTGGGCACACGCTTGAAGCGTACTGTGAGCAAGAAGGGGATTAAGGTGCTCGGCATTTGGTATCACTCCAAGGCCCTTGCACGTTGGTTCATGCATAATTCCTCGAAAGAGGTACGCACTCGCTGGTACTCCGAAGATATCGGGGCCATCGCCGTCGAAATCAACGGCGAATGGATCGAAGTACCGTCTGTGTTCGAGAAATACCGAGGTGAACGCGCCCAAACCTGGTTGCTGGCTCTGCGGGAAATCCGCGCATCGGTCGCGGCACAGAAGTTAGTGGATCAAATGGTCATCTTCAAGGCGATGACCCGCATTAAGGAGATCAACGCCAACGCAATGGCGCGACAAGGCATGGTGGTCGATGACTACTCCCCAGAGCGCGTCAAATCGCTGGAAGACACGCTGCTCATTGGTTTCGAAGTCGACGAGATGCCCTGTGACACATCAACCCAGCCCGCAACGGATGGCTTGGGCTTGGAGTTGTCCACCGCAACAACTGCGAACCAGCACCATGCGCTACCTGCTACGGCTGCCTTAAACATCAAGGCTCCGCCCGCAGAAGAGCCCGACGATGATTGGTCCTTGGAAGAAAAGTAAGTCTTCAAAATAGCCCATCCATTAAGCCCCCACAGCCCGAAACGGCTGCGGGGGCTTTTTTGCTCGCCCTGCCGAATCCATATGAAGGGACCACGCGTTAAGCAGCGCGCAATATTGTTGAGTATGGAGTATTCTCGCAACGGTCATATTCGTTTCCAAGTGTACTAAAAAACTGCCCGCACTAAGTCGCGACTTGCGGAAGCGCAATGGCCGCTCCGAGCCCACTTCGACTGATGCTGCGCTACGCGTGAATGTCAGCTTATGATCGAAGGTGTTCCAGAATTCAGGCTAATTCGACGGAACAACGTAGTCAAAAAGCTGCTGGAACGGTATTCGATTTGCCGGATGCTTCGGACTTCCTTCGCGAGCTTTCTTGGTAAAGCTGCAATATCCGTGCAGCAATGACCAAATTGTAATCTCAAGCGTCAAGGGTCCAGTATTCGTGTCTCGAAGGGGTGCGCAGCACTGTTCCAAAATTTCGAATGAGGCGTGAGATTTCGAGCCAAGATCTGGATCACAGAAATCTATCTGGCCAGAATTAAACATCAATCCATAGAGGGCCTGATTCGACGCAGAAAATTCCAAGTACCCTTCACATATGGAATAAAGGCGATCTCGGTTCAGGTTCGATGCACGACTCAGGTGAGCAAGCATTGTCGCAGCAAACATTTCATGTCCGCGTGCCGCAATCGCAGTGAGCAGTCCTTCTATACCGTCAAAGTGATGAGCCGGTGCCGCGTGAGAGACCCCGGCGCGTGCGGCACATTTACGGAGTGTCAGCGCATTTGCACCGCCGCTTTGTAACAACTCTATTCCCGCGCTGATGAGCGTTTGGCGCAAATCTCCGGCACGCTTCGTCTTTTCATTCAAGTTCATATAAGTCCAATACTTTTACAACTTGACAGTGTCAAGGTGATTGACGTACATGGTGAGCTTTACAGTGTCAAGGAACGCCCAGCGATGTTGCCAAAAATGAAGATTCAACGAGGCTTGTTTTGGTTTTTGTCCATTGCTGTCGCACTCGTGTCTTACCGGTTTGTCGTACTTGGGATGAAGACAGGGTTTCCGAACATGGCCCACCAATTGGTGTCGTCCAATTACGCGTTTTACATGCATGTCATCTTCGCCCCTATCGCGCTTGCCATCGCTCCGTTCCAACTGTCCGAGAAGTTTCGGGCCAAGTCGCTCAGTCGGCATCGGTTGTTGGGCCGTATATATGTTGGCGCAGTTTTGGTGGCTGGCCTGAGCGGTATCATGATCGGTTTCGACGCTATGCATGGCCCAATTGCGCAAGCGGGGTTTATCTTACTGGCCGTAATCTGGCTTGTGGTGACGTTTAAGGCAGTCAAATTCGCGAGACGACGCGAAATTGGCTTGCACCGTGAATGGATGATCCGCTCAATCGCGTTAACTTTCGCAGGTGTAATGTTGCGTGTTTGGCTTCCCGCTCAACTCATCTCAGGTGTCCCATTTGACGTGGCATATCAGGTTGTGTCCTGGCTTTGTTGGGTACCCAACCTAATTGTGGCTGAGTACTTTGTGCGAGAACTGAGAAACACCAAAAGCAGTCATTGATCTTACATGGCGTCAGCGTCGCTTTGTCCGCATAGCCGACACTCGAGATGGAACCGATCCCACAAATTTTCTCGAGGGTGAGTATCCGTTCAAACCACGGCTTCACGCCGCTCGCACTTTTTCTCCGCTGCACCACATTCGGTCAGGGATTTGGTGAATTACAGCTCACTTTCCATATTTTGCCAAGCCAAGCCCAACCGAAAGCTGAGGGCCCGACCTGATCAAGCCCAGCAGGCCACCATTCTTAATCATAAAAAATGGTACTTTCAGTTTCCGCCGACGACTGAACGCACCTATGTTCCACTCAAGGTACTAAAAAGGGTCAATTCCTAAGTTGGATGATTAAAATCCCAAATCGGCTTCGAATTCGTCAGTGGCCGCCCCTAACTTGTAGAATGGCCACTTTCACTACGAAAATGGCCAAAACAAGCTTGTGGACATACCAGAAAACCCGCTACAGCACTAGCCGCACTTACTATGGCCGCAGCTGCCACATGTCATACAGCCTTCGACCATGCGCAAATCGTATTGACCACAGCTGCTGCATGCTTTGCCCCGAGGTGGGGCTAGGCCCACGACTTGGGCGCTTGGGTCGGATTTCAGCCCCTGCCCCTCGCCAGCAATAAAGCCGGTGGCGATCAGGTGTTGTTCGATCACCCCACCAATCGCGGCCAGCATTGACGGGATGTATTTGCCGCCCATCCATGCGCCGCCGCGCGGGTCGAACACCGCTTTCAGCTCTTCCACGACAAAGGATACATCGCCACCGCGACGGAACACGGCCGAGATCATGCGCGTCAACGCAACGGTCCAGGCAAAATGCTCCATGTTTTTGGAGTTTATAAAGACCTCAAACGGACGACGATGGCCGCCGATCACCACATCATTAACAGTGATGTAAAGCGCGTGCTCGCTATCGGGCCATTTGATTTTATAGGTCGCACCTTCCAGCTCTTCCGGGCGGTCCAGCGGCTCGGACATATACACAACCTCGCCACCGTTCTGGGGCGTGGCTTGCGCTGCGGTTTCGCCGGGCGCGCTGTCCGTGCTTTCAGAAACCGATAGAACCGACCCTGTCACATCATTGGGGCGGTAGGTCGTGCAGCCTTTGCACCCTTGATCCCACGCCGCCATATAGACGTCTTTGAACGCGTCAAAGCTGATGTCTTCGGGGCAGTTGATTGTCTTGGAAATGCTGCTGTCGACCCATTTTTGCGCGGCGGCCTGCATTTTGACATGATCCAGCGGTGCCAGCGTCTGTGCGTTCACAAAGTAATCGGGCAGTTCGGCATCGCCTTTTAGATCACGCCACATCTGAACGGCGTAATCGACGACTTCTTCTTCTGTGCGGCTACCGTCTTTTTGCAGCACTTTGCGCGTGTAGGCATAGGCGAACACCGGCTCGATCCCGGAACTCACGTTGCCAGCATAAAGGCTGATCGTGCCTGTCGGCGCGATGGAGGTCAGCAATGCGTTGCGAATGCCGTTTTCCTTGATGGCACTACGCACATCCTCATCCATCTGCTGCATCGTACCAGAAGCCAGATAGGCATCGGCGTCAAACAGCGGGAACGCACCTTTTTCCTTTGCCAGATTGACCGACGCCAGATAGGCGGCGCGCGCGATCACCTTCAACCATGCTTCGGTTTGGGCTGCTGCCTCGTCCGATCCATAGCGCAATCCAACCATCAACAACGCGTCCGCCAGCCCGGTGACGCCAAGCCCGATGCGCCGCTTGGCTTTGGCTTCGGCCTCTTGGGCGTCCAGCGGAAATTTCGACACGTCCACCACGTTGTCCATCATGCGCACAGCCGTGGCGACCAGCTTGTCCAAGGCATCAACATCCAGATGTGCCGCGTCACTAAACGGATCAGCGACCATGCGGGCCATGTTGATCGACCCCAGCAGACATGCCCCATAAGGCGGCAAAGGTTGCTCGCCGCAAGGGTTGGTCGCTGCGATGGTTTCGCAATAGCTCAGGTTGTTGGCACTGTTGATCCGGTCGATGAAAATCACACCGGGCTCTGCAAATTCATAGGTGGCCTTCATGATCCGGTTCCATAGATCACGCGCCTGCACGGTCCGGTACACCTTGCCACCGAACACAAGATCCCAAGGCGCGTCCGCCTTGACCGCATCCATGAACGGATCCGTGATCAAGACCGACATGTTGAACATACGCAACCGCGCAGGATCAGACTTGGCAGCAATAAATTTTTCAACATCGGGGTGGTCACAACGCATCGTGGCCATCATCGCACCGCGGCGCGACCCGGCAGACATGATGGTGCGGCACATTGCGTCCCACACATCCATAAACGACAACGGACCGGACGCATCAGCAGACACGCCCAAAACATCCGCCCCCGCAGGCCGGATGGTCGAAAAATCATAGCCGATGCCGCCGCCCTGCTGCATGGTCAACGCGGCCTCTTTCAACATGTCGAAAATGCCGCCCATGCTGTCAGGTACAGTGCCCATGACAAAACAGTTAAACAGCGTCACACGGCGTGCAGTACCCGCACCTGCAGTGATGCGCCCTGCTGGAAGGAATTTGAAATCCTCCAAGGCTTCAAAAAACGTATCTTCCCAAACATCTGGCTGTTTTTCGACCTGCGCCAGGTCACGCGCAATCCGCCGCCATGTGTCTTCGACAGTCACATCTTTTGGCGTACCATCGGCGTCTTTGAACCGGTATTTCATATCCCAGATTTGTTCGGCGATGGGGGTGGCGAATCGTGACATACTCGGTTCCTTGGTGCTTTTCGGGATGGATTCCGTCATACCTCAAATCGCCCCCAAAGCACAACAGCTTGAAGGTGATGACAGACAAGCTACATTATGTGCGCAAGGCGGAGAGATTCTTTGGATAAATACGTAAATATCTTAAAATTATCG
Organism: Sulfitobacter sp. AS59; assembly: GCF_038899995.1. NCBI lineage: Bacteria > Pseudomonadati > Pseudomonadota > Alphaproteobacteria > Rhodobacterales > Roseobacteraceae > Sulfitobacter > Sulfitobacter sp. AS59. The sequence goes on from NZ_JBBMQK010000007.1 coordinate 9,935, forward strand.
GTAGGTACCGAAAATACCGATGATCTGGCCGCTTGGCAAAAGACAAAGCGCGCGCAGGCCCCGGACGGCCTGCCCCGTCACGTTACCCGCATGTGGCCGAAACGCGAGACGGAATTAACCAATGGCGGATCGGTTTTCTGGGTGATCAAGGGCGTTATCCAATGTCGGCAAAAGATCATCCGGCTGGACGAACATACCGGGCTAGACGGCATTCGCAGATGCGCGATCGTTATGGATCCAACAATTATCCGCGTGCAAAGCAGCGTGAAACGCCCCTTCCAAGGCTGGCGCTACCTCAGCCCGGACGACGCGCCCTCTGATCTACCAAAAGGTCGCGAGGAAGAAGAACCGCTTCCCACCGAATTAAACCGCGCCTTGGCGGAAATCGGTGTGCTCTAAACTTCAAAGACGCCATATGCGGCAAGGTTGGAATTTGAGTTTATTTTGCAAAATGAAATAGCTGCAGACCTAGCCTTTCATTTTGCCCACAAAACTCCCGCCGGAGGCAAAATTAAAAATGTAATCGCGCGTAAGCGCGGCCTTTGGGTTACGCCAGCTTTTTCAGCAATGCCGCAAGGGTCTGGCGTTCTTCATCATCCATATCGGCCGTACGGCTGCGCCACAGCGTCGCTTGCGACTTTAGGATCAGACCATCCGACAGAATTTTCAGATGGTTCGCCCGCAAGGTTTCGCCGCTTGATGTGATGTCAGCGATCGCTTCTGCGGTTTCGTTTTTCACAGTGCCTTCCGTCGCGCCCTGACTGTCGACCAGCGCATAATCCGCGACCCCCGCACCGCGCAGAAACTCACGCACCAGCCGGTGGTATTTGGTTGCGATCCGCAGACGGAACCCGTGTTGCTCGCGAAACGCTGCGGCTGCCGCGTCGAGATCATCCAACGTATCCACATCGCGCCATGCGGCAGGCACCGCAATAATCAAGTCAGCGTGGCCAAAGGCAAGCTCCTCAACCGGCATCACCAGTTGATCCCACAGTGCCAGCTTTTCCTCGATCAGGTCCGTACCCGTCACCCCAAGGTGAATGCGCCCTGCGGCCAGCTCGCGCGGAATTTCCCCGGCTGACAACAGCATAAGTGACACGCCATCGATGCCGCCAACCGCAGCCGCGTATTCGCGGTCCGATCCTGTGCGCTGCAAGGTGATGCCGCGCGCCGCGAACCATTCGAATGTTTTTTCCATCAACCGGCCCTTGGACGGCACACCAAGTTTGATCGTCATTGCGCAGCATCCAATTCCAGCATCAGCCCCGGGCGCATCACCCCACCGACAGCGGGAATTTCATCGCCCTGCCCCAACCGTTTGGTCAGCGCATCATAGCGGCCACCGCTGGCAATGGCGGGTAAATCGGGCCGTGCTTCGACGCGGAAGCCAAAGACGAACCCATCATAATATTCCATCGACGCGCGGCCATAGCTTGCCTCGAACGCCAGTTGATCCGTATCGATACCACGGGCCGCCAACGCATCTGCACGCGCCACGGCCAAATCTACAGCACCTGCAATCGCGGGCAAATCAACCGCTATGTCGTGCAAACGGCTCAGCGCATGGGGCATTACTTCGCGCACGTCCAACAACGCTGCAATCAGCGCCACTTGCTCTGCCGACAAGGCAGGTGCTTGCGCATCCTCGCGCAGGGCATCAATCCGCGCATTGATCTCTTGCGCGCTGCGCAAACCGATCATCGGCGCATCGTTTTCTACCGTCCCGGCCAGCAACGCAGCCCGAGAGGCCGGCACCGGCGTCTTGCCCGAGAAACGGTCCAGCAAGCTACGAAACCGTCTGGGCCGCCAGATATGCCGCATCAACGCGGCCTTACGGCGCTCCGTTGTGTCCAACCCTTTGACCGCGGCCATCAAAATACCAATGTCGCCCGTCACAGGTTTCACAGGCAGTCCGCGTAGCGCTTCAGATATCAGCGCAAACACTTCGGCATCCGCCGCCGCCGGGTCCGCCCGATCAAACACTTCGTAGCCGACTTGGATAAATTCATTAGCCCGCGCGGGATCATGTTCCTGACGGCGGAAAACCTCGCCTGCATAGGTATAGCGCGCCGGGTCCGCGCCATGCGCCATATGCATCTGGACGACAGGTACCGTATAATCAGGCCGCAGCATCTGTTCACCGCGCAGCGCGTCTGATGTCACATAGGCACGCGCCCGAATGTCTTCACCATACAAATCCAGCAATGTTTCAGCAGGTTGCAAGATCGGCGGCTCCACCACCATCGCGCCCTGCGCCTCGAACATCGCACGCAGTTGCGCCGCCTTGGCAAGCGTCTCTGAACGGGTTGGCATCAGCGGTCCAGCTCCAGTATTTCACGCACCTTAGCAACCAGATCGGCGCGCGGCACTTCATATTGGCTGGGCCGGTCCTTCCATTCCTCAAGCGTCGCGTTTTCTGCAATCTTGGCCCCCAGGATCAGGTCCTTGATCTGGATCATGCCGCTGTCAAATTCATCCCCGCCCGCAATCACCGCGACAGGGCTGCCCCGGCGATCTGCGTATTTCAACTGGTTGCCAAAGTTCTTGGGATTGCCCAGATACACCTCGGCGCGAATGCCCGCCTGACGCAGTTCAGCCACCATCGCCTGATAGTCGGCCATACGCGCCTTATCCATCACAGTGACCACAACAGGGCCGACGGTATCACTGCTCAACCGCCCCTTGGCATGCAGTGCTGCCAACAGGCGATCCACGCCAATCGATACGCCGGTCGCGGGGACTTCTTGGCCGGTAAAGCGCTTGACCAGATCGTCATAACGCCCACCGCCCGCAACAGAGCCAAAGTTCCGCACGCGGCCTTTGTCATCCTTGATCTCGAATGTCAGCTCGGCCTCGAACACGGGGCCGGTATAATAGCCAAGGCCACGCACGACCGACGGGTCAATCTCGACCCGATCCGGGCCATAGCCACCTGCCGCCATCAGATCGGCGATGGTCTCAAGCTCTTCTACGCCTTGCAGACCAGCGGCAGACCCTTCGACCAGATCGCGCAGCCGCGCCACAGTTTCTGCACCCGTATCACGCTTGGCCTGCATGAACCCCATGACTACATCGGCCTGCGCCTCGCTCAGACCAGCACCGTCGGTAAAGTCACCACTATCGTCTTTGCGCCCCTCGCCAAGCAAGGCACGTACGCCGTCAAGCCCAAGCCGGTCCAGCTTATCAATCGCGCGCAAGACAATGCCGCGCTCGGCTGCAAACTTCTCAGGGTCCGACGGGTCGAGCACGCCGGCCACTTCCATCACACCGTTCAGTACCTTGCGGTTGTTGACGCGCACGATGTAATCGCCACGCTCGATCCCGACCTCTTCCAAACAGTCAGCCAACATCGCGCAAATCTCGGCATCGGCAGCCACCGAAGGCGCGCCAACCGTATCCGCATCACATTGATAAAACTGACGGAACCGCCCCGGACCGGGCTTTTCATTGCGCCAGACAGGGCCCATCGCGTAGCGACGATAGGGTGTCGGCAAATCATTGCGGTGCTGCGCGTAAACTCGGGCAAGCGGCGCGGTCAGATCATAGCGCAACGCCAGCCAGTCACCCGGCTTGTCCGCGTCCGCATCTTCTTGCCACGCAAAAACCCCTTCGTTGGGGCGGTCCACATCAGGCAAAAACTTACCCAAGGCCTCAACCGTCTCAACGCCAGAACTTTCAAGCGCGTCAAACCCGTAGCGATGATAGACCCCTGCAATCTTGCGCAGCATCTCGGCGCGCTGCGTTACCTCGGCGCCGAAATAGTCACGAAAGCCTTTTGGCGTTTCTGCCTTGGGGCGGGGGGTCTTCTTTGGCTTGGCCATGGGATCACATCCTGCGGGCTGAACTTTGCGCTTCGCGTCTACCCCACCCCCCCGACAAGAGCAAGCAAACCACACGCCTTTCACATCCACTGACCTTGGGCCTTCTCTGGCTTGAAAATATCCTCGGGGGTCAGGGGGCAGACAGCCCCCTGACGGTTGTCAAAGGGGCTGACCTCACCTATCTGCGCATTAACCAAACAAGAATGATCAGAATATGGACAAGCTAGAAGAACAAATGGCCCATCTTATCCGCACAGTTGATGATTTGTCGGATGTGGTTGCCCGTCAGGAAAATGAAATCGCAATACTGACCCGTCGCGTGCATATGTTGATGCAACGCGAAGGTGAACGCGAGGCGGCAGGCAGCGAAGGTGTCGTGATCGGCAACGAACGCCCGCCACATTACTGATCTAGCCGCCAACTCGCTGGCTAGATTTCCTCGACTTCCAAAACCCCGCTTAGGGACCGGATCGCGCCTTTGATCTTGGGCGTGACCGGATATTCCGCGCATAAATCCACTTCGACTTCGCCGGGTAGGCTTGGATCCATCAGGCACAGTTGGATCGGCCCTTTCCCAGCAGATTTGGCCGCCGTACGCGCACCTGCCAGCACCTCTGCCACGGCTTGAATGGCGACGGCTTCATCCACGAAAATCCGCAGCCCCATGTTGCCTGCATCCGCCACGACCGAGTCGATCGGCGCAACCGACCTGCCCAGCAGTTTCAACTGGTCGCTTTCCATGGTCGCCTCGACCATCACCACAACCTTTGATCCGGTCTCAAGGTGATCGCGCGCCAATTCAAGCGTATCCGAGAACAGTGTAACCTCATAGGCACCCGTCGGATCAGATAGCTGCGCAAAGGCAAAGCGGTTGCCACGGGCAGATTTACGTTCCTGCCTGCCTGCAACGATCCCGGCGAGCCGCGCGTTCATCGCCCCTTTGACCGACACCTTTTCCGTCAACTCATCCAAGGTCAGGAACGGCACGCCGCCGCTACCTGCCTTGCGTTTCATCGGGCCCATATAATCGTCCAGCGGATGACCGGATAGATAGAACCCGACGGCCTTGAACTCTTCGGTCAGGCGCTCTGCGGCCTCCCAATCATCGCAGGGCAGGATGCGCGGTTCGGGCAGATCATCACCCGCCTCGCCAAACAGCGACACCTGATTGCTGGCCTTTTGCTCGTGGATCGCGGCGGAATAATTCACCAATCCGTCCAACGCATTCCAGACCCGGCGGCGGTTGCTGTCAAGCTGGTCAAACGCGCCCGAGCGGGCCAGCATCTCCAACGGCCGCTTGCCCACACGTTTCAAATCGACACGCCGCGCCAGATCAAAAAGCGTGGCAAAAGGTTTATCCACACAGTCGACCTTGCGGCCTTCGGTGATCAGTTTCATCGCCTCGACGCCCACGTTTTTCAACGCGCCAAGCGCATAGACCAGCGCGCCATCGACCACCTTGAACGTCGCGTCAGAGCGGTTCACGCAGGGCGGCACCCATGGCAGTTCCAGCCGCTTGCGCACCTCCTCGAAATAAACCGCCAGCTTGTCGGTCAGGTGGATATCGCAGTTCATCACACCGGCCATAAATTCGACCGGGTGGTTCGCCTTTAGCCATGCGGTTTGATAGCTGACCACAGCGTAGGCCGCTGCGTGGGACTTGTTGAAACCGTAGTTGGCGAATTTTTCCAAAAGGTCGAAGACTTCAGACGCTTTTTTCTTGTCCACGCCATTGGCCATCGCACCTTTTTCGAACTTGGGGCGTTCCTTGGCCATTTCTTCGGCGATCTTTTTACCCATCGCCCGGCGCAACAGGTCAGCGCCACCAAGGCTATAGCCCGCCATGACCTGCGCGATCTGCATAACCTGTTCTTGGTAAACGATAATACCTTGGGTCTCTTCCAAGATATGGTCAATCGACGGATGCACGGATTCGCGCTCTTTGATCCCGTTTTTGACCTCGCAATAGGTCGGGATATTCTCCATCGGGCCGGGACGATAAAGCGCCACAAGGGCCACGATGTCCTCGATACAGGTCGGTTTCATCCGTTTCAGGGCATCCATCATGCCGCTGGATTCCACCTGAAACACCGCTACGGTCTTGGCGCTGGCATAGAGCTTATATGACGCCTCATCATCCAGTGGGACGGTGGCAATATCGTCGATCAATCCCTCTGGCGGCTCGAACAATTCGGTCCCGTCCGCGGCAATATGCAGATGCCGCCCCGATGCCTTGATCTGATCCACCGCATTTTGAATGACGGTCAGGGTTTTCAGGCCCAAAAAGTCGAACTTGACCAAACCGGCCTGTTCCACCCATTTCATGTTGAACTGGGTCGCCGGCATATCGGATCGCGGATCCTGATAGAGCGGCACAAGCTGATCCAACGGCCTGTCGCCGATCACCACACCCGCCGCGTGGGTCGATGCGTTACGCAGCAACCCTTCGACCTGCTGACCGTAATCCAGTAGCCGCGCGACGACCTCCTCATTGCGGGCCTCTTCGCGCAAGCGTGGCTCGTCTGCCAACGCTTTTTCGATGCTCACCGGCTTTACGCCCTCAACCGGGATCATCTTGGACAGGCGATCCACCTGACCGTAGGGCATCTGCAAAACGCGGCCGATGTCCCGCACCGCCGCCTTGGACAGCAGCGCACCAAAGGTGATGATCTGCCCCACCTTATCGCGCCCGTATTTGCGCTGCACGTATTGGATCACCTCCTCGCGGCGATCCATGCAAAAATCGATGTCAAAGTCGGGCATAGATACGCGTTCGGGGTTCAGGAACCGTTCAAACAGCAGTTGATAACGCAGCGGATCAAGGTCGGTGATGGTCAGCGCATAGGCCACCAGTGACCCCGCGCCCGACCCACGGCCCGGCCCCACCGGAATATTCTGATCCTTCGCCCATTTGATAAAATCCGCAACGATCAAGAAATAGCCGGGAAAGCCCATGCCCTCGATAATGCCCAGCTCGAAATCCAGCCGCTTTTCGTATTCCTCTACGCTGGTCGCATGTGGAATAACTTTCAGCCGTTCCTTCAGCCCGTCATGGGCCTGACGCTTCAGCTCTTCGATCTCGTTATCGGCAAATTTGGGCAAGATCGGATCGCGACGATAGGCCATAAAGGCGCAGCGCTTGGCGATCTCAACGGTATTTTCAATCGCCTCAGGCAGATCGGCGAACAGCGTCACCATCTCGGATTGCGATTTGAAATAGTGCTGCGCCGTCAGCCGGCGGCGATCCTGTTGCTGATCGACATAGGCACCGTCGGCAATACAGATCAGCGCATCATGCGCCTCGTACATCGTTGTTTTCGGGAAATAGACGTCATTGGTGGCGACCAAGGGGATACCCATCGCATAGGCCATCTCGACAAAACCGCGCTCAGTCAACCGCTCGGCCTCGGGCTGCCCGTTCTCGTCTGGATGCCGCTGCAACTCGACATAGAGCCTATCGCCGAACGCCCCGTGCAAGCGTTTCATCAACGCCTCGGCTGCGGGCCGCTGTGCCCCTTGCAGCAACTGCCCGACAGGTCCACCCGCGCCCCCGGTCAGGCAGATGATCCCCGCGCTATATTGCTCAAGCTCGTCTAATGTCACCTCGGGCAGCGCGCCGCCCTTGTCGATATAGAGGCAGGAGTTCAGCTTCATCAGGTTTTCATAGCCCGCCTCCGACTGCGCGAGCAGCACAACAGGGGCGGGATCGCGGGGCTTCTCGCCCGGTTGGGCTGCCACATAGGCCAAATCAACCTGACAGCCGATGATTGGCTGAACACCGGCACCGGACATGGCAACGGAAAATTCCAACGCCGCAAACATGTTGTTGGTATCGGTCAGCGCCATCGCGGGCATATCCGCCGACTTGCATAAATCGGGCAGCTTTTTCAGCCGCAACGCCCCCTCCAGCAGCGAATATTCGGAATGGGTGCGCAGGTGAATGAATCGGGGTGTGTTTGCCATACCCCAAGCTTAAGCGACCAAACCCCAAGCCGCCATACCCGCTGTCACGTCATGCCCATAATTTCGACGGACCCTCACTAAAACCCCGGCGGGATACCGGAAAACCCTTGCCAATGCCCTGCCCCAGCGCATAGCTTCGATCAGCATTTGCCCGCGCCGCGTTCTACGTCGCATCGAACCTCGCGCATGTTTAGGGCTCCGGTACCGCGGCGGAACGAACCTATGGACATCACTTTTCTCCTCAACGGGGAAGTCGTGTCGCTGACCGGCATTTCTCCGACGACAACCTTGCTTGACTGGCTGCGCGAAACCAAACACCTGACCGGCACCAAAGAAGGCTGCAACGAAGGCGATTGCGGTGCCTGCAGCGTGATGATCAGCGATCAGTCTGGTCACCGCGCCCTGAACGGCTGCATCCTGTTCCTGCCGCAGATCAACGGTAAATCCGTCACCACCGTCGAAGGCCTCAGCGCCCCAGACGGCACACTGCACCCCGTGCAACAAACGATGATCGACCATCACGGCAGCCAATGCGGATTTTGCACCCCCGGCTTTGCCGTCACCATGGCCACCGCCCACCTCAACGGGGCAACTGACCACGACACACAACTCGCCGGGAACCTGTGCCGCTGCACCGGCTACGCCCCGATTATTCGCGCCGCAGAAGCTGCCGAAAACCAAGCCGTGCCCCAGCACCTTAAAGCCCTTAGAATTCCAAATGGACAAAAATCCTCGGGGGGTCCGGCGCAGCCGGATGGGGGCAGACAGCCCCCTCAACATATCCAACCCACCACAACCGATGAACTGGCCCGCTGGTACGCCGCGCACCCCGATGCGACACTGATTGCGGGGGCCACAGATGTCGGCCTTTGGGCCACCAAACAATTCCGCGACCTTGGGGCCACAGCTTTTCTGAACCAGCTCACCGATCTGCGCGGCATCACCGACGCAGGTGATCACTGGCGTATTGGCGCGATGACCACGATCACGGAAATTGAATCCCACTTCGCCCCCCATCATCCCAGCCTTGCCACCATGCTGCGCCGCTACGGGTCAACCCAAGTGCGCAATGCCGCGACCATCGGTGGCAACATTGCAAACGGGTCCCCCATTGGGGATGGCCCGCCCGCCTTGATCGCTATGGGGGCCACCTTGCACCTGCGCCACGATGAAAGCCGCCGCAGCCTCCCTCTCGAAGATTTCTTTATCGACTACGGCAAGCAAGACCGCGCACCCGGCGAATTTGTCGAGGCGATCACGATCCCCAAGCAACCTGACACGCTGCGCTGCTACAAACTCAGCAAGCGTTTTGACCAAGACATTTCTGCTGTGTGTGGCTGCATAAATCTCACCCGCGAGGGCGACACCATCACTGACGCCCGCATCGCCTTTGGCGGCATGGCAGGCACCCCGAAACGCGCGGCCCGGACCGAGGCGGCGCTGATCAACCAACCGCTTACCGAGGCAACATTCCGAGCTGCAATGCAAAAGATCTCTGAAGATTTCCAACCGCTCTCGGACATGCGCGCGTCTGCCAGCTATCGCTTGCAAACCGCCCAAAACATGGTGCTGCGCTATTTCTTTGATATCCAAGGCGTCGAAACAGACGTACAGGCGGTGTCCGCATGAGCGTCGCCAAGCCCCTGCCCCACGATGCGGCGAAACTCCACGTGACGGGTGCTGCCCGCTATGTGGATGACATTCCAACGCCCGCAAATACGCTCCACATTGCCTTTGGTCTAAGCAAATCCGCCGCGGGCCGTTTGATTTCGATGGATCTAAGCGCCGTGCGCGCCGCACCGGGTGTGGTTGCGGTTTATACGGCGGATGATCTGGCCTTTGCCAATGATGTGTCCCCGTCGAACCATGACGAACCTTTGCTGGCAGCAGACGCTGTGCATTACGCAGGTCAGCCCTTGTTCATGGTGGTAGCCACCAGCCATCTCGCGGCCCGCCATGCCGCCCGCCTTGGGCAGATCAAGATTGAGAAAACCGATCCTATTTTGACAATCGAACAGGCGCTCAAAGCAGACAGCCGGTTCGAGGACGGCCCGCGCATTTACCAAAAGGGCGATGCCGCCTCAGCCTTGAAACAGGCGCGCCAAACCCTTGCGGGGTCTATCAACATTGGTGGACAAGAACATTTCTACCTCGAAGGACAAGCCGCCCTTGCCCTGCCTCAAGACAACGGCGACATGGTCGTCCATTCCTCAACGCAACACCCGACCGAAATCCAACACAAAGTCGCCGAAGCCCTTGGCGTGCATATGCATGCGATCCGCGTAGAGACGCGGCGCATGGGCGGCGGGTTTGGCGGCAAGGAAAGTCAGGGGAACGCGCTGGCGATTGCCTGCGCCGTTGCGGCCTCCAAGACCGGGCGGCCCTGCAAGATGCGCTATGACCGTGACGACGATATGATCATCACGGGCAAACGCCATGATTTCCGGATCGATTATACCGTTGGTTTCGATGCCAAGGGCAAGATCACTGCGCTGGATTTCACCCACTTTACCCGCTGCGGCTGGGGCATGGACCTCTCCCTGCCTGTGGCTGATCGCGCGATGCTGCACGCGGATAACGCCTATCATTTGGATAACATCCGCATCACCTCGCACCGCCTACGCACCAATACGCAAAGCGCGACGGCATTTCGCGGTTTCGGCGGCCCGCAAGGGATCGTCGGCATTGAACGTGTGATGGACCACATCGCCCATCATCTGGATGCTGACCCGCTGGCCGTGCGCCGTGCGAATTACTATGCAGACGCGCCAAATGATCAGGTGCAAACGACGCCCTACCACCAGCCTGTGAAGGACGGGATCATCAATGCGCTAACCGACCGGCTGGTCGCCTCATCCGATTACGTCGCGCGTCGTGCGGCCATTGATGCGTGGAACGCCAGCCAGCCCGTCCTAAAACGCGGCATCGCGCTGACGCCGGTCAAATTCGGCATCTCATTTACCCTGACCCATCTCAATCAGGCAGGTGCATTGGTGCATGTTTATAACGACGGCTCCATCCACCTGAACCATGGCGGCACCGAAATGGGCCAAGGGTTGTTTCAGAAAATCGCCCAAGTCGCAGCCAGCCGCTTTGGCGTCGATGTCAGTGCGGTTAGGATTACAGCGACGGATACTGGCAAGGTGCCCAACACCTCTGCCACCGCTGCGTCCTCCGGCACCGATCTGAACGGCATGGCGGTACAAGCGGCCTGCGATACGATCCGCGACCGGATCACGACGCATCTGGCACAAGTGCACGGCGTCGCGCCCGATGCTGTGACATTTGCGGATGGCATGGTTACCATCGGCGACGGGCAAGTCACCTTCGGCGAGGCCGTCATGTCAGCCTATCTGGCCCGCGTTTCGCTCTCCTCAACCGGGTTCTACAAAACGCCAGACATCGAATGGGATCGCATCACGGGGCGCGGCAGCCCGTTCTTTTACTTTGCCTATGGGGCCGCCGTGACCGAGGTCGTGATTGACACGTTGACAGGCGAAAACCGCATCCTGCGGGCAGATATTTTGCACGACGCAGGCGCGTCCCTGAACCCTGCGCTAGATATTGGCCAGATCGAAGGCGGATACGTGCAAGGGGCCGGCTGGCTGACCACCGAAGAACTGGTATGGGATGATCAGGGCAACCTAAAAACACACGCCCCATCGACCTATAAAATACCCGCCATTTCGGATCGGCCCGACATCTTTAACGTTGCCCTTTGGGATCAACCGAACCCGGCGCAGACGGTGTACCGGTCCAAAGCCGTGGGCGAGCCGCCCCTGATGCTGGGCATATCGGCGTTAATGGCGCTCTCGGATGCGGTGCGCGCCTGTGGGGCGACTTACGCGGATTTGCAAACACCAGCGACCGCCGAGGCTGTGCTGAACGCCACCCTCAAGGCCCGCGCATGAGCGACGCCATATACATAGAAATCACCGCGACGCGCGGCTCCACCCCGCGCGATGCGGGCACCGCGATGAAGGTGACGGCGAACGACACCGCAGGCACCATCGGCGGCGGTGCGCTGGAACACCAGGCCATTTTGACGGCCCGCGAAATGCTTGGGCAGGGGCGCAAGGCGCAAACGCTCACGGTGCCGTTGGGCCCGAACCTTGGGCAATGCTGCGGCGGGGCTGTCACGTTGAACTTCACCGACGGCCAACGCCAAACCGATCCCATCGCGGTACCGCCAAAGCTGCGCATTACGGACCATGCGCCGCTTGATCTTTGGCTCTGGGGCGCGGGTCATGTGGGGCGCGCAGTTGTGCGCAACAGCCCGAAAGGCGCGTTTAACATCACATGGATCGATACTGACTTCGACCGTTTTCCCGCTGATATTTCCCCTGACATCACCGTCCTGCCCGCCGCCGATATGCCGCGCATCGCCAAGCATGCGCCGCTCTCTGCGCACCACCTGATCTTTACCTATTCCCATGACATTGATCTGGCGCTTTGCGCGGCTTTGTTGGACCGGACAGCCGCCAGCATCGGCCTGATCGGTTCAGACACCAAATGGGCACGTTTTCGCAAAAGATTGCGCGCGGCGGGCCGCGATCCCGCGCCCATCATCTGCCCCATCGGTGATAAATCACTTGGCAAAACCCCTGACGCTATTGCAAACGGGTGCCTGAGCAGGCTTCTTGACCAAGCGAAAACCAAGGAATTTCTATGAACCCTCCCCCCCTTCTTGCGCTTTCGGGCCTGACCAAGGCCTATCCCGGTGTGGTTGCCAACGATGATGTGTCGCTGACAATCGCCCCCGGTGAAGTTCATGCGCTGCTGGGGGAAAACGGTGCTGGCAAATCGACGCTGGTCAAGATGATCTATGGTCTAGTCAAGCCGGACAGCGGCACGATGCAGATGCATGGTGCGGCGTTCCACCCCAATGAACCACGCGCGGCACGAGCGGCGGGCGTTGGCATGGTGTTCCAACATTTTTCGCTATTCGATGCGTTAAGTGTTGCGGAAAACATAGCGCTTGGGATGGAGGATGCACCAAAGTTAGGTGCGTTGAGCAAGCAGATCCGCGACGTGTCCGAAGCCTACGGCCTGCCATTATCCCCCGACCGCGTTGTGGGTGATCTCTCTGCGGGTGAACGTCAGCGGGTCGAGATTATTCGCTGTCTTTTGCAGGACCCCAAGCTGTTGATCATGGATGAACCCACATCGGTTCTGACCCCGCAAGAAGTTGAAATTCTGTTCAAAACCCTACGCAAGCTTAGCGCCGAGGGGACGGCAATTTTGTACATCTCGCACAAGCTCGAAGAGATCCGCAGCCTGTGTGACAGCGCCACCATTTTACGATTGGGCAAAGTCGTCGGCCATTGCACACCGTCGGAAACATCCGCACGCGATATGGCGGAAATGATGGTGGGCAGCATCCTGAAAACGCCGTTGCGTACGGGTAAGACACCGGGGGATGTGTTGCTCGACTTGCAAGCCTTGAATGCGAAATCGCCATCGGCCTTTGGCATGCCGCTACGCGACATATCGGTTCAGGTACGCGCTGGCGAGGTTTTGGGCATCGGCGGTGTCGCGGGCAATGGTCAGGATGAATTGCTTGCCGCACTGTCGGGCGAAAACCTGTCTCATTCGGGTATGGTCTTTTTCAAGGGCGACGACATTGGCCAGCTTGGCCCCATCGCGCGGCGCGGCCTTGGTATTCTTGCCGCCCCAGAGGAACGATTGGGCCACGCTGCCGCCCCCGATATGACGCTGACCGAAAACGCGATGCTCACCGGTGCCGTGCGCGAGAAGCTAGAGCGTCGCGGCATGTTAAACTGGCCCGCCGCAACGCGCTTTGCCGAGCGGATCATCAAGGAATTCGACGTCCGCACCCCCGGCCCCGGTAACGCGGCGCGCTCGTTATCTGGGGGCAACCTGCAAAAATTCGTCATCGGTCGCGAAGTTTTGCAGCGCCCTGAAGTGTTGGTTGTGAACCAACCAACCTGGGGCGTTGATGCATCAGCCGCCGCGTCGATCCGGCAGGCCTTGCTGGATTTGGCCGAAAACGGTGCCGCGGTCATTGTCATCAGTCAGGATCTGGACGAGTTGATGGAGATATCAGACCGGTTCGCCGCGCTGAACGAAGGCCGCTTGTCAGAGCCGCGCCCGGCGCAAGGTCTGACGGTGGACGAGATCGGGTTGATGATGGGCGGTGCCCATGGGATGGAGGTCGCGCATGTTTGATTTGGTGCAAGTGGGGGTTTCACACCCGTCGCCCATTGGGCTTGAACCAATGGCGCATAAAATCTGCCCCCCCGTGGGATATTTAAGAGCCAGAGAAGGGGCAGCCCAGTGATCAGATTGGAAAAGCGGCCGCAGGCAAGTCAGGCGTTTTCTTGGGCGGCACCCATTTTGGCTGTTTTGGCGACGATGTTTTTTGGCGGGCTTTTGTTTGCCGCTTTGGGCAAGGACCCATTGGCATCGATCGAGACGATCTTCTGGGAGCCTTTGTTCGGTGATTTCGCGTTTTATTATCGCCCACAATTGCTAATCAAAGGCGCACCTTTGGTGTTGATCGCCATCGGTTTGTCCCTCGGCTTCAAGGCGGGCATCTGGAATATTGGCGCGGAAGGCCAGTATATTATGGGGGCCATTTTCGGGGCGGCGACCGGGTTGGCGTTTTACCCGACCGAAAGCTTCATGATCTTTCCGTTGATGATTTTGGCCGGTGCATTAGGCGGCTGGATTTGGGCCATGATCCCGGCGCTGTTAAAGGTCAAATTCGGCACCAACGAGATTTTGGTATCCTTGATGCTCGTCTATGTGGCCGAGCAATTTCTATCCTCAATGGCGCTTGGCCTTTTGAAGAACCCCGAAGGTTTCGGGTTTCCGGGCAGTCGCAATTTGCAACAATATGCATCGGCCCATAATGCAGAGTTGATCGCAGGGTCAGGCATGCATTGGGGTGTGGTTGCGGCATTTGTCGCCGTGATCTTTGCCTATGTATTGCTGGCGCGGCACCGGCTTGGCTTTGCCATTCGTGTCACGGGCGAGGCACCGCGCGCAGCCAAATTCTCTGGCGTAAATCCGACACGTTTGGTGTTGTTTTGCATGGGCATGTCCGGTCTGCTTGCAGGCCTTGCCGGCATGTTCGAGGTCGCAGGCCCAGCAGGGCAAATCACCATTGATTTCAACGTGGGCTATGGGTTCACCGCCATTATCGTGGCGTTTTTGGGTCGACTGCACCCCATCGGCATTTTGCTGGCAGGCGGGTTGATGGCGTTGACCTATATCGGGGGCGATATCGCGCAAAGCCAGCTGGGTCTGCCCGCCGCTGCCATTCAAGTGTTTCAGGGCATGCTGCTGTTTTTCCTGCTCGCCTTTGATCTTTTCACCAATTACCGGCTGCGCATTGGCCGGGCGGAGGTCGCGTAATGGATCTGTCAGCCATTAATCCAATTCTGTTCGTTGCCGGCTTTCTGGTCGCAGCGACGCCGCTGATCTTTGCCGCATTGGGCGAACTGGTCGTTGAAAAATCAGGCGTCTTGAACCTGGGCGTCGAGGGCATGATGATCATGGGGGCCATTTGCGGTTTTGCCACTGCCGTGGAAACCGGATCGCCGCTGCTTGGCTTTGCTGCGGCGGCTATTGGCGGTGCGCTTCTTAGCCTGCTGTTTGCGTTTCTGACCCAGATTACCTTGGCCAATCAGGTGGCATCTGGGCTGGCGCTGACGCTCTTCGGGCTGGGGTTTTCAGCGTTGCTGGGCCAAAGCTATGTCGGGATCAAACCGCCACGACTGGCCGAAGTGAACTTTGGCCCCTTGCACGATATCCCGGTTATCGGCCCGATATTATTCTCGCATGATATTATTCTGTATCTGGGGTTCGCTTTGGTCGTCGTGGTCTGGGCTATGTTGAAATTCACCCGCGCCGGGTTGATCCTGCGTGCGGTGGGCGAAAGCCACGATGCGGCGCATGCGCTTGGCTATAAGGTGGTGCGCATCAGAACCTTGGCGATTATGTTTGGCGGGGCCTGCGCGGGGTTGGGTGGGGCCTATATCAGCCTGATCCGCGTCCCCCAATGGACCGAAGGGATGACTGCTGGCGTAGGCTGGATTGCACTCGCCTTGGTCGTGTTTGCCAGCTGGAAACCATGGCGTCTGCTGCTGGGTGCCTATTTATTTGGCGGAATCACCCAGTTGCAGCTAAATCTACAAGGTGCAGGCGTTGCCATTCCGGTCGAGTATCTGGCAATGTCGCCCTATATCATCACCATCCTTGTATTGGTGGTTCTTTCCGCGGATAAAAGCAGTGCTCCGGCATCGCTTGGCCGCACTTTCCATGCCTCGTCTTAACGGGGTTACACTTCAAAATGCCCTATAAAAGGGCAGAATATTCAGGGGACTATGTTATGAAACTATCAACACTCCTCGCCAGCGCTGCGCTGGCGATCGGTCTTGCGGGCGGCGCTTATGCCGACGACAAGATCAAAGTCGGCTTTGTCTTCGTGGGCCCCGTGGGCGACGGCGGCTGGACGTATGAGCATAACCAAGGCCGTTTGGCCGTTGAAGCCGAATTCGGCGATAAAGTCGAAACCGTGTTTGTTGAAAACGTGGCCGAGGGCCCCGATTCCGAACGCGTTATGACGCAAATGGCGCTGGACGGTGCTGATCTGATTTTCACCACATCCTTTGGCTATATGGACCCGACGATCAACGTTGCGGCCAAATTTCCAGACGTGAAATTCGAACACGCCACCGGGTACAAGCGCGCCGATAACGTTTCCACATATTCCGCGCGTTTCTACGAAGGTCGTGCCATTCAGGGCCACATCGCGGGCAAGATGACCAAGTCGAACATCATCGGTTACATCGGATCCTTCCCGATCCCCGAAGTTATTCGTGGCATCAACTCTGCCTATATCCACGCGAAAAAGGTTAACCCTGACGTCGAATTCAAGATCGTTTGGGCCTACACATGGTTCGACCCCGCAAAAGAAGCGGACGCAGCCAAGGTGCTGATCGAACAAGGCGCTGACGTTGTATTGCAGCACACCGATTCCACCGCGCCACAGGCAGCAGCCCAAGAAGCAGGCAACGTGATCACCTTTGGTCAGGCCTCCGACATGGCGCAATATGCACCCATGCCGCGCGTGTCTTCGATCATTGATGATTGGGCCCCTTACTATGTTGCACGCACCAAGGCCGTGATGGATGGCACATGGACGTCGACAGACACATGGGACGGTATCGGCGCAGGCATGGTTGGCATCGGTGAAATCACAGACGCGGTACCTGCAGACGTGAAAGCCGAAGCATTGGCGCTGAAGGCGTCCATCGCTGACGGTTCGTACCACCCGTTCACCGGCCCGCTGAAAAAGCAGGACGGCACTGACTTCTTGGCAGATGGCGAAACAGCTGATGACGGCACACTTGCTGGCATGAACTTTTACGTTGAAGGCATCACAGGCGACATCCCGAACTAATCAGACCCGCTTTTGAAGTTTTAAAAGGCCCTGCACATGCGGGGCCTTTTTTCATGTCGGGGCCTGCTTTGTGCGTTTACCTGCGGGGCGCGCGATCAATCAACCGGTCTGCCGCCATCCCCGAAAGCCACATCGACACCAAAGCCACCCAAGCGGTCAGTGCAAAGGTCGACCCACCCGTGACCCCTGCCCCGATGGTACAGCCGCCCGCTGTCATCGCACCAAAGCCCATCATCGCGGCCCCCGCCAGATAGCGTTGCATGGACCGCGCGCCATCCCAGCCCTGCCAGATCAATCGCCCCGCCATCAGTGCTGACACAAACGCGCCCACGGCCACGCCCGGAACCAGACCAACATCGAATTCCAGCACAGAATTTGCAGTCAAAAGATACATCAGCGTATCCGCAGACGGTCCCGAAAAAGTCAGACTGCCAACTGGAACGGGATCAAAGCTGATCTGCGAGAGGGTATAGGTCAGGTACCAGCCCACAGCGACGGAAAACCCGACCCCGCAACCGAACAAAAGCGTGACCCAAGACACCCGATTTCTAAATGCGATGATCAGCGCCAAAGCCGCAAAGCCGATGCCTATTGCGATGCCGCTGCCCGTGGGCATGTGTAGTGCCCAAAGGATATTCGGGTTCGGCCCATGGGTGATCCATCCGCCCGATATCCATTCGCGCAGGGGCGACAAAGTGCCCTCAAGGCTCATCTGCGCGACCACAGCAAAGACCAGCCCCGACAGGATCGCGCGCAGGTTGCCTGTTGCCCCCAACACCAGTAACCGCCCCGGACATCCGCGCGCAAGGATCATGCCGATGCCAAAGATCATGCCACCGATCACGGCCCCCGAGATCGTACCGGGGGAGGCAAGCCAACGGCTGGTGCCCAGATCAATGACGCCGGTGGCGTGCATTACCTGCGTCCACAGCAGCCCGGTTGAAAAGGTCAAAAGCCATACCGCCATGCGCGGCCCCAAAGTGGCGCGCGCGACTTCGACGGCGGCAGCGCGCAGACAGAACCGGCTTTGCTCGGCTGATAGGCCAAAGATAATGCCCGTGACCACACCGGCCAACGCCGCGATCCCCGGCTCGCCCACTGTTTCCAAGACTGATGTCATATCCATAAACACATCCTATTTTCCGCATGTATCGACGATAGATGCGTTTCGGACATTGATCTGTGTCATGGCCGCCCGCAAAACGCCTGTCGATACGGTGATCTCGGGGCAAGCTGCGCATCATTGCGCTACCCATTGCGCGGCAAAACGCTATCGTCGGACCATGATAAAAATCCATCACCTTAACAGGTCCCGCTCTCACCGTATTTTGTGGCTGCTCGAGGAAATCGAACAGCCCTACACAATTGTCCCGTACAAGCGCGATGCGGTCACGAACCTTGCCCCGCCCGAGCTGAAATCGGTTCACCCGCTGGGCAAATCACCAATGATGGAAATCGACGATATGTTGGTTGCTGAAAGTGCCGCGATCACCGAAACGCTCTGCGCGCGCTTTGCGCCGCAGATGATCCCTTCGCCTGATACCACTGCGTATTTGCAGCATCTTGAGATGATGCATTTTGCCGAAGGGTCCGCGATGACGCCGATCCTGTTGAACCTCTATGTCAGCCGGTTGGGCGATGCGGGTGCTCCGTTGCACCCAAGGATCAAGGATGAACTGCACAATCACTTTAGCTATATGGACAGCCTCGTGCGTCCATCCGGCCATTTCGTCCAAGACAGCCTATCGGCTGCCGACATCATACTAAGCTTTCCGGCAGAGATCGCGATGCGTGGCGGAGATGGTGCCGCGCGTTATCCGGCACTGGCCGGTTTTGTTGATATGATCCATGCCCGCCCCGCCTATCAGCGCGCCACGGAAAAGGGGGCAATAAAGGACTAAGATCGCCGTTGCGAAGGGGGACGTGCCGTGTCACGGTTTGGGCATGAAACACACCCTGACCAGCCCAAACGGCACCCCCGCCAGCCGCCTTGCCTTTGGCACCATGCAATTTGGCGGGCGCGCGGATGCGGATGCCTCTCGCGCCATGTTCGATGCCTGCCTTGATGCGGGCATCACCCATTTCGATACCGCCCATGTTTATACCGACGGTGCCTCGGAAACGCTGCTGGGCAGCTTTCTGGGGGACCGCCGCGATGATCTGATTATCGCGACCAAGGCAGCGTATGAAGGCGGGGCGGGCCGCGCCAATCTGCTACAGTCCTGCGAGACGTCCCGCAGTCGGATGAAGCTCGACTCGCTTGATGTGTTGTACCTGCATCGCTTTGACCCCGACACGGATATGCACGAGACGTTTGAAACCATGGCCGAGCTGAAAACAGCCGGGCATATCCGCCAAATCGGCGTGTCCAACTTTGCCGCGTGGCAGGTCGTCAAGGCGGCTGGGATCGCCGCTAAATTCGATCTGGAATTCGCCGTGATGCAACCGATGTATAATCTGGTCAAACGTCAGGCCGAAGTTGAAATTCTGCCAATGGCCGATGATCTGGGCATTTTGGTTGCCCCCTATTCCCCCCTTGGTGGCGGGTTGTTGACCGGAAAATACGCCAAGGGAGAGGCAGGTCGCCTGACCCAAGATGATCGCTATGCTGCGCGATACGCCCCTGATGCGATGCACCAGACGGCTTCGGGCTTGTCCGATTTGGCCGCCGATATGGGCATACACCCCGCAACCTTGGCTGTTGCATGGATCGCGGCCCACCCTACAGCCCCATCGCCGATTATCTCTGGCCGGTCGGCGGCGCAGCTGGCCCCGTCGCTGGCAGCAATGACGTATGACATGCCCGCTGATGTATACGCCAAGATTACCGCGCTTTCGCCCACACCGCCCCCCGCCACGGACCGTATTGAAGAACAAACATGACAAAGATCATTGTGATAGGCGGCGGGATCGCGGGCATATCTGCTGCAGCGCGGCTGTCAGCCGATGCCGATGTAATGCTGATTGAGGGGGAAAAGGCGCTTGGATATCACGCCTCGGGCCGCTCTGCCGCGTTGATCGAACAGAACTATGGCGCGCCGTCTGTCCAAGCGCTGAACCGTGCCAGCGTCGACTATCTGGGCCACGCCAACGGCGGGTATCTGACGCAGCGCGGCTTGATGATCATCGCAGACACCCACGAGGAATCGGCATTAGACGACGATTTAAAGACGATGGGGTTGGAACGGATCACTCCGGATGAGGCACTAAAGATGGTGCCGGTGCTTGATCCTAAAAAGGTGGCTTTCGCTGGCTACCACGCCGATGCCCATGATATTGATACGGACCGTCTGATGCAGGATTTCGCCAAGGTCCTGCGCAGCAACGGCGGCAGCATCCTGACGGGGCAACCTGTAACCGCAATCACCCATACGCCGCAGGGCTGGGAGGTCACGTTAGGTAGCGAAATACTGCACGCCGACAAGATCGTGAACGCGGCAGGGTCATGGGCCGATCAGATTGCTGTAATGGCAGGCATCCGGCCCGTTGGCATTATTCCTTACCGTCGATCCATGGCACGGATCGCGACCCCCGGCGGGCATGACCCTGCCCGCTGGCCGATGTTCTTTGGCGTCCACGAAACATGGTACGCAAAACCTGATGCGGGCGCGCTGATCATTTCACCCGCAGACGAAGACCCCGTTGAACCCCATGATGCATGGGCCGACGACATGGTGCTGGCCGAGGGTTTGGAGCGGTACCAAAATATGGTCGCGGTCCCCCTGACAAAACCAATATCGACATGGGCAGGCCTGCGCAGTTTTGCCCCTGACCGGACGCTAGTGCTGGGCCCCGATCCCGACCAGCCCGATTTCATCTGGTGCGCCGGGCAAGGTGGTTATGGATTTCAGACCAGCCCCGCAGCATCGCAGCTGGTGGCGGATCTGACCTTTGGCCGCCCCTCATCCCTACCCGATGAAACCGTCGGTGCCTTGCGCCCCGACAGGCTGCGCCCATGACCCCGAAACTGCCGCCCAGCGCCAGTGTTGCCCTGCCCACAGAGGATGCAAAACTGCATGCCCCCGCCGCTGACCGGAACCGCGCCGCCTTGGTTGAATTGCTAGGCAATCATGCGTCGCGGCATGGGCAGGCCTTGGAAATCGCGAGCGGCACCGGTCAGCATATCAGCGCCTTCGCAACGGCTTTTCCAGACCTTCACTGGCAACCGACCGAACCTGACGCAGCACGCCGCGCCAGCATCGACGCCTATACCGCCCAGTCGCTTGCGAAAAACGTCGCCCCCGCGATTGCGCTTGATGCGACCCAAGCTGGCTGGCACGCGCAGTTTGCGCCGCAAAATGTGATCTTTCTGTCGAACCTGCTTCACCTCATTCCCGCAGACGCGGCACAGCGGCTGATCGCCGAAGCCGCACTTGCCACAGCACCCGGCGGTTGTTTCATCCTATATGGCCCGTTCAGGCGCGCAGGCCTACTGACCTCCGAAGGCGATGCAAGATTTGATCGCGAGCTACGCGATGCCGACCCAAAAATCGGGTATAAAGACACAACGGATGTCACCATCTGGCTGAGCGATGCGGGGTTCAGCCCGATTGATCAGGTAGAGATGCCCGCCAACAACCTGGCCTTTGTCGCGAGAAAGCCATGAACATGTCACCGCTGCGCATCCTTGTTACTATCGCGGTTCTTGCCGTCGCCGCTTGTGCAGCACCGCCAGTGTCCGTGCCGCTTGGCATGGTAACGACCGCAAACTTCAGCGACCGCAAACCACATGATTGGGCTCGGCGCACCCCGCAAAGCTATGCCGTGCACGGTATCGACGTCGCGCGGTTTCAAAGCCCGCTGAACTGGGGCCAAGCCCGCGTAAATGGCGTAAACTTCGCCTTTATCAAAGCGACTGAAGGCGGTGATCTGCTTGACCCCATGTTCGCGGACCACTGGCGGGGTGCGGGGCGATCAGGCGTCGCGCGCGGGGCCTATCATTTCTATTATTTCTGCACGACACCCCAAGCGCAGGCGCGGTGGTTCATCCAGAATGTGCCGAAAACACCCGGCATGTTGCCGCCGGTGCTGGATATGGAATGGAACCCGTTTTCCCCCACCTGCACCCTGCGCCCGCCAGCCCATATCGTGCGGCGGAATGCGCAAATATTCTTGCGCATTCTCAAGGCCCATTACGGGCAACAGCCCATCGTCTATACCACCCCTGATTTCTACGAAACAAACCAGATGGGCCGCTTGGGTGGGACAGAGTTCTGGCTGCGCTCAACCGCCGCCCACCCATCCGAGAAATACCCGAACGAGCGTTGGACATTTTGGCAATACACCAGCACCGGCCGCGTGCCCGGTGCCTTGGGTGATCTGGACATTAACGTATACGCAGGCACCCCGGCGAGCTGGGCAAACTGGCTGGCCCGCCGGCAAATCCGCTAATCGCGCTTGTGGTCGCGCGTTAACCGTCCATTCGAATGGTGGCATTTTTCGGATCATAAGGGCTGTCTTCGACCACCTCTGCATCCCACAGCTGATCAAACATTTTGACCTTCAGCTTGGTCCCAACCGCGGCTTGTTCGGGTTTGACATAGCCCATGCCAATCGACTTGCCGAACGCCACCGAATACCCGCCCGAGGTCAAGCGCCCCACACGCGTGTCACCATGGTACAAAACCTCCCGGCCCCACGGATCAGCGTCATCCGGCCCATCAATCAGCAAGGTCACGCATTGCGCACGGATGCCGTGTTCCTGCATCGCATCCTTGCCGTAGAAGTCCTTGGACAGGTCGACAAACCGTGGCAGATCAGCCTCAAGCGGGGTCGCATCGCGGCCCAGCTCTGTCCCAAATGCACGATAAGACTTCTCCTGACGCAGCCAATTTTGTGCCCGCGCGCCGACCAGCTTCATCCCGTGCTTTTCGCCCGCCTTTTCCAGCAGATCAAACAGATGGTTTTGCATTTCAATCGGGTGGTGCAATTCCCAACCCAATTCACCGGTATAGGCCACGCGAATGGCGCGCACCGGCACCATGCCCAGTTCGATATTGCGCATGGTCAGCCACGGGAAACGCTTGTTGCTCAGCACGGTTTCCGGATCGGCGTCCTTGATCACCTCTTTCAACACATCGCGCGATTTCGGCCCGGCGATGGCGAAAACCCCCCATTGGGTGGTGACGTCATGGCATTCGATATAGCCGAAATCAGGGGCCTTATCCGCGATTGCCTTGCGCAGATAGTCACTATCATAGGCCGTCCACGCCCCCGCCGAAACGAGATAGTATTCGTCTTCCGCCAACCGGACGATAGTATATTCCGTGCGTGTCGTGCCATGGCTGGTCAGCGCATAGGTTAGGTTGATCCGGCCCACCGACGGCAGCTTGTTACAGGTAAACCAGTTCAGGAATTCCGTGGCACCCGGCCCTTTGACCAGATGCTTGGTGAACGCTGTTGCATCAATCAGGCCCACGCCCTCGCGGATCGCCTTGGCCTCCTCGACCGCATATTGCCACCAGCCCCCGCGCCGGAACGACCGGCTGGCGTGGTCATCAAATCCCATCGGCGCGAAATAGTTCGGGCGCTCCCAACCGTTTACATGGCCAAACTGCGCGCCCCGTGCTGCCTGACGGTCATAGGAGGGCGATGTGCGCAACGGGCGGCATGCAGGGCGTTCTTCGTCGGGGTGGTGCAGGATATAGACATGCTCATACGCTTCTTCGTTCTTGCGCGCGGCATATTCCGTGGTCATCCAGTCGCCATAGCGTTTGGGGTCCAGCGATGCCATGTCGATCTCGGCCTCGCCCTCGACCATCAGTTGCGCCAGATAATACCCCGTACCGCCCGCCGCTGTGATCCCGAATGAAAACCCTTCGGCCAGCCACATGTTGCGCAAGCCCGGTGCGGGCCCAACCAGCGGGTTACCATCGGGCGTGTAACAAATCGGACCGTTGAAATCATCCTTCAACCCGCAGCTTTCAGCGGATGGAATACGATGGTTCATCGCCATATACTGGTCTTCGATCCGGTCCAGATCCAACTGGAACAAGTCAGCACGGAAGCTATCCGGCACGCCATATTCAAACCGCGCCGGCGCGTTTTTCTCATAAACGCCCAAAATCCAGCCGCCGCGTTCCTCGCGCACATAGGATTGCGCGTCAGCGTCACGAATAACGGGGTGCTCGACATTGCCCTCACCCTTGCGGAATTCCACCAACTCCGGGTCCTGATCCATAACGATAAACTGATGCTCAACCGGAATGGCTGGCATCTTGATGCCGAGCATCTTGGCGGTGCGCTGCGCGTGGTTGCCCGACGCGGTCACCACATGCTCTGCGGTGATCACGACCTGCTCGTCTGATGGCACCAGATTGCCACCGCGCTCGACCATCTTGGTCACGGTCACTTCCCACGCTTCACCATTCCAGTGAAACGCATCCGCCTGCCATTTACGCTCAATCACAACGCCCCGCTGGCGCGCACCCTTGGCCATCGCCATGGTCACATCGGCAGGGTTAATATAGCCATCCGTCTGGTGATAGATCGCACCTTTCAAATCCTCGGTGCGGATCAGCGGCCATTTCGCCTTGATCTGTTCAGGGGTCAGCCACTCATAGGGCACACCACAAGTCTCGGCCGTGGCCGCATAGAGCATGTATTCATCCATACGTTCATCGGTCTGCGCCATGCGCAAATTGCCCACGACGGCAAAGCCCGCGTTCAACCCGGTCTCTTCCTCGAGCGTTTTATAAAACTTGATCGAATAGTCATGAATATGCGTGGTCGCATAGGACATGTTAAAATACGGCAACAACCCCGCCGCATGCCACGTTGACCCGCTGGTCAACTCGTCACGCTCCAGCAGCATGACATCATCCCATCCCGCACGGGCCAGATGATACGCAATCGACGTGCCAACAGCACCGCCGCCAACAACCAATGCTTTGACTTGAGTTTTCATGTATCCAATGCTCCGCCGGACTAAGGGTTGCGCCGATATTTAACAGCCCCAGCGTAAAACGCACAGCCCAGCCGACCCATGACAGCCCAAATGCGACGCGGCCCGAAAAACCAGCCCGCAAACCCTTTCCAAATGGAAATAAATCCCCGCCGGAGGCATCAAACGCCCCTGCGGGACGCAGGGGCAAACATCATGCCGCGCGCCAGCGCGCCCTTTGGATCAGCTTGGCAGGATTTTACCGGGGTTCATGATATTGTCCGGGTCCAGCGCACGCTTGAGCGTGCCCATCACATCCACCGCAGCACCAAGTTCAGACACCAGATAGGGGCGTTTGCCCTGACCGATGCCATGCTCGCCGGTGCATGTCCCCTCCATCGAGATCGCCAAACTGCTCAGCCAGCTCACAAATTCCTCGGCGCGGGCAACCTCGTCCGCATCATCCATGTCCAGCAACAGCGACGCGTGGAAATTACCGTCGCCCGCGTGGCCGACAATCGGCGCGATCAGCCCCAATTCATCCGCCTTGGCATTCGCGGCCCCCACCGCATCGGCCAAGCGCGAGATCGGGACACACACATCCGTCGCGACCGCCTTGCAGCCGGGGCGCAGCGCCAGCATTGCCCAATAGGCGTCATGACGCGCCTGCCACAGTTTGTTGCGCTCCTCGACTGTGGTTGTCGCTTGATAATCAGAACCGCCGTTTTCATCCGCTAGCATGCTAAAGGTATCGGCCTGCTCGGCGACCCCTGCTTCCGATCCATGAAACTCCAGCAGCAACATCGGCGTTTCGGGCAGCGACAGCTTGGAATAGCCATTCACCGCCTTGACCACCATCGCATCCAACAGCTCGATCCGGGCGACCGGCAGCCCGAACTGGATGACGCTCATCACCGTTTCGCAAGCCGCTTCAAGGCTCGGAAACGAACAGCGCGCTGAATTGATGGCCTCTGGGATGCCCTGCAATTTCAGGGTGATTTCCGTGATAATGCCCAATGTCCCTTCGGACCCGACCATCAGCCGTGTCAAATCATACCCGGCCGAGGATTTGCGTGCCCGCCCGCCCGTGCGGATCACGGTGCCGTCCGCCATCACGGCCTCGACCGCGATCACGTTGTCCTTCATCGTGCCATAACGCACAGCGTTTGTGCCCGACGCCCGTGTCGCCGTCATACCGCCAAGCGATGCGTTGGCCCCGGGGTCGATTGGAAAAAACAGCCCCTGATCGCGCAAATGCGTGTTCAGCGCCTCGCGGGTCACGCCCGGTTGCACGCGACAATCAAGATCACCTGCGTTAACCTGCAACACGCGGTCCATCTGCGACAGGTCAATCGAAATGCCCCCCGCAGGCGCGTTTACATGCCCCTCTAGCGACGTGCCGGTGCCAAAGGCGATCACAGGTACTTTATGTGCCGCGCAGACTTTTATCGCGTCCGAGACGTCTTGCGTTGAGCGGGCAAAGATCACGGCATCCGGGGCCTGAGTCTTGATCCACGTCGTTGTATGCCCATGCTGTTCACGGATCGCCTGACCGGTCTGAAACTGCTCTGCAAATTGCTGTTTTAGAATGCCCAAAACGGTGGCAATGCCAGTTTCGTTTCTCGGCAAATCTGTCGGCTGTACCATGTAGTCGTCCCTTGGTTATTGACCAAGGGCGATGCCTTCGCGGCGCGGATCGGCACCGCCGCTTAGACCGTCACCGATGGCGATCATATGAAGGCCCGATGTCAGCGCCCGCGTCGCTGTTTTGTAGCCGAGGTTTTCCAACGCGTCGACCGAAACCGCCATGTCAGTGCCCTCTTCCAGATCATAAGTTCCGAACCGGTTCACGGCATGGGGCAGATTTGCCGCTTGCTGCACATCCAGCCCCCAATCGATATGCGCGATGATCGCCCCCGCCACATAGCCGATGATGCGGCTGCCACCCGGGCTGCCGACGGCCAGCACCGGTTTACCATCTTTCATCACGATCGTCGGGGCCATTGATGAGCGGGGCCGTTTGCCCGGTTCAACCCGATTGGCAATCGGCACGCCATCCACATGGGACCTGAACGAGAAATCGGTCAATTCATTGTTCAGCAAAAACCCACGCACCATCAAACGGCTGCCAAAGCCGTTTTCGATTGTTGTGGTCATGCTGGCCACATTGCCCATGCCATCCACAATCGAGATATGCGAGGTCGAGGGCAGTTCAATCGCCATGTCATCCGCCCAGTTCAAAGCGTGATCAAAGGTGGGCGAGCCGGGGGCAACTTGGGGCAGCGCGTCATCGCCCGCCAACAGCTTGGCGCGCTCTGCCAGATAGCTGGGGTCCAGCATACCTTGGACCGGAACGGGGACATAGTCGCTGTCGGCGACATAACGGCCACGGTCCGCAAAGGCCAAGCGCGACGCGTCGCCGATCAGGCGCAATACATTTGGGTCTTGGGGTCCGGCGCTTAGATCGTACCCTTCAAGAAGGCCCAATATCTGCCCGACCGCCAAAGCGCCCGAGGATGGCGGACCCATCCCACAAACGTCATGTGCGCGGTAGGCGGCGCAAACCGCGTCGCGTTCACGGACCTGATAGATCGACAGATCCACCGCTGATAAAACACCGGGATTGCCTGCCGCCCCTTGGACCGTGGCAACGATATCAGCTGCGATGTCGCCTGTGTAAAAGGCATCTGCCCCCTGATCCGCCAGTATCGCAAGCGTGTTTGCGTAGTCAGGGTTTTTCAATGTCATCCCCGCCGTGATCGGCTGACCGCCAGGCAGGAAATACGCGGCCGTGGTGGCAGAGCTTGCCAGCCGTTCCGCGTCGCTCGCCACAAGGCCCGCAAGACGTGGCGATACGGTGAACCCTTTTTCCGCTAGGTCCGTCGCGGGGGCCAGCAGGTCGGCCCAATTCTGCGTGCCCCAACGGGCATGGACCGCCTCAAGCAGCGCAGGTGTGCCGGGGGTGCCGACAGACCGCCCACCAACTACGGCGTCAAAGAACTTGAGCGGCGCGCCCGTCTCATCTTGAAACAACTGTGGCGTCGCGGCCAAGGGGGCCGTTTCGCGGCCATCTAGTGTTGTGATTTCACCGCTGGCTGCATCGTACCACACCAGAAACGCGCCGCCACCAAGGCCCGAGCTTTGCGGCTCAACCAGCCCAAGTACCGTCTGCACCGCCACCAACGCATCCGCCGCTGTGCCGCCCGTGGCCAGCACATCCGCGCCCGCCTGAACCGCATGAGGGTTGGCCGCTGCGACCATCCAGTTCTCCGCCAACACCGGTTTTCCCGCGTCTTTGGCAGCAAAGGCAGCGGTCACCTCAGCCGATATCGCCTCGAACGCCCCCGCTCCTGCTGCCTCTGGTGCCACAGTATCGGCGGCCTGTTGGGCAAGCGCCCCACCGGCCAAACATATTGCTACGGCTGTTAGGGTCATGCGCATGGGGGGAACTCCGTCTTTGTTAAAGGGGGTTACAGCATTGAGGGGACAACCTGATCCGGCGGGCGGTGGCCGTCTTCGAAGGTCTTGATATTTATGATAACTTTCTCGCCCATCTCGATCCGGCCTTCCAGCGTGGCGGACCCCATATGCGGTAACAGTACCACGTTATCCAATTCGCGCAGGCGCGGGTTGATGTCGGTGCCGTGTTCATAAACGTCCAAACCAGCGCCCTGCAATTCGCCAGCCCGCAGCATCCGCGTGAGGGCGTTTTCGTCGATCACTTCGCCGCGCGAGGTGTTCACGATCACCGCTTCGGGCTTCATCAGTTTCAGGCGACGGGCATTCATCAGATGAAAGGTGCTGGGGGTGTGCGGGCAGTTGATACTCAGCACATCCATGCGCGCAACCATCTGATCCAGGCTTTCCCAATAGGTGGCACCCAGTGCTTCCTCGACCTCGGGGCGCAAACGGCGGCGGTTGTGGTAATGCACTTGCATGCCAAAGGCCGCAGCCCGGCGTGCAACAGCCTGACCGATCCGGCCCATACCCAAAATACCCAAACGGCGCCCACTGACCCGACCGCCCAGCAACGCCGTAGGGGCCCAGCCTTTCCAGTCGCCCGATTGCATCTGCGCCATGCCTTCGGACATGCGGCGCGTCACCGCCAGAATAAGCGCCATGGTCATGTCGGCGGTATCATCGGTCAGAACACCGGGGGTGTTGGACACAAGAATGCCGCGCTGGCGGGCTGTCGTGACATCGATATGGTCAACGCCAGCGCCATAATTCGCAATCAGTTTCAACTGTTCACCCGCTTGCCCCAGCAGGGCCGCATCGATTTCATCTGTGACGGTAGGCACCAGAATGTCAGCCGACTTCATAGCCGTAGCCAGTTCAGCGCGGCTCATTGGCGTATCATCTTCGCGCAATGTCACCTTGAAAAGTTCCGACAATCGCTTCTCAACGACCTCCGGCAACCGTCGCGTGACTACAACACTTAGCGGTTGCTTTGACATTTTGAGCCTCCCAAATCTGGCTTTGCGCTTTGCTTGGTGGCATGGTGTCCCAAGCGGCGACGAGGCACAAGAACTTCGCGGCGTAAAAGAGCACAAAATCAACAACCAAAGACCAAGCAGGCCGTCATGACACCCAAGTTCCGTTTCGCCCTATTGGGGGCGCTTGTATCGATTCAACTGGCTTTCAGCACCGCCCAGGCGGCAGAGGAGGTTGGCCAGGTCACCAATCTGCCCGTGCCACGCTACGTGTCGATGAAGGCCGCCGAAGGCAATGTCCGGCGCGGGCCGTCCCTGACCCACAGGATCGACTGGGTCTTCAAGCACCGCGACATGCCGCTGCGTATCACAGCGGAACATGGCCACTGGCGCCGCGTCGAAGACCGCGATGGCATGGGCGGCTGGGTGCATTATTCGCTGTTATCCGGCACCCGCACTGTATTGATCGAACAAGACAAAATGAAACTCTTGACCCGCCCGGACCCGAACGCCCCTGTTGCCGCTGAATTCGAAGTCGGTGCCATCGCACGGCTGGAGGAATGCAGCCTTGAATGGTGCTTTCTGCGCGCGGGCGGCTACAAAGGCTGGGCTCCCAAGGCACGGCTTTGGGGCGTTGGCACCCGCGAGATACGCGACTAGGGTTGCGCAGCGGTCTTTGGACCGACCACATCTGACAAGACAAGGATACAGCCATGCGCGCGATCACCTATTCCACGTTGGGCGAAGCCCGCGATGTTCTCAAGCTGGTTGAGATGGAGACCCCTTCCCCAGCCCAAGGCGAGGTTTTGGTGCGCCTTGCCATGTCCGGCGTGAACCCGTCAGACGTCAAATCGCGGCGTGGCAGACCGGGTATGACAAAGCCGCCCTTTGATCAGGTTATTCCCCACAGCGATGGCGCAGGCGTGATCGAGGCGGTTGGCAAAGGTGTCGATGCCGCGCGTATTGGACAACGGGTCTGGATATGGAACGGCCAATGGCAGCGCCCCTTTGGCACCGCCGCTACGCATATCGCGCTTCCCTCTGCCCAAGCCGTTGATCTGGCCGATGAGGTTTCGTTTGAGGCCGCGGCGAGCTTTGGCATTCCTGCCCTCACCGCCTGCCACGCCGTTTTTAACGGTGAAGACGTCAAGGGCCAGACGATCCTGATCCAAGGCGGCGCTGGCACTGTGGGCTATCTGGCCGTGCAACTGGCCAAATGGGCAGGCGCACGTGTGATCGCCACCACTGGCAAAGATGGCGCGCGCCGCGCACAAAAAGCCGGGGCCGATGTGGTGCTGGATTATGCCTCCCCCGATTTATTGGAACAGGTTCTCGCCGCCAATGATGGCAAGCCGGTCGATACGGTGATCGAGGTCGAATTCGGCGTGAATATCGGGCTGGATGCCGAAGTGATCAAACCAAACGGGCGCATTGCAGCCTATGGGTCAGCCAAGGAAATGACGCCTACCCTGCCTTTCCTGCCGCTGCTTTTCAAAGCGGTCACGATCGATATTATTCTGGTTTACCTTCTGACGGACGCCCAACGCCGGGTTGCCATCGACAAGGTCCATCAGGCCTTGGCCGACGGTGCGCTGGACTGTCCAGTGGAACAGATATTCCCGCTGTCAGAAACGATCCGCGCCCATGAGGCTGTCGAAGCAGGGGCACGAACGGGTGCCATTCTGGTGGATTGTTCCGCGTAAGATATCCGCGCGGGACGGAATTTTTCAAAAATTCCGGGCCGATTTCTTTGAAAGAAATCGCGCTATACCTCACACTATTCGGCAAACAGCATGGCTTGGACCTCAGGAGACACCCTATGAAATATCTAGCGCTGCTTCTTTGCCTGCTGTCACCGCTAAGCGTGGCGGCGCAAAATACGACCGTCCAACCCACCGGTGCTATCGCCGTTCAAGAAAGCACAGATGACGACCGCGCCATAGCACAGCGTATCCGTGAAATTATTGCCGAGCTCGACGGGTATAGCAGCGTCGATGTTGCGGTATCTGCCGGGATCGTGACCCTTACGGGAACCACCGTTGACGCCCAAACGGCCAAGCAATTGACCGATCTTGTCGGGCGGATCGAAGGCATTGTCGCCATCGAGAACGAGATTTCCGAAACCACAGATGTCAGTCAGCGACTGAACCCTGCACTGGACCGGTTCAAAAGCCGCATAGCCCAAACCGTGGCGTTTCTACCGCTTGCCGGGGTCGCGCTGGCGATTTTTGCATTTGTGGTCCTGTTGGGGTTTTTCATCGCCAGATGGCAGCAGCCGTGGGACAGGCTTGCCCCGAACGCGTTCATCGCTGACATATACCGCCAGATTATCAGGCTGGTGTTTATTATCGCCGCCTTGGTGCTTGCCCTTGATATCGTTGGCGCGACGGCCCTTTTGTCGGGCATTTTAGGGGCCGCGGGTATTGCGGGCCTCGCCATCGGGTTTGCGGTGCGCGACACCGTGGAAAATTTCATCGCCTCTATCATGCTGTCCGTGCGCCAGCCCTTTCGCCCCAATGACACAGTCGAGATCGAAGGCGACACCGGCAAGGTGATTCGACTGACCAGCCGCGCCACGATCTTGCTGAGCTTTGATGGCAACCACATCCGTATCCCGAATTCGACCGTCTTTAAGGCGCGCATCGTGAATTTCACCCGCAACGCAGAGCGCCGGTTTTCGTTCGAGCTGGGCATGGCCCCCGACACCGATTTCGCAGCAGCCCGCACATTGGGGCTAGAAACATTGCTCGCCTTGCCCTTTGTCCTGAAAAATCCGGAACCAAGCGTTTGGATTGAAACAATCGGTGACAGTACCATTTCACTGCAATTCACCGCTTGGGTGAACCAGACAGACACCAGCATTAACCTTGCCCGTGGTGAGGCTATCCGCCTGACAATCGCGGCC
The DNA here is from genome assembly GCF_038899995.1 of Sulfitobacter sp. AS59. Lineage (NCBI taxonomy): Bacteria > Pseudomonadati > Pseudomonadota > Alphaproteobacteria > Rhodobacterales > Roseobacteraceae > Sulfitobacter > Sulfitobacter sp. AS59. Next base: position 42,369 of record NZ_JBBMQK010000007.1, read on the forward strand.
TTTGACCAAGCCGGCTACGCCATGCCTGAACCCACCTATCGCGTGGTACAGCCATCGCAGACCACCCCAGCAGAGCCTGAGACCAAGGCCAGACGCGATTCGCCCACACCGGCCACCACAGCCCCACAAGACGTCAACGCAAACGCCGAGAAAGCGCTGGAACAGATCGTCGATCAAGAGCGCGCGGGAACAGAAGACGACTTACTCACGGAAGAAGCCGCAAACGAATGAGTTTCAGCCAAAACTCTGCATTTTTTCTCCATTCAGGTCTTGCACCATCCCCGATCCCGGACTAAATAACGGCCAGTGATGGGATGTGGCCTAGCGGTAGGGCACCTGTTTTTGGTACAGTAGATCGTAGGTTCGAATCCTACCATCCCAGCCACTACTCTTCTGAACATTGATGTAAGAACGCCAGCGACCCGCTCGTGCTGATTGTTGATCAGCTGTGCGTCTTTGCGTTTCAAAATGTAGGTTGAATAATTGCCAGCTAAAGCTCCGCGCTTTTTAACGGATCATTTGCTGATGACACCGTTTCATGATGTCCGATTGGATATTACCCAAGAAAATACCCCCGCGCCTCTTTAGTTAAGCAGCGCGGGGGCGGGGGCAGATTTATGCCGCGACGTCGAAGCGGTCAGCGTTCATGACTTTGACCCAGGCTGCCACGAAATCCTTGACGAATTTTTCGGCATTGCCATCTTGGGCGTACACTTCGGCATAGGACCGCAGGATCGAGTTGGACCCGAACACCAGATCCGCACGGGTTGCGGTCCATTTCACATTCTCGGTGCCACGTTCGCGGATCTCATAGATGCCGCCGTCAACAGGATGCCAAGAATAGCGCATGTCGGTCAGGTTGACGAAGAAATCAGGTGTCAACGCGCCAACGCGGTCTGTGAACACGCCGTGTTTGGTACCACCATAGTTGGTCCCCATGGCACGCATACCACCGATCAGGACTGTCATCTCGGGGGCGGTCAGGCCCATAAGCTGCGTGCGATCCAGCAACATTTCTTCGGGGCTGGTCACATAGTCCTTCTTCATCCAGTTGCGATACCCGTCGGCAAGCGGCTCAAGCGGTTCAAAGGAGGCCGCATCCGTCATCTCGTCTGTGGCGTCGCCGCGACCCGGGATGAACGGAACCGAAATGTCGAAACCTGCGGCTTTTGCAGCGTCTTCGACACCTTGGCTACCGGCCAGAACGATCACATCAGCGATGCTTGCGCCGGTGTCGTTGGCAATGCCTTCCAGCACGCCGAGAACCTTGGCAAGACGCGCAGGTTCGTTGCCTTCCCAGTCTTTCTGGGGGGCCAGACAAATGCGCGCGCCATTGGCACCGCCACGCATGTCAGAGCCGCGATATGTGCGCGCGCTGTCCCATGCGGTTGATACCTTTTCTTCCAGCGACAAGCCGCTGTCTGCGATGCGTGCCTTGACGGCTTCGACATCATAGCCGGTGTTGCCCGCAGGCACCGGATCTTGCCAGATCAGCGTTTCTTGGGGCGCGTCCGGGCCAAGATAGCGTTCTTTGGGGCCCATATCGCGGTGGGTCAGCTTGAACCAAGCGCGTGCGAAGGTGTCTTTGAAGTACTCGGGATCAGCCATGAACCGTTCGCAGATCTCGCGATAGATGGGGTCCATCTTCATCGCCATATCCGCGTCCGTCATGATCGGGTTGCGGCGGATTGTTGGGTCGCTCGCATCAAGGGGCTTGTCTTCTTCCTTGATGTCGATCGGTTCCCACTGCGACGCGCCGGCAGGGCTTTTCTTGATCTCCCATTCGTATCCGAACAGCAGCTTGAAATAGCCCATATCGAATTTGGTCGGGTCTGTTGTCCAAGCACCTTCAAGGCCGCTGCTGATCGCCATGCTGGCCGTGCCAGTCCCCTTTGGGTTGCCCCAACCGAAACCTTGCGTTTCGATTTCACCGGATTCTGGTTCAGCGGCAAGGGTCGCCGCATCGCCATTGCCGTGGCATTTACCGACTGTGTGACCACCTGCGGTCAGTGCGGCGGTTTCTTCGTCGTTCATCGCCATCCGCTTGAATGTCTCGCGCACATGCAAACCCGATCTGATAGGGTCGGACTGGCCATTCACCCCTTCTGGGTTCACATAGATCAGGCCCATTTGCACAGCAGCCAACGGGTTTTCCATGGATGCGGGGTTTTCCATATCTTCATAGCGGCCATCGCTGTCGGCCAGCCATTCTTTTTCCGCACCCCAATAGGTGTCGATTTCCGGGTGCCAGATGTCTTCACGGCCAAAGGCGAAACCGAATGTTTTCAGGCCCATTGATTCATACGCGATGTTACCCGCAAGGATCATCAAGTCGGCCCAGCTAAGCTTGTTGCCGTATTTCTTTTTAATCGGCCACAGCAAGCGGCGTGCTTTATCGAGGCTGACGTTGTCAGGCCAGGAGTTCAAAGGCGCGAAACGCAAGCTGCCCGTGCCGCCACCGCCGCGACCATCGGCCAGACGGTATGTGCCGGCCGAGTGCCACGCCATACGGATCATGAAGCCACCATAGTGGCCCCAGTCAGCAGGCCACCATTCTTGGCTGTCCGTCATCAGCGCGTGCAGGTCTTGCTTAAGCGCCTCGACATCAAGTTTCTGAACCTCTTTGCGATAATCAAAATCCGCATCCATCGGATTCGTTTTGCTGTCTTTCTGGTGCAAAATGTCGAGGTTCAGCGAATTGGGCCACCAAGACATTACAGAGGATTTGCTGGCCGTATTACCGCCGTGCATTACCGGGCATTTGCCCATCGAACCGTTATCATTGCCGTCCATGTTCATCTCCGATTGGTATGTGATCTGGTGTTTGTTTTAGAATGGCGCAGTGGGTGCAGACATCAAAACATCGCTCCAACAGGAATTCAGCAAGAGGGGTCCGGCGTCACCGCTTAGGCGCAGTCCTACACCATCCTGCACATTAAGAAAAATTGCATTTTCTAATCACCGTGATAATCAGGGGTTATGGATATAACGATCAAACACTTACGATATTTCGAAGCATTGGCCCGGCACCATCACTTTGGCCGGGCGGCCGATGACTGTGGCATTTCGCAACCTGCCCTATCCGTACAGATCAAAGCGCTGGAAGACATGGTCGGCACGCCGCTGGTTGAACGATCTGCAAAACGGCTGCGCCTGACTGGCTTTGGCGAAACATTTGTCGCGCGAGCGCGGGAAATACTGCAGTCCATGGATGAATTGGGCGATCTGGCGCGCGCCTCGCACAGCCCACTGATCGGGCGGTTGCGCTTTGGTATTATCCCCACCGTCGCGCCCTATTTCCTACCCCGTTTCATCAAATGCCTGTCCCAAGATTACGCAGGCCTGGATTTGCGCCCACGTGAAGCCGTCACACAAAAACTGATTGAGGGGCTGCTGGGCGGGCAGTTGGACACAGCCATCGTGGCCCTGCCGATATCAGAGCCGACCCTGCACGAAGAGGTGCTGCTGGACGAGGAATTCGTACTGGTGCGCCAGATCGAAGACCAAAACAAACCTGTGCCTAATTCCCAATTGCTGCGCGAAATGCGCCTGTTGTTGCTGGAAGAGGGGCATTGTTTTCGCGATCAGGCGTTGTCCTATTGCAGCATGCCATCCGCCGTGCCCCGTGATCTGATGGAGGGTAGCTCCCTATCAACGTTGGTTCAGATGGTCAGCGCGGGGATCGGGGTCACGCTTATTCCCGATATGGCCGTGCCGATTGAAACCCGTTCAGCCGAAGTATCCATCGCGCGTCTGCCACCACCGCGCCCGTCGCGCACGATTGGGATGGTGTGGCGTAAAACAAACCCGCTTGCAGGGCAGTTGAAACATATCGCGCAAACAGTCCGGGAGACCTGCCTGCCTGCGTAAACTTAGTGGGGCTTTGGTGGTGTGTTCAAAGCCGCTTCGGCCGCATCAATCGCGGCCTCAACGTCTTCGGGGTCGCGGCTTGGCGTTGCATAGCTGCCGTTCAGCCATTTGGCCAAATCAATGTCGGCGCAGCGGCGCGAACAGAACGGGCGATAGGCGGGCGACGTGTCGTCAGAACAGATCGGGCAGCTCACTTTAGAACCTCGGCTATGGGCAGGCGTGCGCGTTTGCGTTGCAGTTCATAGTGACCCAAAGGCGTCCACCCGATCAAGGTGGTTTCAACATCATCCGTACGAAATGCCTGACGCAAGGCGGTCTCGAACGGGCGACGGTCTTTCTTGGGCATGGGTGCCAGATCAAGGGTGATCTGCCCGCCCAAGCCGCGCAGACGCAATGCACGTGGCAAGGCGCGGGCGCAGGACATATTGGCCTTGATCCCAGCAGCCAGCGACACATCAGCGCCAGTGTTTACATCCACCGCCACCAATGCGCGGGTCGGTTCAACATACATCGACGCCCCGCCCTCAAGCTGAACGCGAGGCTGCCGTAGGTCTTCAACATCGTCCAGCACACCGTGAGCATCAAAGCTGCCGGGTTCGGTCACGACATCAGCCGGTGCCACCCAATCACGCCACGCCAGAATATGCGGGCCATCACCTTCGGCAAGCAATTCCATCTCTGTCGCCTCGTCGCCCAACACCTTGTCGGCGAGGGTCAGCATCGCATCAATGTCATCGGCAATGTCATCGCCATCCGCACCCGCGCAAGACGACCGCAAGATCAGGCCATGGGTCGCGCCTTGGGCAGCCTCGTGGGCAACCTCAAGCAGGCGGTCGCGCTCTTCCTCGTCACGGATGGACCGCGAGATATTGGTGCCGGGTGCGCCGGGCGTCACAATCGCATAGCGGCTTTTGAACAAAACCTTTTGTGTAACGGGGATCGCCTTGCCGGGTTCGGCATAGCCGGACACCTGAACCAAAATCGGCTGGCCGGGGGCAAGCCCTTTGATCTGGCGCAAGAACGCAGACCCGTCGGGCGTTTTCAGGAACATACCGCCCTGCCCTTTGACGGGACGGTCAGCAATCGCACGGTAAATCGTACCGGGACGCGGGCCATCGCTGTCGACCAACAGATCGTCCAGCTTGCCATCCACCATCAAAGCGGCGGCCTCGACCTCGCCCAGATGGTCCAGAATGATCGTGCGACCTTTCATGATGTCTCTCCGTCAAAGATATAGCCCGCTGCGCGCAGCAGGTTTGCAGTTTCGGCAAGGGGCAAGCCCACGATGCCGGTAAATGATCCGCTGATCCACGGGATCAACGCGCCTGCGGGGCCTTGGATACCATAGCCGCCCGCCTTGCCCTGCCAATCGCCGGTGGCAAGATAGGCGGCCAATTCTGCATCAGATAGCCGTTTCATGCGCACGGTGCTGACCACGTCGCGTTCCCACAACCTGTCGCCGCGTTTCACCGCGACGGCTGTGATCACCTTGTGACGCCGCCCCGACATCAGCCGCAAGAAACTGGCGGCCTCGTCAGCGTTTTCGGGTTTGCCCAGAATGCGGCGGCCAACCGCCACGGTGGTATCGGCGCACAGCACGATATCATCGGGGCCAGCGGGCACTGCCGCCACCTTTTCACGGGCCATACGCGCGCAATAGGGGCGCGGCAATTCGGCTTTCTGCGGGGTTTCGTCGATATCGGGTGCGCGAATATCATCGGCCACAACGCCAATTTGCGCCAGCAATTCCTTGCGGCGCGGACTGCCTGATCCGAGGATAAAGGTCATATGCAAACCCAAAGCGCCAACCGCGAACCCGCAGGTTCTCGGTAAAGCACGTTATTTAAAGCGATAATTGATCCGGCCTTTGCTCAGATCATAGGGGGTCATTTCCACCTGTACTTTGTCGCCTGCCAGAACACGAATGCGGTTTTTGCGCATTTTGCCTGCCGTGTGTGCGATAATCTCATGGCCGTTTTCAAGCTCGACCCGGAATGTCGCATTCGGCAGGAGTTCCTTGACGATACCGGGGAATTCGAGCGTGTCTTCCTTAGCCATGGTCTCTCCTTGAACACTTTGCCCTGCAAATGCAGAGCGCAGGCTTAAATGGGCGCAATTTTCCCATTTTTCAAGACCTATTCACAGCAAAGACGTGTTTATCGCCACGCTATCGCGGCCAGCCTGATCTGCCCAGTGCCTGCGGTTCAACACGACACCATCGGCGCGCACATTGGCAATTTGCGCTATATCCACCTCGGCATAGGTCCATCCGGGCACGTTGATCTGCGCCGCAGCCAGCACACCCGTGGATGGAAACCCGACGTCAGGCGGGCAAAAAATACCCCCCGCGCCATAGGAATCGCCCAAAGCGTCGGACCAATCAGCAGGCCCGACACAAGACGACATGGCGGTGATGCACTGATTCTCGAGCGCGCGGGCCATGGACCCGATGCGCACGCGCCAGTATCCGGCCAAGGCTTCGGTCACGCTGGGCACCGCGATGATGTCGCAATCTGCCAGCGCACGACCCAAAAGCGGGAATTCGCTATCGTAGCAGATCAGAATGCCAATCTTGCCGATCGCCGTCTCGAAAACCTGCAAGGGGTTGCCGCCGACCACGCCCCAAACCTCGCGCTCGAAACGGGTCATGATCTGTTTGTCTTGTATGCCGATTTTACCATCAGGCGTAATCAACCGCGCGCGATTCACCGGCCGTGTGGCCGTAGCCGCGGGTGCCGATGCTGCAACGATGTGGACCCCATATTCAGCTGCCAACCGCTGGTGCAATGCATCCGCGTCGGCCAAGCGATCAGAAACGGCAAATAACGACGCCTCAAGATCGCCTGCAACATCCAGCCCTGCCAGCGTGGCCAGTTCCATCGCGCCATATTCGGGGAAAACCAGCAGATCGGCCCCGTTCCCAGCGGCGGTTGCGACCCAATTGGCCAGCTTGTCTTCATAATGGGCCCAACTGGTCAGGATATCTTGGGTGTAGGCGGCTGTGGCTATTTTCATCACTTGGGTCTCTGTCAGGTTTCGCGGCAATCGTGCGCTTGTTCTGCAACCGCTTCAATGGTCAAATGACCCGAGTCGATCTATTTTGATTTCCTGAAACTATCGGCACGACAAGGCCAGCCAGCAACGATCTATCCGAAAGCGTTTTTGAAAACTGAAAACTGCCAAAAGGCGACTACGATGTTCAAAAAAGGTGTAACACTGCGCGGCATCGAAGTGTTCGAGGCATTGGCCAGCACGGGATCCGTCGCCCAAGCCGCTGCGGCGACCGGCCTTAGCCAGCCAGCCGTCAGCCAACAAATGACCAACCTAGAGGCCGCCATTGGCGCGCCCTTGATGGATCACAGCCGCCGCCCCATGCGCCTGACCCCGCAGGGCGAAAGCTTTCTAAAACATGCAAGTGCTGCATTGGCGCAGCTGCGGTTGGCGCAAACGGAACTGACGGTGATGGATCTGGCCAACCTGTCGGATCTTAGCCTCGGCGTCATTGATGATTTCGAGAATGACCTGACGCCGCGCCTTGCCACCATACTGGCCGACAGTATGCAAGGCTGCAGGTTTCGAATGATCACGGATGGCAGCAAGCGATTGATACAGGCCGTTCAAGACAAAACCTTGCACATGGCCATCGCCGCCACCAGTGGGGATGCCAAGAGCGGGCTGATTGAAATCCCCCTCGCCCGCGACCCTTTCATCATTGTTGCCCCCGGTGACAATGCCGTGCCGCCTGCCGACCTGTTGTCAGGCCACGCGCCGCTGCCGTTTATCCGGTATGACGCCGATCAGATGATCGCGGAACAGATCAACAATCATCTGACACGCAGCAATATCACCCTCGCTTCGCAGTTCGAGATCGGGAGCCATCTGGCGCTGATGGCCATGGTCGCACGGGGGATTGGCTGGGCGATCACCACCCCCTTTGGCTATGGCAGGGCAGAACGGTTTCACGGCGCACTACAAGCCTACGCACTGCCTGCATCGGGGCCATCGCGGCAAATATCGCTGTTTGCCGGTGCGGATTGGACGGGCCCCGTGCCGCAAAACATCGCGGACACCATGCGCCAACTGCTTCAGACCCATATGATCGCGCCCACACTGGCGCAAATGCCATGGCTTTCTAGCAGTTTTCACACCCTCGACGGGTAATGTATTAAAAGACATCGAAAGGCAGCAAAGATGAGCAAGATTGTCATTCTCACCGGTGCCGGTATTTCAGCTGAAAGCGGCATCGAAACATTCCGCGCCGAAGATGGGTTGTGGGCACAGCACCGTGTAGAAGACGTGGCCACCCCCGAAGGCTTTGCCCGCGATCCCAAGCTGGTCGTCGATTTCTATAACGCCCGCCGCAAACAAGCATCAGAGGTCGCGCCGAATGCCGCACACAAGGCGCTGGCCAAGCTGCAACAGTACCATGACGGCGAGGTCGTGATCGTCACCCAGAATGTGGATGATCTGCATGAACAAGGTGGCGCGGCAGCGGTGATGCATATGCATGGCGCGTTGAAATCCGCGCTTTGTGCAGCTTGCGATCATCGCTGGCCCGCGCCCATGGTGATGGCCCCCGGCGATGCCTGCCCGAAATGCCACGCCCCTGCGGCGCGGCCTGACATCGTTTGGTTCGGCGAAATGCCCTATGATATGGAGGTGATTTTTGACCATCTTGCCAAGGCCGATATTTTTGCGGCAATCGGCACCTCGGGAAATGTGTATCCTGCTGCGGGGTTCGTCGCGGACGCGCGGCGCAACGGGGCGCATACGATTGAAATGAACCTTGAACGCTCTGCCGTTGGGAACCAGTTCACCGAACACCGTACCGGCCCCGCCACCCGCGTCGTCACAGACTGGGTCGAGGAATTGTTGGGCGGCAGCAGCGTGCCGAAGCGGCCAGAGTTTAGGTAAAACCCACCCTCTGGCCGCCTGACCGCGTCTTATTCAGACGCTTTGCCGTGGCCGGAATGATCCATGGTGCCGTGGTCCATTTTGCTGTGGTCCATGGCACCGTGATCAGGCTGACGCTCTTGATCGACCATGATTTCGATGTCGACTGCGCCGGCTTTTTCAAACTCAAGCGTCACATTGATCATTTCGCCCTGCTCCAACGGGCGCGTTAGGCCCATAAACATCAGGTGGTCGCCGCCGCGCTGGAATGTGTGGGCCTCGTCGTTGGCGATCGGCACGCCACCTTCAATCTCGCCCATACGCATCACGCCATTGGAATCCTCGGCATGCTGGTGCAATTCGACTTTCGCAGCCACATCCGACGATGCGCCGATCAGCCGGTCATCGCTGCCTGAATGGTTCATCAGCACCATAAATGCCGCACCCGAGGTCGAGGCCGCGGTCGAGCTGCGCGCGTAAGCGTCATGCACCATCATGCCTTGGGCCGCCAAAGGGCCAGCAGACAGCAGAACAATCGCGCAAACCGCGCGGGTAAAAGAAGTAAGTTTCATTGGGTATTCCTGTATTTTGAGATGTCTAGATAAGGTGTTTCTTAGACAGATACAGGGGGTGCCCGCGTATCAGGCCAGTGCTGCGGGCGAACAAATTGCCGCGCGCCGGGCTGCGATACGAATACGCGAAAAACAATCAGCTGCGCGGGCGGGTCAAGAAGCGTTACGGCACCATCGACCAAGACATTCAGCGCCGCGTCAGGACAAATATGCGGGGCCGAGGTCGGCTGACCCTCGGCATCCAGATAAATCGCGACCGGCCCCGTGCCGGTACACAACACCATCTGCCCGGTTGCCGCAGACGCACCGCGTGCGACGGCCATGCTTTGACTGGTCAGACCCAATACAAAGGCAAGCAAGACAGCAATGAAGGAGCGGTTCAACATATCGCAAGCCTTAGCGCAGATGCTGCGAGGTTTCGATATGTAAAAACGACGCAACCCCGGCGGTTAAGCCAGGGTTGCATAGAAAAACTTTAGAACGTCTTAGGAAAGAGCGTCAGCAGTCGCGCTGGACTTTGCAATCGCCTTTTTCACTTTCAAAGCGTTGCCGGACAGCTCGGTGTCCTTTGCTTTGGCCATAAACTTGTCCAGACCACCGCGGTGATCGACAGTGCGCAAAGCAGCCGCAGAAATGCGGAACTTAAAGCTGCGGCCCAACGATTCGGACTGCAAGGTCACGTCGTTCAGGTTTGGCAAGAACCGACGGCGCGTGCGGTTTTTGGCGTGGCTTACGTTGTTGCCCGACATCGGGCCTTTTCCGGTCAATTCGCAAACGCGCGACATGGGTTCATCCTTTTGCTACAGAGGTGTCATCGGCGATCCGACGCAACACCCGATTGGGCTGCACAAGGGCAACCCTGAAATTGGTTGTCAGGCTTTAGGCGGAATCACCAGCGGGGTCAACCCAAGGCGACGCGGTTCCTTGCGCTTTTCCTTTTGCACTTACCAGAAAGATTTGGCATCTGTGGCGCATGAGTATCCAGTCACGCGCCCTTCTTGTACATTTGTTCACAGCAACCGGCGCGATATTCGCCATGTTGGCCATGTTAGCAGCCGCCGACCAAGAATGGGATATGATGTTCCTATGGTTGGTTGTCGCCTTTTTTGTCGATGGAATCGACGGCCCCCTGGCCCGAAGATATAATGTAAAGACGAACGCCCCTGAGTTTGACGGGGTGTTGCTGGATCTGATTATCGATTATCTGACCTATGTGTTTATCCCCGCCTTTGCCCTGTTCAAATCGGGCCTGATGGACGGGTGGAGCGGTTGGGTCATGATCATTATCATCACCTTCGCCAGTGCCATGTATTTCTGCGACACCCGCATGAAGACAAAGGACAATTCGTTCTGGGGCTTTCCCGGATGCTGGAACATGCTGGTGTTGGTGCTGTTCGCCCTGTCACCCCCTTGGTGGGTTTCGTTGATCTTGGTGACGTTCCTTGCCATCACCATGTTTGCACCCCTGAAATTCGTGCACCCGGTTCGGACAGAACGCTGGCGCGTCGTGACGCTGCCAATGGCGCTGGCCTGGACGTTCTTTGCAGGCTGGGCGGCTTGGGTCGATTTTCACCCCGACAGCTGGGCGCATTGGGGTCTGATCCTGAGCAGCCTCTATCTGACCTTTGCCGGTGTCGCGCAACAGTTCCTATACGAACGCACCCCGTAGGGTGGGTGCCAACCCACGCACGCGCGGCACGCAAACCAAGCCCCTAAATCAGCAGCCCCGCCGCCCCTTCGTGGCGCAGCAAGGCGATTTTCGTCTCAACACCCCCTGCCCCTGAATATCCTGTCAGGCCCTTTGCCCCCATCACACGGTGGCACGGGATGATCACAGGGATGGGGTTTTGCCCGCAAGCCTGCCCCACCGCCTGCGCGGGGGCGTTTAGTTCTTTCGCGATGTCGCCATAGGTACGGGTTTCGCCAAAGGGGATCGCGAATATCGCGTCACATACCGCAACAAGGAAATCGCTCCCCTCCACCCGCAGGGGAAGCGTGAATTCCGTCAGCGTGCCAGCGTCAAAACCGGCTAGCTGACGAACAGCTTCCTCCAACAGGTCGCTGCTGTCTTGGCTCTGAACGTCCCCCCAAGACAGGCGCGTGATTGCGCCTGTCTCTTCGGTCACTGTCAGGGTGCCGAATTGCGCCTTTATGGACCGTTGCAGAACCACCTAAACGCCATTGGGGTGCAACCCCGGCTTAAGACACCGCATCGTCGCACCGTTTACACACGGCCGGGTGCGTGTGCGTGCCAACATCGGGCAGCACTTTCCAGCAGCGCGCGCATTTCTCGCCCTCGGCCTTGGCAAACACCACGGCGACCCCTGCCACATCATCAGATGTCCACGCCCCTTCAGGTGCGTCCCCAGTCGTCAGAGTGATCTGGCTGGTGATGCACAGATCGGCAAAGGTTTCGGGGTTGGTGATGACCTCGGCATATTCAGGCGCAAGATAAACGGTCGGTGCCGCCTCAAGCGAGGATCCAATCACCTTGGCTGTACGTTGTTCTTCCAACGCACCTGTGACCACGCGGCGCACTGCACGCACTTTTTCAGCGCGGGCCGCCAGCACATCATCGCGCCATTCGGCAGGCGTTTCAGGGAAGTCCTGCAAATGCACCGACGCGTTTTCACCCCCATGACGCTCCAACCAGACTTCCTCCATCGTGAAGACAAGGATCGGGGCCAGCCATGTGGTCAAACGGTTGTAGAGATGATCCAGCACGGTCAGCGCGGCCAGTTTGCGTGTCGTGTCACCGTCGCAATACAGCGCATCCTTGCGGATATCGAAATAGAAGGACGACAGATCAAGCGTTGCAAATTCGAACACGGCGCGGAACACGCCTTGGAAATCGAACTTGGCATAGCCTTCGCGCACGACACCATCCAGAATGGCCAGTTTGTGCAGGATCAGGCGTTCCAGCTCGGGCATATCTTCGACGGCGACGGCTTTGGATTTGTCGAAATCCTTGAGCGACCCCAGCATATAGCGCATCGTGTTGCGCAAACGACGATAGCTGTCCGCGACACCTTTCAGGATTTCATCCCCGATCCGCTGGTCCGCGGTATAGTCTGTCTGCGCCACCCAAAGACGCAGAATATCCGCGCCATATTGCTGCACAATCTTCTCGGGCACGATGGTATTGCCGATGGATTTGGACATTTTCATGCCCTTGGCATCCAGCGTAAAGCCATGCGTTACCACATTGCGGTAAGGCGCGTGGCCCGTGGTGCCAACCGATTGCAACAGCGACGAATGGAACCAGCCCCGGTGTTGGTCGGTGCCTTCCATGTAAACATCCGCAATGCCGTCCTTGGTGCCATCCGGGCGGTCGCGCAGAACAAAAGCGTGTGTCGAACCGGAATCAAACCAGACGTCCAGAATATCGAACACTTGGTTATAATCTTCGGGGTTCACGATCCCGCCCAAGAAGCGTTCTTTCGCGCCGTCCTCGTACCAAACATCCGCCCCGTCCGCCTCAAACGCTTCGACGATCCGTTTGTTCACTTCAGGATTGCGCAGCAGGAAATCAGCATCCGTCGGCAGCGTGCCTTTCTTGGTGAAACATGTCAGCGGCACACCCCACGCACGTTGACGCGACAGCACCCAATCGGGCCGTGCCTCCATCATCGAATGCAGGCGGTTGCGACCCTTTTTCGGGACCCAGTTCACGTTATCAATCTCGGTCAGGGCACGTTCGCGGATGGTCTTGCCAAAGGTATCCAACCCATCGCCAACGGGCTTGTCGATGGCCGCAAACCACTGCGCGGTGTTGCGATAGATGACAGGAGCCTTGGACCGCCACGAATGCGGATAGCTGTGCTTGATCTTGCCACGCGCCAGCAGCCCGCCAACCTCGACCAGCTTGTTGATAACGGCGGTGTTCGCATCACCTTCCTTGCCGTTCGGCTTAAGGATAGCCTTGCCACCAAAGAACGGCAGATCCGCGCGGAACGACCCATCTTCGATCACGTTATAGGTGATCACCTGCTCCAGCATGCCCAGATCACGGTAGAGCTCGTATTCCTCAAGACCGTGGCTTGGCGCACAATGCACAAAGCCCGTGCCTTCGGTGTCGGTCACGAAATCAGCCGCGCGGAAATCACGGATATCATCCCACTCGCCATTGCTGCCTTCGGCACCAGCCAGCGGGTGCTGCAACTTGATTTTCGCGAGATCGTCTTGTGTCACATCACACAGACGGCGCACCATGGTTTCATCCAGACGCGCACGACCAAAGACATCCATCGCCATGCCGTCAGACAGAATGTAACGATCACCGATGCTGACCCAAGATTCCTCGGGGCGGCCCGTTACTTCGTACAGACCATAGGAAATATCCTTGCCATAAACGACAGCCTTGTTGCTGGGCATGGTCCAAGGCGTCGTTGTCCAGATCACGACCTGCGCACCGTCCAACGTTGCATCGCCTGTGCCCACAACCTTGAACTTCACCCAAATGGTAAAGCTTTCCTTGTCGTGATACTCGACCTCGGCCTCGGCCAGTGCGGTCTTCTCAACCGGCGACCACATCACGGGCTTGGACCCCTGATAAAGCGTGCCATTCATCAGGAACTTCATGAATTCTTCGGCGATCACACGCTCGGCGTGGAAATCCATCGTCAGATACGGGTCAGCCCAATTGCCGGTGATGCCCAGACGCTTGAATTCTTCGCGCTGGATGTCCACCCAACCGGCGGCAAATTTGCGGCACTCGGCGCGGAAATCATTGATCGGCACGTCGTCCTTATTCTTACCCTTCTGGCGGTACTGCTCCTCGATCTTCCATTCAATCGGCAGGCCGTGGCAATCCCAACCGGGGATATAGCGCGCGTCAAAACCCATCATCTGATGGCTGCGCACGATCATATCCTTGATCGTCTTATTCAACGCGTGACCGATGTGCAGATGCCCGTTCGCGTAGGGCGGGCCGTCATGCAGGGTAAAGGGTGTGCGGTCCTGCTTTTCACGCAGCCGGTCATACACGCCAATAGCCTCCCAGCGTGACAGCCACTCAGGCTCGCGCTTGGGCAGGCCTGCGCGCATCGGAAAATCGGTCTTGGGCAGGTTCAGCGTGGATTTGTAATCAAATGTCTCTGGGGTGTCGGCGCACATAGGGGGCGTCCTTTGGCAAACGGAGTATGGGAATGGATGTTCAGGTGCGGTGCGACTATCTCGAACACCTAAGGCCCGGCGTCTCGTGGGATCAGAGCGCCGGGAAAATAATTCGAATAATGATCACGGATATCCGGCTCATAACGCGCCTTATAAGCCCCCCCATCAAAAGCGACAAGCCCCCACGCCCCTTGTTCTCTGGCTCTTAAATATCCCGGGGTTTGGGGCAGCGCCCCAATCCTGAACCCCGATCAACCCTCTGCCTGTGATCCCTTGCCAAACAGCCCAGACAAGGCGCGCTTGATAATGCTGCGCACCTTCGGCTTACGTCCTTGAGAAAACGGCATCGGGCGACACACTTCCATCGCGGCAACACCAACCCGTGCCGTCAAGGCACCGTTCACCAGCCCCTCGCCAAAGCGCCGCGAAAGCTTGGCCAGAATCGTCCCGCCAAGGATAGGCTCTAGCATGTCATCCCCCACCGCGACAGCGCCGGTGGCGACCAAATGCGACATCACCACCCGCGTCAGCCGCCATGATCCAAAGAACCCTGATCGCCCGCCATAAATCTCGGCAATGCGGCGGATCATACGCAGGTTGCTGGTCAGGGCTGCGGCCACATCGGCCAACGCCAGTGGCACCAATGCTGTCACCGTCGCCACCTGCCGCGCTGCGGCCTCGACCTCCCGACTGGCGGCGATGTCCAGCGGGCCCAGCAATTCCGCCTCAGTCAACGCCAGCAGGCTTTGTGCATCCAATTGATCCGCGCGCAATTCGGCCAAACGGTCGCGGCCCCAGCGGGTATCCTCGCGGCCCTGATACAGTGCGACCAGCCGATCCGTCACAGACCGCGCCGCTTTCAAATCATCCTGTGCCAACGCTTCGCCAACGTCGTGGTGCAACCCGTCCAACCGTGCCAACCGGCTGAACGCCGCAAGTTCGCGCAGGCACAGCAGTGCAACCACCACCAGCAACGCGCCAATCAGCACGGTCATCGCCAGCCCGATCACCGGATAGCGGGCCATGAGCCCGGTGATAAAGTTCCACGCCGTGATCGACACCAATGCGCCGATAAATGCCGTCAGCAACCACCAGAACAGCTTGACCAGTTTTGACGGTTTGCGCGCCCCTAATCGCGCGGCAATTTGCATCGCTTGGCCCTGCGGTGCAGGCGCGCCGACGTCGGGTACGGGCGGCGCTTCGGAGACTGACGGGCGCGGGGCGACGTCTTCCTCAAGATCAAACAATACAGGGCCTTTGGCCATCACACAGTCTCCCGTTGCCATTCGTATTGAATATCAGGCAAGCGTTCATCGTTGCCGCTGCCATCCGTGCGCTGCACTTCGACGAACCCGTGACGCAGGTAGAACCGCTGGGCCGCCTCATTGGCCTGAAACGTCCATAATTCCAAACGGTCCACCGCGCTTTGCGCATGGCGCAGCAATGCCGCGCCAACGCCCTGCCCGCGTTTTTCTGCAATCACATAAAGCGCATCCAGATCGTCGCCATTCCTTGCGCAGAACCCGATCACCGTGCCGTTATCCTCGGCCACATGGACCCGTCCCAGATCAATCATACGCGCCGCATGGGCGACGTCTTCGGCGCGGGTATGAATGCGCGGCATCCAGTCGGATGTGTCAACGAACTCCGACAGGATCGCGCCCACCGCGCCTGCATCCAAGTCGCGCGCCATACGCAAGTTGGTCACAACCGGTCACCGATCAGAAACTCTGCCGCGCGGTCCAGCCGGATATGTGGTGGCCCGTCGCCGGGGCGCAGGTTTAGTTTCGCCGGGGCGAACCGCATGATTTTGTAATCCTGATCCAACCATTTTTCTGCCCCCGCCCGCGCGGGGCTCAGCAGATACGCGGGGTCTTTGGGCAGCTCACCGGGATAGAACGCCGCCTCATTTCCGGTCTCAAGCAGACTGCCGCGCACAACGTCCAAGGTTTCACCATCATGCTGCATCGACGCTTCGGTCGTGGCGCGTAGGGATGCCAGCGACATGGCGGAGGTCACGGCCCCCGCAAATCGCGCACGGTCACGGGCGTCGCGGGTCAATGCTTCCATAATCGCGGTCAGGCTGGCGTGCTGGGAATGGTGCAAATGATCGGCTTTGGTCGCGGCAAACAGAATTTTCTCGACCCGTTTCCCACGCAGGATCTGCGTCAGGAACCCGTTGCGTCCGGGTCTAAAGCTGCTCAGAATTTCGGTCATCGCGGCGCGCAGGTCTTCGACAGCACGGGGCCCCTGATTGATCGCGCCTAGCGCATCGACCAACACGACTTGGCGGTCTATCTTGGCAAAATGATCACGGAAAAACGGTTGCACGACTTTGCGTTTATACGCCTCGAACCGCCGCGCCATTTCGCGCAGCAGCGATCCGCGGGGGCCACCCTCGCCGGGTAGGGGCGCAAAGGTCAACACCGGCGATCCGGCCAGATCACCGGGCAGCAAAAACCGCCCCGGCGTGCAGTCGGAATAGCCATTGGCCCGCGCCTCTTGCAGATATCCGGCAAAGCTCGCGGCAAGCGCCTGCGCTGTGGGTTCATCAAGGGCCGCCTGCGCATTCGTGCCTGCAACCAGCGCGCGGTAGTCTTCTGCCTCGTCGCGCCCCTCGATCCGTTTTAAAACCTGCGCAGACCATTGCGCATAATCCACATCCAGCAGTGCCAGATCCAGTAGCCATTCGCCCGGGTAGTCCACGATATCCAGATGGATCGTGCGCGGCCCTTGAAACCCCGCGAGCAAGCCATTTGGCCGCACGCGCAAGGATAGGCGCAGTTGCGATATCGCGCGGGTGCTTTCTGGCCAATGGGGCGTGGGGCCGGTCAAAGCGGCAAGGTGATTTTCATATTCAAAGCGCGGCACAGTGTCGTCAGGCTGGGGCTGCAAAAACGCGGCCTCGATCCGCCCTTCGGATGCGGCGAGCAATCCCGGCATACGGCCACGGTCCAGCAGGTTCGCAACCAGCGAGGTGATAAAAACCGTCTTGCCCGACCGCGCCAGACCGGTGACGCCCAGACGGATAACGGGTTCAAAGAACGCTTCTGACACGCCGTCTTGAACGTTTTCCACCTGCCGCCAAATACCGTCGGCAATTCTTGAGAGTACCAAAGCCTGCGCCCGCCCTTACCTTGCTGTTGAAAGTGAACATAAGCACGGGGTGCAGGGATTGCCAGAAGCCACCACCCACGCTAAGCCCGCGCCATGTATCGCTATGCCCTGAAAATCGAATACCACGGCGCACCCTTTCACGGGTGGCAACGCCAGAACGACGTCCCTTCAGTTCAGGGCGTGATCGAGGCTGCGCTGGCCAAGATCGAACCCCGCGATCACAACATCGCAGCGGCGGGCCGTACTGACAAAGGCGTTCATGCAATAGCACAGGTCGCCCATTGCGATATGGAACGCGACTGGACCCCGTTCAGATTGGCCGAAGCGTTAAACTATCACATGAAGCCTAATCCGGTGGCGATTGTGGACTGTGTGCAGGTCGATGACACGTTCCACGCGCGTTTTTCCGCGCAAGAGCGACGGTATTTGTTTCGTATCCTCGTGCGCCGCGCGCCAGTTGCCCTGCAGGCGGGTCTGGTCTGGAATGTGAAAAAGCCGCTTGATCTGGATGCCATGCGCGAAGGGGCAAGCCATCTGCTGGGCAAGCATGATTTCACGACATTCCGGTCGACAATTTGCCAATCCGTGACGCCCGTCAAAACCGTTGACCGCCTAGAGATGACATGGGTGGACACCCCTATGGGCCCCGAAGTGCATTTCGATGTGCGCGCACGGTCGTTCTTGCACAACCAAGTCCGCAGTTTTGTTGGCACGCTGGAACGGGTCGGCGCAGGGTCCTTGCGCCCCGAAGACGTCAAAACCATGCTTGAGGCGCGCGACCGTCAGGCCTGCGGGCCGGTATCACCGCCACATGGGTTGTACCTGTCCCATGTCGGATATCCTGTGGATCCGTTCGCGGGTTAGGTTTTGGCGATCGGTGCCCAGTCGCCATGATGTGGCCCGTCTTGATCCAGACGTTCAAAACCGTGTGCGCCAAAGAAATCACGTTGCGCTTGGATCAGGTTCGCGGTGCCCCGCCCGCGTCTGATGCTGTCATACCACGCCAAAGACGCGCCAAGCGCAGGTACTGCCACGCCAGACAACACAGCGGCCGCCACGACCCGCCGCAACGCCCCGATTGATCCGTCCAGCAGATCACGGATAGCAGGGGCAAGGATCAGTTCGCCGCCGGGCAGTTCACTGCGGAATGCGGTCGCGAAATCATCCAAAAGGGCTGAGCGGATGATACATCCTGCGCGCCAAATCTCGGAAATGCGCGCCATGTCCAAGCTCCACGCAAATTCGTCAGATGCCGCGGCTAAAACGCGAAAGCCCTGCGCATGGCCGATGATACGTGCAGCCAGCAAGGCCTGTTGCAGGTCATCCGCATCGGGCATTGGTGTCGTTTGCGCGTGCGCCGCCAACAGCGGTTCAGCAATCTGGCGGGTTTGTTTCTCGCTCGACCAGCCACGCGCGCCCACGGCTGCCTCGATTGTGCTGGCCGATTGGCCCAGTTTCAGCGCCTCGATCAATGTCCAGCGGCCCGTGCCTTTTTGGCCCGCTTGGTCCTTGATCACATCGACAAGCGGGCTGCCCGTGGCGGCGTCAGTGGTTTGCAACGCTGCCGCCGACACCTCAATCAGGTACGAACTTAGCGGCCCGTTTTGCCAGCTTTCAAACAGACGGCCGATGTCAGCTGCGTCTTGCCCGCCCGCGTCGCGCAAAATGCCGTAAACCTCGGCGATCATCTGCATATCCGCGTATTCAATGCCGTTATGCACCGTCTTGACGAAATGGCCCGCGCCATCGGGGCCCAGATGATCTACGCAAGGCTCCCCTTCGAATTTGGCGGCGATGGCTTCGACCATGGGGCGCATGTGTTGCCAGCTTTCCTTGGTGCCGCCGACCATGATCGACGGGCCATGACGTGCCCCCTCTGCCCCGCCGGAAACACCCATGCCAACAAAATGGCATCCGGTCTTTTCAACAGCTATGGACCGCCGTCGGGTGTCGTGGAAATCAGCATTTCCGCCATCGATGATCGTGTCACCGCTGTCGAGATGCGGCAAAATCACGTCGATCATCGCATCCATCGGCGCGCCTGACGGGATCATAAACAGAATGCTACGAGGCCGCGATATCGCACCCACAAATTCAGCCAAGTCAGCAGCACCGGTAAACTGCCCGGCAAGGGGGCCTGATGCCGCAATAAACGGGGCAATCCAATCCGCTTCCTTATTGCTAACGGCCACCTTGAAACCATGTTCCGCAAGGTTCAGCGCCAATGCGCTGCCCATGGTGCCCAAGCCGAAAACCCCGATATCGGCACTGGTTTCGCGGTCTTTCATGACTATATCCCTTTCAAGGTGGCCCGCCCAAAGTGGAACGCGCAGCGCGCAGCCGCAAGGGGCCAAATCCTAAGAAATTGATTCCTTTTACAAATTCGTTTACAACTTAGGGATAAAAACCAAAAAACGATCTATTGGCAGGTATATAAATGATGCACGTATTAAAACGCGCATGGGATGAAATGTTTCTTCCTATGTGGCAGCGCCCGAAACGGCTGCAAGTGGCAGCGCTATGCTATCGCGAGACCAGCAAAGGCAAACAGGTACTGTTGATCACAAGCCGTGACACCGGACGGTGGATCGTGCCAAAGGGTTGGCCGGTTGACGGGCTTGATGGTGCCGAAGCAGCACTACAAGAAGCCTGGGAAGAAGCAGGCGTTTCAAAGGCCGACATCGAAAGCGACCCAATCGGGTATTACGACTATGACAAGCGTCTGGATCACGGGTTAACCACACCTGTAAACGCGCAAGTATACCTGACGCGCGTGCGGAACCTTGAGGACAAGTACCCAGAGGTAAATGAACGCAAACGCAAGTGGTTTGCGCCCGCAGAGGCGGCAGAGCTGGTGGACGAGCCGGACCTGCAGGATATTCTGCGCTCGCTTTGATCTTTTCTGCATTGGCTGCGCGGCCCATCGGCGCAGACTTGTATAGCTGCCCCGTTTCTGGCAGGACGCGCCAATCGTATTGATCGGAGCAGCTATGAGTGACGCGCCAAAAGGCCAGCAATGGAAGACGCTAGACACTGATCTGCACCGTATTTCGCGGGTGGAACAAGCCGCAACATATGCCGCCCGCCCGATGGTCGGCTTCGGGATTGCGCTGGCATTTATCGTATTCGCTGCGCTTTCTGCGGGCATTTTCCTTGGCTATTCGTCCTCTACTTACGTGGTTATCGCCGCTGCCGCCTTTGGTGCCTATATGGCCGTCAATATCGGGGCCAATGACGTTGCCAACAATATGGGCCCCGCCGTCGGTGCCAAAGCGCTGAGCATGGGCGGTGCCATCTTGATTGCTGCGATCTGCGAAAGTGCGGGCGCGTTGCTGGCTGGGGGCGATGTCGTATCGACCATTTCAAAGGGTATCATTGACCCTACATCGGTTGCAGATGCGCAGGTGTTTATCTGGGCGATGATGGCCGCGCTGATCTCCTCCGCGCTATGGGTGAACTTGGCCACGTGGGTCGGCGCACCTGTATCCACAACCCATTCCGTTGTCGGGGGCGTGTTGGGCGCGGGCATCGCTGCCGCGGGCCTGACTGCCGTCAATTGGTCTTCGATGAGCATGATCGCCGCAAGCTGGGTCATATCGCCTGTCTTGGGTGGCGTCGTCGCAGCCGGGTTTCTGGCGCTTATCAAAGCAAAGATCCTGTACCAAGAAGACAAGATCGCCGCATCGCGCCGCTGGGTTCCGATTCTGGTTGGCGTTATGGCGGGCGTTTTCGCCACCTATCTGTCGCTTAAGGGTCTGAAAAAGATCGTGCATATCGACATGGGCATGGCGCTGTTCATCGGCTTGGTTCTGGGCCTAGTTGCCTACGCTGTGTCACGCCCCGCCATCTTCCGCGCCTCAGTGGGGATGGAAAACCGCAACAAATCCGTGAAAATACTGTTTGGCCTGCCGTTGGTGTTTTCAGCCGCATTGCTCAGCTTTGCGCATGGGGCCAATGACGTTGCCAATGCGGTTGGCCCCCTGGCAGCGATTGTCCACGCGTCCGAGTTTGGCGGTTTTGAGGCCAAAGTATCCATTCCCACATGGGTCATGGTGATCGGTGCCTTTGGCATCTCGTTCGGGCTGTTTTTGTTCGGACCAAAGCTGATCCGCATGGTCGGCAGCCAGATCACCAAGCTGAACCCGATGCGCGCCTATTGTGTGGCCCTGTCAGCGGCGATCACCGTGATTGTGGCGTCCTGGTTGGGACTGCCCGTAAGTTCAACTCATATCGCGGTGGGTGGCGTCTTTGGCGTTGGGTTTTACCGCGAGTGGCATATGGAACGACGCTTGCGCGGGCCCGATGCCACCATTGTCCGGGTCAAACGCATTGCCGTCGAAGAACGCCGCCGCCGCAAGCTGGTACGCCGGTCGCATTTCATGACCATCATTGCCGCTTGGGTGATTACCGTTCCAGCAGCGGCTACGATGTCCGCGCTTATCTTTCTCATACTGACGGCGATTGTTCACTAAATCTGAGTAGGTGTTAGGTGGGGTGCCCCCTGCCCTGTGGCCCGATTGATGTGTTTCCGCACGCGTGTGCACAGCGGGGTCGGTACCGACTTTTCAGCGCCCAGCCTGATGATCACCCCTTGCAGCGCGTCGATCTCGGTCGGTTTTCCGGCCTCAAGATCATAAGACATCGACGTACGCGCCGTGGGGTCGATTGTAAGCATCTTGGCCGCGATCCGTTGAAAGATTGGCGTAGGGAGGCGCAGAACCCAAGGGATCAATGCGGATGGCAGCGGTGTTGAGGATTTCGTTTGAATACCATGGGCCTTGAGCACCTTTAGCGCCTCGGCCATCTGCGCGGCCATGACCAAGCGCCAAGGACGGTTGAGCAGTTGCGCCTGAAGCGTCAGACCCGACAGAGCATTCAGCGCATTGTTCAAATTGATCAACAATTTGCCCCATTGAACGGCGGCAATGTCATCGCTGTTTTCAAACACCAGATCAGGGTGCGACAGATGATCAGCTAGGGGCGTTTTGCCCGCCTCGATCACAATATTCCCGCTGGTGGACCGGTGATAGGAACCGGGGCCTGCAGGCACCACGTTGAACGGCACCATACCTGCGCGGACGTCATGCTTTGGCAGGAGATCACGTAGGGTTTGCGCCGCCTCCATCCCGTTTTGCAGGCTGATCACAACCGCGTCTTTGGGCGCATTCCGGTTGATTTCATGCGCCATCGCAGCAGTATCGGCCGTTTTGACCGTCACTAAAATCAGCGCCGCCGATCTAAGACAATCAGGATCATCGGTCAGCGTCAGGTTTTCGGCAGGCACATCCACGTTCAACCCGCCAAAGTCCGTCAGGTGAAGGCCATGTTCCGTGATCTGATCCATGACACGGCGACGCGCAAGCAATGTCACATCATACCCGCGCGCCGCCAAAAGACCGCCAACAAAGCAACCGATCGCCCCTGCACCCGCAACGACGATGGGCTGCTTTTCCGTCACTTACCCAAGCACCAGCGCATGATCGATTTTTGCGCATGCAACCGGTTTTCAGCCTCGTCAAAGATCACCGAATTAGGGCCATCCATAACCGCGCTTGTCACCTCGTCATCGCGGTGGGCGGGCAGGCAGTGCATGAACAATGCGTCCGGTTTGGCCTTGGACATCAGCCCGTCATTGACCTGATAACCGCGCAATTGGTTGTGCCGGCGTTCGCGTGCCGATTGCGGGTCATGCATAGAAACCCATGTATCGGTGACCACCAGATCGGCACCCTCGACCGCTTTGTTCGGGTCGCGTTCGGTGGTGTAGAGACCGTTCAATGCAGGTTCAGGGTCCAGTGTCGGCGGGCCGGTAAAGACCAGCTCGAAGTCAAAGCTTTTGGCGGCATGGGCAAAGCTGGCAAAGACATTGTTGCCGTCCCCCGACCAGACGACCTTTTTCCCTTTGATCGGGCCGCTGTGTTCTTCAAACGTCATAATATCGGCCATGATCTGGCAGGGATGCGTGCGGTTGGTCAGCCCGTTGATTACAGGCACCGTGGCGTATTCGGCCATCTCCAAAAGCGTCGCTTCTTCGAAGGTGCGGATCATGATCAAGTCGACGTAGCGCGACAACACGCGGGCCGTGTCGGCGATCGTCTCACCATGACCCAGCTGCATGTCTGCGCCGGACAGAACCATGGTCTGGCCGCCCATCTGGCGCACACCCACATCAAAGCTTACACGGGTACGGGTTGACGGCTTTTCAAAGATCAGCGCGACCATGTGGTCTTTGAGCGGTTGTTCGTCGTCAGGCGCACCGCGCGGACGCCCCTGACGATTAGCCTTCATAGCGGCGGCGCTGTCGATGATACCCCGCAGATCAGCAGGGTCGGTTTGGTGGATGTCTAGAAAATGTTGCATAGGTTATTCTTCTGTTTGAAAGGACGGGGGGCCAGCCCCCCGAACCCCCCGGAGTTTATTTGGCAAAATGAAGATCAGGCAGGGGTCAGGCTGCTGGCGGTTTTATCGAGCCGCGCGATCGCTTCAGCGATCTCTTCATCGGTGATTGTCAGAGGTGGTAGCAGGCGGATCACGTTGTCGGCAGCCGGTACGGTGACGATTTCATGTTTATAGCCGGCAGCGACCACATCGCTGTTCGTTGCTTTGCATTTGAGGCCCAGCATCAGCCCGTTGCCACGCACGGATTCGAAGACATCTGGGTGGTTGGCAACAAGGCCTTCGAGCTTTTGACGGATCATGCCAGCCTTGCGGTTGACCTCGGCCAGAAAGGCCGGATCGCCGATGATATCAACGACTGCGTTCCCGACGGCGCAGCCCAAGGGGTTACCGCCATAGGTGGACCCGTGGGTGCCCGCCGTCATGCCTGATGCCGCGTCTTCGGTGGCGAGCACTGCCCCCAAGGGGAAACCGCCGCCGATGCCTTTGGCAACCATCATGATGTCAGGTGTGATCCCTGCCCATTCATGAGCAAATAGCTTACCTGTGCGGCCAACGCCGCATTGCACCTCGTCCAGGATCAGCAGGATGCCATTTTCATCGCAAAGCGCGCGCATGTCTTTCAGGGTTTGATCGGGCACGGGGCGAATGCCCCCTTCACCTTGGATCGGTTCGATCATAATCGCGGCGGTATTATCTGTAATCGCAGCCTTGAGCGCGTCGTCATCGCCAAACTCAAGATGTATAAACCCTGGTAGGAGCGGGCCAAACCCTTTGATCATTTTCTCGGAACCCGCCGCCGCAATCCCTGCGGAGGAGCGACCGTGAAACGAGCCGGAGAAGGTAATAATCTCGACCCGGTCAGGCTGCCCTTTGTCGTAGAAATACTTGCGCGCCATTTTCAAGGCCAGCTCGCAGCTCTCGGTACCTGAGTTGGTGAAAAAAACCGTGTCGGCAAAGCTGAGGTCGACAAGTTTATCGGCCAGCGCCTGCTGCTGCGGGATTTCATACAGGTTCGACGTGTGCCAAAGCTTGCCCGCCTGCACCGTCAGCGCTGCGATCAAGGCAGGGTGGGCATGACCCAGTGCATTCACGGCGATACCCGCACCCAGATCCAGAAATCGGCGGCCATCTTCCTCGATCAGCCAGCTGCCTTCGCCTTTGACAAAGCTAAGGGGCGCACGGGAATAGGTCGGCAGAACAGATGGGATCATCGGGATCATCCTTGTGGGGTTGGCCGCATCAAAGCCACAAAAGGCCACGCGAGGCGGAAAGGGTCAATGGAATTTAAGGGGTTTTTGCGGATTATTACCGCATATGATCAAACACACCCCATAGGAGGGATGGCGAAGCTGTGGTCAGCTTTGGCGTCGTCGCGAAATATGTGCTACACAATTGATCATGCGGTTTTGTTACTGGAATGGACCCGTATTGCATAGCGTAAATTTTATAGCCCACCTATTTTCGTTCAGTTTAAGCCAAAGAGTTCAATTTTGATGTGGTTTTGCGGCCCCGATTAAGGACACAACCCGCCCAAATTCCGCATCGCGCCTTGCACCCAAGCTGTCAGTGATTAGTATAGGGCCTTGAGATTTTCCAAGGCGGTCCGGAATGGGGCCGCTTTTTAGCTAAGGACGCCAAATGTCTTGGACTGATGACCGCGTAGAGATTTTGAAGAAAATGTGGGGCGAGGGCCAATCGGCCAGCCAGATCGCAAAAGAACTGGGCGGCGTCACCCGTAATGCCGTGATTGGTAAGGTTCACCGCCTGGGCCTGTCGAACCGCACAACGACAGGTGCCGCAGCGCCCGCCGCCGCAGCCCCCAAGGCAGAGGCCAAGCCCAAGGCCGCCCCAAAGGCTGCCGCGAAGCCAAAACCGGAGCCGAAGGAAGAAGAAGTCGAGGCCGCACCCGCGCCACGGCCAAATCTGCCGGCACGTGCCAAGATTATTCCGGCGGGTCAGCCCCTGCCCCCGCAGCCCTCTGCAAACGAGATCAGCCCAGAGGCCTTGGCCAAGGTCAGCGAGATCGAGAAGAAGTCGAAAAAGATCGGCCTGATGGACCTGACAGAGCGTACCTGCAAATGGCCCGTTGGTGACCCCGCGACAGATGATTTCTGGTTCTGCGGTCTGCCCGTTCAACAAGGCAAACCTTATTGCGAAGCCCATGTTGGTGTGGCGTTCCAGCCCATGAGCGCACGCCGGGATCGCCGCCGGTAACAGAACGAAAAATTTGAGATGATGTAAGGGGGGCTTTGGCCCCCTTTATTTTTGCCCGATAGTGACGGCAAGACTACCCAGCCGCGGTCTTACCACGCCTGTCATTGCGCAGTTGTGCATAGAGCACGTGATTGCGCCAGCGGCCGTCGATCTGCAGATAGCTTTGCGCGACACCCTCGTATTTGAAGCCCGTCTTTTCCAGCAACCCGCGCGAGGCAACGTTTTCCGGCAGGCAGGCGGCTTCGATCCGGCTGAGGTCCAGGCGGGTAAACGCATAATGAACGGTCGCCTCGATCGCCTCGCGCATATAGCCGCGGCGGGCAAACCTCTCGCCGGTCCAATAGCCCAGCGTGCCAGCCTGCGCTGGCCCGCGGCGGATGTTATCAAGGGTGATGGCCCCGATCAGCGCATTGTCTTTGCGTCGGACCAGAAACAGCGGCAGCGCTGTCCCGCCCGAAACTGACCGCGAGGCCCAATAGACCCGGTTCGTAAAGGATTTGCGCGACAGGTGGTCGCTGGCCCAAGACGGCTCCCACGCGGTAAGGTAATCAATGCTTTCGGCCCGCAAAGTGGCCCAAGGCCGGAAATCGGAATGGATCGGAGGGCGCAACGTCAGCCGCTCCGTCTCAATCGCGATTTTCCGTTTAACCAATAACATCAGGCCGCGCGACGCTCTTGTAGGGCTTCCAGCGTTGGGGCCGCATCGACCGGTCCGTAAAGCGCCAAGGCAGCCGGGGCCGTTGATGCCATCTGCTGGGCGAAATCTCGTACGTCGCCTGTGGTCACGGCATCGATTTGCGCAATCGTTTCCTCCAAGGGTGGAATGCGATCCCAAATCTGCATGAGCCGCGCCAGACGTTCGGCGCGGTTGGACGGGCTTTCCAGCCCCATCAACAACCCGGCTTTCATCTGGGCGCGGGCGCGTGCGACCTCCGCGGGTGACATATCCGAGGCTGCGCGCTTCATCTCGTCGATGGTGATGCCGGCAAGTTCCGGCAGTTGTTCACCGCTGGTGCCCGCATAGATCGTCATCATTCCGGTGTCGGCATAGGCCCCCGCTTGGGCAAAGATCGTATAGCACAGCCCCCGATTTTCGCGGATTTCCTGAAACAGACGGCTCGACATGCCGCCGCCAAGTGCGGATGCGTAAATTTGCGCGACATAGATATCATCAGCGCGGTAACCGGGGGATTCAAATCCAAGGGCGAAATGCGCCTGCTCAAGCGGTTTGATCTGGCGGATTTCTCCGCCAGAAAATTTTGCAGCGTCCACATCGAACAGCGGCTTGGCTGGCATGTCACCGAATAGTTTCTCGGCCAGTCGAACGATCTCGTCGTGATCAACGGCACCCGCTGCCGACAGGATCATCTGTTCAGGCCCGTAATGCTGCGCGATGAAACCAGACAGGTCTTCGCGGGTGAAATTGGAAACGCGTTCTTGGGGGCCAAGAATGGTGCGGCCAAGCGGTTGATCCGGATACGCCTCTTCCTGCAACCAGTCAAAGATCACATCATCCGGCGTGTCCAATGCTTGGCCGATCTCTTGCAAGATCACGCCGCGCTCGACCTCGATCTCGTTCTTGTCCAAGATCGGATTGCGCAGAATATCGGCGATCACGTCCAACCCAAGGGCTACATCGTTTTCCAGCACCCGCACGTAATAGGCCGTCACCTCACGCGAGGTATAGGCATTGATATAGCCGCCGACGTCTTCAATCGCCTCGGCAATTTGCAGCGACGTGCGCTTTGCCGTCCCCTTGAACGCCATATGCTCAAGAAAATGCGCGATGCCGTTCTGTTTCGGCGTCTCATGGCGCGCACCTGCCGTCACCCACACCCCGATGGAGGCCGAAGCCAGACCGGGCATATGCTCTGTTACGATGCGAAACCCGTTGGACAGGCGGTGTTGTTGCAGGCTCACTGGGCGATGCCCCCTTTGATGATATCTTTGAGGGCCGAAAGATCGTTGGGCACACGTGTCATGCGTTCCTCGCGGTCGAACAGGTCGGCCATATGCGGCGGCAATGGTGGGCGCACGCCTGTGGCCGCCTCGACCGCGTCGGGGAATTTGGCGGGGTGCGCTGTGGCCAATGTGATCATGGGCGTCGCCGGATCACGCAGCGCTTGGGCCACGCGCACACCGATGGCCGAATGCGGGCACAGCAGCTCGTTGGTGTTGGCGTAGAATTCCTTGATCGTGGCCGAGGTTTCCTCTTCCGACACGCGGCCAGACTTGTAGGTGTTCTTCAGATCGCGCAGGGCGTTGTCGCCGACATCAAAACCGCCATTTGCAAGATCGTCCATCAAGCCGTTGATCGCGTCACTGTCCTGCCCATAGGCGAAATACAGTGCACGTTCAAAGTTCGAGCTGACCTGAATATCCATCGACGGGCTGATTGACGGATGCACCTCGCCCTTGTGGTATCCGCCTGTGGTCAAGCAGCGGTGCAAAATGTCATTCTGGTTAGTTGCCACCACCAGATCGGCAATCGGCAGGCCCATCTCGCGGGCGATGTAGCCCGCAAAAATATCGCCAAAGTTGCCCGTTGGAACAGTAAAGCTTACCTTGCGATCCAGCGCGCCCATCGCCAGCCCTGCGGTAAAATAGTAAACAACCTGCGCCAGCACACGGCCCCAGTTGATGCTGTTCACGCCAGCCAGCTTTACGCCGTCGCGGAATTCATGGTCGTTGAACATATCCTTGAGGCGGGCCTGACAATCGTCGAAATCGCCGTCCAGCGCCAAGGCATGCACGTTGCTTTCGGATGGGGTGGTCATCTGGCGGCGCTGCACGTCGGACACGCGGCCATGCGGGTACAGGATAAACACGTCGACATTGTCCAATCCGCGAAATGCCTCGATCGCGGCTGAACCGGTATCGCCAGAGGTTGCGCCGACGATGGTTACCCGGTCACCCTTGCGGGACAGAACCGCCTGAAACATGTGGCCGATCAGCTGCATGGCGAAATCTTTGAAGGCCAGCGTCGGGCCGTGGAACAGCTCTAGCAGGAAATGCCCCTGATCCAGCTGCACCAAAGGCGCGCGGACCGTGTGGTTGAACCCGGCATAGGCCTTGGTGATCAGCTGTTTGAATTCGGCATCCGTAAACGTGTCACCGACAAAGGGGCGCATCACTTTGAATGCGACGTCTTCGTAAGACATCGTTGCCATCTCGGTCAGGTCTTCGCGTGATAGGGTCGGGATCGTTTCGGGCACATAGAGCCCGCCATCACGGGCAAGGCCGGTCAGCAATGCTTCTTCGAAGTTCAGAACAGGAGCAGATCCACGAGTAGATACATAACGCATAAGGAAGGTCAGCTTTCGACTTTGGATGCGCCACGGCGGCGCAGGAAAAATAGGCTCATGCCAAGCCAGATGGCGGCAAGAGAGAACCAGGTGATCGCGTATTGCAAGTGATCATTGGGAATACGGGCCGTATCAACCGGCAGGGCGCTCACCCCCGGCTCGGGCAAAGAGCTTGACCGTGCCACCAGCAAGATCGGTAGGGTTTGTAACTGAGCGGCCATCGCATCGACATCGCGCGCGAACCAGATGTTGGCCTTCATGTCCGGCGCAGGGGTAAAGCCATCGGTTTCTTGGGGCCATTGCAGATTGCCAATTACCGTCGTTTGCCCGATGGCGCGTTCGGTGTCTTTGGCTGTGGTCAGGGCAAACCCGCGGTCGACCATGATCTGGCGACCATCTTGCAATTCGAACGGCGCGATAATGCGGTAGCCTGCACCGATGTCTTTTTGCGAGACCAGCACGTGAATTTCGCCGCCCTCTATGACGCCATCTGCGGTAATCGGCAGATAGGCGTCGGTCAGCGGGTCGACGCTTTCAGGCAGCGTGACAGGTGTTGCGGTAATACGCGCGTTGATATCGGCGATGATTGCCTGTTTCCAAGCAAGCCGCTGTACCTGCCAGACCCCAAGCGAGATCAGGATAGCAGCCCCCCCAAGGCCGATAATCAGCAGGAATAGCGTGCGGCGCATACGGCTCTCTTGTGGTTGGTTACCAACGGGGCAACATCAAGACAAAGGCGCGCAAGGTTCCCCTTACGCGCCTGTTGCTTTTAGTGATTACCTGCCGGTTTGCAAGCAGGCGGGGCGTTTAGATGCCCCACATGTAGACGGCGAAGAAAAGAAACAGCCATACCACATCAACAAAGTGCCAGTACCATGCTGCGGCTTCGAAACCGACGTGCTGCTCAGGCGTGAAATCGCCCCGCATCGCGCGGATCAGACACACGGTCAGAAAGATCGTGCCGATGATCACGTGAAAGCCGTGAAACCCGGTTGCCATAAAGAAGCTGGAGAAGAACAGATCACCGCCAAAGGTCCAGTCATCATGCGCAAGCAGCTCATAGTATTCATATGCTTGGAACGCTGTGAACATCAGGCCCAGACCAATCGCGACGGCCAAGCCAGTGACCAGGTCCTTGCGGTTGTTTTCATGCACCAAAGCGTGGTGTGCCCACGTGACCGCACAGCCGGACAGCAGCAAAATAAGCGTGTTGATCAGCGGCAGGTGAAATGCGTCAACGGGTACGATGTCAGGCTGAACATAGGTGGAGCCGAAGAAGGCATCCATCGGGTACAGCGCTTCTTTGAAGAAGGTCCAGAACCATGCAACAAAGAACATCACCTCGGACATGATGAACAGGATAAAGCCATAGCGCAGACCGATGCGTACGACAGATGTGTGATCGCCGATCTTGCTTTCAGCGACAACTTCGGACCACCAGCCAAACATGCAATAGAGCACGCCCGCCAAACCAGCAAAGAACACGAACGGTGTAATGTCGTGCATCCAGAAAACGATGCCGGCCAGCATGGCACAGCCAGCCAAAGAGCTGAGCAGCGGCCATGTCGAGGGCGCTAGAATGTGGTAGTCGTGGTTTTTTTCATGGGCCATGGTGGCGTCCCTCACCTTTTGCTAATTCAGGTTTGTCTGGCTGCCTTGATCAAGGGCGGCATATCCCTCGGGCAAATCAATTTCATAGAACGTATAAGATAGTGTGATCGTATGTACATACTTGCCATCAAGGTCTTTGACGATTTCCGGATCGACAAAGAAGCTTACCGGCATCTGAACCCGCTCGCCGGGGGCAAGCACCTGTTCAGTAAAGCAGAAGCATTCGATTTTCTCAAAGAATGGACCAGCCGAATAGGGCGTGACGTTATATGACGCCTGCCCCGCAATCGGCTTATCGGTCGGGTTATATGCCTCGTAAAAGGCAAGACCCGTTTCACCGATGCGCAGTTCCATCTCGGTTACGGCAGGCTTGAATTCCCAAGGCATGCCCTGATTCAGGCTGCCGTCGAAGCGGATCTTGATCGTTTGATCCAGAATATCGCCTGCATTGGCGCTGACCTGGCCCGGCGTGCCGCCGAACCCGGTAACCTTGCAAAACCAGTTGTAGAACGGCACCGACGCCCAGGCCAGCCCGCCCATCAGCACAACAACTGATACGGTCTGCGCCACAGTCTTTGCCGGACCGGACATTGCCATCAGTTGCTCTCCTGCGTTTGGATGGCACCACCGGGCAGATCACCAAAATCGATATTGGTAATCTTAACAAAGGTCAGGGCCATCACCAGCAGGACGAACGCGCCCAGCATCAGACCAATGCCCAGATTGCGGCCACGGCGCCGTGTGTGCAGCTCGTGTTCGACGCGAATGCTCATGACCAACCTCCTAGACCATAGGGACGCAATGTAGCCTCGGCCAAAATCGCACCAAAATGCAGGAACAGATACCACAGGGACAATCTGAAAAACTTGCGCTCGACCAAGAAGTTATCGGCTTCGCTGTCGTCTTCGTTCCGCTTCCAAATTTTCACGGCACCAATCAGGAACAGCGCGTTCAGCACAACGGCGGTCACCAGATAGATCGGCCCGCCAATCGATGTGAACCCGGTACCAACGGCAAGGATCACCAGCAAAACTGTATAGGCAAGGATATGGCGGCGCGTGGATGGCCGACCATGGGTGACGGTCAACATCGGCACCTTGGCATCATCATAATCATTGCGCATGAACAGCGCCAAAGCCCAGAAATGCGGGGGTGTCCACATGAAGATAAGCGCGAACATCAGCCACGCCTCGACCGAGAAACTGCCCGTGGCGATGATCCAGCCGATGACAGGTGGAAACGCACCGGCAGCCCCACCGATAACGATGTTCTGCGGCGTCGCACGTTTCAGCCACATGCTGTAGAAAACAGCGTAAAATAGGATAGTGAACAGCAACATGCCTGCGGCCAGCAAATTCGCCGCCAGCCCCAGCATCATCACCGACAAGCCAGACAGCGCAATACCGATTGCCAATGCCTCGCCCGGTTGAACACGCCCCGACGGGATCGGACGGCCTGCGGTGCGGCGCATGATGGCATCGATATCGGCATCCCACCACATGTTCAAAGCACCCGATGCGCCAGCGCCAATCGCCACGAACAAGATCGACGCAACGCCAACGACAGGATGCACGGATACAGGTGCCGCCAACATGCCGACCAGCGCGGTGAAAACGACCAGCTGCATCACACGTGGCTTCAGCAGTGCGAAGTAATCACCCAGCTGCGACTCGTAGTCGCCAGAAGTGGTTGTGCTCGTGTCTGACATGTCAAAAACTCATATACAGGAGGGCCGGGCCACGCAGCGCGCGCCCCGGCATCTTACATTTAGTTACTTCGACGCGATGGTCAAAGGCTGTGCAATACCTGCGTATTCGGCTTTCGCCTGACCCAGCCATTGGGCGTATGCCGCCTCGGATACGACTTTGACGGTGATCGGCATATAAGCATGCGCGTTGCCGCACAGCTCCGAACACTGACCAAAGTACACACCTTCTTTTTCAGCGGTGAACCATGTTTCGGCCAGACGGCCCGGAACGGCGTCTTGTTTGACGCCAAAGGCGGGAACGGCCCAAGAGTGGATCACGTCGGAACCGGTGACCTGAACAACAATTGTCTTACCCACGGGGATCACGACAGCGGTGTCGGTCGCCAAAAGGAACTGCTGCTCGGTATAGCCTGCGGCTTCCAGCTCGGCGACGACCTCGGGTGTTTTGCGGTTTTCACCGCCCAAAGCCGGGGCACCGATCATGTAGCTGTCAAAGCCGAAACCATCGTCCACGTATTCATACGACCAGTACCACTGGTTCCCGATCGCCTTGATGGTCAAATCAGCCTGCGGGATTTCCTGCTGGCGGAAAAGGATCGGCAGCGAATAGGCACCGATCAGCACAAGGATCAAAATCGGCGCAATGGTCCACGCGATTTCAACCGGGGTGTGGTGCGTAAAGGACGCTGCGGTCGGGTTGCGTTTTTTGTTGTAGCGGAACGCGACCCAAAGAATCAGGCCCGTTACGAACAACGTGATCAGCGTGATGATCACCAAGATCAGATAATCCAGATCATGAATGTCTTGTGCGACGCGGGTTACGGCAGGCTGAAAGCCCATTTCCCCGTCAATCGGTTCCCCGATGATTTCGAGGCCATCGATGCGAAGGTTTTCCTGTGCCCATGCGGGGGCGGCAGAAAAGGCGGCCATGAGACCTGAAAGTTTAAGAAGATGTTTCATATGTCGTCCTGATCTTGTGACCATTGATAGCGAATCTTAGCAGCAGGTGCCGTTTTGGACCACGTGCCGTTGTAATCTCTATGCTTACAATCATATTCTAACTTCAAGATAAAGACTTCTGCTTGTGTCAAACGGACGCGAAGCGATCTTTTTGACACAAATCAGGGAACATCTTGATGAGCCAACCTCGTTTTAACCCTTTTGAGGGTGACCTTGACCGCGACACGGCCCTTGCTGTGCTGAAAGATGCTGTAGCAGGCGCGGATGACGGCGAATTGTTCTTTGAACGGCGTCGGTCTGAGGGGCTGATGTTTGATGATGGTCGCCTAAAAACAGCAAGCTACGATGCATCTGAGGGGTTTGGCCTGCGCGCCGTACGCGGCGAGGTCGCTGGATATGCACATTCGTCGCAAATCACCGAATCTGCCCTGCGCAGGGCCGCCGAGACCGCGCGTTTGGCCGTCGGCGACGGTGGCGGTACATGGGCTGATGGTCCAACTGCGACCAATCGACACCTCTATACAGATGAAGACCCTATTGCCGGTGCGACATTTTCGGTAAAAGTCGAAACACTTCGTGAAATCGACGATTTCGCCAGAAGTTTGGACAAACGCGTGGTGCAGGTGTCTGCCTCTATATCCGCGTCGATCCAAGAGGTCGAAATACTGCGCCCCGAGGGCACGACCGTCCGCGATATCCGCCCCATGACCCGCGTTAACATTTCCGTCATCGTTGAACAGAACGGTCGGCGCGAAAGCGGCACAGCCGGTGGTGGCGGGCGCGTTGGGCTGGACGGTTTGATCGCGCGATCCGATTGGCAGGCAAAAACCCGCGAAGCTTTGCGGGTTGCCTGCGTTAACCTTGAGGCCGTCCCTGCGCCCGCGGGCATGATGGATGTCGTGCTGGGCCCCGGCTGGCCTGGCATCCTGCTGCACGAGGCCATTGGCCACGGGTTAGAGGGTGATTTTAATCGCAAAGGCAGCAGCGCATTTGCCGGGTTGATGGGCCAACAGATCGCCGCCAAAGGCGTGACCGTGCTGGACGATGGCACCATCCCTGATCGGCGCGGGTCCATCACCATCGATGACGAAGGCACGCCATCGGCCAAAAACACATTGATCGAAGACGGGGTTTTGGTCGGCTATATGCAAGACCGCCAGAACGCGCGCCTGATGGGCGTGAAATCGACAGGAAACGGACGGCGCGAATCTTATGCGCATATTCCGATGCCGCGCATGACCAACACCTATATGCTGGGCGGTAACGTGGCACCCGGTGATATTGTCGCCGACCTCAAGGATGGTATTTATGCCGTCGGGTTTGGCGGCGGGCAGGTCGACATCACAAATGGCAAGTTCGTGTTCTCTTGCACCGAGGCATATCGCGTTCAAAACGGTGTTGTCGGTGCACCGGTAAAGGGTGCCACGCTGATCGGCGACGGGGCGACCGCCCTGAAACAGATCCGCGCCATTGGCAATGATCCGACGCTGGACCCCGGCATGGGCAACTGCGGCAAGGCCGGTCAGTGGGTGCCTGTCGGCGTAGGGCAACCGACCCTGATGATCGGCGGCCTGACCGTCGGCGGTGCCGCGACTTAATTGATTTTCCCCAGCCCATTTAGCGAAAATGGGCGGGGAACCGTTCACGCGTTGTTAACCAGGTCTGCCTATACCTGATTCTGCAACAAGCGGAGACACGGGATGACTGACAAGGACCACAATCCTTCTTCCACTCACCCCCCAATCCCACCCACCTCGGAAGACGAAAGTTTTGCCCGTCTTCGTTTGTTGCGCTCGCGCCGGGTCGGCGTATCAACGTATAAACGACTGCTGACCGAACATGGCACTGCGCAGAATGCGCTGGCCGCGCTGCCAATGGTGGCGCGCGCCGCGGGCGTCCAAAATTACGAGGTGTGCCCCGAGGGCGTTGTTCATGCAGAATTGCGGGCGGGCAAGGCCGCCGGTGCACGGCTGATCATGCACGGCACAGCAGATTACCCCAAACCCCTAGCCGAGCTTGACGATGCCCCGCCCTTTTTGTGGGTGCTGGGAAATATTGATCTGCTGAACCGCCCAACCGTTTCAATGGTCGGCGCACGCAACGCGTCGTCACTGGGCACGCGTATGGCCAAAGCGCTGGCAAAAGGTCTGGGCGAGGCTGGTTATATTGTGGTGTCGGGGTTGGCGCGTGGGATTGATGCGGCGGCCCATCTTGCGGCACTTCCCACGGGGACCATTGCGGTGCAGGCAGGCGGCATCGACGTGATGTACCCGGCCGAAAACACCCAATTGGCCCATGACATTGCAAAATCGGGCGTGCGCGTGTCGGAACAACCGATGGGCCTGCAGCCGATGGCGCGCCATTTCCCCAGCCGCAACAGGATCATCGCAGGACTTAGCCGCGCAACAATCGTGGTCGAAGCCGCCGCCAAGTCAGGCAGCTTGATCACCACACGTGACGCCTTGGATCAGGGCCGTGATGTTTTGGCCGTGCCCGGTCACCCCTTCGACGCACGTGCGGCCGGATGCAATATGCTGATCCGAGATGGCGCAGGGCTGGTCAGAAACACCGCCGATGTGATCGAAGCTTTGGGCAAAGAGTGCCTGCCTGCGTCCCCCTCCCCTCAGCCAGAGCTTAATCTTGCACCCGGCGAAAAACAGGCGACCTCGCAAAGAACGCTGAGGGAGACCGCCGCCCTGCACATGCAAATTCTGTCACGCTTGGGGCCAAGCCCCATCGCCGAAGACCAGCTTATCCGCGATTTGAAAGCCGCCCCGGCCAAAGTTGCACCCGCCCTGATCGACCTTGAATTGGAAGGGCAAGTGCTGCGCCAGCCCGGAGGTTTGGTTTCGCGGGCGGGATGAGAAATCGCATACCACCGCTGCCTGTGTTTCCCTGCGCACATTCCCGGCAAAACCATTCGACAATCACATTCATCACGCCGGCCCTATTGGCTTGCCGTCACTAAAATCTGATACACGCGCAACTTGCATCTGCCGCCGCTATGGGTGAACGGACTGTCCAGTTTCAAACGCCCTGCGCATTGACAAAACACCCGCTACGCCACATGTCACAGCACACGCAGACCCATTCCAATTGATCCAAGGTACGGAAATATATGCCAGTTGTTGTCGTCGAATCACCTGCTAAGGCCAAAACGATCAACTCTTATCTGGGCAGCAATTACACTGTTCTAGCCTCATATGGCCACGTACGTGACCTTCCGCCCAAGGATGGATCGGTCGACCCCGATAATGATTTCGACATGCTTTGGGAGGTCGCATCGGCCAGCAAGAAGCACGTAAAAGCGATCGCCGACGCGTTGAAGAACGACAACGAACTGATCCTCGCGACTGACCCCGACCGCGAAGGGGAAGCGATCAGTTGGCACCTGCAAGAGGCGCTGACCGCCCGCAAATCGATCAAGAAAGACACGCCTGTCAGCCGCGTGGTTTTCAACGCGATCACGAAATCCGCCGTCACCGAGGCGATGAAAAACCCGCGCCAAGTGGATATGCCATTGGTCGAGGCGTATTTGGCACGCCGTGCGCTGGATTACCTCGTCGGGTTCAACCTGTCCCCGGTTTTGTGGCGCAAGCTACCCGGTGCGAAATCGGCAGGTCGCGTGCAGTCGGTAACTTTGCGGTTAATCGTCGAACGCGAAATGGAAATCGAAGCGTTCCGAAACCGCGAATATTGGAGCGTGAAAGCACTGGTCGCCACACCGCGCGGTCAGGAATTCGAAG
Organism: Sulfitobacter sp. AS59; assembly: GCF_038899995.1. Lineage (NCBI taxonomy): Bacteria > Pseudomonadati > Pseudomonadota > Alphaproteobacteria > Rhodobacterales > Roseobacteraceae > Sulfitobacter > Sulfitobacter sp. AS59. The sequence goes on from NZ_JBBMQK010000007.1 coordinate 79,879, forward strand.
CGCGGCTTGTCACCCTTGCTGGCAAAAAGCTGGATCGTTTCGATCTGGGCAATGACACACAGGCCGAAATGGCTGTGCAGGCGATCACCAGCCGAGATCTAACGGTCACCAGTGTGGAGGCAAAACCCGCCAGCCGGAACCCTTCGGCGCCGTTCATGACGTCGACCCTGCAGCAAGAGGCCAGCCGTAAATTCGGTATGGGTGCCCGCCAAACCATGAGCACCGCCCAACGTTTGTACGAGGCCGGTCACATTACCTACATGCGGACAGACGGCATCGACATGGCCCCCGAAGCGATGACTATGGCCCGCGACGCGATCAAGGATCGCTTTGGCGCGGAATACGTGCCGTCAGCCCCGCGCATCTACAAGAACAAAGCCAAGAACGCCCAAGAAGCGCACGAATGTATCCGCCCGACCGATATGGCCAAGGATGCAGCCGCGTTGAAATTGACAGAGCCGGATCAGCGCAAGCTGTATGACCTGATCTGGAAACGCACGTTGGCGTGCCAGATGGAAAGCGCTCGGCTGGAGCGGACAACGGTCGAGATTGGCAGCAAAGACGAACAGGTCGGCCTGCGCGCGACAGGTCAGGTTGTTCAGTTCGACGGCTTCTTGCGTGTCTATGAAGAAGGCCGCGATGATGTCGTCGACGAGGACGACAAGCGTCTGCCCCAAATCAGCCAGGGCGATAAAATGGACAAACGCTCGGTCACGCCCGAGCAGCATTTCACGCAGCCGCCACCACGCTATACCGAAGCCACGCTCGTCAAACGCATGGAAGAGTTGGGGATCGGACGCCCGTCGACATATGCAAGCGTCGTGACCACCATCCAAGACCGCGAATACGTCCGCAAGGAAGGCAACCGTCTGTTCCCCGAGGACAAGGGGCGGCTTGTGACCGCATTTCTCGAGAATTATTTCCGTAAGTATATCGGCTATGACTTTACAGCCGATCTTGAAAACCAACTGGATAAAGTCAGCGCGGCGGATGCGGATTACAAAGACGTTTTGGGCCGCTTCTGGAAAGATTTCTCAGCGGCGATTGCTGAAACGGCCGATCTGCGGATCACCGAAGTGCTCGAGAAAATTAACGAAGTTCTAGAGCCGCACCTGTTCCCACCAACCGAAGATGGCTCGGATCCGCGTCTGTGTCCTAACTGCGGGACCGGTCGATTGTCGATGCGCACAGCGCGGTCGGGTGGCGCGTTCATTGGCTGCTCGAACTACCCCGAATGCCGCTATACGCGCCCCTTCGGCCCGCCTGACCCCGAGGCAGAGAAATCGGCTATCCCGCCGGATGGCAAGCTTTTGGGCGAAGACGATGGCGACGAAATTCGCGTGTTTAAGGGACGTTTTGGCCCTTATGTGCAGCGCGGTGCCGTCACCGAAGAGAACAAGAAACCGCCACGCCAATCGGTGCCCAAAGACTGGCCCGCAGAAGAGCTTGAGCTGGACCGCGCATTGATGCTGCTGTCCTTGCCGCGCGAGATCGGCCCCCACCCCGAAGACGGGATCATGGTTTGGGCCAATATCGGGCGTTACGGCCCCTATATCAAACATGCGCCCAGCACGTCGGATCGTGGCGGCACAAACGCCAACCTTGAAAGCCTCGACGAAGTATTCACCGTTGGCATGAACCGTGCCGTGCAATTGCTGGCCGAAAAGGTTGCCAGCCGGGGCGGGCGTGGCAAGGCCGCAAAACCGATCCGCGAAATGGGCGAGCACCCAGATCTGGGCGGCGATGTGAACATCATGGAAGGAAAATACGGGCCCTACGTGAAATGGGAAAAGGTCAACGCGACCATTCCCAAAGAAGTCGAGCCTGCCGACCTGACCATGGAACGTGCCGTCGAGCTGATCGAGGAGAAGCTGGCCAAGTCACCGGCCAAGCGCAAGGCCGCCACCAAAAAGGCACCTGCAAAAAAGGCCGCTGCTAAAAAGCCCGCAGCAAAGAAGCCCGCCGCCAAAAAGAAAGCGCCCGCGAAAAAGGCGCCCGCCAAGAAGGCCGGGTAACCATTTCGTGAATGCATTGCAATTCATGAATACGTGAATTGCCGCTTGGCCATCCAAGTGTCACCTGTGCAGTGAATGCCACAGCATAAGGAGCACAAGGATGGCCGAGCAGAATATTCCACGTCGCAAATTTTTAACGGTGGCCGGTGCCACCCTATTCATGCCCTCTATTCTTCGCGCGCAGTCAGCCGAGCCGGAAAGGGAGGGCGACCCTGTACGCCACAACACCTCTAGCTTTACCCAGCAGCGCTGGCAGGACCACTTTGATGATCTTGGCAAGGCCGCCATCGTTGCGGACACGACATCGCGTGCCTTGCATTTCTGGAGCGGTGACGGCGAAACTTATAATATATATCCGACCTCTGTGCCGCGCAGTGACGAGCTGACCAAGCGCGGCTACACCAAGATCATGCGCAAACGTGTTGGCCCCGACTGGACCCCGACCGCCAGCATGATCGAACGCAACCCCGAATTGAAATACATGCCCCCCGGCCCGGACAATCCGCTGGGCACCCATGCGATGTATCTGGGCTGGCCCGCCTATCTGATCCACGGCACCCACGACACCCGCAAGATCGGGCGGCAAAGCTCGGACGGGTGTATCGGTCTTTACAATCACATGATCGAAGCGCTGTTTCAAATCGCGCCCATCGGCACCCAGGTTCGTATCGTCTGAGAAAAAGCAGCGCGCGAATGAGCGGCTGAGCAGCCCAATAATCCCTCTTCACTTACAATTAGAACAGTTTTCAGGCGCATCTTAACCGGTGCGCCTGAGCCATATTTGACACCTGCGAAACGTAGCGTCATAGAAGTGAATATGCATGGAGACGCGCGGGATGGCCCCGCTATCGAAAGGACCCGGAATGAAGAAAATCTATGGTAGCGCCGCCGAAGCGCTGGACGGCGTATTACGCGACGGCATGCTGATTGCCGCTGGCGGTTTTGGCCTCTGCGGCATCCCCGAACTGCTGCTTGCTGCGATCCGCGACGCTGGCACCAAGGATCTGACGTTTGCGTCGAACAACGCGGGCGTTGACGATTTCGGGATCGGCATTTTGCTTCAGACCAAGCAGGTCAAGAAAATGATCAGCTCTTACGTGGGCGAAAACGCCGAGTTTATGCGTCAGTATCTCAGCGGCGAGCTGGAATTGGAATTCAACCCACAAGGCACGCTGGCTGAACGTATGCGTGCCGGCGGCGCGGGCATTCCCGGCTTCTACACCAAAACGGGCGTTGGTACTGTCATCGCCGAAGGTAAAGAGCACAAAGATTTCAACGGCGAGACCTATATCATGGAAGAGGGCATCTTTGCCGATCTGGCCATCGTAAAGGCGTGGAAAGCGGACGCGACAGGCAATCTGGTGTTCCGCAAGACCGCCCGCAACTTTAACCCGCCCGCCGCGATGTGCGGCAAAATCTGCATCGTCGAGGTCGAAGAGATCGTTCCGACAGGCAGCCTTGACCCTGACACGATCCACCTGCCCGGCATCTATGTGCACCGCATCGTTCAGGGTGAGCATGAAAAGCGGATCGAACAACGCACGGTAAGGAGCGCATAATATGTGGGATCGCAATCAAATGGCGGCGCGCGCCGCGCTCGAACTGCAAGACGGCTGGTATGTGAACCTGGGCATCGGGATTCCGACGCTGGTGTCAAACTACATCCCCGAAGGCGTCGAAGTGACCCTGCAATCGGAAAACGGCATGCTCGGCATGGGCCCGTTCCCGATTGACGGGACCGAAGACGCCGACCTGATCAACGCGGGCAAGCAAACCATCACGGAACTGCCCCAGACCGCCTATTTCGATAGTGCGACGTCTTTTGGCATGATCCGCGGCGGCAAGATTGCCATGGCGATCCTTGGTGCCATGGAAGTTGCTGAAAACGGCGATCTGGCAAACTGGATGATCCCCGGCAAGCTGGTCAAAGGCATGGGCGGCGCGATGGATCTGGTGGCTGGTGTTGGCCGCGTGGTCGTTGTGATGGATCACACCAACAAACACGGCGACAGCAAAGTCCTTAAGGAATGCAGCCTGCCGCTGACCGGCAAGGCCGTGGTGGACCGCATCATCACCAACCTTGGTGTACTGGATGTCGTCGAAGGTGGGCTAAAGATCGTGGAATGCGCCGATGGCGTTACCGAGGAAGAGCTGCGCGCCGCGACCCAAGCCACAATCGTCTAATTGACCAAGACATTAAGAAAGGGGCGCGACTTGGTTGGCTGCGCCCCTTTTTCGTGGGCTATTTCATTGCCACGAAAACGCAGCCGTCTGAAATAAGCTCTGGCGGGGTCTGGCACAGCCCTTTGGCCACTTGGAACGCGGCCAACACCTTGGGCACATAATCGCGGGTTTCTGCGAAAGGTGGCACGCCTGCATGGTCGCGTACCGATCCCTCGCCCGCATTATATCCTGCCAGCACCAGAATGGGATCACTGTCAAAATGGCCCATTAACCAATCAAGGTATTTCACACCGCCCAAGATATTTTGGGTGGGCTTCATACTGTCATCCACGCCAAAACGCGCGGCCGTGTCTGGCATCAACTGCATCAACCCTTGGGCCCCTGCCCCGCTGATGGCGTCTGCTCGCCCCGCCGATTCAACAGTGATCACCGCCAAGACCAATGCAGGTGACACCTTGGTTCCGATGGTTGAACGTAAGATGTCTATTCCGTTGGCTTGCGCGATCTGCTGCATTTGCTGCATTCGGGGTGCCGGCACCTTGCTGCCCGCGGTGGCGAGCGTCGTCATTGCAACTTCTAGCCGTCCGGGTCCTGACTTGGCCCGATCAGGCGATACCTTATCCCAGAACCAGTCAAACTGCCCCGGTGCAGCAGGCGCGATGGCCCCCGATGGCGTCGCCACGACCTGCGGGGTGGCTGGTGCTTGGGGTTCAATGAAGACGTTAATTCGGTTCCGGCTTCCCGGTTTGGGCGGCTTTACACGTTTTGCTTCGAACTGTGGAAAAGGTTTGGGCGCGTCAGCCCAGAGCATTGGCCCCGCCAATACCCCCGCCATGAGCGAGATCGTAAATAATCGAAACATCTTCGCCTGCTTTTTATGCTTATTCTGCTCGATAGGCTGAACATCGCATGAAAAACCTCTAAAAACCAGCCAATCATGGCAGGGATTGTGGCTAAATCGCCTTAATCTAAGCCCCAAACCCTGCCCAAGCGGGGGATTCAGAAAAAGTTGAAACTTTTTTTCATTTAGATTCAGGCGCGTAAAATTAATCTGCAGTTAATCGTCGCAGAAAGCGCAAATGTCACAATTGACGCCAAATTCATGCCTCATTCAGGGGGCTATATAGCGTCATACCAAGTCGGACAGACGCTGAATAAGCAGACACAGCGCCGCAGACATCGACACGGTTGAGATTGAAATTCTTTGTGATCCTTGGAGGGACATACCATGATGAAACTTATCAAAAACTTTAAAAATGACGAATCCGGCGCAGTAACAGTTGACTGGGTTGTTCTGACCGCCGCCGTTGTTGGCCTGGCCGTTGCTGCTTACTCATCGATCGAAAGTGGCGCGTCCACACTGACCAGCAACACCAAAACTTACATGGACACGGTTAAGCCAGCCAAAGTCGGAAGCTAACACTCCGATAAGATTGCAAAAAATCTTGATTGTTCAACAAAAATTGGCCGCATTTTATGCAGCAAGATGCGGCCAATTTGATCGAGATTTTAACCCCTAAAGGCATCATTCATGTACAATAAAATCAAAAATTTTATCACCAAGGCCGACGGTGCGATCACTGTTGACTGGGTTGTACTATGTGCTGCCATTGTCTTCTTCGCGCTCATGATCGTTACGGCCACCCGTGATGGCACTGTCGATCTTGCCGACCGGACAATCGTCATGAAACCTGGCGGTTCTTGACCCACAAATATCTACTAGAGCCGACCAATTACCCCATAACAAACTGTCGGCTCATTAATGCCGCCTCTGCTCCATAGTCAGGCCATAATTTACCGGCATCTTGGGCGCGATATACGCCAGAAATATTTTTGGCGGATGAATTTACGAGGGAAACACCATGCGGATGTTATTTGGACTGGTCCTGTTGGCGGGCATCGCTCTTGCGGGCGGTGCAGTCTATCTGGCCAAGGGCCGCATCGGCGAATACCAGATGGCAAACGCACAGGCACAGGCCGCGTTGGCCCAGATCGTGCCGACGGTGAATGTCTTCGTCGCCGATAAACCTCTGAAATACGGCCAACAGCTTTCGCGCGATGATGTCCGCCAAGTCGCATGGCCTGAAAATGCAATCCCCGAGGGCACGTTTCTGGACGCTGCCGTTCTTTTCCCAGAAAACAGCGACCAGTTGCGCGTGGTGCTACGCGCCATCGAAAAAGACGAAGCCATTATGGCCGTCAAGGTCACTGAGCCGGGCCAAGACACAGGTCTGACATCTCGGCTGGAACGTGGCACGCGCGCTTTCACAATCATGGTTGATGCATCCAGCGGCGTTTCCGGTTTTCTGCGCCCCGGTGACCGCGTCGATGTCTATTGGACCGGCCGCATTAACTTGGACGGGGCCAGTCAAAACGGATCGGGTGATGTCACCAAGCTGATTGAGGCGGGCATCCAACTGATCGCGATTGACCAAAGCGCGGGCGGCGAACGCAGCGAAGCCGAGATCGCACAAACCGTGACAGTTGCGGTCAAACCCGATCAGGTCGCCGCATTGGCGCAGGCGCAGTCCACCGGCAAGCTGTCGCTGTCGCTGGTCGGGGCAGAAGATGACACAGTCGCCTCCAGCATCGAGGTCGACCAACGCAAGCTATTGGGCATCCAGACAGAAACCGCGAAGGTAGAAGTCGAGAAAGAACGCGTATGCACAATACGGACGCGCCGGGGTGCAGAAGTTATGGAAATTCCGATCCCCTGCACAAACTGAGTTTTCGGTAAATCACACCAAATGCCGCGCCATGATGCGTGGCTTTTGGTCTTTAAAGGCACATGTTGCCCTTAATCCACAGCAAATTGCACCGTTGCATCATTGATTCTTGCAAAAATGGCCAAATACGCTCAAGGTGTGGGAAACGACGGGCAACAAGACCCACCCCAGAGGCGTGATCACAAAGGCAGGTCACATGAAAATCGATAAATTATTTACAGCGGCCTTTTTGGGGCTGACCCTATGTGCAATGCCAATGATGATGGCCGCCCCGACCGCCGTGCAGGCTGACACCCTGCGCGTGGTCAAAAAGGGTACCAACCGCGCGCTTGAGGTTCCGATGAACCGCGCGGTCGTGGTTGAAAGCGACATCCCCTTTGCAGAGCTTAGCATCGCGAACCCCGGCATCGCCGACATTTCGTCTTTGTCTGAACGCACCATCTATGTTCTGGGCAAATCCCCCGGTCTGACCACGTTGACGTTGTTGGACGCGGCCGGCCAGTTGATCACGAATGTCGATGTGCGCGTCGCCTCGGACATCTCGGAATTCAAAGAACGGCTGCGCCAGATCCTTCCCGGTGAAAAGATCGAAGTGCGCACAGCAAATGACGGCATCGTCATGTCCGGCATCGTGTCATCAACGCAGCGTTTGCAGCGCGCGCTGGATTTGGCGGAACGCTATGCACCGGAGCGCGTATCGAATTTGATGAGTGTGGGCGGCATTCAGCAGGTCATGATGAAAGTCCGCTTTGCTGAAATGCAGCGGTCGGTTTCAAAATCGCTTAGCGCGTCCTTGGCGCTGGACGGTCTGGGTGCCGCAAGTCGCACCTTGAGCGGCGGGACCAATACAACCAACACATCCGGGGCCATTGCCAATTCGCTTGCCGGATCGACCCCTTCGACCAACACCAATGCGGGCGCGGTCCTGTTCGGCTTTAACGCCGGTTCTACTCAGGTCGGCTTGCTGCTTGAAGCGCTTGAACAAAAAGGCGCGGTGCGTTTCCTTGCTGAACCCAACCTTGTTGCCCTGTCCGGCCAAGAGGCGAAATTCCTGGCGGGTGGCGAATATCCGGTTCCTGTGTCGCAATCTGATGACCGCGTTTCGGTCGAATACAAACCCTTCGGCGTCGAGATGAGCTTTATCCCCCGTGTCGTCGATAAGGATCTGATCAATCTAGAACTCAACGCCGCTGTGTCAGCAATTGACGCGTCAAATTCGGTGTCTTTGGGCAATGGCTTTAACATCGCGGCCTTCACCCGCCGCGAAACATCGACCACGGTCGAAATGCGCGATGGTGAAAGCTTTGCTATTGCGGGACTTTTGCAAGATGACTTTACCGACACCTCCAGCCAACTGCCGTGGATCGGCGACGTTCCTGTTTTGGGGGCCCTATTCCGCAGCGCGAACTATCAACGCCAGCAGACCGAGCTGGTGATTATCATTACCGCCCATCTGGTGACACCAACCCGCGGCGAGGCTTTGGCACTGCCCACGGACCGGATCACCCCGCCCACCGAAAGCGATTTGTTCCTTAACGGACGGGTGACCGGTGGCACGCGCGCACCGACGAAAGGTGCTGCAGGCGAAGTTGCCAAACAGGATTTCAGTGGCTCTTACGGCTACGTACTGGATTAAAGCGATGAATTCTCAGATCACAGCCAAACTTGGTTCAGCCAGCCTGATCGCAACCCTTACGATGCTCGCCGCTTGCGGGCAAAGCTCGGATCCAGTGTATACGCAATTCTATCGCGAAGCTGGTTCAATCACCGATATCGGCACCTTTGGCGACGCCACGCTGAACAACCGCCTGATCATGACAGGCGAAAAACAATACACCTTTGATCTGGCAAATCGTTTTGCCAGCGAAGTGCCATCAACGGTGACGTTCGCATTTAACTCTGCCCAGCTGGACGGGCCAGCGCAGGCGGCTTTGCGGCAGCAGGCGAACTGGATACGCCAATTCCCCGAGGTGCGTTTCCGCGTGTACGGACATACCGATGCCGTGGGTTCAAACCGTTATAACAAATCGCTTGGCATGCGCCGTGCACAGGCCGTTATCAGCTTTTTTGCGACGCAAGGCATCGGGCGCAGCCGGCTAGAAGCCGTTGTTTCCTTTGGCGAAACACAGCCCTTGATCGTCTCGCAAGGGCGCGAACGTGCAAACCGGCGGACCGTTACCGAAGTTAACGGTTTCGTAAAGCGCCATCCGACCGTGCTGGACGGGAAATACGCGCAGATCATTTACCGCGATTACGTGGCCAGCGCGGTGCCACCAACACAGTTGACGGGCAGTACAACCGCGCTCGCGACCGAATAGCCAAGGACGGTGCATTGCAACTGGCGTGCGCCCTAGCTGGGATCGCGCCGAAATCACCAATCCGCTGCACGACCCATGATCGTTTCAAAATACCCAACAATAGAAGCTTTTTAGCCCCAATCTCGCCCTAGTTCGCTGAGATATCCTGTGCAACGGGCAAATTGCGACTGGTTAACAGATCCGGCGCAAGCGACCGCAAAGATGTCTAATCCGGCGCTCTGCCATGACGTCTCTGCCAAGCACCCAATATGGAAGGAAGAAAGAGGCCATGGCCAGCACAGTGCCACAGATCGAAGCCCCGCAAATCGTCGCCTGCACGGTCAGTCGCGATGTGCAAAACTTCGACCTTCTGATCGAAGATATGGAAGGTGCTTTGGGCGAATGCTGGGGCGATCTTAGCTTTGCCGAAGCGCTGTCTTTTCTAGGACAACCGGAATCCCAAACGCTTGAGCTAATCGCACTGGCTGTCGATGCGGCGGATGAAGATAACCTTGCCCTCATGGGTCAGGTCATCAGCCAAGCCAAAGCACAAGATTTAAAGGTTATTCTGATCGCCGAGGACATGAGCCCGGTTTCGCTTCACTCATTGCTGCGCCAAGGCGCGGATGAATTTGTCCCCTACCCGCTTCCCGAAGGGGAATTGGCAGCGGCCATTGAGCGTGTGCGCGCGGCCCCCGTCCAAGCGCCGCAGCCAGAACCCCAGACCGCGCAACTCACATCGGGTGCGCAAAAGGATGGTGCGCTGATCGTTGTGCACGGTTTGGCCGGTGGTACTGGCGCGACGACCATGGCTGTAAATCTCGCGTGGGAACTGGCCACAGCGGACAAGAAAAACCCCGCCAAAGTATGCCTGCTGGATCTTGATCTTCAGTTCGGATCGGTCGCGACATATCTTGATCTGCCGCCCCGCGAAGCGGTCTATGATATGCTGTCCGAGACCGAAACCATGGACGAAGAAAGCTTTGGCCAAGCGCTTTTGACTTACGAAGAGCGGCTTCACGTTTTGACGTCACCGCCGGAAATTCTGCCGCTTGATCTTATTACATCCGATGATGTGAAGCGCATTCTTGATGTGGCACGCAACCAGTTTGATTACGTCATTGTCGATATGCCATCGACCTTGGTGCAATGGACGGAAACGGTGCTGACCAACGCACATGTCTATTTCGCCCTGCTTGAGCTGGACATGCGCTGTGCGCAAAATACCCTGCGGTTCAAACGCGCGCTGCAATCCGAAGAACTGCCAATTGAAACATTGCGGTTCATCCTGAACCGCGCGCCAAAGTTCACTGATCTTACATCAAAAAGCCGCGTAAAGCGTCTGGCTGAAAGCTTGGGCATCTCGATTGATGTGCAGCTTCCTGATGGTGGCAAGCAAGTAACGCAGGCCAATGATCATGGTACGCCCTTGGCCATTTCCGCCCCCAAAAGCCCGTTGCGCCGCGAATTCGCGAAATTGGCCGCCTCTATTCACGAGCTGAAGAACGACGGCGTCAAAGCTGCCTAAGACCGATCAAAGCGCCCGCTAAACCAGAAAGTCGCCCAATGTTTTCCAAATACAAAAAACCGAACGTTGCCGTGCCTACAAAACCAGCGGCCCCCGCAAAAGCGGAACCGCCAAAACCAGCGGACCAACCGGCGATCAAACCTGTCACAATGCGCCGGGCGGCGGTGCCCGCGATGGCGGCCCCCCAGGACCGCGAGCTAAAGCGCAAACAGCGGATGAGCGAGCTGAAGCTGGAGCTTCACCGTGCACTTTTGGACAACCTGAACCTTGCCGCACTTGAACACGCGACCGAACAAGACCTGCGCCAAGAGATCAACGATATTTCGGCTGAAATCCTGTCCGAAAAATCCATCGTGCTGAACCGCGAAGATCGGGTTCAGCTGAACTCTGAACTTTACGACGAAGTCACCGGTCTTGGCCCGCTTGAGACATTGCTGAAAGACGATACCGTCAACGATATTCTGGTAAACGGCCCCCAACAGATTTTCGTGGAACGTGCCGGTAAACTGCAACTGACGGACGTCACGTTTAAAGATGAAAAGCACCTGCTGCGGATCATCGACAAGATCGTTTCAGCTGTGGGCCGTCGCGTGGACGAAAGCAACCCATACGTGGATGCGCGGCTGAAAGACGGGTCACGTTTCAACGCCATGGTGCCGCCAATTGCGGTGGACGGCAGCCTTGTATCCATTCGTAAGTTCAAAAAAGACAAGCTGGGCATTGATGATCTGGTGTCTTTCGGTGCCTTTTCCGAGGAAATGGCCGCCTATCTGCAAGCGGCTGTGGCCACCCGCCTGAACATCATCGTATCGGGCGGCACCGGGTCAGGTAAGACAACCACGTTGAACGCTCTGTCATCCTTTATCGACAATGACGAACGCATTCTGACCATCGAAGACACCGCCGAACTTCAACTGCAACAAACCCATGTCGGCCGGATGGAAAGCCGCCCGCCCAACGTCGAGGGAAAAGGTGAAGTGACAGCCCGCGATTGTCTGAAAAACGCGCTACGGATGCGCCCGGACCGCATCATCGTGGGGGAAACCCGCGGTGACGAGGTGATCGATATGTTGCAGGCCATGAACACCGGCCACGACGGATCAATGACCACGATCCACGCCAACTCTGCCCGCGACGGTATCAGCCGTTTGGAAAATATGATTGCGATGGCAGGCATTGAAATGCCACTCAAGGCCGTGCGCAGCCAGATATCAAGCGCTGTAAACCTGATCGTGCAGGCCTCGCGCCTGCAAGATGGCTCGCGGCGTATGACATCGATCTCGGAAATCACCGGGATGGAGGGCGACGTGATCTCGATGCAGGAATTGTTCCGCTATCAGCGGGTCGGGTTAACGCCTGAAAACAAGATTATCGGCCATTTCACCGCCACAGGCGTGCGCAGCCATTTCTCAGAACGGTTTAAGATGTGGGGCTATGATCTGCCGTCCTCGATCTATGAACCCACTGTGGTCAAGTAAGGGAACACGTCATGAGCATTGAACCTATCATCTATGGTCTGATCTTTATCGGCGTTCTGGTGCTGGTCGAAGGTTTGTATCTGGTCGCCTTTGGCAAATCCATCAGCCTGAACAGCCGCGTGAACCGGCGTCTTGAAATGTTGGAAAAAGGCACCCGTCGCGAAGAGGTGCTGGATAAGCTGCGCAAGGAAATGCAGCAGCACATGGATCGCAAATCGATCCCGATCTATTCCATGCTGGCTGAAAAAGCACAAAAAGCCGCAATCGCGTTTTCGCCGCAGCAGTTGGTTATGATCATGGCCGGGCTGTCTATTGTAGCGTTTTTCGGTCTGACCATTGGCACCAGCACCGAACCGCCCGTGCGGATGATCATCTCAATCGGTATCGGCATCGGGGCGGTGTATTTCTGGGTCGCCACAAAGGCGAAAAAACGGATGAACATGATCGAAGAGCAACTGCCAGATGCCGTTGAACTTATGGTCCGTTCCCTGCGTGTCGGGCACCCGTTTTCCAGCGCGATTTCCATCGTCGCGAAAGAAATTCAAGACCCGCTTGCGTCGGAATTCGGCATTATCGCGGATGAATCCGCCTACGGGCGCGACGTCGGCGAGGCGCTGAAAGACATGGCGGAACGGCTGGATATGCAAGATCTACGCTTCCTTGCGATGGCCGTGACCATCCAACAACAATCAGGTGGCAACCTTGCTGAAATTCTGGCCGGTCTGGCCAAGGTGATCCGCGCCCGTTTCAAATTGTTCCGCCGCGTAAACGCCATCACAGCCGAGGCGAAATGGTCCGGCAAGTTCCTGTCGGCGTTCCCGATTGTCGCATTGATCGTGATCAAGCTGGGCGACCCTAATTACTATGACGAGGTCATGACCCACCCGCTGTTCGTGCCCGGGTGTATCGCGGTCGTCGTGTTCTTAAGCGCAAACCTGTTGGTCATGCGCAAACTGACCGACATTAAGGTTTAAGGGGGCTATCGTGGATATTTTTTCGACCATTGATAATATGATGGGCCCGCTTGGCTGGATCATCTTACTGGGCGTTATGGGCCTGATGATGATCGGCGGGACCGTTCTGATGATCCTCCGCCAGCCAGAGGACCCGTTAACCAAGCTTAAGCGTAGTCAATCCGCCGCGTCTGGGCCTCGGTCCTCGCAACAGCGTCTGCGGCAGTCTGACCGGAATGAGCAGCTTCAGAAATTCGCCAAGTTTCTTGAGCCCGAAAATCTGGAAGAGCTTAGCGCCAAAGAGCTGATGCTGCGGCAGGCCGGCTATTCCTCGCGCGATGCGGTGCGGTTTTTCCACTTTGCCCAGATGATCCTTGGCATATCCGGGCTGGTGATCGGGGTTGTCTACGTCAACTTTCTGGGCGGCGGCGAAGGTCTGACAACCCAAAAAATGATGCTTTATACGGTTGGTCCCGGCGGCATCGGCTATTACCTGCCCCGCTACTGGGTGACCAAACGCGCGGCCGAGCGCAAAGAACAAATCACCCGTGGTTTTCCCGACGCGCTGGATATGATGCTGGTCTGCGTCGAGGCGGGGCAATCACTGGATCAATCTATCGTGCGTGTTGCAAGCGAGCTGCGTGCGTCCTATCCCGCATTGGCCGAAGAGTTCGAAGTCGTTGCCTATGAAATGAAGGCTGGCAAGGACAAGATCACCGTCTTGAACGATATGGGCGAACGCTGTGGCGTTCAGGATATCTCGTCCTTTGTGACCGTTCTGGTTCAATCTGCCGCCTTTGGTACATCCATTTCCGATGCCCTGCGGGTCTATGCAGAAGAGATGCGCGATAAACGCGTGATGCGCGCCGAAGAGGCCGCAAACAAGTTGCCAACCAAGATGACCCTTGCCACAATGATGCTGACAGTACCGCCTTTGCTACTTATCCTCGTAGCGCCGTCCGTACTGGGAATTACACAGCTGGGTGCAGGTACAAGATGATCATACGCCAAGGTCTCAAACGCAGCGCTGCGTTTGTGCTTTGCCTGACAGTTGCCACCGGATTAACCGCCTGTTCACCGGGCGGTTTTCCTGCGTTAGGGGGCCAGCGCAGCGACCCCAGCCCCTTTGCCCCCGGCGTGAACATGCGCAAAGATGCCGAAGACGGGGTCGAAGTGGCGCATCGTCTGATGGCCGCCGGAGAATACGAACTGGCCATCCGCGCCTTTAACCGTGCGGCACTGGCGACCACACTGAGTGCCGAAATCCTGTCTGGTCTGGGCAGTGCCAATCTGGGTTTGGGGCGGTTGGGACAAGCCGAAAAGCTGCTGCGCGAGGCCGTGGCCAAGGACGCCACCCAGCCCGAGGTATGGAATAATCTAGGCGTGGTTTTGATGGAGCGTGGCAAATTGGCCGAAGCAAAGCTTACGTTTCGTAAGGCTTATGCGCTCGACAATGGCGAAAGTGACGCAATCCGCGACAATTTACGCTTAGCACTCGCAAAAACAGAAAACTCTGTTACGATCCAAAATCAAGAAGACGATTATAAATTGGTGCGGCGCGGTTCGGGTGACTTCCTGATCCGGTCAGTACCATGACCGAGACAGAGCAGTAAAAGGACGCACAAATGCGCCACCCCATTATATTGGCCGCCTGCATTGCAGGCGCGACTATCGTTTCAGGCTGTGGTGACAAGTCTGGTGACAACGCCGTTTCGCGTGCATTTCAAGATGTAAATGTCATCGATGAAACCAACCTTAACGATGTGATGCTGACCGTCGCGGATCCGAACGAGGCGGTGAACTACTTTTCCCGCACCGCGCAGGAAAACCCCGAACGGATCGAAATCCAACGCGGACTGGCGAAATCCTTGGTTCGCGCAAAACGCTATCCCGAAGCGGCAACCATCTGGGCAAAGATCATCAAAATGGAAGACGCGACACCGGATGACAGTGTCGACTATGCGGACGCGCTGATCCGCTCTGGCGATTGGGCAAAGGCTGAAAAGACATTAGACACAGTGCCCCCGACCCATGAAACCTATAACCGCTACCGGCTTGAGGCGATTGTCGCAGACAGCAAGCAGGAATGGGAAAAGGCCGACAGCTTTTACGAAATCGCAATCGGTCTGACCATGCAGCCTGCGTCGGTGATGAACAACTGGGGCTATTCCAAACTGACACGTGGCGAATACAAAGCAGCCGAGCGGTTGTTTGGCGACGCGATCCGTCAGGACCCCACCCTGTTTACCGCCAAGAACAATTTGGTGCTGGCGCGCGGCGCACAGCGCGAATATTCGCTCCCCCCGATCGAGATGGACCAGACAGAACGCGCGCAGCTTTTGCACACGCTTGCCTTATCAGCGATCAAGAAAGGCGACGTCGAAACCGGCAAAGGCCTGTTGCAAGACGCCATCAGCACCCATCCGCAGCATTTTGAAACCGCCGTTCGGTCACTGCGTGCTTTGGAAAACTCGGGCTGACGGGTGATGTCGATCACCGTTTACGCAGCCCTATGGTTTCTGCCCTTCGTCGTCCCCCTATGCCTCTATGCGGCCTATACGGACATGGCATCGATGCGGATAACGAACCCGACAGTGCTGGCATTGGCTGCTGTTTTTGTGGTGATCGGCCCGATTGCACTGCCCTTTGAAACCTATCTTTGGCACCTGCTGGCAATGGCTGTCGCGTTGGTGGTCGGGATTTTTCTGAACGCTGCCGGGGTCATGGGGGCGGGCGATGCAAAATTCATTGCTGCCGCTGTTCCCTTTGTCGCTTTGGGCGATCTGCGCCTTATGCTTGCACTGCTCATGGCCACAATTCTGGCTGCTGCCGCCACCCATCGCGGTGCCAAATACACCCCGATCCGCAAGATGGTGCCCCATTGGACCAGCTGGGAGCAAAGCAAGAAATTCCCGATGGGTTTGGCCCTTGGCCCTACCCTTGCCATCTATTTGATCCTTGGTGCGCGTTTCGGGGCCTGATTTACGCCATATTCGCCCGTTAACCAGATCGCCAAATCCGATCCGTTGATCCAAAGGGCCTTGTCATGAATGTGCAAACCTCTGCTGTGATGGCACCACCACCGCCACGCACCATCCAAGACATGAAACTGCCAGTGGTCATGATGCGCGATATCATGATCAAAACCATGTTCCGCAAGAACGTGACACAGGTCAGCGAAACCGCCGACGCGCTATGCTTGCCGGTGCAGGTCACCCAAGAATTGATCGATATGGCCCGCGACCAACGTCTGGTCGAAGCGACGGGCACATTGAACGCCAATAACAGCACCGAAATGGGATATCAGCTTACGGATCTGGGCAAATCACGCGCGCTCGACGCACTGGCGCAGTCCGAATATTTCGGCCCGATGCCTGTCCCGCTCGATGTTTACCGCGAGCAAGTCGAACGCCAATCCGTGCGCAACATGCAGATCACCCGCATCCAGCTTGAACGAGCAATGGGTCATCTTGTGTTGCCGGACGAACTGCTTGGCAATCTGGGGCCTGCGGTTTCTGCGGGGCGTTCCATTCTGATGTATGGCCCGCCGGGCAACGGCAAATCCAGCATCTCGAACGGCATCCGCGCCGCCCTTGGCGACGAAATCTATGTGCCGCGCGCAATCGAATATGCCGCGCAGGTGATCACTGTTTATGATCCCATCGTGCATTGCGCCATCGCGCCCGACGAACAGAACCCCAACGCCCTGCGCCGGATCACCAGCTATGACAGCCGCTATGTGAAATGCGAACGGCCCACGGTTATCACTGGCGGGGAATTGTCCCTTGATATGTTGGATCTGGTGTATAACCCCACGGCCCGAACCTATCAGGCCCCGCTTCAGCTAAAAGCAACCGGCGGCATCTTCATCGTCGACGACCTTGGCCGCCAGAAAGAAAGCCCGCAAAGCATCGTCAACCGTTGGATTGTCCCGCTTGAGGAAAACAAGGATATCCTCGCCCTGCAGTCGGGTGAAAACTTCGAGGTGCCGTTCGACACGCTGGTGATCTTTTCGACCAACTTCCACCCGAACGAAATCTTCGACCAAGCCGCCCTGCGCCGCATCTTCTTCAAGATCAAGATTGACGGACCGGATCAGAAAAACTTCCTCAAGATTTTTGCGATGGTTGCAAAGGATCGCCAGATGCCTTTGGATGAAGCCACGGTAGTCCATTTGCTCAACACCAAATACCCCACCATCGACAACAGCTTTGCCAACTATCAGCCGGTGTTTTTGATCGACCAGATCATCGCCATCTGCGACTTCGAAGGAACCCCCTACCAAATGACCCCCGACCTGATGGACCGTGCTTGGGCCAACATGTTCATCGACGACGAAGACATCGCGAAATGATGCAATGCGGTCTTTGATCGGCGTCGCAGGCTGTGGCCGCATGGGCGCGCCGATGTTGGCAGCGCTGCGGGCGGCTGACCTGCCCGCGCGTGGCTACGATGTGGTGCCGTCCGAAGCGGATCACATCACCGACGACATCGCTGTCTTCTCCGAAGACCTTGATACCCTGATCACCGTCGTGCGCGACATTGATCAAACCGATGCGGTTTTGTTTGGGGATCAGAATTTCACCGCCATTCCCAGCCTGCGCCGCATCATCCTGTGTTCCACCCTCAGCCCCCGATATGTGCTGGGTCTACGCGACCGTGTGCCGTCTCACATCACCCTGATCGACGCGCCCATGTCGGGGGCCCAGATCGCGGCAGAACAGGCGCGGCTCAGCTTTATGCTGGGCGGAGACAGCGATGACCTGCACGCAGCACAGCCACTATTCGGCGCAATGGGCAAACACTTCCATCATATGGGCGCGTATGGCGCAGGCATGCAGGCCAAGGTCCTCAACAACCTGCTCGCCGCCAGTAACACCGCCATGACCCGGCTTGTGCTGGACTGGGCCGATCAATCGGGCCTGGACGAAGGCGAGCTCCTGAACCTGATCCACACGTCCTCGGGTCAGAACTGGTTCGCTTCCGGGTTTGATGACATCGAATTCGCCCGCGACGGTTTTGCCCCCGACAACACCATCGGTATTCTGGTCAAAGACGTCGCCAGCGCCCTTGATGCCGCCCCAACGGACGCCAACACAGCGCTCCCCGAACTCATCCAAACAGCCATCAAGAACCTCAAGCCCCGCCCCTGATTTCATTTTTCCAAGTAAACTCCGGGGGCGTGGGGGCTGGCCCCCACTTAAACCTTCTGCGCAAGGCTGGCCCCCAAGCAGACCCATGCTATCTAAACACCATGCATTCTTTACCGCCCCAATTCACCCAATGGTTCGCTAGCAAAGGCTGGACGGTTCACCCCCACCAGCAAGACATGCTCGACCGCGCAGATGCCCCGGCCTTGCTCCTGATCGCCCCCACGGGCGGGGGCAAAACCCTGTCCGGTTTCCTTCCTACCCTTGTCGATCTGGCCGATGGCGATCACGAGGGGATGCACACGCTCTATATCTCCCCGCTCAAGGCGCTTGCCGCGGATATCAAACGCAACCTCACCACGCCGGTTACCGAAATGGGGCTGCCGATCCGCATCGAAGACCGCACCGGCGACACCTCGCAAACGCGCAAACGCCGCCAACGCGCCGACCCGCCACATATCCTGCTGACCACCCCCGAAAGCCTCGCCTTGCTCACCTCCTACGAGGATGCACCGCGCATGTTCAAAGGGCTGAAACGGGTGGTGATTGACGAAATCCATGCGCTGGCCGAAAGCAAACGTGGCGATCAGTTGATGCTGGCCTTGGCGCGGCTGCAAACACTGTGCCCCGATCTGAAACGTGTGGGCTTGTCGGCAACCGTCGAAGACCCCGCCGCCATCGCCCATTTCATGGCCCGCCACCCAGACCCCTGCCCTATCCTCTTGGCCGACCCCGGCCCGCCCCCCGACATTCAAATGCTCCGCACGGCTGAGGCCCCGCCATGGGCTGGCGGCGGTGCGGCCTATGCCATCCCTGCCGTTCTCGATCAAATCCGGCAACACAACACGACGTTGATCTTTCACAACACCCGCGCACAGGCCGAGATTTTCTTTCACAACCTGTGGCTGGCAAATGACGACAGCCTGCCCATCGGCATCCATCACGGTTCCCTCGACCGTACACAGCGTGAACGCGTCGAAGCCGCAATGGTACGCGGCGATCTGCGGGCGATCGTTTGCACCGGCAGCCTTGATCTGGGCATCGACTGGGGGGATGTTGATCTGGTGATCCAGATTGGCGCACCCAAAAATGTGAAACGTCTTGTCCAACGCATCGGCCGCGCCAACCACCGTTACAATGCCCCATCCAAGGCCCTTCTGGTGCCTGCCAACAGGTTCGAAGTCGTCGAATGCGTCGCCGCACTCGAGGCCGTGTTGGACGGGGAACTGGACGGAGAGCCGCGCGGCCCCGGCCCCCGCGACGTATTGTGCCAGCATATCCTGATCACCGCCTGCGCAGGCCCGTTTGATGCCGACAGGTTGTTTGACGAAGTGATCTCCGCCGGGGCATATGCCACCCTGACCCGACCCGAATTCGACGCCTGTCTCGATTTTTGCGCCACCGGAGGATACGCCTTGCGCGCCTACGACAAATGGCAACGGCTCGTGCAAAGGGACGGGCTCTGGTCTCTGCGTGATCCCCGCAGCAGCCAGCGCATCCGCATGAACATCGGCACTATTCAGGACACCGACACCCTCAAAGTCCGCATGAAACGCAACCGCGGCGGCAAGCCGCTGGGCGAGATCGAAGAAGGCTTTGCCGCGTCCCTTACGGCTGGCGACACATTTTTGATCGGCGGCCAGATCGTGAGATACGAAGGCCTGCGCGAAATGACCGTCGAGGTCAGCCGCGACTCCGCAAAAAAACCCCGTATCGCCTCCTTCATGGGCACGAAATTTGCCACCTCAACGCAGCTTTCTGCGCGGGTCCAGCGGATGTTCACCCAAGACAGCTGGCCCGAACTGCCAGATCACACGGCAGAGTGGTTGGCGCTGCAACGCGAGGTTAGCCAATTGCCGCAGCCCGGCCGCTTGTTGATCGAAAGCTTTCCCCATGACGGGCATGCGCAAACCGTGTTCTACGGCTTTGCGGGGCGCAATGGTCAGCAAACGCTTGGCCTGCTGATCACCAAACGGATGGAGGACCTTGGCCTGCACCCCCTCGGCTTTGTCGCAACGGATTACGCCACATTGATCTGGGGCCTTGATCCGGTTACGGACCCGGCCCCTCTACTCGATCCGATGGCGCTAAAAGACGGGTTGGATACATGGCTGGCAGGCAATGCCATGATGAAACGAACCTTCCGCGCCTCTGCCACAATCGCCGGCTTGATCGAACGTAACACACCCCAAGCCCGCAAGTCCGGCAGGCAGGCAACGTTCAGTTCCGATATCCTCTACGACACGCTTAGCAAATACGACCCCGACCATCTCATGCTTGACATCACCCGCCAAGAAGCCCTGCGCGGCTTGGTCGACTTTGGCAGGATTCAAGAGATGCTCGCCCGCATAGAAGGGCGGATCGATCATAGGGTTCTGTCCAAAGTCAGCCCCCTTGCCGCCCCCCTGTTTCTAGAGATGGGGCGCGTCCCGGTGAAGGGCGAAGCAGAAGAACTGTTACTTGCGAGAGAATCTGCCCGTTTGATGGAAGCATCAGGACTGGCCAATATTAGCCCCGCCCCTTCGGACAAACCCCGCTGGCGGGTGGGGTGGTAAGCACGACCCTATCAAAAGGCTTCAACGCGCGGGTTTTGAGTATTTTTAAAAGGGTGAAGATCGGAAGACGTCCCGGTTAGGCACAATAGCCCTTCCAAGACGCCTTCACCCTTTACGGCTATCGGCTCTCCAGCCTGTACCGCACTGTGAGCGTACTCTGTACATAGTTAACGGCGCGTGAACGCCTCCGGCTTCACCCTTTTAAAAGTACTCATAGCTCCCCCATCTCGGCAAATGCTAACGCCTGCATCCCTCTTGCAGTTGGCGCATCAATACCCCATGAACGAAGCATGAACTTTGGCTATGATTTTTCCCTGTCCGGCGCGCGGTTGACGGCGCTTGGCTCTGGCGCGCTTTGGTGGGCCGAGCATGGGTTACTATGTATTTCCGATCTGCATTTGGGGAAATCCGAGCGCATCGCGCGGCGCGGCGGCACCACGTTACCCCCTTATGAGACGCGCGATACCTTGGCCAAGCTGGCGCATGATCTTGAACGCTGTAATCCGCAGATTGTTGTCGCCTTGGGGGACAGCTTTGATGATTTAGGCGCGGCAGATGCTTTGCCCGCCGACGAGCGTGCCTGGATCGCCCGATTGCAAGCTGGGCGCAAATGGGTCTGGATCGAAGGCAACCACGACCCCGGTCCGGTGGTACTTGGCGGGACACATCTGAGCGCGTTTAAACAAGACGCATTGGTTTTCCGACACATCGCAACACAGAGCACGCAGGGCGAGGTTTCGGGGCATTACCACCCCAAAGCCGCGCTAAGCCTAAAGGGGCGAAACATCTCACGGCCTGCGTTCCTTTATGATGATGCCCGCGTGATCTTGCCTGCATACGGCACATATACCGGCGGGCTGAGGACAAGCGCTGATCCGCTTCGCTCGCTTATGTCACCTCAGGCTTGCGCCATTCTTACGGGGCCTCATCCCACCGCTGTGCCGATGCCGCGATAGGCGTTTGCATGTTCTTCGGAATATGCCAGCTTGGGGCAAAAGGAGCACCACATGGACGCAGCGATAACGACCCGAATTCACGCCAGTTTTGATGCGCAGTCCATGATGGCAACCCTAGGGGCCACGCTAACAGAAGTGTCACATGGCACCGTCAGAATCGAAGCACCGATTTTACCAATCGCGCTTCAGCAGCAGGGGTTCGGCCACGCTGGTCTTACGTTCTCTATCGGCGACAGTGCGGCTGGCTATGCTGCCTTGACCAGTCTGCCGCTGGATATGGAGGTCGTCACGGCCGAGATCAAGATTAACCTGATAGCACCCGCGCGCGGCGACCGGCTGATCGCAATTGGCAAGCTGATCAAACCCGGCAAACGGCTGTGCGTGGTCACGTCAGAAGTATTTGTGGTTGAGAACGGCCAAGAGAAACTGATCGCGATCCTGCAAGGCACGATGGTGCCTGTGCCCGCCTAGATAAGGCCTGCCTCTATCACTGCTGGTCGAAAGCTCCGGCTGACAGGGATTTCTTCCCCCGACTTGAGCAATAGGAAATCGCGCCCTTGGACACGGCGGTGCTGCGCGACGGCATTCGTGGCGACCCAATGTGATCGATGGACCTGCAACCCATCTGCAGCTTGCAGCGCGGCAACAGCATCTTGAAGGCGCAGCAGCACAAGCGCGCTGCCCTTCTGGGTTACCACATTCAAGTAATGATCCTGCGCTTCGATCCTGATCAGCGGGCCCCGCCGGTCCAGCGGAAGGTGCCGCAGAAACGCCGCCTCTGGATCACGCACTGGCCCCTCGGCCTGTGGTATAAAAACATACCGTGCCAAGGCGACACCGCCATGCAAGACCAGCACAGTCACCGCGATGATCACGCTCAGGTACAACAGCTGGCCCGCGCCGCGCCACTCTGTGAAAATCCAGCTGTTCAGGGCGTGGATAAGCGCAGAAAGCGCTACAACAAAACCGCCCCAAAGCGCGATGTGTTTCCAAACTGGCGCGCCCTTTGCCGCGTGCAACACCAACGCTGAACCGAACACAGACAGTGCAATAACACCCGCCCAATAGATCAACCTAGGTCCGGGTGCCAAAGCGTCATGGGTGCCGAATGGGCCCGCAATCGTGCTTAGCACAGTTGCCAGCACCCAAGCGCCAAGCCACACCAACTGGCCTTTTCGTTCACGACGCGTCGATGACATTCTTAAACCCCAACCTGCAATTCACGAAGCCCCGGCGCCGTTCGCGCAAACCCGCTTGGGGTTTGCAGGCCAAGTCTGACACGCAAGGGGCAGTGAACACAACGGAGTTTCCAAATGTCCCTGTCCCCGCTTTTGAACGCCAGCTTGGTAATTCAGATCCATACGTTTCTTGCCATTGCTGCGGTCATCCTCACCATCACGATCTTTATCCTACCACGCGGGTCCACCGCGCACCGCTGGATGGGATGGACATGGGTCACCCTGATGGCAATCGTAGCACTTAGCAGTTTTGGCATCCACGGGATTGGGCTGATCGGCCCCTTTGGCCCGATCCATATTCTGTCGGTCTTTGTGCTATTTCAGCTTGTGATGAATGTCCGTGCCGCCCGAACCAGAAACATCCGGGGCCACGCCCGGGGCATGAAGCTGCTGACCCTGGGCGCGCTTGTGGGCGCAGGTGCCTTCACCTTTCTGCCCGGGCGTATCATGTATCAGGTGGTGGCCGGCGGTTAAGCGGTCAAACCTTCAGGCTCGGCCAGACCATTGGCGCGGCAACAGGCGGTCACGGTGTTGGCCAACAGGCAGGCAATCGTCATTGGGCCAACGCCACCGGGCACCGGGGTAATGGCACCTGCAACTTCGACACAGCTGGCGAAATCCACATCACCCACCAGACGTGTTTTGCCTTCGCCCTTTTCCGGCGCGTCAAGGCGGTTGATCCCCACATCGATGATGGTGGCACCGGGCTTGATCCAATCACCGGGGACCATCTCGGGGCGGCCAACGGCGGCGACCACAATATCCGCACGACGCACGACATCTGCCAAGTCTTTGGTCCGCGAATGGGCAATCGTCACGGTGCAACTGTCATTCAGCAAAAGCTGCGCCATCGGTTTGCCTACGATATTACTGCGCCCGATAATCACCGCGTCCATGCCAGACAGGCTGCCATGGTGGTCACGCAACATCATCAAACACCCCAGCGGCGTGCAAGGCACCATCGATTTTTGCCCGGTCCCCAACAACCCCACGTTCGAGATGTGAAACCCGTCGACATCCTTGGCAGGGTCAATCGCATTGATCACCAAATCCTCGTTCAGATGTTTGGGCAACGGCAGCTGCACCAATATCCCGTGGATTTCCGGATCAGCGTTCAAATCAGCGATCAACGCCAGCAAATCAGCCTCGGCCGTATCAGCATCCAAGCGATGCTCGACCGACTTCATCCCGACCTCAACGGTCATCTTGCCCTTGGAACGCACATAGACTTCGGATGCCGGATCGGACCCAACCAAGACAACCGCCAGCCCCGGCGTAATCCCGTGATCTGCTTTCAGCCGGGCCACATGGGTGCCAACCTGTCCCCGCACGCGGGCTGCGAACTCTTTGCCGTCAATGATCTTTGCTGTCATGAAAACCGTCCTTCATCTTCTCTGGCTCTTAAATATCCCTGCCAGAGGCAGGAAAGGGCGCGGGGGTATTCCCCTGCACCCTTTTCATAAGGCTTTAGAACAGACCTTCAACATCACCGACGTCATTCAGGCGAATATTCTCGGCTGATGGTACCCGCGGCAGCCCCGGCATGGTCATTATTTCACCACAGATCGCGACGACAAACCCTGCCCCTGCAGACAGGCGCACCTCGCGTACTGGAATATTGAACCCTGTCGGCGCGCCGCGACGTTCAGGATCGGTGGTAAAGCTATATTGCGTCTTGGCCATACAGACCGGAAGATTGCCGTATCCCTGTTCTTCCCAATCCTTCAGCTGGTTCAGGATTTTGCCATCCATCACCGCCGCATCTGCGCGGTAAATCTTGGTCGCGATGGTGTTGATCTTATCGGCAAGGCTCATCTCATCGGGATAGATCGGGGCGAAATTCGCCTCACCCTTTTCAATCACTTCAACCACTTTGGTTGCCAGATCCGCCGATCCTTCGCTGCCCAGCTCCCAGTGCCGTGACAGGATCGCTTCTGATCCCTGGCTAGCGACATAATCCTTGACCGCCTGCACCTCGGTATCGGTGTCGGTGACAAAGTGGTTGATCGCGACAACCACGGGCACACCAAAGGATTTCAGGTTCTCAATATGCCGGCCAAGGTTCGGGCAACCGGCCTGCACCGCCGCAACATTTTCGGCCCCCAGATCGGCCTTGGCGACGCCGCCGTTCATCTTCATCGCGCGCACTGTGGCCACGACAACCACACAAGACGGGGCCAGCCCCGCTTTGCGGCATTTGATGTTCAGGAACTTCTCGGCCCCCAGATCCGCGCCAAAGCCCGCTTCGGTCACCACATAATCCGCCAGTTTCAGCGCCGTGGTAGTGGCAATAACCGAATTACAGCCATGGGCGATGTTGGCAAAGGGACCGCCGTGCACAAAGGCTGGGTTGTTCTCGAGCGTCTGAACAAGGTTCGGCTGCATCGCGTCTTTTAATAGTACCGTCATCGCGCCATCCGCCTTGATGTCACGCGCGTAGATTGGTTTGCGTTCGCGGGTATAGGCGACGATCATATCGCCAAGTCGCTTTTGCAGATCGCTTAGGTCCTTAGCCAGACACAGGATCGCCATCACTTCGGATGCGACGGTGATGTCGAACCCCGCCTCGCGCGGGAAACCGTTTGATACGCCGCCCAGCGATGCGGTGATCTGGCGCAGGGCGCGGTCATTCATGTCGACGACCCGGCGCCACACAACACGGCGCAAGTCGATCTCCAGATCATTGCCCCAATAGATATGGTTGTCGATCATCGCGCTCAGCAGGTTATGCGCCGAGGTGATCGCGTGAAAGTCACCGGTAAAATGCAGGTTCATCTCTTCCATCGGCACAACCTGCGCATAACCGCCACCCGCGGCCCCGCCTTTCATCCCAAAGTTCGGGCCCAGCGACGCCTCGCGGATACAGATGGCTGCGTTTTTGCCGATACGGTTCAGCCCGTCGCCCAAGCCAACGGTCGTGGTTGTTTTGCCTTCGCCTGCGGGGGTCGGGTTGATCGCAGTCACAAGGATCAGCTTCCCATCGGTGCGGTCCTGAACCGAGTTGATGAAAGACTGCGACACTTTGGCTTTGTCATGCCCGTAGGGCAGCAAATCATCGCTGCTAATGCCCAGCTTTTGGCCGATTTCCTGAATGGGTCGCTTTGACGCTTCCCGTGCTATTTCGATATCGGTCTTAAAAGCCATTCTGTGATCTCCCTATCGCAGTGGTAGTGTTTTTCCCTGCATACGCGGCCAACACCACATGCCGAGGGCGCATTTCCGACATTTCCACCGCTTGATGCGGCGATCGGGCCGCCATGCGTTTCATTTTGTATCTATTTTTTAGGTTTTCCACGATCCGGTGCGTTAGCTGTGCGTCCACGCCCGCTGATCCGGGACGAACAGATGCAGGCTGTCGCCGACTTTCAGCGCCCCTTCCCGCTCGATCCATCCGGTCACACCGCGGCGACCTTTTGCTGCCGCTTTGAACTGGGGGCCGTGGCCGGGGCTGTCTTGCTCGATCTCGCGTCCGGGCAACACGCAGGGGCGATTTTCCATATCGATCGTAATCGTCGCACCCGATGCCGCCTGAAGCCGCGCACTGGGCGGAACATAGGTAAAGTCGGGTATCCCCTCGATCACCATCGATGTACCCAAATGCTCAGGCTCCAATGTTTCAAGGCCCATTTCCGCTGCGATCCGGGCCATTTCCTCGGCTGAGAGGATCGACAGTTGGCGCACATTCGCGATCTCGGTCCCTTGGGGATACACGTTTTTCACGCGAACGCAGGACGGACGGGTCAGCCCGGCATGCACGTCTTCTTCAAACCCCGCGTAGCTGGCAAAGACCTCATCGCGCGGTTCTGCGCGGATGCCCTTGGCAAGTTTTGGTACGACCCCAAGCCATGTGATGGTGGCCACGAAATCAGTTTTCTTGAGGGTGGGCATCCTGACAATCCTTTAACAAACACGTGCCATCAGAGTGCGCGGTGCCGCCACAAAAGAAAAGGCCCCGCTGGTGCAGGGCCTTGTGATTTATTTTGATGGTGCCATCAACAATGTTGATCAGGCAGTTGGTTCCGGCTCAAGCCCACCCGAAGGGGGCGACTTTTTGCCCTTGGCCTTGGGGATCGACGTAACACTTGGCTTGTCCATGCCGCTGGTGTCTTCGCCGTCAGGGTCCTGTGGCGGTTTGCCATCCATGATACGCTGAATCTCTTCGCCGGTGAGGGTTTCATATTCCAGCAGGCCTTGGGCAAGACGCTCGAATTCTTCCTCATTTTCAGAGATCAGCTTGAACGCACGATCATAGCCGGTGTCGATGATGGCTTTAACTTCGCTCTCAATCAGTTCCTTGGTCGCGGCAGAGACGCTAAAGCCGCCCGCCCCGCCATTGGCCTGATAGCCAGCAGCCGCTTCGGAATAGTCGATGTTACCGACCTTATCCGACATGCCCATCCGCATCACCATGCCGCGCGCCAACTGGCTTGCCTGCATGATGTCACCCATCGGGCCAGAGGAGACGCTGTCCGCACCATATTTAAAGATTTCAGCCGCTTTGCCCGCCATGGTCATGGCGATTTTCTGTTCGGCTTCGTCCTTGAACATTTGCAGCTTATCCATTTCGGGCAGGCTCATCACCATACCCAAGGCACCGCCGCGTGGAATGATTGTGGCCTTATAAACGGGGTCGCATTTATCCAGCTTCATACCGACGATGGCGTGGCCTGCTTCGTGATAGGCGGTTTTCTCTTTCTGGTCTTGGGTCAGAACCATCGAACGCCGTTCCGCGCCCATCATGATTTTGTCCTTCGCAGATTCGAAATCCATCATCGCCACGAAGCGGCGACCCACACGCGCAGCTGTCAAAGCGGCCTCGTTCACGAGGTTCGCCAGATCGGCCCCCGAGAAACCGGGCGTCCCACGTGCGATGATCCGCAGATCAACGTCGGGGCCCAGCGGTGTCTTGCGTGCATGCACGCCGAGGATTTTCTCGCGGCCTTTGATGTCGGGGTTGCCGACGCTTACCTGACGGTCAAAACGACCCGGACGCAACAACGCAGGGTCAAGAACATCTTTGCGGTTTGTCGCCGCGATGATGATCACGCCTTCGTTGGCTTCAAAGCCATCCATTTCGACCAGCAACTGGTTCAACGTCTGTTCGCGTTCGTCATTGCCGCCACCGTAACCGGCACCGCGCGAACGGCCCACAGCATCGATTTCGTCGATGAATACGATACATGGCGCGTTCTTCTTGGCCTGCTCGAACATGTCGCGCACACGGGATGCACCCACACCCACGAACATTTCAACAAAGTCGGAACCCGAGATTGTAAAGAACGGCACGCCAGCCTCGCCCGCGATGGCACGCGCCAGCAGGGTTTTACCGGTACCGGGAGGGCCCTCAAGCAACGCGCCTTTGGGGATCTTACCGCCAAGGCGGCTGAACTTTTGCGGGTTACGCAGGAACTCAACGATCTCTTCCAGCTCCTCCTTGGCCTCGTCGATGCCAGCAACGTCGTCAAACGTCACGCGGCCATGCTTTTCTGTCAGCATCTTGGCCTTGGATTTGCCAAAGCCCATGGCCCCGCCTTTGCCGCCACCCTGCATCCGGTTCATGAAATAAATCCACACACCGATCAGCAGCAGGATCGGCAACAGCGACATCAGGAATGTCTGGAAACCAGATTGCTGCTGCGGCTCTGCGCGCACGGGCACATCATTTGCCATCAGCAATGATGTGACTTCGGCGTCTTGTGGCATGATCGTGACATAGTCAGAGCCATCTGCACGGCGGAAGCGAACCTGCTCGCCATCCAGCGTGACATTGCGGACATCGCCCGCCTCGACTGCTGTTACAAATTCGGAATAGCTGATTTCGCGACTTTGCAGGCCGCCGGTTGATCCGCTGAACAGGTTGAACAACGCCAACACCAACAACATCAACACGACCCAAAAGGCGAGATTACGCATATTACCCAAGGAAACTCTCCTAAATCCGGGGGACGACATCAAGACGATGTGCCCGTTGTCTATAAGATAGAGACGCTGGGCGCATGTTCAATGCGTTATGTGTGCGGCAAAAAAGGTATCTTCACCGCGATTAAGCCGTGCTTGCCAGTTTTGCGACCAACCAGCAAGGGGTGCAGCGATCAAGTGCGCGCCATTCCATACTGCCGGTGTCGATAAAAGCACGGCGCGCGGAATGCCCAAAGCGCGCCAATCTGTGCAGTACTGTAACCCTTCGGCCCCAAGCGCGCAAAGGGTTGGGGTGTCTTTTGGCCCAATTCCGCCCACGGGCGGCACCAGATGCCATCGGTTATCCCACAATTCCCCCGGTTTTGCCTGCGTATGGGCGACTGCATTCAACTCTCTGAAAATCCAGAGAGTTTCATCCTTTCGCCGCAACTCGCACCCTTGCAATGTGGCGGACGGCGCATGTTCAAGCGCGTCCAACACAGACATGATCGCGCTATTGCGGGGCGCGTAATAGGCACCGTTGACCCATTTTAACGCATGCACAATAAGGCGTCGGCGCAGTTCGGGATGTTGGGCGGCCAGTGCATTTTCATCGATCGCAACAGCGCCCGCCCGCAGCGTCACAATATCGCGGGCAATTGTAAGCATCTGATGATTCAGGGCGTCTTTTGCGGCCAACAGGTTCTGCGACACATCGCTGATCGCATCTGCGTCGATTCCCAATTCCGATAGAATCGACAATGCCTTGCGGGTTCGAACACGGTCAAACCGGTCGTCATCGTTGCTTGGGTCATCGACCCATCCGATATTCTTTGCCGTTAGATAATCACGCAAATCCAGCCTGCGCGCCCGCAAAAGCGGTCTGACCCATTGCATGCCTTCACGCTCGAAACTCTGTGGCATCGCGGCCAAGCCGTCGACGCCCGCACGACGCCCGACACGCATCAGGAAGGTTTCCGCCTGATCGTCCATGGTGTGGCCAAGGGCGATGCAATCCACCCCCACCTGCTGTCCCCAGTGCGCCAGTAATCCATAGCGGGCTTTTCGGGCTTCGCCTTGCAGATTACCGCTGCGATCCCAGTCTTTCCAATCAAGCGTATGATGGCTTAGACCAAGCTGCGCGCAGACAGACGCAACCATCGCCGCCTCGTCGGCCGCTTCGGCGCGCAATCCGTGATTAACCGTTGCAACAGAAAGTGTAATACCGCGATCACCCGCGAAACTGTGCAGTAGATGCAGCAGCGCCATGGAATCGCTGCCGCCTGACACGGCGATGCCGATTGCCTTTGGGGAAGTGTCTAGAAACTGGTCAGCGATCAACCGCGCCAGATCGCCCGTCATCGGATCACTGGCAATTCAGCGCAGCACGCTCGCTTGCGGCTTGCGACACAAAGGAGCTGGTTGGAAAGCGCGTTGCGACCTCGCCCAGTGTCACACATGCCTCTTGAACCTGATTAAGTGCGCCAAGGGCCTTGCCCAAGTGGAACAACGCCTCGGGGGCCGTCGGGCCAACCGGATCGGCGCTAAAGCTGGCAAGGTAGGCGCGCGCAGCTTCGCGTGTATCGCTCAGGCCAGATAACGCCTCACCCCGGCGCAAATCGGCTTCGGGGCCTAGCGGGCCACCTGGGTAGGTCTGATTAAAGGTCGCAAACTGGTCCGCGGCGGCGCGAAAGTCACCGGCAGCGAGCGCCGCCTTCGCCCGCTCAAAATCATCAGCTTCGCCAACGGCAAGTTCGGCAGTGTTAGTAGGTGTCGGCGCGGTTGTCGGCACATTGGTAACCGGTGCTTCGCCACCGCCAAGGGTCGAGGTTTCACCGATTGCGCCCACATCACCACCTTCAAGCTCGACCAGACGGAACTCAAGATCGCCGATCCGGTTGGTGCCATCGACAACAACGCGGTTGATCTTGTTCTCAAGCTCTTCGGTTTTGGAGGTCAGACGCTGCAGTTCGCTTTCCATCGCGTTCATGCGATCCAACACGGAACCACCGGTCAGGTTTAAAGATGCCCCGCCGGTGGTGGAAAGTTCGCGCCGCAGCTTTTGGACTTCGACATTTAGAACGGTCAGTTCCTGACGCACATCCGCCAAGGTTTGCGTATCTTGCGCCTGTGCGGCGACAGGCCCAAAGGCCAGCCCCAACACCACCATCATAACAAACCGCATTGTCATCATCCTAACCGTTTCGTTCTAGTTTAGCTCGACAAGCCACCGGCCAGCACTGTGACGGCGCGGCGGTTCTTGGCATAGCATGCTTCTTGCGAACACACTTCGATCGGGCGTTCCTTGCCATAGCTGACAGTGCGCAAACGGTTACCGGCAACGCCGCGTGACACCAGATATTCGCGTGCAGCATTTGCCCGACGCGCGCCAAGGGCAACGTTGTATTCACGTGTGCCTTGTTCGTCTGCGTGGCCCTCGATGACGGCCTGATAATCCGTGTTGGTGTTCAACCAGTTGGCTTGGCCGTCCAGTGTTGCCTGACCAGCAGGGGTCAAAGACGACTGGTCAATATCGAACAACACACGGTCACCGATGGACTGCTGAAAATATGCGGTCGATGCAGGGTCATTTGCGCTGCCGGGGATGATGCTGCCGTTTGCGCCGGTCAGGCCGCCCGCACCATTCATGTTATCGCCGCCAAAGCGGTTTGGGTTCGTACACGCCGACACGGCAAGCGCGGCGATCAAAAGAGTGCTGGTCAGAATACGGTTCATGGGGTCTGCCTCTGTAAAGTTGGCGTTAATCTAGTTTCATTTGTGTTAGCACAGCGCCTTGGCGTTGGGAATCACCAAGGGTTAGTACTGGAGCGGCGACCATGACGGGTCAGACCCGCCTTCTTGGGTGCGCACAGGTTTCAGGTTTCGGCCCGAGATATCGACGGAGTACAAAGAAGACGATCCACCGATCCCTTGGGTTTCGCGCGCAAACATGATCACGCGGCCATTGGGGGCCCATGTGGGGCCTTCATCCAAGAACGACGCCGTCAGCAGACGCTCTTCGGAGCCGTCCAAACGCATCACACCGATATGAAAGCGGCCCTTGTTCTGTTTGGTAAACGCAACAAGGTCGCCGCGCGGGGACCAGACAGGCGTGCCATAGCGGCCTTCGCCAAACGAAATACGCTGCGCCTCTCCGCCGCTGGCGGACATGACATATAGCTGTTGGCTGCCCGAACGGTCGCTCTCGAACACGATCTTGCTGCCGTCTGGCGAATAGCTGGGTGCCGTTTCAATTGCGGGGGTATTCGTCAGGCGCATAGATTGCCCGCTGGCAATATCCATCGTGTAGATATCGGTGTTGCCCCCTTGGGTCAGCGAATACACAACCGTGTTGCCCGAAGGCGAGAAACGCGGCGCAAAGCTCATCGTGCCCTCAGCGCTTTCCAGAACACGGCGTTGCACCGACCCGATATCCAGCACGTAAATCCGCGGGAAACCGCTTTCGTAGCTGGTATAAAGAATTCGGTCACCCGTCGGCGAAAACCGCGGGGCCAGTACGATCGACGAACTGTCGGTCAGATAGCGCACATTGGCACCGTCATAATCCATGATCGCCAGGCGTTTTTGACGTTCATCCTTGGGACCTGTTTCAGAGACATAGACAACGCGGCTGTCGAAATACCCACCCTCGCCGGTGATCCGCGAATAAACCGCATCGGCGACCTTGTGTGCCATGCGACGCCACCCATCAATGGTACCAGAAAACTGCAAGCCCGAGCCTAGCTCAGCACCCGAGAACACATCGTAAAGGCGGAACTTTACGTTCAACGTGTTGCCCGAAACGCTGACGGCACCAGTGATCAGCGCCTGCGCGTTGATCGCCTTCCAGTCGGCATATTGCACCGGCGCGTTGAAATCGCTGACCGTTGAGATGAACGCGCTTGCCGGGATTTCGCGGAACAGGCCCGAGCCAACCAGATCTTCGGAAACCACACGCGCCAGATCGACAGCCATCTGTCCCGCGTCGCCGCTTTCAGGTTGAAAGGTCGGCACGGCAAAGGGCAACGGTTCGATCACGCCTTCGGTGATTTCGATCCGCAGGGGGCCTTGCTGGGCTTGGGCGGTTCCTGCAACGGCACAGATCAGTGCCAGACACATGCTCAATACTCGTAAAATCATTTGATGCGCATCCTTTCAGGATTAAAGGTCATCTCAATATTCTGCCATTGGCTAAATTTATCTACAGGAAGCTGATATCCACGCGATCCGCAGCGGATAATTGCCCGTCTGGCTGCCTCGAACGCTTGCCCAGCGGCAGCTGGTGCCCCGCCGGAGCTGCCCGTCATCTTGATGCTATTGGTTTGCGGCGTGCCGTCTTGGTTCATTTGAACGCTGACGATAACAGTGGTGCGCAACGCCTCTGACGACAGCGACCCGACGTTCCAACAAGCCGAGACCGCCAGGCGCAGCGATTCTTTTTCGCCGTTCGACAATGGTGGGCCGGAGGGGGCTGCCGCCGGCGATGCAGGCGCAGGTGGTGCGGGTTTCTCCTCGCCGCCCATTGCCTCGGCCAGAGCCGCGGCAACGGCATCTTGATCAACAGCGGGCTGCGCCGGTTTGGGCGTTTCAACAGGTTCGGCGACCTGTGGTGCAGGCGGTTTTGGCCTGCGTGCAGGCGGGCGGACTGATTGATTGGGCGCGGCCTTTGGGGCCTCGGCAGCCTCGGTGACAATCTCTGTCGTGGCCTCTTCCGGTGCGGTTGCCTCTTGCGCTTCTTCGACGACTTTATCGGCAGGGGCATCAGGCGTCGCGGCCTCCTGCTCGATCACGTCAGTGCGTGCGTCTGGGT
This sequence comes from Sulfitobacter sp. AS59, assembly GCF_038899995.1. Lineage (NCBI taxonomy): Bacteria > Pseudomonadati > Pseudomonadota > Alphaproteobacteria > Rhodobacterales > Roseobacteraceae > Sulfitobacter > Sulfitobacter sp. AS59. Next base: position 113,667 of record NZ_JBBMQK010000007.1, read on the forward strand.
CCGGCTGTTCAACGGCTTCAGGCGCGACACGGTCAACCGGACGCGGCACGGCGACAGGTGCGACCTCGGGGGCCAGAACGGCGACCTCGGCTGGGGGTTCGGGCCGCTCCGGCGCGGGTTCGCTCACCTCTGCAGCAGGGGGCGGCGGGGTTGGCTCAACAACTTCTGGCTCAGGCTCCGGTGCTTCAGGCTCAATGGGTGCAGGTTGCTGAATTTCAGGTTCCTGTGCCACCTCAGGCGTCTCAGTTGGCGCTTGTGGTGCTTCTGGTTGCGGGACTTCGGTCAATTCCTCAGACGATTGCGATGCCGCCACGATAGCATCAAACTCGGCTGCAGACAGCACAGACACTTCTTGCATCTGAAATGGTTCTGGGTCCGGCCTGAAAACGCCGCCAAACAGCAAAAAGGCAATCAGCCCGACATGCCCTGCACCAGAAATGTAATGCCCCGTGTGCATGATTAACCGCCCGACGTCCCTGTGCCGTCCAGCTTTGGGCCACCCGTTTCAGTCACCAGACCAATGTTTGAAAAACCACCCGCATTCAGGGCACCCATCACTTCCATGACCATGGCATAGGAAACAGCCCCATCCGCGCGCAGGAACACACGGTCGCTTGCCCGCTCTGTCGCAATGGCGCGCAGCTTGGCAATCAGGTCATCGCGTTCTGTTGGCGTCTTCTGAATTTGTACGGATCCATCCGCCAATAGCGTGATGGTCAAGGGTTCCTCTTGATCAGAGGGCAATGCCGTCGCCGCCGTTTTCGGCAACTCAACGGGAACGCCCACCGTCAACAACGGGGCCGCGACCATAAAGATGATCAGCAGTACCAGCATAACGTCTACGAAAGGCGTAATGTTGATCTCGGCCATCGGTTGCGCGCGACCACGACGCCGCCCGCGCCCGCCACCGCCTGATTTTTTTGCGATACCAGCGCCCATCGGTCAGCTATCCAACTGGCGACTTAGGATGGTCGCGAATTCATCGGCGAATGCTTCATAGCCGCCCAAGATACGGTCTGAATCCGCACTTAGCTTGTTATAAAAGATAACCGCTGGAATAGCGGCCAGCAGACCAATGCCCGTCGCCAACAGCGCCTCGGCGATACCGGGGGCCACTACGACAAGGCTAGTATTTTGCTGCGATGCAATTTCGATGAACGAATTCATGATGCCAAAAACCGTACCAAACAGCCCGACAAACGGTGCCGTCGACCCGACGGTTGCCAACACGGGCAAGCCCTTTTGCAGTTTTTCCGCCTCCTTGGCGATGGCCACATCCATCGACCGGTCAATGCGCGCCGTGGCACCGGGGATCAGATCACCATCATCACGATGCGACCTGCGCCATTCCGTCATACCTGCGGCAAAAATCTTTTCCGCCGCACCGTCCGGATCAGGCCCGATTGTGTCGTACAGACCATCCAAAGGCTCGCCCGACCAGAACGCCCGATCAAAGGCATCGGCCTCGGCCCTGAACCTGCGATATTGAAGAATTTTCTGAACAATGATCGACCACGACCAGAAGGATGCAACCAGCAAACTGATCATGACTAATTTCACGGTGAATGTCGCGCGCAGGAATAACCCCAAGAGCGAGAAATCAATCTCGCTCGCCGCCGCCAGCGTCTCTGCTTCCATCGGTTCTGCTCTTTACTAAAGGCCCCTTCCGGGGCTGTTCCGCCTCAACGGCCCTGTTTTCCAAGGCGCTATTTGGCACAAGCTTAGCCGAGTGCAATGTCGATTGCTAGGATTATGGCATCAAACCGCGTGTCACAGCGGCAGTGAGCGGAGTTTCGCTGGCAATCTACAGGGTTTCCCGCTGGCGGCGATGCAGACAATCGTGACGGCGGCACGAAACAGCAACGTGTCACCGCGCCAGACCTCTTGGGCCATTTCCATACGTGCAGGTCCAATGGATGTCGCCCATGTGCGCACCTCAAGCAGATCGTCAAAAACCGCTGGCGCGATATAATCCGCCTCGACCCTGCGCACGGCGAAAACCACGCCGTCTGCTTTCATCTCAAGCTGGTCGATCCCGATCTCGCGCACCCAGTCGCTGCGCGCCCGTTCAATATAGCGCAGATAATTTGCGTAATAGACGATGCCCGCCATATCGGTGTCTTCATAATAAACGCGAATGGGCAGGACATGGGTCATTGGGGTTTGTTTAACCTCGCGAAAAGGCGCAGCGCATGGGATGCGTCCTGTGCAACAGGCGGCAGCACCGGATCATAAGCGGCCCGCAAAAGTGCTGCAACATCAGGCCGCAGGATCGTCGTGCCCTCTGCCACGGCCAAGGGCGATTTATCTTTAAATGCCGCATCGGACCAAAGCAGAAAGGACTGCACAATCTGGCTCAGCGCCAAGGTTTGTGCAGGAACTGCGCTTAGATGCTCGTCCATGCGCAGGAAGACAAAACAGGCTTTGATCGCGCCATCCTCGTCAAAACGGAACAAACGGTACTGATTTGCATCCACCGCCTTCAGTTTCTGGACCAAAGGTGCCATATCGGGCACCAGACGATCAAGCCCCGGCACCTCCGGCAGCTCGTCCCATTCCTTGAAAAAGAACATCATCAGGTTGCTGCCCAATTCCGGATCGGTCTCGGCAATCTTGTGACCAGACAGCACGCAAACCGCCTCAAGCGCGCCTTTGATGACAGACAACGTCGCATCATCCACCCCGAACACAACCGGGGACACAGGCCGCCCCCAGCGTGCAAATGCAAAACCGCCGCTACCCCGTGTGAACAGTTTCTCGATATCTTGTGGTGTCATCAGGTCTTCCAAATGGTCTAAAATCCTCGCCGAAGGCTGCGCTGCGTCAGCCAAACAGATCTGCCCGTGGTTTTGGCGGTGCCATCCCCAAATGGGTCCACGCCTTTTGCGCCAGCATCCGCCCACGTGGCGTGCGCTGGATCAACCCTTGCTGCAGCAAAAACGGCTCGATCACTTCTTCCAGCGCATCGCGCGACTCTGACAGGGCAGCGGACATTGTTTCAATGCCAACCGGCCCGCCTTGGTAATTCTCGGCGATCAGCCGCAGATACCGGCGGTCAGCACTGTCCAGCCCCAGCCGGTCTACGCCCAGCCGCGTCAGCGCCATGTCGGCCAACTCCTGCGTCACGCGACCGTTGCCTTCGACAACTGCAAAATCTACGACGCGGCGCAACAGACGCCCTGCAATCCGCGGCGTGCCACGGGCGCGTTTTGCGATCTCGCGTGCGCCCCCTTCATCTGCGGGTGCACCCAGCTTGCGGGCATTGCGGTCCACGATGATGAACAGCTCGTCCTCGGTATAAAATTCCAGCCGCGTAGGGATGCCAAAGCGGTCGCGCAGGGGCGTGGTCAGCAGGCCCATGCGTGTCGTGGCACCCACCAGCGTAAAGGGCTGTAGCTCGATACGCACGGTCCGCGCGGCGGGGCCCTCGCCGATCACCAAATCCAGCTCGAAATCTTCAAGCGCGGGATACAGCACTTCTTCGACAGCGGGGTTCAGACGGTGGATTTCGTCAATGAACAACACATCGCGTGCTTCAAGGTTGGTGAGGATCGCGGCCAGGTCGCCAGCCTTGGCCAACACCGGCCCAGAGGTCATGCGAAAGCCCACGCCCAATTCACGCGCCATAATCTGCGCAAGCGTCGTCTTGCCCAAACCGGGGGGGCCATGAAACAACGTGTGATCCATCGCCTCTTCGCGTTGCTTGGCGGATTGGATGAACACCTTGAGGTTCGAACGCGCCTCGGCTTGGCCCACGAATTCATCCAGCATCTGCGGTCGCAGCGCACGATCAAAATCCTCTGGCAGCGGGTCGGGCCGCAGGGTGGGGTCGCTATCGATCATTCAATTTCCAAAACTCTGGGGCGGTCGTTTGCCAATGGCCCCACTCTACCCTTTGGGCGCAAGAAGTTTCAACGCCGCGCGGATCAAGGCCGGCGTTTCCGCATCAGGGTTTTCACCAGCGGCTTGCGCCACCGCCCCTGCGGCATCGCCGGGGCCGTATCCCAGATTGCCAAGCGCCGAAAGTGCCTCTGCCTGCGCGGATTGGTTCGCCGATGGTTTGGATCTGCTTCTCGGTGCGGATGGCTCGATCACTTGTGCGGCTTCAACCTCGCCGTGGGCTTCGGCCAGCGTGCCTGTCATTGCCATGACACCCGGTGCTTTGTCTTTGAGGTCCAGAACCACGCGCTGTGCGATTTTCGGGCCGACACCTTTGGCCGCTTTGACGGCATTCCAATCCCCCAATGCAATGGCGCGGCTGACACCGTCAGGGCCAAGGGCCCCCAAGATCGCCAATGACGCTTTGGCCCCGACCCCTTGGACGGACGTCAGCAAGCGGTGCCATTCCTTTTCCACAAGGGTCTGGAAGCCGAACAATTGCATCAGGTCTTCGCGCACAACCAGATCGGTGAACAGGGCAACCGCCTCTCCCACACCGGGAAGGGCGGCCAATGTACGGTCAGAACAATACACCAGATATCCAACGCCGCGCACATCGATCAGCACGTGATCAGGGGCGCGGTAATCGATACGGCCTGTAATCTTGCCAATCATGCGCTTGCCCTCGCCACGGCTTGCGCCAGCGTACTGGCCCCACCGTGATGGGCGTGACAGATCGCAATCGCCAGCGCATCGGCGGCATCCGGGCCTGCGATTTCGATGCCCGGCAGTTGCATGCGCACCATATGCATCACCTGCCCCTTATCTGCATGGCCCACGCCCACAACTGTCTTTTTTACGGTATTGGGCGCGTATTCCCCGACCGTCAGACCCGCTTGGGCAGGGACCAGCATCGCGATCCCCCGTGCTTGCCCCAGTTTAAGCGTGCCTGCACCGTCCTTGTTGACGAATGTCTGCTCAACGGCGGCGGTTTGTGGACGATAGGTAACCATTATTCTGGTAAGCTGGGCATGCAGCGACAATAGACGCGACCCAAGATCGGGGCCCTCGGACACACAAACACCATTTGCGACATGGCTGATCCGGCTGCCGGCGACATCGATGACACCCCACCCCATGTTGCGCAGCCCCGGATCGATGCCAATTACCCGTATCATGTGCTTATTTACCTCAGTTTTTACTTATTTTGAGAACTAGCACAAAACACGAACATCCACCAAGGTTTTTCCGACATGCCTTGAAAACGCCGCAATTGCCCACACTTGCGGCAAAAACAGCGCAAAAGCGACACTCGGCACGCTGTGCGCGTCGCCAGCACCTGTCGCAGATTTACCATATTTTATTAGAGGTTTCGGATTTATGCTGCCATGCAGAAAACGCAGATCACACATGCAAGTCTGGGTGTTGTCGGAAGTTTTCAAATTGCCTAGTTGCCGAGCATAACGATGCAACTATCAGCTTTTTGAAATCCAAGGATGACGACAATGTCTATGTTCTACACACCTACAACCAACTACGCGACGGCTTCCACAGTCAACCGCGCATTCTCCCACCTGGGCGACATCATCGCCAGCGTTATTGCCTGGAACGATGCTCGCGTCACACGCAACGCTTTGTCTTCTCTGACAGACCGTGAACTGGACGATATCGGCCTGACACGCGGCGATATTGAAAACGTCGCGCTGAACCACTTCGTTCGCTAACGCGCTATGCCAGACCCAAGCCCCAAGGGCAGTCCGGTGGACAGAAAATAGCCACGCTTACCAACCGGTAGCGTGGCTTATTTTTTGGGGTGTTCGGGTTTGGATGGGGAGTTTCGGGGGCGCAGGTGACGTTTCCTAATGTCAGGTTCGAGCCCAGATTAATCAATGCGGCATCATCGACGAAGGTTCGGTTAACTCAGATTTTCGTGTCAACATGATGCACCACGATATTGAATCCTTCCTCTGATGAAGGAGCGACGAAGTGTTTCGAAATCTGTCGAAATTGCGCTTCGGTTGCCGCAAACGGATGATCACCTTGCTCATTACGAGCATGAAGCCGTGCGATACAGACTTCATCAGGGACATCTAAAAGGTGAAGTTTGTGTGCAGCCTGCGTCTGTTCCAAGATGGCCCGCATCCATTCACGCGAAGAAATCGTGTTTGCTTGGAAGTCCAAAACGACTGAAATTCCCTTATTTAACAATGAGACGACGTGTGGTCCCATGACCTCGCGAAACTTTGACATGCATCGCATGTAGTCCGAAATCGACGACATTTCTTCAGAATAAAGACCATTCAGCCACTCATCTTCAGCAATCACAATAGTTCCAGCCGTGCGACTAAGTTGGGCAGTCAGAGTGGATTTTCCAGAAGCAATTTTTCCGCACAACAAGTGCAGAGTTGGTGTTGTCGAGGACATATGAATAACCTTGTTCAGCGCGGCGTGCGCAGTTGACGTTCAAATACGAGTTAGCCCGGCCCGGTTTTCAGACCGGGAGGGTAATTCGATTTTGGTCCTGACGACCAAAGTTCTGAACGAAGGTTTTCATTCACCTATAGTGACACGTGGGGATCCTAATGTCTATCGGTGGAGCGGACCTTAGCGCAGTTGCAGCGAAAGTTAACAAAGTCCCGCTCAGCGGACCAACGCAATATGCAGCCCCACAAATTTTTAACACTCAAACGATAAGTATCTTAAAACTTCACACTCATGCAGCTAAAGCCGCGCCGTCCCATTGCCAAATACCAGCCCAACCTTGTTCGACAGCGCCTGTGTCACTGGATCGACCTGCAAGAACCACGCGCCTGCACGCTCAACCAAGGTACCGTCGCTCAGGGAATTGAGCCGACTTTGATAGGTTCCCGCCCCGGCGGTTGCCAGCACCAATGCCTTGAAGATGAAAAACAGAATCACCAGCGCTAGAAAGTATTTAAGCGGCGCGCCTCTATCGCGGCGGCGTGGGTGCGCGATGACAAGCCCATCGTTGCGAATGGTGGTGTAATACCCGTTTGCCAAAGCTTTGCGCTGACGATCCAATTGATCAATGCGCGTTCCGAATGGTTGATTAATATCGGCCATAATCGCCTCAAATTGCTGTAGGTCCCCACCTTTAGCGATTCAGACAATACAACAGGAATGTGGCTTTTTCTACAAAATTAGATCAATTAAGTCATAAAAAGACGGTCAATTATGGCATCTTTTGGACGGTAAGTGTTGTCCAGTCGCCAATCATCTCTCTGTTCAATAGATTGATGCCAGATTGTGCATAAACCTCAATCACGTCATCCGCCTGCTCGTTCAGGATGCCTGACAGAATCGCTTTGCCGTTTGGGGCCAGCGCGGTTGCCATGTCAGGGGCCAGTGCCACCAAGGGGCCTTTGAGAATGTTGGCAAAGATTAAATCAAAGGGTGCCTTGGCCGCCAGATCGGGATGGTCAAAGCCCGCTGCCTCTACGCAGATCAACCGGTCGCTCAACCCGTTTGCAGCCGCATTCGCGCGCGCCACGTCAACGGCGACCTCGTCAATATCACTGGCCAAAACGGGGTTGGGCCAAATACGCGCGGCGGCCATCGCCAGCACCGCAGTCCCGCAGCCGATATCCGCAACGCTTTGCCCGACCATGCCGTCATTGGCCAAGCGGTCCAGCGCCCGCAGACAGCCCAGCGTTGTGCCGTGGTGCCCCGTGCCAAATGCCATCGCGGCCTCGATCAGCAGCGGTTCGCAGCCTTCGGGCACCTTATCCGCATCATGGCTGCCATAAACAAAGAACCGCCCGGCCTCGACGGGGGAAAGCTCACGGCGCACATGGGCCACCCAGTCGGTTTCTGGCAGTTCTGAAACGACAAAATCCTTTGCGCCCATCGTCGTCGCCAAAATCGCCAAAGCGGTCTGGTCGGGGGCTTCCTCGAAATAACCGCCTACTTCCCACAGGCCTGATCCGTCTTCCATCTCGAACACCCCCACACCTGTCGGCTCTGGGGTCAGCCGTTCCATCGCCTCGCCCAAGGCATAGGCGGGTTTGCGTCCTTCAAGAGTGGTCAGGGCTGTGAATGTCGGCATAACGCTCTCCGCAGTGTTGTTAACGCGGCCTACGCAGGCGCGCCAATCGGGTCAAGGGTGGGCTACTGCGCGGCCACGGGCAGCGGGCGCGCAAAAATCGTCTCGTGGCCCGGCATCGGGTGGCGCGGGATCATCAAGGACAGTGCCAATGATATACCCGCCATCGCCGCCGCCAGAACAAATACCGCCACGGGCGATATCAGCCACAGCAGCCCCAGACCGACGGGCAAAAACACAGCCGCGATGTGGTTGATGGTAAAGGCCACAGCAGCAGTTGGCGCGATATCACCCGGGTCCGCAATCTTCTGGAAATAGGTTTTCAACGCCAGCGCCAATGCAAAGAACATGTGATCGATCACATAAAGCGTCGCCGCGACGACAACGCCCCAGCCCAGATAATACACACCGCCATAGGCCAAAAACACGATGATCAACCCCAGATACTCAATCGCCAACGTACGGCGCTCGCCGAAATATCCGACGGCCCGGCCCAACAGCGGCGCAAATAGCATGTTCGCGATCAGGTTGATCAAATACAACATCGTGATTTCGTGCACGTCAAAGCCGAAGCGTTCAACCATCATGAAACCAGCGAAAACCACAAAGATTTGCCGCCGGGCACCCGACATGAATTGAAGCGCATAATACAGCCAGTACCGCTTGCGCAGCACCATCTTTTTGATCTGCGGATGCGGTGCCTCAAACTGGGGATAGGCAAACAGCGCGAACAGCGCGATCACCACAGTGACACTGCCCCCGATCATGTAAACGATATTATACGACAGCGACAGCGTGTCCCACAGCGCCATAATCGCCAGATAAGCCACAAGGGTCGCAGCCGACCCCGCGGCCATCAGCCAACCGATCATGCGCGGCGCATCTTCGATCTTGAGCCATTGCAATTGCAGCGACTGGTTGACCGTCTCGTAATAATGAAACCCGATCGAGCTGAGCATGGTGATCGTCAAAATCCCGCCCATCGACGGGAACCAAGCCGTAACCGCCGTGGCCGCGCCAAGCAGCACAAGCGACACCAATCCCAAAACCTGCTCGCGCACAAAGATGATAATCGCGATGACGCCAACCGCCAAAAACCCCGGAATTTCGCGCACGGTATGCAGCAAACCGATGTCAGAGCCGTCAAAATGCGCGACCTCAATGACAAAGTTATTCAGCAGCGCCGACCACGTATTAAACGCAATCGGCATGGCCAAGGCCATCAGGAACAACAGCGCTACAGGGCGGCGCCAAAACGGTTGATGCTTGGCATCCTCAAGGGTCACATATTGGGTCATACTTCACCCTTTACGCCCCAATCCAAACCTTGACGAGGTCAAATAAACGGATCCCGCGCAAAAGCAGCACAAGGGCCTATATTCCAAATGGAAACAAATCCTCGCCGAAGGCATGTTTTGCCGATCAGGCAAAACCAATAAAGACTCAGTAAAAGCTCTGCGGATCAATATCGACGGCAATCCGCATATCACCCTTTAGCCGCAGCTGCCCGACCCATTTCGCCAGCGCCTCTTGCAGGGGCACCGACTTATCCGCCTTGACCAGCAACCGCACGCGGTGCCGCCCGCGTACCCGCGCAATGGGGGCAGGGGCGGGTCCGTACACTTGTGCCCCCACAGCCCGCAACGGAGCGTCTTGGCGCGCCAGTTGATTGCCCGCGTCGAAAATCGCCGCCACATCCGGCCCGCTTAAAATGATACCGGCCATGCGGCCATAGGGCGGGACACCGGCCTGTCGACGCTCACCTGCTTCGGCCTTCCAAAACATCTCTTCCTCGCCCGCAAGAATGGCGCGGATCACCGGATGGTCCGGCTGATAAGTCTGCAACAACGCCGCACCCGGTGCCTCTGCACGCCCTGCCCGCCCCGCAACCTGCCGCATCAATTGAAAGGTCCGTTCGGCCGCGCGCAGGTCCGATCCCATCAGCCCAAGGTCGGCATCTATCACCCCCACCAATGTCAGGTTGGGAAAATTATGGCCCTTGGCCACCAGTTGCGTGCCGATAATGATATCTGCGGCCCCGTCAGCGATGCCTGCGATCTCGGCCTTCAGCGCGCGCGCCGATCCGTACATGTCCGAGCTTAACGTGGCGACCCGCGCGTCGGGCCACAATGCGGCTGCTTCTTCCCCCAAGCGTTCAACCCCGGGGCCAACAGCGGCCAGCTTCCCCTCAGCCTCACAAGACGGGCAGGCATCCGGCATCGGTTTACTCTCCCCGCATTGATGGCAGACCAAACGTTTGAGGAAACGGTGTTCCACCATGCGCGCGTCGCAGTGGTCGCAACCGATCTGGTGGCCACAGGCCCGGCACAAGGTCACAGGTGCATAACCACGGCGGTTGATGAACAGCATCGCCTGCTCGCCGCGCTCCAGCCGCTTGTCGACTTCCGCCCGCAAGGTCAGCGATACCCATTTGTCGCTGGGCAACCCTTCGCCGCGCATATCAATCGCGCCCATTTCCGGCATCACTGCTGGCCCGAACCGCGAGGTTAGCTCAACCCGCGTGTATTTCCCTGCCTCGGCATTGGCCCAGCTTTCCAAGCTTGGCGTGGCCGAGGCCAGCACCACCTGCGCACCGCAGATCGACGCGCGCAACACTGCCATGTCGCGGGCATTATACAGCACACCTTCTTCTTGTTTGTAGGACGTGTCGTGCTCTTCATCCACGACGATCAGACCTAAGTTCTGAAATGGCAAGAACAGCGCCGATCGCGCCCCGATCACCACTTGCGCCTGACCTTGGCCAACCATGCGCCAAATGCGGCGGCGTTCGGTCATGGTCGCCCCTGAATGCCATTCCGCAGGCTTAGCGCCAAAACGCGCCTCGACCCGGTGCAGGAATTGTTCGGTCAACGCGATCTCGGGCAACAGTACCAGCGCCTGACGTCCGGCGTTCAACGCGGCGGCAACGGCCTCAAGGTACACTTCGGTTTTGCCCGATCCCGTCACACCGCGCAGCAGGGTTGTGCCATATTTTCCCGACTGCACCCCTTGGGCCAGCAGCGCCGATGCATCTGCCTGATCTTTCGTCAGCTCCTTGCTGGGCAGGCTTGGGTCCATCCGCAAAAACGGCAGATCACGCGGGCTGTCTTGTTCAACGACGGCACCTTGGGCCACCAACCCTTTGATCACGGATGATGTAACCCCAGCCATCTCGGCCAGCTCTTTGAGGGTAAAGGACAGATCACCATATTCCGCCAAGGTTTCCAGCACCCTACGCCGCGCGTCGGTCATGCGGTCCGGCTCTGACATCCCGCGCCGGTAAATCTTGCGCATGGAGGGCGGATCACCCAGCCCCGGCGCGCGGGTGGCCAGTCGCAACATGGCAGGCATGGGCGTCAGCGTATAGGCGGCAGCTTTGCTTAGGAAGGTTCTCAGCTCCTCGCGCATGGGGGCGGCGTCCATCACGCGTATTACGGAGCGGATTTTCGACAGCTCGTAATCGCCCTGCCCAGCGCCCCAAACGACGCCCAGCACCTTGCGCGGGCCCAGCGGCACCTCAACGAAAGCACCCAGATGGCAGCCGCCTTCGGGTGCTTTGTAATCCAGCGCCCGACCCAAGGGTTGGGTCGTCAGAACCGCGACCAAGTCACCTTGGTGAAAAAACTCTTGCGATGTCACCAACTGCTCCGGCCTTGGGTTGCGGGAATTAGGGTTTAAGCAGCGCCGCTCATGCGCTAAAGCCATTGCCAACAGACATAGCCATTCGACAACCCTATTCCAACCGGAAGGAAGTAATATGAAATTCTTTGTAGATACTGCTGAAATCGACGCGATTGCGGAACTGAACGATCTGGGCATGGTCGATGGCGTCACCACCAACCCATCGCTGATTCTGAAATCGGGCCGCAACATTCTCGAAGTCACCAAAGAGATTTGCGATCTGGTTGAAGGCCCTGTCTCGGCCGAGGTTGTTGCCCTTAAGGCAGATGACATGATCGCCGAAGGCCGCAAGCTGGCCGAGATTGCTGACAACATCGTCGTTAAGCTGCCCCTGACTTGGGATGGCCTCAAGGCGTGTAAGGTGCTGTCGGGCGAAGGCAAAATGGTCAACGTAACCTTGTGCTTCTCCGCCAACCAAGCATTGATCGCCGCCAAAGCTGGCGCGACATTCATTTCGCCCTTCATCGGCCGCCTGGACGACATCAACATCGATGGCATGGATCTGATCCAAGACATTCGCGTCATCTATGACAACTACGGGTTCGAAACCCAAATTCTGGCCGCGTCGATCCGCACGGTTAACCATGTGCTGGAAGCCGCACGCATTGGTTCCGACGTGATGACCGCCCCACCAGAGGTGATCAAAAAGCTGGCCTCGCACCCGCTGACGGACAAAGGTCTTGAGCAGTTCATGGCGGACTGGGCGAAAACCGGTCAAAATATCCTGTAAGACATCTTTGCGTGCGCGGCTTGACCCTGCGCACGCAACATTTCCGGGCCGCGTAGGTTTTAATTAAGACGCTGAAGGCCGGCGGTTGCGCACCGAATAACCGCTCTATTCAGTCCCCTCTAAAAACCTGCCTGCCCCTTAACGCCCCCCATCCAGCACGAATTTTGGCAGAAAACTGCCGCAGTCCCATCAAAAAGTTGCAGATTTCGGGCTGCGCTCGTGTTATTGCGTATAAAAATAAAAATGAGACGAGCATGAGCAGCAACCACAAAATCGAAGATTCTCTTCGCGAAGCGATCATTTCGCAGCCTGATGTCATCCTTGACGATAATGATGTGATGCAGGCCCTCATCGCGGCCAATGAACGCGCGATGGGCGGCAATATCGTCGACCTGCGCGGCATCGCGATGGACCGTTTGGAAACCCGGTTGGACCGGCTAGAGGACACGCACCGCAGTGTCATTGCCGCAGCCTATGAAAACCTTGCTGGCACCAACCAAATTCACCGCGCAATCTTGCGGATGCTGGACCCTGTTGAGTTCGAAACATTCCTGCGCGATCTGGGCGGCGATGTCGCGCAAATCATGCGGGTGGATGTTGTTAAGCTGGTTCTAGAATCCGTCCAAAGCGATAATGACCCTGCTGTAAAGCGTCTTGGTGATGTGCTCAGCGTGGCTGATCCCGGCTTTATTGACGAATATCTGACATCCGGGCGCGGCGGGAATGTGCGGCAGGTCACTTTGCGCGGCGTTCAGGACAGCCCGGCAAGCGTTTATGGTGACAAGGCCGAATGGATCAGATCAGAGGCCTGCCTGAAACTGGACTTTGGCGATGGCCGTCTGCCCGGCTTGTTGATCCTAGGATCAGAAGACCCGCATATGTTTGGCCCCCAACAAGGCACCGATTTGCTGGGCTTTTTCACCGGTGTATTCGAGCGTGCCATGCGCCGTTGGCTGTCTTGAACGCGAGCGCAAATTCGCTTTTGATCAGCCCGGCCGCACGGGATGCGTTGCAAACGTGGCTCGATCATCAACGCGCCTTAAAAGGGGCCGCAGAAAATACGATCACGGCCTATCAGGGCGACGTGATCGATTTTCTGGCCTTTATGACCGTACATAAAGGCGACAGTCAGGGATTGGGCGCGCTGGTCAAGCTGACGATTTCCGACATGCGCAGTTGGATGGCCAATACACGCGGGCCGGATGTCGGCTCCCGGTCTTTGGCGCGCAAACTGTCATCGGTCAAAGCATTCTATCGGTGGCTGGCCGAACGTGAAGGGTTTGAACCCACGGCCGTTTTATCAACACGTTCGCCGAAATTCTCGAAAAAGCTGCCGCGCCCCTTGGCCGTGGATGCCGCCAAAGCGATGATTGATTGCGTCGAGCTGCAGTCGCGCCATGCATGGGTCGCTGCGCGCGATGTCGCGGTACTGACCCTGCTCTGGGGCTGCGGGCTGCGTATCTCAGAGGCGCTAGGCCTCAAGGGCGCAGATGCCCCTTTGGCCGATGTTTTGCGCATTGTCGGCAAGGGTGGAAAAGAACGCGTGGTTCCGGTGCTGCCCGCAGCGAAAGACGCTGTTGAGGCCTATCTGCGGGTCTGTCCCTTCCCCCAAGAACGCGATGCTCCGCTGTTCAAAGCGGTACGCGGTGGCCCCTTGGCGGCGCGGTCGATTTCGCAAGTCATGATGGATGCACGCATGCAACTGGGGTTGCCCGCGACCGCGACACCACATGCCATGCGCCACAGCTTTGCGACACATCTGCTGGACGCGGGTGGCGATCTGCGTGCCATTCAGGAACTGTTGGGCCACGCGTCACTTTCCACTACGCAAGCCTATACGGCGGTGGATACCGCGCGCTTGATGGAGGTCTATAACAGCGCCCATCCCAAGGCTGCTCGCTGACCCTCACACCAGCGCCCGTAGCCGGTTTTTTTCAAAAAAATCGTTCCGGAATTTTTCAAAAATTCCGCCGCGATCCTAGCGGTCCAGCTGCTTCACAAAATCCTGCGCAGCCTTCGTCGGGTCTTCTAACCCCTGTGCCACGCGGTCACCCAATGTCTTTAGCGCGGCTTTGGCCTTGGGCGCGTCGAGCTGCGCCAACAGCTCGTGTTTCACCGATTGCTCGAACCAGTACCGAGCTTGGGCCGCTCGGGTGCGCTCCCAAAATCCTTCGGCCCTACGCCAATCGGTCAAGGTCTGAATTTCGCTCCAAGCCTCAGATAAACCGTTCTCCTCCAGCGCTGACACCATCATTGCCTTGGGAAACCCGTCAGGATCTTGCGGCCGTTTGCGCAGCAACCGCAACGCGCCAGCATAGTCGGCACATGTCCGCGATGCCGCCGGTTTTAAATCGCCATCGGCTTTATTGACCACAATGATGTCGGCCATTTCCATGATACCGCGCTTGACCCCTTGCAATTCGTCTCCGCCAGCGGGGGCTAACAGCAACAAAAACATATCAGACATTTCGGCCACAACGGTTTCAGACTGACCAACCCCTACGGTTTCGATCAACACGACGTCAAAGCCCGCTGCCTCGCACAAGGTGACCGCCTCGCGGGTGCGGCGGGCCACGCCGCCCAGATGGGTCTGGCTGGGCGACGGACGAATAAACGCGGCCTTTTCGCGCGACAGCAAATCCATGCGGGTTTTGTCACCTAAAATGGACCCGCCCGAACGCGACGAGGATGGATCAATCGCCAACACCGCCACGCGCAACCCGCGCTGGATCAGCATCATGCCAAAGCTTTCGATAAAGGTCGATTTACCGACCCCCGGCGTGCCAGACAGGCCGATCCGCAGGGCCTCGCGGTCTTTAGGCAGCGCGGCCAAAAGGGCTGTGGCCTGAGCGCGGTGATCCTCGCGCGAGGATTCAATCAGTGTGATCCCCCGCGCCAACGCCCGGCGTTCGCCTGCAACAATTCCCTTGGCCAATTCATCGATATTCATGCGCCGCCCCCATGCCTTGGCCTGCATCTTTCAAGCGATGCGGCACAAATGTCCAGACCAACGCAAGGGTTGGCGGCGCAGGCCATTTGTCCCATAAGCTGCGTCATGGCCTATGACCTTCCTATTGATGATGTGATGCCGCAGGTGATTGACGCCCTGCGCGCGTCTGGCCGTGTGGTTTTGCAAGCGCCCCCGGGGGCCGGTAAAACCACGCGCGTTCCGTTGGCGATGCTGGATGCGGGCCTGACCAAGGGCAAGATCATCATGCTGGAACCCCGACGCCTTGCCGCACGGGCCGCCGCTGAACGGATGTCGGCGACCTTGGGGCAGGATGTCGGGCAGACCGTCGGTTTTCGCGTGCGCGGGGCATCGGCCATTAGCGCACAGACACGTATCGAGGTCGTGACCGAAGGCATTCTGACCCGCATGTTGCAGCGCGACCCTGACTTGCCCGGCGTCGGTGCCGTGATCTTTGACGAATTCCACGAACGATCGCTTAACGCCGATCTGGGGCTGGCTCTGTGTCTTGAGGTCGCCAGCGCATTGCGGAACGATCTGATGCTGGTGGCCATGTCAGCCACCTTGGACGCGGGCCCCGTTGCTGATTTGATGGACGCGCCCATCGTCACATCGCAAGGCCGTAGCTTTCCGGTGGTGCCCCATTGGCTGGATCGCCCCATTGGCAAGCAAAGGTTCGAACAGGCCGTTGCTGATTTAGTGGTCCATGCATTGAACACCTCCCCGGGTTCGGCCCTGGTATTCCTGCCCGGCGAAGGCGAAATCCGCCGGGTCGAGGGGGCCTTGAAGGACCGTATCCCTAACGATTGTACGATTGCCCCTCTATTCGGCGCGATGGAATTCAAGGCACAGCGGGCTGCCATTGCGCCGGCTGAGACAGGGCGAAAGATCGTTCTTGCCACTTCAATCGCAGAAACCTCGCTGACAATCGAGGGAATTCAGATCGTCGTTGATGGCGGCAAGGCGCGGCGCGCGCGGTTCGACCCTGCGTCGGGCATGTCGCGGCTGGTGACTGATCGCGTCACGCGGGCCGAGGCCACCCAAAGGGCCGGTCGTGCGGGCCGCGTCAGCGACGGGGCGGCCTATAAGCTTTGGACGAAGGGAGAGGAAGGTGCCTTAGCCGCCTTCCCGCCCGCTGAAATCGAAGTCGGTGATCTATCGTCCTTTGCGCTGGAACTTGCCATTTGGGGCGCGCAGGCTACTGACCTGAGTTTTGTCACGCCGCCGCACGAGGGACGTTTGGCCGAAGCTCAGGGCGTTTTGCAGATGCTCGGCGCATTGGATGCAAACGGGCGGATCACAAAACACGGTCGCGCGCTGGCAAAGCTGCCCTTGCATCCCAGACTGGCGCATATGGTGGCCAAAGGCGGGCGCAGCGCGCCGACCCTCGCCTCCATTCTGGCAGAGCGTGACCCGCTGCGCGGCGCGCCCGTTGACCTGTCGCTGCGCATGGATGCAGTCGCAGGCCAACGCACATTGGGAGAGGTCAACCACGCCACCCTCGCCCGCATCCGGCAAGAGGCCAAGCGCCTTGCGCGGGGGCAAAAAACCGACGGGCCAGACACATTGGGCGTGCTTGCTGCGCTGGCCTATCCCGACCGTGTTGCCTTGCGCCGCAAGGGCGACAGCCCGCGTTTTGTGCTGTCGGGTGGCAAGGGCGCGGTGATGCCAGATGGTGATCCGATGGCGAGCGAGCGGTTGTTGGTTGCGACCGATCTGGATGGCGATCCGCGCGAGGCACGCATCCGTCAGGCCGTGCGCCTATCCGACGCTGATTTGCGGGCGACCTTCCCCGAACAGATCGGCTGGCATGATGTTTGCACTTGGTCGCGCCGCGAAGGGCGGGTGCTGACACGGCAACAGGAACGGTTCGGTGCGTTGGTATTGGATGATCGTGCGTGGTCGGATGCCAGCACCGACGAAATCGCCTTGGCCATGCTGGACGGTGTTCGGCAATTGGGGCTGATGCCGGGCAAAGCCGCAAAACTCTTCCTTGCCCGCGCGCGGCTAATGGGCAGTGATTTCCCCGACTTCTCGGAACCTCACTTGATGGGGACCTTGGAGGACTGGCTGCTACCGCATCTTGTTAACGTCCGCAGCACCGCCGATTGGAAAGGCTTCGATCTGCACCCAGCGCTGCTCGCGCGGCTGTCGTGGGACGAGCAGCAGCAATTGGACAAGGCAGCCCCGGCGCATTTCACAACGCCATTGGGCCGCAAACTGGCGATTGATTATGATGGGGCGCAGCCGCAAATATCGCTGCGCCTGCAAGAGGTGCTTGGCGTCACGCAGCACCCGATGATCGCGGGCCAGCCGCTGCAGATCACATTGCTATCTCCTGCGCAGCGCGCCGTACAGGTGACGACTGACTTGCCGGGTTTCTGGGCGGGATCATATGCAGATGTGCGTAAAGACATGCGCGCGCGTTACCCTCGTCACCCGTGGCCCGAGGACCCGACGCAAGCTGACCCCACGCTGCGGGCAAAACCGCGTGGCACCTAGCCGTAAGATGCCTTCATCAACTGTGAATGGGGGGACAGGGCTGCCGAGCGTCCTGAACGTCAGGATGGCCCGGCAGATACTCGTTACCATGCGCTAAGCGCTTACAGGTTATCAACTGATCAACGTGGCAAATCGTTCCATGACGCCGCCAAACTCATTACCGTTGGCAACATTCCCGCGCCATCCAACGTGACCGACACGGGCAAGGCACGCGGCGACCAATATGCTGCGGTTTGTTTATTCACACGGGTTCGATGACAAATGGTTTCCATCGCAAAACAAAAAACGAATAGTTTTATGTTCTTTGCAGGTACAAACCCGACGCCGTGTTCGGTGCTAGGCCCGCAACGGTGGCGGAGGCAATACACAAGATCGGCCAGTTAAAGCCGCCAAGAGAACAAGCAGCGCGCATTGCAAGGGCGGCAAAATTGACGGCGCAACGGCAAAACTTGATGCAATCCCTATTGCGTCTGCCGCCCAAATCGCGTGCATATTTATTCAAGCGAACCCCGTGTAAGTGAAACGGCGCGCCCCGCGCCCGATGAAAGCCGAAATGTATGAACAGTTTGCATGCGTCCTATGACGTGGTGATTGTTGGCGGTGCCATGTTTGGATCGTCCTTGGCCTGGTGGCTGACCCAGACGCCGGGGTTTGACGGGACTGTTTTGGTGATTGAGCGCGACCCGACCTATGAATTTGCCTCCACCAGTCACACAAACAGCTGCATCCGGCAGCAGTTCAGTTCGACGATCAATATTCAGGTGTCCCAGTTCGGGGTTCAGTTCATCAAGAACTTTCGCAAGTTTATGGGCGACGACCCAGTGGTGCCGCATCTCGCACTGCAAAGCTTTGGCTATATGTATCTTGCCGACACGCCCGAGCTTGCTCAGACGCTTTTGCGCAACCAGAGAATTCAGGCGTCCCTTGGCGCGGGCACGCGACATCTTAGCCGCGATGAAATCGCCGCCGCTTATCCGTTCTACCAGTTGGACGACATTCTGGCCGGTAACCACAACCTGGTTGACGAAGGGTACTTCGACGGCGGCACCATGTTTGACTGGTTCAAACGCAAGGCCAAGCGTGGCGGGGTTGAATTTATCAACGACGAAGTGGTCGCCATGACCAAATCGCAGGACGGTAAAACGATTGACGCTGTGGTGCTGAAATCCGGCAACAAAATTGGCTGCGGCACGGTCGTGAATGCGTCCGGCCCACGGGCGATTGCCACCGCGCAGATGGCCGGTATTTCCCTGCCGGTCGAGCCGCGCAAACGCTATACTTTCATCTTTGACGCCGCCGAACCATTAGACCGCGACCTGCCGCTGACGGTCGACCCTTCGGGTGTTCATCTGCGCAGCGACGGCAAATACTACATGGCCGGATGCCCGCCCGACGAAGACCCCGCAGTGGCGTTTGACGATTTCACCTTTGATCACAGCCTTTGGGAAAACAAAGTTTGGCCAGCGATTGCCACCCGCATTCCCCAGTTTGAACGGATCAAGGTCATCAATGAATGGGTCGGGCATTACGCCTATAACACGCTTGATCAAAACGCGATTTTGGGACGTCATAGTGACATACGGAATTTCATATTCATGAATGGTTTTTCAGGTCACGGCCTGCAACAAGCCCCTGCAATCGGGCGCGGCGTTGCCGAGCTTATTGCCTATGGTGAGTACCGCAGCCTCGATTTGACCCCCTTTGATTATCAGCGGATAGAGAGCAAACGCTCGATGGTCGAACAGGCTATTATTTAACTTAAAGAAGGATACGACAGATGTTGAAGAAATTGGTTTTGACCGGTGCTGCGGGGCGTCTGGGGTCCTATCTGCGTGAACCACTGTCGAAGATGTGCGAAGAATTGATCAGCACCGACATCGCGGATGACATCGGCACGCTGTACTCCAATGAACGTTTCGCCCAAGCCGACATTGCTGTTTACGATCAAATCGCGCCGCTGCTTGAGGGGGCTGATATGGTCGTCCATTTCGGCGCAATCGTAGATGAAAAACCGTTCGAAGAACTGCTTGGGCCGAATTTCGTCGGCTCCTACAACATTTGGGAGGCGGCCTATCAGCATGGATTGAAGCGGGTTGTTTATGCGTCGTCGATCCACGCGGTGGGCATGCATAAAAAGGCGGATTTCATTGGCATCGACGCGCCACATAAGCCAGATACCTTTTACGGTTTGGCCAAGTGTTTCAGCGAAGACCTTGCCAGCATGTATTGGGACAAGCGTGGGCTAGAAGCTGCCTGCCTGCGTATTCTTAGCTGTGCACAGGTCAACAATCCCCGCGCCTTGGGGTCGTGGTTGTCATATGATGATCTGATCCAGCTTGTGACCCGCGCCATCGACACGCCATCGGTTGGGTTTAGCGTTGTCTATGGTGTTTCAAACAATGACCGCGCGCCCGTCGATAACGCAAAGGCCTCGTTTTTGGGCTACCGTCCCAAGGACAACGCAGAGCAGTTTGCAGACGACATTCTGGCCAACGCGCCACCGGCTGATCTGACAGACCCCGGCGAGATGTGTCACGGCGGGCCGTTCGCATCCATTGAGCTGGGGCAAAGCGCCGTGGCGTCGATGAACATCGTTGACGATAAAAAGAAGACCTAAGTCAGGTCAGCATCGGTGGTTCGGGCGTTCCCTGATCCACCGGTCACTTCATGCGCAAACGGCTAGCCCGCCAGTTCTTGCCAGCGATGACAAGCGACCTTGTGCTCAACCCCTGCGCTTTCCAACTTCGGTTCCTCCACCCGGCAGCGATCAATCGCGACGGGGCAGCGGGTTTGAAACTTGCAGCCCGGGGGCGGATTGGTGGGCGACGGGATTTCCCCCTCAAGCTTTTGTGCCTTGCCCCGATCATCAGGGTCCAGCGACGGGATCGCAGACAGCAGCGCCTTGGTATAGGGATGGCGCGGGCCCGAAAATAGCGTGCGCGTTGGGGCGGTTTCAACGATGCGGCCCAGATACATGACCGCCACATGATCACAGACATGGGCAACCACGCTTAGGTCGTGGCTGATGAACAAAAACGTCAGCCCCATTTCCTGCTGGATCGCCTTGAGCAGGTTCAAAACATCGGCTTGAATAGACACGTCCAATGCCGCGACGCTTTCATCGGCCACGATAAATTTAGGGCCAGACACCAAGGCGCGCGCGATGGAAATACGCTGCCGTTGCCCGCCGGAAAACGCATGGGGAAAGCGGCGCAGGTGTTCAACGTTCAACCGGCATTTGGCGGCGATTTCGCGGACGCGTTCGTCTGTCTCGGCGCGGCTTTTAGTCAAGCCCATCACCTCGAGCGGTTCGGCGATAATATCGCGCACCGTCATACGCGGGCTAAGCGCGGCATAGGGGTCCTGAAAGATCAACTGCGCGCGTTTGCGGTAATCCTTAAGCTCTTTCTTGCCGAGCTTTTTCAGCGAATACGACACCTCGCCATCGTCGAAAACCACATCGCCCCGACTGATCGGCGCGGCGCGCAGCATGGCACGGCCCAGCGTTGTCTTGCCTGAACCGGATTCACCCACCAGCCCGAAAAAGCTCCCCGGTGCGATTTCGATATCGACGTTTTCAACAGCGCCTACATAGGGTTTCGGGCCGATGATATTGCCACGCAGGGCATAGTGGACGGACAGGCCTTTGGCGGCGATCAGGGGTTTATCGGTCATGCCGTGCCCTCCTTCGCATCGTAGAGATGGCAGGCGGCAAAGTGATCCGCGTCGACGTTATGAAATGCCGGTACTTCGGCAGCGCAGCGCGGGCCGATCACCTCTTGGCAGCGGGTGTTGTAAACACAGCCCGACGGGCGCTCCAACGGCGACGGAATGTCACCGGGGATCGGCGTTAGGGGCGCGTCGATGTCATCAAGCGTTGGCAAGGCAGCCAGCAGCCCACGGGTATAGGGATGCGCCGGCTTGCGGATCACGTCGCGCACCGTGCCTTGTTCGACCAAGCGGCCCAGATACATCACCGCCACCTTGTCCGCCGTCTGCGCAATCACGCCCAGATCATGGGTGATAAAGATGATGCCCATCCCGAATTCCGACACGAGGTCCTTCATCAGATCAATGACCTGCGCCTGAATGGTCACATCCAGCGCCGTTGTCGGTTCGTCCGCGATCAGCAGCTTGGGTTTGGTCGACAGGGCCATCGCGATCATCGCCCGCTGGCGCATCCCGCCTGACAGCTCAAACGCGTATTGGCCAAAGCGGGTGGAGGGATCGGAAATACCGACCCGGTCAAGCATCTCGATCGACACTTCCTTGGCCTGCGGTTTGGAGAAATTCGTGTGGATCAACAGCTGTTCCACCATCTGATCCCCAATTGAAATCGCAGGCGCAAAGCTGGCCATCGGTTCCTGAAAGATCAACGAGATCGACCCACCCCGCACGATCTTCATCTCGCGGTCAGTTTTGAGGGACAATACATCCACCGGTCCGTCTTCGAGATGCAAGGTGATCTTGCTGTCGGGGCCATACACTGCATTGCCGGGGTTCAGCTTCATCAGCGACTTGGCGGTCACGGATTTACCCGACCCGCTTTCTCCAACCAGCCCCATAACCTCGCCTGCCTCAAGGCTGAAGGACACGTTATCGACGGCGGTGATGCGCCCCTCGTCCGTGTCAAATTGCAAGGTCAGGTTTTCAACATCGATTAGTCTGCTCATTTCTTGGTATCCCCATAAGGATCAGCAGCGTCGCGCAGCCCGTCCCCCACAAATACAAACGCCATCACAAGGACGATAAAAAAGATCACCGGAATGAAATACCATTGGTAGTTCAGCAACACATCGGCGCTGGTGACGTTCTGCAACATGACCCCCAGCGAATTCACAGGGTCCTTGAGCCCCAGCCCGATAAAGCTGAGCGCGGTTTCAGACAGCACCATATACGGGAACGAAATAACCAGATCGACGATGATATAGCTGGTGAAGCTGGGCAGCAGATGCTTGCGAATGACATGCCCGCTGGACGCCCCGCACAGCCGCGCCGCCAATACGTATTCCTGATTGCGCTCGGTCAAAATATGCGTCCGCACACGGCGCGCCAGCGTGGGCCATCCGATAAAGCCCAAGATGATCGAGATAAAGAAAAACCTTTCTTCCGCGCTCCACGTGTCGGGGATAAAGGCGGCCAGCGCCATGAACAGCGGGATGGCCGGAATGGTGCGTACCGCGTCCGTCGCCATTTGGATAATGGAATCCGCCCAGCCCCCATAAAAGCCGGAAACACCCCCGATCACGAGGGCCAGCACAAATGCGATCAACACCCCGATGGTACCCACGGCAAGCGACGTGTTGATGGCGTGGAACGTCCGCGAGAAGATGTCCTTGCCGGTTGAATCGGTGCCAAACAGATGGATATACCCCTCGTCCACGCCAAAAAGATGCGTGTCGAAGGTCATGAAAAACAGCGAATATTCGGACCCTTCGACAAAGAACTGCACATAATGGCGTTTGTCTTTGTTGACCGTCGTGACCCATCTGAAATTGGTTTTGATCGATCTTTCGCGTTCAAGCCCATAGATGAAAGGCCGAAACGAACATCCGTTGTCGTCGCAGAAATGCGGCATCGTCGGTGCGCCGTTCAGATAGTCTTTGTCACGGCCCGCAATCGTCGGATCGTAAGGCGTGAGGAACGGCGCGAATATCCCCGACAGGATCAACACCACCAAGACCCAAGCCGCGATCATCGCCGCCTTTTGTTTCTTGAAGCGGGTCCAGATCAGCTGCCCTTGGGATGCGGTGAAATAGGCATCTTTGGCGGTTTGGTCGACGGCGGCGTCATAGCTATTGGTATCTGTCATTTTTATTACCCCAATATGCTGCGACGGATGCGCGGATCGACCAAGGCCAATACGATGTCCGTGATGAAGTTAATGGCCACGATGCTCCCCGTTAGGAAAAAGATAATCGCGCCGGCAAGCTGTTGGTCATTTGACCGCGCCAATGCCTCGATCAGCAGCGACCCCGCTTCTGTCAGGGTCAGGATCAAGGCCACGATGGGCAGTTCGTTAAAGATGCGGTTCAAATCGAACCCCAGCGAGTTGATGATCGGGCTTAGCGCGTGCCGTGCGGGATAGCGCAATAGCAGGCGACGCCCCGATACCCCCCGCGCGGCGGCGGCGGTGACGTAAAGCTTGCTGATCTCGTCCGACATCAGGGCGCGCACGGTTTGGATCGCGAATGCGGTGGCGGACCAGCCTAGGATGAAGACGGGCAACCATACGTGGCCTAAGAAATCTTTGATCTTGCCCGCATCCCATGGGGCGTCTCGATACTCGGGCGAGAAAAGCCCCGTTAAACTGTCGCCGAACATCACTGTTGAGAAAAGCATGATCATCAGGGCCAGCAGGAAGTTCGGCAATGCCAGACCCAGATAGCTGACCAAACGCAGGCCGTTGTTCAAGAACGGGTTGCGCGAAGTCGCGGCGATGATTCCAACGGGAATGGCAATGATATAGGCCAAGAGCAGGGAGCAAAGGCAGATGCCGATGCTCAACCAGACCTTCTGGCCCAGCAGTTGATTGATGTTGAGGCGCAGAATGCAGCTGTCGCCAAATTCGCCTTGGAAGGCGTTGAATATCCAACTGGTCCAGCGTTCCAGAAAGGGCCGGTCAAGGCCAAGGCGCACGCGCTCTGCCTGGATATCAGCGATCGAGATTTGCGCGCCCTGACTGTTTTTAAACGCCAGATAACGTTCGGCACAGTCACCGGGGACCATCTCCATCAAAGAGAAAACAATAAATGAAACGAGGCATAGCGTAAAAAACGCAAGCACCAAGCGTATGAACGCAAACCTTAAGAATTGCACCATGAGTGTATTTGCCCCGTAGCAGATCGCGACCCATTTGGGTTCGATGTTTTAATGGCTGCGGGCCAGTCTAGCTGGCCCGCAACACGGCTTCATTTCAACGAAGGTTGATTATTCGTCAAAGAACCACTGCGACGGACGGTAAGGGTATGTCCGGTAGTAGGCATAAGATGCGGTCTTGAACTCGGGGAAGTTCTTGAGCGAGTTGGAGTGGTAGATCGGCTTTTGCTCTTTCACCGTACCGATGAAGAGCAGATTGCCGGTCATCGCCTCGACCAGTTTCAGACCCAAAGCATCGGATTCAGGGGTGCCAACGGGCGTTGCTTGGAACGCTTTGACATCTTCCATCATCTGCTTGGCATAGGCAGGCGGTTCAACACCGGATGCGCCATCTGAATCAACATATTCGCCCCACAGCATCGCCGTGCGCATGTTGAAGTAGTTGTCATAGGGCGGGATAAAGATTTCCGCGTTGCCCAAGACTACAGCCAAAGGTACCGATTTCTCCCAAAGCGTCACGTCCAGTTGGTTAGACGATTGCGAGGACCGGTATTCGTCCGAGGTGACTTCCTTGACCGTGTTGTTGATCCCCACGTCGCGCCAGCTTTGGCCAACCAGTTCAACAATCTTGATCGAAATCCCTTGCGTTGCGACTTGCAGGTTCAGGGTCAACGCTTCGCCATTTGGCAGTTCGCGCATACCGTCGCCGTCCACGTCAACAACACCGATTTCATCCAGCAAGGATTTAGCCATTTCAGGATCGAACTGCGCGTAGTGCTGTTCCCATTCCGGTGTTACAAAGTCGGGTGTGGGGGAAAAGCCGACATATTGCTGCGGCGTCCCCAGACCGAACATTGCGACCTCGTTGATCTCGTCGCGGTTCATTGCAACAGACATGGCCTGACGGAATTTCAGATCGCCAAACACTTTGCGTTTTTCCAGATCTTCCGACGTCACGTTGAACGCAAAAGTGGGCATTGTGATGTCAGGCTTCAGATCGACGGTAAAGCCGGATTTCTCTTGGTTTTCCATCAGCAATGGCACGTAGTCGATTTGCAAAGCCTGCGCTTTATAATCAACTTCGCCATTCACCAGCTTCAGCAAGCGTACTTCGCTTTCGCCAACGAAAATCTCGTCCATTTCGTTGATATAGGGCAGTTGCTGGCCCGCTGTATCGACCATGTAGTAATAAGGGTTCGCAACGAATTGGCGGCCCTCGGTCGTCTCGGAAATCACGATGTGGCTTTCCAAGGTCGGTGCCGCATCCAATGGCAGGTTCGCAACCTTGTCGGGATGCGCCAGCATTGGCGTTGGCGTGTCCATCCAGTCAGAGCTGCCGTAATATGCCTTGATCAGGTCATAACCGCCCTCGAAACCCAGCGATTGCGCAAGCGTGTCGGCATCAGGGTTGATATCGGGGTGATACTGGCCAAGGAAGTGCTTGGGCTGGAAGCCTTGGGCGTAGTGGTTGGCGAAATGCGCCAAGAAGCCGGGCTTGGGCGATGGCATGGTGAAACGCACGGTCAGCGAGTCGATAACATCCACCTGCATCGGTTCGCCGCCAGCTAGAACATAATCCTTGGGGCTTTCGATGACGTTGGAATCCAGCGCAAGGTTTTCATACCAAAACGCTACATCCTCGGCACCAAAGGGTTCACCGTCAGACCATTTGTGGCCTTCACGCAGAACAAATGTCAGCTGGGTGAAATCATCATTCCATGACCAGCTTTTGGCCACGTTCGGCACAATCGTGGTCAGGTCATCGGCATAGCGCACCAGATTTACGTGACGCACAGACATAAAGTCTGACGTACCGGCTTCGGTCGCGTTGGACAGCGCGTTGAACATGCCGCCGTAGCTGCCGATCATGTCATAGGGTGCAACGACCAGCGGTTCGGAAGGCAAACGATCAGCCAGCGCGGGCATGTCGGGGTTGCCGCGGATACGGCCGTTCAGTGCGGCGATATCAGGGTTTTCCGACATCTCGAGCGTACAGTCGGCCAATCCTTGAAATTCAGCCAACTCGTATTGTTGGGGGAACGCGCCAGCGGCGACGCCCATCGGGTCGGATACGGTGACAGCCGGACAGGCCGCCATCGCAGCGCCAGCAACAAACGTCATCGCTGCGCTGGATAATAGTACCTTCTTCATTCGTCTCTCCTTGTTGGTGGTGATCTGCGTGTCCTTTGTCGGATCGCTGGGCTTTGTGCCCTTTTTTCTCCGATTGCGTTTTTCGCAATTTTTTAGTGTTAGTATGCCAATGTAAAAACCCTGCGACAGATAACCCGATCACTGCACAACATTTTTGCGCCTTGATTGAGGATTTTCGTAAGATTTGGAAAAACTGCCGCATGATGAGGCAGATATCGCGCGAAACGTGGCATGGATAAGCACCGGAATGCCTGCCACAACGTTTGGCCGTGGCTCCCCACGGCGAATGTTAGCTTTTCGAATGTTGCATTGGTCGGTGCCTCTTTTACAGGCGCGCACAATGTTTTTGACATGAAGACATCCCAGTAGATGGCCAAGCGTGCGGTTTTTCTAAGCCACCTGTCAACAGTTTCCATTCACGCGGCGACGCCGTTGCCGCCAACAGAAAATCGAGCGGATGGGTGGAATTGGGATTTTTTTGCATAATTGGGCGTGAGCCGCTTGCGCCGCAGGCACGCCTGCAACCTCAGTTAATTCTTATATCGCTTTTGAACACGCGGCCCTTCGTTCGTGATCGTGGCCAGTGACAGGGTATTATCCATATTTTTCATACGGTGCTGCAGCATCATCCGGGTCAACCGGTACAGATCGCCTGCAAATTCGGTGCGTTCGACCACATTTTCGGCCTCACCCCGGCCTTGGTGATCATAAAGGATCGGCGGCAGATCAGCGGCAAACATCACGAGGGTAAACCGGTCGTCGCGCAGGATAGACAGGGATGAATCGCTGGGACCAGTGCCTAGGGTCCGCTCCCACAGGGTGGGTTCCTCGGGTTCGGAAAAGTCGAGTTCGGAGAACGAATAGGTGCGCCAGTCCTCAGGCGTCTTGCCTGCCAAGAGCGGCAGCAGCGACCGTCCGTCCATCGCGTTGGGAATGTCTTGGCCCACCCAATCAAGAATGGTTGGCGTGATGTCGATGGTTTCCACGGGCGTCGTGACCACCGCCCCTGCCCGATCCTCGTTGCCCGGTTGGCGTATGATCAATGGCGTGTGAAAGGCCGCGTCATGAGGGGTAAACTTGCTCCAACAATGGCGGTCGCCCAACATCTCGCCGTGGTCGGCTGTCACGATCAGCAAGGTGTCATCATATTGACCGCTGTCTTTCAGGAACTGCACCACCCGCCCGACATGCGCGTCCACTTCGGTGATCAGTCCGAAATACACCGCACGCAGCGCTTGGATATTTTCGTCTGACGGTTCCAGATCGGGAAAGCCAACGACATTCCCCGCCGGGGTCTTTTGCGCAATCGTCGGGTCGAAAAACGGGTGCTGCGCAATCTCGGTCGCTGGATCAGCGTGGCGTTCGGGCAGCGGTATGTCGCAAGGGGCGTACATATCGTTATAGGGTGCGGGGGCCACAAGCGGCGGATGCGGCCGGATATAGGTCAGATGCGCGAACCAGTCCTGATCGCGGTAAGCTGGCATCGTTGCAAGGAAACGGTCGGTCAGAAACGCCGTATCGCTGTCAGCCGCATCATAGAGCGCAGGATCATTGACCTTTGGTGCCTCTCCCTTGGGCGAAACCGGTTTAAAGACATCTTGATAGGTTTCGAAATGATACCCCTTATCCATCAAATGCGACCGCCACGGATAGGACATCTCGAACCGCATCTCCAAGGCTTCCTGAAACCCGTTCATCGGATATTCATAGCTGTGCATCGCGGGATCATTGGGTGGAAAGACACGCGGGTCTTGGGTCGTGTCCGTATAGCCGAACAGCATCGGCACATAGCCGGATTTACGCATTTCAGTCGCGACATTGGGTACATCATGGCGTAGCGGGGTGCCGTTGCGTACTGACCGATGGTTCATCGCATATTGCCCCGTCAGCAAAGACGCGCGTGACGGGCCGCAGGGGGATACGACCGAAAAATGACGCTCAAACGTCACAGCATCCGCCATCAGCGCCCGCAGGTTTGGAATGTCGATATGATCCGCCAAGGCCCCAAAGACGCAATCGGCACGCAATTGATCAATGACGATAAAAAGAACGTTTTTAGTGCTGCCCATGATGGTGCCCTCTTGATGCGGTTCCCTCATCTAGCCTCAGAAAGGTCACTGCTGGAAAGAGGGTAAATCGAAAAATCGCTACGCCGGCATCGGTTGCACAATTTACGCGCAGCTTGCCAATCTGGTCTTTTGGGTAAATGCTTGTGTCAGGGCGAATGTTGCGCGGTTCTATTGCGGCCGCTTTTGCCCCTAACTAATTTTCCGAAAGACCCATATGTCGCCGTTCATTATCGCAATTATCCTTTCGGCGGCCCTGCTTCATGCGATCTGGAATGCCATTGTAAAAACGGCCGCTGACAGAACAACGACCCTTGGGTTGGTCGCTTTGGGGCAGGTGCTGCCGGGGTTGGTCATGATCATCTGGCTGCCCCTGCCCAACATGCAAAGCGCGCCCTATATCGCCATGTCGACGGTTGTTCATTTCGGATATTTCTATCTGCTGGGTCGCGCCTACCAATACGGGGACCTCAGTGTTGTTTACCCGATTGCCCGTGGCATCGTCCCCGCACTTGTCTCGCTTTGGGCATTCCTATTGCTGGGCGAAGTTCTGTCGCTATTGGCATGGGCCGGCATTGGCCTGATCGCCGCCGGTATCATCCTAAGCAACTGGGGCGCGCTCAGATCGGGGATCGGCAAAGCAGCACTGTTCCTGTCGCTTGGAACGGGCTTTTGCATATCCATTTATTCCTTGGTGGACGGTGTCGGCGTTCGCCTTTCGGGCAACACGCTCAGCTATTGGGCTTGGGGCGCATTTTTGCATATTTTCATCGCGGGGTTTATCGGCTGGCGCAAGCGCAGCACCCTATCACAGCTGCCGCTGAACGTGTGCTTTGTGGGCATGGCGGGCGGAATGGTGTCCATCATCGCCTATGGCTTGGTGCTTTATGCCAAAAACTTTGCCCCATTGGGCGCGGTTTCAGCCCTGCGTGAAACATCTGTCATCTTTGCCACCCTCATCGGCTTCATCATCCTGAAAGAGGGCAATTGGAAGCGCCGCTTGGGTGCGGCTTTCCTGATGACCATCGGGATCATTGTTATCGGGATGAACGCCTAGCAGCTTTGCAAAATTGACGGGATGACCCCTTGGCGCGGCTTTGCTAGGGTCCGTGAAATTCCAGACACATCTTCACCAGCAAAACTCCGAAAGCTTTACATGACCGAAACATCATTTCCCGCCGCTGCGGGCCTTGGCACTTTTGAACGCTGGCTTTCGGTATGGGTGGCGCTTGCCATCGGGGCGGGGCTGATCCTGGGCAATCTGTTCCCCAGCGTCTTTGCAGCCCTCGCCGCGCTTGAGGTTGCATCGGTCAACTTGCCTGTTGCTGTGCTGATCTGGGCGATGGTTTACCCGATGATGGTTGGCGTCGATTTCACCGCCCTGCGGCAGGTTGGGAGCAAACCCAAAGGGCTGGCCGTGACACTGGTGGTCAATTGGTTGATCAAACCCTTCACAATGGCGGCCCTTGGGGTTCTGTTCTTTGAGCATGTCTTTGCCAGCTTTATCCCGGCCGATGATGCCCAAGCTTATCTGGCTGGGGTGATCTTGCTCGGGGCTGCCCCCTGCACCGCGATGGTGTTTGTCTGGTCGAACCTTACGCGCGGTGACGCCACCTATACCTTGGTGCAGGTCAGTGTGAACGACGTGATCATGGTGTTTGCCTTCGCTCCAATCGTGGCATTCCTACTGGGTGTGACGGATATCGTTGTACCTTGGGATACATTGCTGATTTCAGTGGGCCTGTATGTGATGCTGCCGCTGCTGGCGGGGTATCTGACGCGCAGCCGCCTTGTGGCCAAAGGTGGGACCGCCGCGGTGGATGCTTTCAAATCCCGCGTTCAACCATTTTCAGTCATCGGTCTGTTGGTCACGGTTGTGCTGCTCTTTGGCTTTCAGGGCGAGGTCATTCTAGACCGCCCGCTTGTCATCGCGCTGATCGCTGTTCCGCTGCTGATCCAATCCTACGGCATCTTCTTTCTCGCCTACGGTGCCGCGCGCGCTTGGGGCATTCCGTTCAACGTCGCGGCCCCCTGCGCGCTTATCGGCACCTCGAACTTTTTTGAACTGGCAGTCGCCGTGGCCATCAGCCTGTTTGGCCTAGGCTCCGGTGCGGCCCTTGCAACCGTCGTTGGTGTTTTGGTCGAAGTGCCTGTCATGCTATCGCTTGTCGCCTTTGCGAACCGGACCCAACACTGGTTTCCGAAAGATACCCCGCCCGCGCCCCGGTAATCGCATCATGGTGCCCCACACTTGGAGATGCCAAAGCCCTACGAACGTCATCGGAAAACTCTCATTGAATTTGTTCGCTTTTGGCTCTTGCTCCCTTGGGAACCTATCGCTAAACGGGTCAGCGGAGACGTGGCCGAGTGGTCGAAGGCGCTCCCCTGCTAAGGGAGTAGGCCCGGAAGGGTCTCGAGGGTTCGAATCCCTTCGTCTCCGCCACCATAACTTTTTGTTGGATTTGAATGGGCCGCTTTAAGCGGCCTTTTTCTATTGTTTGCATAGACTTGATGGCGCTCTTCGATTGCCTTGAGTTTCTTTCGATAGCGCCTATATTCATTCCTTGAGTGGTATGGAATGTGGTATTTTTGAATGGCCTTATCCGGCAAATTGACGAAGAAGCTGGTTGAGCACCTCGGCGCTGGGAGGCATGGCGACGGTAACGGTCTATACTTGGTGGTCGATCCCTCAGGCGCACGGCGCTGGATCGTGCGTGTGGTTGTGAAAGGCCAGAAAAACAAGAAAGGCGCACCGTTGCGCACGGACTTTGGTCTTGGCGGCGCTGATATCGTCACCATCAACCAAGCGCGCGAGCGGGCGCTAGAATACCGCCGCATGGCCAAGCAAGGCTTGAACCCACGTTTCAACGCTGCTCGTGAAATCCCGACCTTTCAAGAGGTCGCCCAGCAGGTGCATATCGACCGAATGCCGACGTGGAAAAACGCCAAGCATGGGCAGCAGTGGATCAACACCTTACGCGATTATGCCTTCCCCAAGATTGGGCGCATGCCAATTGATAGCATCGATCAGCCCGAGGTTATGATGTGCCTTGCGCCAATCTGGGCGGAAAAGCATGAAACCGCAAAGCGATTGGCCCAACGCATAAAGGTGGTGCTGGATGTAGCGCGGTCTAAAGGGTTCCGTTCGGGGGAGAACCCTGTGACGTTGATCAAAGATGCCAAGGTCTTGCCCAAGGTGAAGGCGAAGGTGAAGCACCACAAGGCGATGGCTTGGCAGGATGTGCCGACCTTCTATGGTGATCTTGCAAGCCGGGATGCTATGGCCGCGAATGCACTACGATTTACCTGCCTGACAGGATCTCGCACCACTGAGGTGCTTAAGATCCGTTGGGAAGAGATCGACTTCGATGCGGGTGTTTGGACCTGCCCTGCGGAGCGCATGAAGGGGCATGAAGAACACCGTGTCCCCTTGACCGACCAAATGCTGGAAATCATCGAACCTTTGAAGGCGCTTAAATCGGATTTTGTTTTTGAGGGGCAAAAGCGCAATCACCCCTTGTCTAACATGGCGATGCTGATGTTGTTGCGCCGGATGGGTATTGAAGGGGTTACCGTGCATGGCTTTCGATCGACTTTCCGGGACTGGGTCTCTGAGACTGGAAACGGTCAGTGGGAAGTCGCAGAACGGAGCTTGTCTCACAAGGTCGGCTCAAAGGTCGAGAGGGCCTATGCACGGTCTGATTTGCTTGAGAAAAGGCGGGCCTTGATGGCGCAGTGGTCTGATTTTGTCACAATTACAAAGCTCTCATTGGAGCGATCATGAAAACAGTGTCTATCGATGGTGCTCAACTTACATCCCTAGAGCTTTATCGGATGGCATTGAGTGAAGACAGTCAAGAGAAGCGCCTTAGGGCGATCGAGGTTGTGACCCATGATGTCGTCGCCAGGCAATTGAATTTATTTGCCTCTAGCAAAGGTAAAGGGTGGCCATCCGATCCAAAATATTCAGAATTCTCAAATTTGGTAATGCAATCGGCGGGTGAGAGGTACGAGGCCGCCATCGAGCTTGGGGAAATCTCGCGGCGATATGATGAAGGAACGGACCGAAATCTCTATGTAGCCGAACTTGTCGGCATGAATATTTTTATGTCTATTAAGGCTCAAAGCTTCCAAGGGCTTCACACCGAGGGTGGGATTTTTGAGCAAGTGAGAGCCTATGCGCGAGCCAATGAAATCACAGGGGCAAGAAACAAAGCTCTGCTTTTGGAGCATTGGCGTACGTATCAGGGCGTCGTGCATTTAGGAATGGCAATGCGGCTCTGCGCTGCGAACCCTGAACAGGGCTATGATGTACTTGATCTTGCTGAAGGGATTCGCCTTGCTCTGAATTCGCACGGCCCGAAAAACAGGAATACCCCGTACGTAAACGAAGAAATTCAAATTTCATTTGTATTGAAAACAATAGCTTAGATAATTGTTGCGGAGTCCCACTTTTTTTGGGGGAATTACGAAAGCAGGGAAACTAGCCGTATCCATCCGTTGTAACTCAAAGCAATGGAAGGAATTCAGGTGGTGCCCAATCTCTTCGACAATGATCGCAACTACGTCTTGGGCGATCCCGAACTCAACATTATTGGTGATCGCGCCAAGCTGGCGCAATGGCGTCACAAGATGAAGGGCCCTGCCTTTTACAAACTGGGTCGTAAAGTTATCTACCGCGGCTCCGATCTCAATGCCTGGGCAGAAGCTAATCGCACCGATCCCAACGAGGACGGGGTGGACTAATGTCTGCGCGCTTTCCCATCCAAACGTACCAGAAAGACTTTTCCGGCACCTGGACCAACGCTCTGGGGTGTTGCCCCTCAGCTGATTTTGGGTGGGCTTAAGCATGCCGACCAAGTCAGAGCCCAGGCAGCTAGGTCTGTTTGAGGGGCTCGCTCCGTATCCAAAGCCGGAAGCTGACGCACCCAATGAACTGCCAGCGACCTGCACTCATTGTGCAGAGCAATACTTGTCGGACCATCAGGTAGCGGCGCGCTTCGATATCTCAAAGGCGACGGTATGGCGTTGGCACGACAGCAATCCGCATTTTCCTCGGCGGATCAAGCTGAGCCCGGGCACCTCCCGCTGGAAGCTGAGCGAGCTAATCGGGTTCGAGACGAAAATGCAGGAGGCGTGCACCGCGAACAATCTGGCCAAGGCGAAGGGTCGTCCCAGATGAGCAAATCTTACAAAGGTATACGTCTCAAACAGCACAGAGTGTACTCTGTCGAGCAGTTGATGGCAGCATATTCAGTCACCGCAAACACGGTATCTAATTGGGTTGGAGAAGGCTTGCGACCATCCGATAACAAAAAGCCATATTTGTTCCGAGGCGCGGCAGTTGAAGAGTTTCACAGGCGCAAGCGTCTGACGGTCAAAAACAAGTTGCAGCCCGGGCAGTTCCAGTGCTGGGGATGCCAGACCTCAGTGTTTCCAGCTGTCGAAACGGTCGTTGATTATTTAGCCGAAAATGGGCGGCACATGTACACTGCCGTCTGTCCCTATTGCTCGACTAAGCTTCAAAAGATATCAGGTGAGACTGATCGAGACTTGGTTGAGGATTGTCGCAATCCAAATACCCCCATGGACTGCCTACACGAAGAAAAGGCCTCAGTTCGTGGGGGTATTTGGATTAAAGCGGAAAATGATGCCCCAAATTTCCATGCGGAGAACGACAGGATCATCCACAAATGGCAAACCTATGCTGGTGGTTATAGCGAAAAAACCATCGATAAGCATCTTGCGGCGATCCGCTTCTTCGAGAGCAATTTGAAAGGCAAGCCTTTTGCCAAGCTCACCACAGATGATTTTGCGGCTGTGCGCGATGAGCTGAAAAGGCTTTCGAAAGCGCAAGCCCCGAATAATTTGTCCGCATCAACGATCAAACATTACGTTTCCCATCTCAAAGCATTCTTCGATTGGTTGTTAAAGCAGGAGGGCTACAGACGCTTGCCAAGGGATTTTGACGGGTATCTCAAACTGTCAAAGGCTGTCCTTGCGCAAGCCGCGCAGGTTAAACAGAAAGATTACCCTACCCTTTCCGAGGCCGAAGAGCTCTTGGACGCTATGCCGTCCAAGTCTTTGGTCGATCTGCGGGCTCGTGCGATTTTTGCTCTGGCCTTTCTTGGCGCATTGCGAGCAGATACTTTGGTATCTCTTCTGGTCAAACACGTCGATATCGAGCGGCGGTTGATCTTGCAGGATGCCAGCATCGTCCGGACAAAAGCAGGCAAAAGCCTGAATATCATCTGGTTCCAGATCCCTACGGTTTTTGAAAAATCGGTCGTTGAGTGGGTGGTAAGGCTCCAATACTTAGGCTTTACGGGAGAGGACGCCCTGTTTCCTGATACGAAAAACTTGAAGCATCGCATCCGTGTAAATGGACGCAACGCGGCCCCAGTTCCGGTAATGTCCACAACGCATGCCGTGACCGATGCATTCAGCATCGCCAGCCGAAATAGTGCGGCCAAATACACGCCACATGCCGCGAAGCACACGATCGGTGCCGAACGTGATGTGCGCTCTCTTACCCACGAAGAGCGTAAAGCTTGGTCTCTCAACATGGGGCACGATAGCGAGCTCACCACTGAACGTCACTACGGGACGATGCCAGATGATAGGCGCTTCGAAGTTCTGGAGAGCATTGGCAGTAAAAAAACAATTGACCCTAGAAACCTGTCCGAAAGTGAAAAAGCCAAGGTCTTCGACAGTATACTCGAGGCATTCAGCAACGGTAGATAGGAAGAAGAGTGTCGTCAAACTATTGCCCCGCCCGGTTAGGGAGGGCTGTCTGACGTCAGCGCCCCTGGGGCCAAATAGCCCTATTTGATAAGAGAGTGCTTTTTGCTCATCGTAATTTTCTCACTTCAGAAATCTGTGCATTATTCAGGATAGCATGAATTAACTTCATAGTGCCAAAGTCATAGTTAGAAACAATTTTCTACTTGACCGATAGCTACTCCTCAATATACACTTATTACGTGTGTATACATTGAGTATATACCGCATTGAGCGGACGCGAATTTGGCTTAGTTTTTTTGCATATTTCTGCCATCAGCCATTTCCGCTCGCTTCACTTAGGATCAAGCGAAATAGGAGTTTTTTGCAATGGCTAATGGCTCAATAGATATCACGATTGTGGAACCGCAGTCCGGGATGGACCCAGATCTTCGCAGTCTTAGAATAGAAATGAACGAACCCGATGACGGCTCAGATCCGGTTGACCATTTGCGATCGGTCTTGGGGAACGATGTCTTTAATAAATTTTTATGGATAGCATCATTTGATGGAAGCATGAATCTCGTGCTTTCCACGGTACGCGAACCCCTACCCGTAGATGAATTCAACGACGTGATGGACGCCCTGAAAGCGTGCCCTACAGTTGCCTCGGTCCAGTTGATGTATCAGGAACCCGACGATTTGGTCGGGCTCGAAAAGGCAGAGGACCGTATGGCGGGCTACGATTCCAGTTGGTACTGGCCGACCTCCGAAAGATTGCCTAGATCTTCTTATACTGCACCCGCACCGATCAGAATCGCGCAGGCGGACTCTGGAGTGTCGATGCAGCCATGTTTGATAGGTGGGTTTGATCCCGCAAAGAGCATGAGTTTCTTCTTCCCGCCAGGTCAGCGCGAAGGTAAAGGTGTAATCTGCTGGGATCACGGCGCGCCGTATTTCATCGGCCATGGTACCAGCACAGCTGGGCTGGTTATCGGACAACCCGCGGATGGCATGAAGCTTTACGGGATGACGGTCCGGGACGTGGTCGATCTGGTGCCATGCCGTGTCGCCGACAGCGTACTGTTGGCCCCGCCCGATCTTAAACGCCTAGCTGAATGCATCGACTGGGCGGTGGGCGAAGGGATTAAGGTGATCACAATCAGTCTTGGCGCAATCGCCGCTCCGCAAGATCCGGCCCTGATTACTCTGACAAAGGCGGTCGAGAATGCGTTCAAGAAAGGCGTAATAATTTGCGCAGCCGCCGGACAGATTGCACCTGGTATGATCTGGCCCGGGGTCTATTCTCTAAAAGGTTGGCTGATCGCTTGTGGTCCCAGCAAAGCAGACAACCTTCCGTCGGCGCAAAGCATCTGGCCCGGTTTTCAGGACGGCTATGTGACGATTGCCGCCCCCGGGGAAAACATGCCTCGAACGGGGTGGAAAGACGACCGCTGCGCCACCAATATTCCCGAGTTAGGAGTAAGTGAAGGATCTTCCTACTCCACCGCCTATACAGCTTCGGTCGCGGCATTGTGGTGGGCATACAACTACGATGCTTTGTCCAATATGGATCCGCGCCAGATCGTGCCGCTGTTCCGCAACACGCTGCAGAAAACCTGCACTCCCTGGAACGGTAAGTACAACACGTCCAAATTCGGCCCAGGTATCGTAGACCCAAACAAAGCCATTTCGTCTATGAAAGCTCCTCAGGATTTGAAGATTGATTCAAGCGGCTCAGGCCATGTGGAACGTGTTTCTGGAGGCACCTATCGCAACTTGACCTTGCATGCGCATGGCTCTGGGTCGATCCACGTAATTGACCCAGTATTTGTCGAAGGTAAACTTACACTGATCAGCGAAGCCTCGGCGGCAATTAATATGTCCGGAACAATTATCTGCAAGGAGCTCGAGATTAAAGTCAAAAACTCGGGGCGCATCAATGCTGACGACCTCGAATACTACGACAAATGCCACGTGGATATTTTACATGCTGGTGTGCTGGAAGCCTACATCGCCGCCGAGGGTCCGATGAGCGGCAGCGTCAAGGGGCCCGAATTTTTTAACGGATCGACTCTTAGGGCGTGGATTCACTGGCGCAGTGGACGCAAGAAAGTCTCAATCTCCAAGGATTGGATGTCCACCGTGGATATCTCCAACAACTGGCCGGGACGCTGGGCCTGAGACCCGAGTGAACAGCTTTTTAAGAAAAGAAGTCCCTGGCAGCCCTATGTAAATCAGCAGATGGCTGCCAAAATTCGCATACCGTGACTTCGTAACAGGGCAGCAAAGAGGGTCGAAATGCGCGCTCACAAAAATGCAATTTTTTTTGAATACCAAGCAACAAAAATCCCGTCCACTTTCCTGATTGTCGGTAATCCGAGAGCGGCCATTTCCTTCGGGCAAAGCACAGGTTTGTAGCCGGGGCGTAGAAGCCGGATCCTAACACCCAGAATATCAGCTTTTCCAAAGTTTAGTCTGCGATTTCAAGTGCGCGGAAAAGGTAGGAAAACCGTCCATGTCGTTTTTAGCCGCACCCGCGTCAATCGAAAGCGGCCATTGGCGCAACCGCAGCGAAATCGCAGTAAGACCAATATTGTAAGTATCGGCGCAGGATGCAGAAAATGATAAGTTCGAGCCCATGACTGGGGAAACCATTGATTTAAAACATGGGCCAAGCTTGTTTCTAAATTGCTAGGCTAAGCAACAAAATACGCTTTTTATGATCTCAAAGACTTGTACACGGTGGCTCGCCCAATCCCAAGCTCCTTGGCAATTGC
Source organism: Sulfitobacter sp. AS59 (assembly GCF_038899995.1). Taxonomy (NCBI): domain Bacteria; kingdom Pseudomonadati; phylum Pseudomonadota; class Alphaproteobacteria; order Rhodobacterales; family Roseobacteraceae; genus Sulfitobacter; species Sulfitobacter sp. AS59. The sequence continues at coordinate 152,026 of NZ_JBBMQK010000007.1, forward strand.
AGTTGCACCCATGCCTGATTGGCTCAGCTCTTTGACTTTAGCGTCATCGACAACCTTCGGACGCCCCTTGTAGAGTCCCTTTGCTTTTGCTTTGGCGATCCCCTCTGCTTGGCGTTTACGAATGATGTTTCTCTCAAATTCAGCGAAAGCCCCCATCATTTGAAGTTGTAGTGTTGCAAAGGCATCGTCTGACTTAGCTGAAAATGTCAGACCTTCGGTTTTGAAGGTAATCGAGACGCCTTTGTCGTTCAGTCTCTGAATAATCGATTGCAGATCCCGAAGATCTCTGGCCAGCCGGTCGATGCTATGGACAACAACAGCGTCATCTTCTCGAACCCATTCAAGCATTGCGTTGAGCGCTGGGCGGTCTTTGGCGCTTTTTCCAGATAGCTTTTCTTCAAACAGCTTATCAACGTCCCCCAAGTCCTGCCGATCGAAGTTTTGCTCTACGGTGCTGACACGTCGGTAACCAACTATAGACATAGTTGTCTCCTTTAACATTAGACCTTTTAAGAATACCGTCTCTTAATTCAAAAACAAGTCTAAATGTACGCCCCCTGCTAGGATTTCCGCTGTCTCGGCAGGGTAGACCTTTTTGGACACGTAAACTCAAAGGACTTGTGGCAATGAAGATCCGATTTGGATGAAGGTCACTCAATCGTACGCACACGGCCGAGATATCGTAATGTATCAATGGCCTATGTTTTGATGCTTCACCTGAATGGCTTCATGGAGGCAGTTTGACGCAATAGCGTGTCTAACCACAAGATTTCGTTAAGGATTGGACTTCCCACTCACGACACCAGCTTCTAGGGTGCTCTGAAAGAAGATCTACAAGCAAAGCGGGTATATAGTGGCGGATGCGAAAAAAAGCGATCTCGGCTTCGAGGCAGAGCTATTTAAGGCCGCCGATAAGCTGCGCGGCAACCTTGAGCCGTCTGAATACAAACACGTCGTCCTCGGTCTCGTCTTCCTGAAATACATCTCCGAGGCATTCGAAAGCTACCATGCTAAACTGACCGAAGACGAGTACGCAGACCCCGAGGATCCCGAAGAATACCTCGCCGAAAACATCTTCTGGGTTCCGACAAAGGCGCGCTGGTCCAACCTGCGAAACAAGGCGCGTGATCCCAACATCGGCAAGATCATAGACGACGCGATGGAAGCGATCGAGCGCGTACCGGCCAACGAAAAGCTTAAAGGCGTCTTGCCCAAGAACTACGCGCGCCCCACGCTCAACAAGGAGATGCTGGGAGACTTGATCGACCTCTTCTCCAAGATTGATATGCGCGGCAACGCGACCGAGGCCCGCGACCTGCTGGGCCGCGTCTATGAATACTTCCTATCGGGTTTTGCGTCCTCCGAAGGCAAGCGCGGCGGCGAATTTTTCACGCCCCGTTCGGTCGTCAAGACCCTCGTCGCCATGCTGGAGCCGAAAAAAGGCCGCGTCTATGATCCCTGCTGCGGCTCGGGCGGCATGTTTATTCAGTCTGAGAACTTCATCGAAGACCACGGTGGCCGCCGCAACGACATTTCGGTCTATGGGCAGGAAATCAACCACACCACATGGCGTCTGGCGATGATGAACCTTGCCGTTCAAGGCATCGACGCCGAGATCAAGTGGAACAATGAGGGCTCCTTCATCCGCGATGAACTGCCCGACCTACGCGCCGATTTTGTCCTCGCCAACCCGCCCTTCAACATCTCGGACTGGGGCGGCGAGCGGCTTACGGATGACGGGCGCTGGAAATACGGCACTCCGCCCAAGGGCAACGCCAACTATGCCTGGCTGCAACATATCCTGCATCATCTGGCCCCGCGTGGCACGGCAGGTGTGGTGCTGGCCAACGGTTCCATGTCCTCGCAGCAATCAGGCGAGGGTGACATTCGTAAGGCCATGATCGAGGCGGACAAGGTCGACTGCATGGTCGCCATGCCGGGGCAGCTGTTCTATTCCACGCAAATTCCCGCCTGCCTGTGGATCTTGGCCAACGACAAATCCGCCAATGGCCACCGCGACCGTAAAGGCGAGGTGTTGTTCATCGACGCGCGTCAGATGGGACATATGGTCGATCGTGTGCGCCGCGACTTCGACGACATCGAGATCGACAAGATCGCTGAGACCTACCACCGCTGGCGGGCCAAAGCGCCGGATCAGCCCTATGAGGACGAAGCGGGCTTCTGCAAATCCGCCGATCTCGACGCGATCCGCAAGCATGATTACGTCCTGACGCCGGGCCGCTATGTTGGTGCTGTGGATGAAGAGGATGACGGCATCCCGTTTGAGGAGAAATTCGCAGCCCTCGCCGTCCGGCTTGACGCGCAAATGACTGAAAGCGCCCGCAAGGCCGGTCTGATCCGTCGCACCCTTGGACGCATCCCGGGAGGGCCGCAATGAAGCTGGAGCTGTCATCTTTTGAAAAGGCGCTGTCCTCGCTTGGTGAGGCATTGGCGGAATACGACCGCACCCAAAGCCAGTTCGTCAAGGACGCCTGCATCCAGAGGTTCGAATACACCTACGAACTGGCCCATAAACTGCTGAAGCGGCAGTTGGAGGCGATGTCGGCCAACCCGTCCGAGATCGACCAGATGAGTTTTCCCGACATGATCCGGTCAGGCGCGGAACGCGGGCTGCTGGCCAATGGTTGGGATGAGTGGCGTCGCTTCCGTGATGCGCGCAACGCGACCAGCCATGCCTACAATGAGAAAAAGGCGAACGAGGTCTTCGAGCGCATCCCCGCCTTTCGGGATGAGGCGGCGTTCCTGCTGGCCAGTTTGCAAGAGCGTAACGCGGAATGACCGCCAAGATCGATATCAGCCCCGAACAATTGGCCATCGTGCAGCGGATATTGAAAGATCATCTGCCCCTGGGAACGCTGGCATGGGCCTTTGGCAGCCGCGTGACATGGACGGCCAAACCCTTTTCCGATCTGGACATAGCGCTGGAAGGGGCCGCGCCCTTGTCCCCCGATGTGCTGATCGATCTGGAGGAGGCTTTTGATTCCTCGGACCTGCCATGGAAGGTGGACGTGATCGACCTGAACGCCGTGTCGCCGGAGTTTCGGACGATTGTAGAGCGGCAGAGGGTGCCTGCGGATTGGAAAGACGTCACGCTTTCCGATGTTTCTGATCCGTCTAGAAAGATCACATACGGAATTGTCCAACCGGGGCAGTTGCACTCAGAAGGCGTGCCGATTGTTCGGGTGAACAACTTCAGAGGCAATAGCTTAGACCTCACTGATCGGCTGGCTGTTTCACCTGAAATAGAGGAAAAATACCGCCGCTCTCGACCTAGGCCCGGTGACCTTTTGATTTCGCTTGTAGGCTCAATCGGCCAGCTTTCTATTGCACCTCCCGAAATTGAAGGTTGGAACTTGGCCCGCGCTGTTGGGCTAGTGCCCTTCGCAAATCAGGCTGTTGCCAATTGGTCGTTCTACTCTCTGCAATCGACAGCCTCGCAAGACTTTATGAACCAGCGAGCCAATACGACTGTCCAAACAACTTTTAACCTGAAAGATCTTGCGAAAATACCGATCCAACTGCCGCCAGAGTGGGAAATGGCTGGAATCTTGACCACCCTTCAGGCCCTCGACGACAAGATCGAGTTGAACCGGCGGATGAATGAGCCGTTGGAGGCGATGGCGCGGGCGGTGTTTCGGGATTGGTTCGTGGATTTTGGCCCCACCCGCCGCAAGGCCGCAGGCCTCACCGACCCCGCCGCCATCCTCGGCGGCCTCCTCCCCGACCCGACCCAAGCCGCCCCCCTCGCCGCCCTCTTCCCCGACAGCTTCGGAGCAAACGGCCTGCCGGAGGGGTGGAAAGAGCGCGAAGTTGGCGACCTTAGCCCTGTTGTCGGCGGCGGAACCCCCAGCACCAAGGAATCCGCGTTCTGGGATGGCGGAACGCATAACTGGGCAACGCCCAAGGATTTGTCGAAACTCTCGGGCCTGTTCTTGCGCGAAACCGAACGGCAGGTAACAGATGCGGGCCTCGCCAAGGTCAGTTCGGGCCTGTCCCCCGTTGGAAGCGTCCTGCTCTCGTCCCGCGCGCCGATTGGCTATGTCGCCATCGCCGAGAAGCCTGTCGCGGTGAACCAAGGCTTCATCGTCATGCAGCCCACCCCGGCATTCCCGACGGAGTTTGCCTATTTCTGGACGCTGGAAAACCTGGACCTGATCAAGGCGAACGCCAACGGCTCGACCTTCCAGGAAATCAGCAAGAAGAACTTCCGCCCCCTGCGGGTCAACCACGCAGGCGAAGACTTGGTGGCAAAATTTGCTGAAGTCGCGGGACCAATGATGGACCTGATCCGCAACAACGAACAAGAAAACCAAACCCTCGCCGACACCCGAGACCTCCTCCTCCCCAAACTCATGTCCGGCGAACTCCGCCTGACCGGCGCGGAGGGTGTGGTATGAGGGGATCGCTGCTGCACAGCTTGCTGGAACTGGCCCATGCGACCTCGCAGAACCTCGGGTTCGCGCATCGGGACGACGTCCATGTCAGCTATGGCGAGGAGACGATCACCGAAACCAACCTGCTGGAACTGCGCCGCCGCCATCCGGCCATCATCACGCTGAACACCTTCGGCAAGAAGAAGGAGGCCAAGAACGGCGCGGATTGGGAATGGCACATCATCGGGCGGCATAGGACGTTCCGCATGCGCGTGCAGGCCAAACGGCTGCAGAAGGACGACAAGCTGAAGATTCCCCATAAGGTGAAATCATCGGGTGACCAGCAGATCGACCTGTTGATCAAGGATGCAAAAGCGAACCGCCTGAAACCGGTCTACTGCCTGTATTCCGCCGAGCGACAGCGCGACCACTGGAAAAAGGAAAACGTCGGCGGGGGCTATGAAGCCTTCGAGGCGGGCTGTCTGCTCGCGCACGCGCAGACCGTGAAGGCCATGATACCCAAAACGCTCGCCGATATCGAGACGGACTGCGTGCCTTGGCATTACTTGGTGGAGCGGCGGGACTACGCCCAACGGAGCCTGACTGACGTGTTGGCCCTAGACGGAAGCATTCTGCGTTTCATGGTCTCCTCTACCGATGTGAGGGTCGCGACCGGCTCTGACCGTTCGCGGGACAGCGCGGCTGCAGGAGGATTTCCCACGCTCGATGAATTGAACGCCCCTGATCGTCCGGAACGGGAGATCGAAGGCCTCGTAGAAGTTGACGAGCCGGAGTTTGAACGCCGAGGGAGCGAGGCAGAATACCGCGAGCGCGGTATCGGTCGTCTGGTCAAGATAGATGTTCGCGAGTTTCCGGAGCGTCCCGAGCCGAAGGGCCAGCCGGATGAGTGATACGAAGCTCACCATCGAGGACCTTCGCGCTAAGCTGGAGTCGTTGCCGATCTGGCCAGACTTCCGAGAAGGCGATCCAGCAGTCGACGGGCTAATCCCAACCTGCCGCGTTGAGAGCTGGGAGAAGTTCCTAGAGGCGATGCGTGATCCTCAGCACAACCGCGCAGCCAGCGAATGGGTCTATCGCGGGCAACGCGGAGGCGACTGGCCTCTTGCCTCGACCCTCGGGCGCAAATTCGACGGGGGCAGCATTCCCGCAGATAAGCGCCAGCAGCTCTTGTCGCAATTCGAGCTCGCCATGCGCGGTCGCGGATATGACCTGAGCGCCTTTAACGGCGATGATGCAGAGATCGAGAAATGGGCGATCGGCCAACACAACGGTTTGCTTACGCCCCTGTTGGACTGGACGCGATCGCCGTTCATAGCCCTGTTCTTTGCCTTCAACACTGCCGATGATGCAGAGAAGAACCCGTCTCGTGCTGTTTATTGCGTGAACATGTCGGCGCTACGGGATGCGCTGGGCGATCAGACCCTTTTCCGTGACCCGATGGGACATAACAACAGCCGCCTGGTCAATCAGGCGGGCCTGTTCACCATGATTCCCGATGACGACGACAATTTCGCCAGCTACGTCATCAATACACTGCAGGAAGAGGGTGTTGTCAGCGCTGAACCGGTTACTCAAACGGCGACTGTCGAAAGCCCTGATTCACAGGAATCCGTCGTTGAGTATACGGTCACGGACAATCTGTCAGATCAACTGAAACTGTACATCCAGAAGATTCATATTCCCAACGCTGGTCGTATGGATTGCCTCGCCACGCTTCGCAAGATGAACATTCACAACGGCACCTTGTTCCCTGACGCGCAAGGGGCCTCGCTTTATTGCAACGACTGGCTCGAACGCATCCTGCGCGAAGAAAAAGCGGAGCGTGAAAAAGCTGCCGAGCGGGCAACCCGTTCAACTTCGTCGGCAACGACGAGAGAAGTCATTGAGGCTGCACCTGACGCATTGGGGGCCGTCAAGGCCGTTCTTGGACAGATTCTTGGCGACGATTACTCGCCCGAAGACAAAGATGACTTCGCCACTCGCCTCTATGAGCGCTTTCAAAAAGATCAATCGTTTGAGTGGTATCTTGCAGATAGCAAAACCGCCAAGGTCAAGACCGGGCAACGTCGTTTGGCTGCGGCCTTCGGCTTTTCCGAAAGCCTCCGCGATCAAGTGGTCGATGAGTTGGTTCAGTTCTACAAAGCGACGGCGAGTGGAGATGCTGAGTAATGTTTAACGAAGACCTCGTCGAACAAGCTGCGCTGGCCATTTTGCAGGATCAGGGCATTCCCTATCTGGGGGCAGATGTGATCTCGCCCGATGGCACGGGCCCAGAGCGCGGGTCCTATGGCGAGGTACTGTTGATTGGGCGACTGGAAGAGGCCGTGGCGCGGCTGAACCCCCACATCCCCGAAGATGCCCGCCGGGACGCGCTACGCCAAATCACCGGCGCTGCTTCGCAAAGCCTGACCGAGGAAAACCGGCGCATCCATAAGCTGCTGGTCAACGGCGTGGACGTGGAGTTCCAGGCGGATGACGGTACGATCCGGGGCGACAAGGTCTGGCTAGTCGATTTCGAGGACCCGCAGGCCAACGACTGGCTGGTGACAAACCAGTTCACCGTGATCGAGGGCAAGCACAATCGCCGCCCGGATGTGGTCGTGTTCTTGAACGGTCTGCCTGTCGCGGTGATCGAACTGAAGAACGCTGCCAGCGAGGCCGCAACCATCGAGGATGCCTTCGCCCAGCTACAGACCTACAAGCTGCAAATTCCATCCCTGTTCCGCACGAACGCGGTGCTGATCAGTTCGGACGGGTTGCTAGCCCGGATCGGGTCGCTGACTGCGAATGAAGAGCGGTTCATGCCTTGGCGCTCTGTCACCGGCGGGGCGGGGGATTTCACACCCGAGGGGCCGCAGGAAATGGCGACGCTGCTAAAGGGCGTGTTCGACAAGGGGCGCTTTCTGGAGCTGATGCGTGATTTCACGGTGTTCGGCGATCTGGGCGAGGGGCCGTTCAAGATAATCGCGGGGTATCATCAGTTTTTCGGTGCGCAAAAGGCATTGGCCAGCGCGATCGAAGCAACGCAGCCGAAGGGCGACCGCAGGATCGGTGTGATCTGGCACACACAAGGATCGGGCAAATCGCTGCTCATGGCCTTTTTCGCCGGGCTGTTGGTGCGGAGCCCCGCGATGGAGAACCCGACACTTATTGTCCTGACCGACCGGAACGATCTGGACGATCAACTTTTCCAGACCTTTGCCATGACGAAAGACCTGATCCGGCAGACGCCCGAGCATGCGGAAAGCGGGGAAGAGCTGCGCGATTTGCTGGCCCGGCAATCCGGCGGCGTGATCTTCACGACCATGCAGAAGTTCGCCCCGGAGAAAGGCGAGGAGCGGTTCCCAACCTTGACAGACCGTCGGAACGTGATCGTCATCGCCGATGAGGCGCATCGCAGTCAGTACGGTCTGGGTGCAAAGGTGAACACAATGACCGGTGAGCGGAAATATGGATATGCCCACTATGTACGTCAGGCGCTCCCCAATGCCTCGTTTGTCGGCTTCACCGGTACGCCGATTGAGACTGCAGACGTAAATACCCCAGCGGTTTTTGGTGACTATGTCGACATTTACGACATCACCCGGGCCGTCGAAGACAAGGCCACGGTGCCGATCTACTATGAGAGCCGGTTAGCCCGGATCGAACTTGACGAAGACGAGAAGCCAAAAATTGACGAGGAAATCGCGGCGATCCTCGAAGACGATACGCTGTCTGAACAGGAGAAGACCAAGGCTAAGTGGAGCACCGTCGAAGCGCTGGTCGGTGCAGAAAGGCGGCTGAAGCAAGTGGCCGCCGATCTTGTAAAGCACCTGGAAGCGCGGACTTCTGCCCTTGGCGGAAAGGCCATGGCGGTCTGTATGAGCCGCCGGATCTGCGTGGCGCTCTACAACGAGATCATCATGTTGCGCCCTGACTGGCATTCGGACGACGATGGCGGTGGTGCAATTAAAATCGTGATGACGGGTTCCGCCTCTGACCCGTTGGAATGGCAAGCCCATATCGGCAACAAGAAGCGACGTGACGATCTAGCTAATCGGGCACGCGACCCTGACGATGGGCTGAAGTTGGTGATCGTTCGCGACATGTGGCTGACTGGGTTTGATGCCCCCTGCATGCACACCATGTATATCGACAAGCCCATGCGAGGTCACGGGCTTATGCAGGCCATTGCGCGGGTCAATCGTGTCTTCCGTGACAAGCCTGGGGGATTAGTCGTTGATTACATCGGTGTCGCCCAGAATCTCAAAAATGCACTTTCCCAGTATTCAGACGCTGATCGAGAGCGCACGGGCATCGACGAAGAACAAGCCGTCGCCCTGCTCGCTGAAAAACTTGATGTCGTACGCAACATGTTTAACGGACATGATTACGGCGCAGGGCTCGACGGAGCGGCACAGGACCGCCTAAAGGCGCTTGGAGATGCTGTAGACTGGATCGTCGGACAACAGACTGATTTCGCGCGGCGCAAGTCATCCGACGCCGACAGGAAGAAGGAGCTCTCACGTTTTCAAAATGCGGCGCTTGAGCTGTCGCGAGCTTTTGCTTTGGCCTCCTCATGCGACCTAGCAAAAACCGTTAAGGATGAAGTTGGTTTCCTCCAGGCGGTCCGTGCCGCAATGACGAAAACCACGGTTAAGGGAAAGCTTTCTTCTCGAGCGAAACAGTTTGCGATTGAGCAACTGGTGAACAAGGCGGTCGCAGACGCTGAAATTGTTGATATTCTCAAGGCCTCAGGCATCAAGACGCAGGACATCTCAATTCTCTCAGATGAATTTCTACTCGAGATCCAGTCGATGGAGCGCAAAAATCTCGCCTTAGAAGCCCTCAAAAAACTTCTAAACGGCGAAATCAAAAGCAAAGCGAAGCGCAATGTTGTTGAAAGCCGCGCGTTCAGCGATCGCCTTGAGGATGCAGTAGCACGTTACCATTCAAACGCAATTTCCACTGTCGAGATGATTCAAGTGCTTATCGACCTTGCCCATGATGTCAAAGCGTCAGAGGCTAGAGGTGAAACACAAGGCATGTCTGATGAGGAGTTGGCCTTTTACGATGCCTTGGCGCAAAATCAGAACGCAGTAGATGTTATGGGCAATGCGCAACTTCGTATCATTGCCCATGAGCTTCTCGAACAGGTACGCGGGAACGTCACCGTGGACTGGCACAAAAAGGAAAGTGCTAGAGCCCGGATGCGAATCCTAGTCAAACGAATTTTAAAGCGATTTGGCTATCCCCCCGATTTATCATCAGAGGCTGTACAGATTGTCCTTGAGCAGGCCGAAACACTGCTCAAGGAGGTTTATTGACCGTGCTTTGAATGTCGGGTTGGCTGCCGTAAAATTTTGAATATTGCAAAATGGCTTATCGAAGAGATGAATCCCCTTGCAGCAATTACCTAGCGAGCGAACTAAGTCGTTCGATATTTTCAGAGGGCATGGGAGAGCAGCGTGGAGCTTTTAGCTGAAACGATTGGAGGAGCCAACATCAGGCTAGTTGGCGACAATCGCTACCGGCAAATCTTAGTCCGTCGACACGCCAGCTGGCCGGAGGTTAGACGGACCGTGCTATGGGTCGGTATGAATCCATCGATCGCGGACAAGCGGATTGATGACAACACTTGTCGTCGGGAGCAGCAGAAATCGAGAATCCTTGGCTTTTCCAAGTATTTCAAAGGAAATGTCTTAGACATTATGCAGACTGATCCAGGCTTGATCCCACGCGAATTAGGGGCTGCTCGCACGGATAACAATTTGGATTGTATTCGGGAAATGGCACTTAAGTCAGATTGGGTTTTTCTGGCCTACGGTTCTATGCCTGCTAGGTTTCGCCCTGCAATTGATGAGACCCTAGCCGTATTGTTTGCTACTGGGCGGCCAATGGCTTGTTTTGGTCGCAATGGTGATGGATCACCTAAGCACACCAGAGCCTTAGCCAATGTCGAGATACCGTCTCAGCCCCAACAGCTAGTAGACATTCGTTTGGAATATGAGCCTTAAGATCAAATTTATGTAGTTCTTTAAAAAGGTCTTGATTGAAGGCGTGGGCTCGCAAAGTGAGCTTTCTCATCCCGTGGTGTAAAAGGTGGTATGTTTTCTATAGTGAAATCTTTTTCCCTTTTTAATCAGTTGCTTTCAGTTTATAATGGGCGGACTTCGTCTCCGCCATTTTCCTGGCACTAAAAATCACCTTACCCGTTGTATTTAAAGTAAAATATGGGGGTTTGGCTTTTTTTACGAACCCCTTTTGGCTGTTTTTGCTATACATTTCGCTATACAAATTGATATACATCGTCATCTTCTAGGTGGTTCAAATATGATCAAGTTGCGCGGCAAATCCTATCAGCTCTACAAGCGCGTGCCTGCTCGATATGCCGAGGTCGAAGAACGATCGCTTATTTGGCAAAGCCTTCATACTGACTCGGTATCCGTTGCTAGTGAGCTACCCCCCGAAAATCGGACACTGACGTAAGCTGCGATTTGTAGTTTGCTGATCTTCAACACGAAGGAGATCA
>NZ_JBBMQK010000008.1:0-115713 GCF_038899995.1 Sulfitobacter sp. AS59
TTTCCAGCAGGAATTCCGCAAGGTAAGACCCGTCCTGGCCTGTAATCCCGGTGATTAGCGCGCGTTTCGTCATGGATAGCCCCGTTTCTGCCGTCAACATTATAGCGTCCCCGTCCGTGCAGGGCTAATTGTTGTTTAATCAGGATACGGGGGCACTGGCAAACCCATGCGGCACGTCGTGGGTGCAGATCATGCGTTTGGGCGCAATATTGCCCTTGGCGGGCAAAGAAAAACCCCGTCCCCTGTGATAAGGGACGGGGTTCAGATCGTTTAGCCGATAATGGCGTTCAGCGTGGCCGAGGGGCGCATGACCGCTTCGGTCTTGGCCGGGTCAGAGTGGAAGTACCCACCCAGATCAACTGCTTTGCCTTGGACCTCGGCCAGTTCGGCCATGATCTTGTCCTCGTTCGCGGCCAGCTTTTCCGCGATGGGGGCAAAATGCGCAGCCAGATCGGCGTCACCGGTCTGTGCGGCCAAGGCCTGTGCCCAATACATCGCGAAATAATAGTGGCTCGCGCGGTTGTCGGGCTGGCCCACTTTGCGCGATGGCGATTTGTTGTTGTCGAGGATACCTTGCGTGGCATCATCAACCGCCTTGCCCAAAATCCGCGCCTTTTCGTTGTTCTTTTGATCGGCGAGGAACTTGAGGCTTTCACCCAAGGCGCAGAATTCACCCAGTGAATCCCAGCGCAGGTGGTTTTCTTCGACCAGCTGTTGAACGTGCTTGGGGGCGGACCCGCCAGCACCGGTTTCAAACAACCCGCCGCCCTGCATCAGCTTCACAATCGACAGCATCTTGGCCGAGGTGCCCAGTTCCAAAATTGGGAACAGGTCGGTCAGATAGTCGCGTAGCACGTTGCCGGTGATCGCGATGGAGTTCGCGCCAGTGCGGATCGTCTCAAGCGTTTGGCGCGTGGCCTTGGCAGGGGACATGATCTGGAACTTGTCAGCCACGCCTTTCGCCTCAAGGATCGGCTTTACGTAAGCGATCAGTTCGGCGTCATGGGCGCGGTTTTCGTCGAGCCAGAAAATCGCCTCGCAACCTTCGGCTTTTTGACGGTCGATGGCCAGTTGCACCCAGTCTTCGATGGGGGCCTTGCGGGCCGATGCGGCGCGCCAGATGTCATTCGCCTCAACGCTATGTTCGGAAATCACATCGCCATTCGCCGCGATCATTTTCACGGTGCCATTGGCAGGAATTTCAAACGTGGTGGGGTGCGAGCCGTATTCCTCGGCCTTTTGGGCCATTAAACCGATGTTCTGCACGGTGCCCGAGGTCGTCGGATCCAGCGCGCCGGTTTCTTTGAAATACTTGATGCTTTCGTCATAGACGGGGGCATAGGAATTGTCAGGAATCACACAGTTGGTGTCGTGTTCCTTGTTGTCCGGGCCCCAGCCCTTGCCCCCAGCGCGGATCAGCGCGGGCATGGACGCATCGATGATCACGTCGGACGGGACATGCAGGTTGGTGATGCCCTTGTCCGAGTTAACCATATACATCGGCGGACGTTCCGCCATGGCAGCCTCAACCGCGGCAACAATCTCGGCGTTGCCCTCGATACGGGCCATCATGTCACCGATACCTGCGTTCGGGTTCACGCCCGCGGCTTTCAGCTCTGCATCATATTTATCGAACACCGGCTGCAGATAGGCGCGCACCGCGTGGCCGAAAATGATCGGGTCCGACACCTTCATCATCGTCGCTTTCATGTGCAACGAAAACAGCGTGCCGTCTTTCTTGGTCTCTTCGATCTGCTCGGCCAGGAACTTGTCCAGCGCCTTGGCAGACATGAATGTTGTGTCCACAACCGTGCCCGCAGGGAATGTCACGCCGTCTTTCAAAACGGTCTCGGACCCGTCAGCCGCCACATGCACGATTCTAGCTGCACCGGCTTGGGCGTCGCTCAACGTCAGGGATTTCTCGTTCGAGAAGAAATCACCGCCCGACATCGCGGAAACCTTGGTCTTGCTGTCCTTGGACCATGTCCCCATCGAATGCGGGTTGGCCATCGCGTATTTCTTGACTGCAATCGCCGCACGACGGTCAGAGTTGCCTTCGCGCAGAACCGGGTTCACAGCCGAGCCTTTGATCGCGTCATAGGCGGCGCGGGCTTTTTTCTCGGCGTCGGTGCTGGGGGCCTCGGGGTAATCGGGCAGGGCGTACCCTTGGGATTGCAGTTCCTTAACGGCCGCAACCAGTTGCGGGACCGACGCGGAAATGTTGGGCAGCTTGATCACATTGGCATCAGGCGTTTTCACCAGATCACCCATCGCGGCCAGATCATCCGATTGCTTTTGATCGGCGGTCAGCGCGTCAGGAAAGGCCGCCAGAATACGACCGGCCAGCGAAATGTCGCGGGTGCCAACAGACACGCCTGCCGCATCGGCAAAGCTGCGAATGATCGGCAGCAGGGAATAAGACGCCAGTTCTGGTGCCTCGTCTACCTTGGTGTAAATGATGTCAGGTGTGTTCGTATCAGCCATGGTTTCAAGCCTTTCAGGAAGTTTGGTATGCGATAGTACACTAAAGCAGAAATATCCACCTCATCTGCGCAAGATATATCGTCATTTTGCAAGAACGACAGCGGGTTTCGCATCGCCCGTGCCAGCCCGCATCACGCCGCCAGAACGCATCTTGCGGCGAAATCATAGGGTTGGCCTTTGTCCTGCCATCGGCCAAGGTGCGCGCAAACAGCAGTTTCAAAAAGGCTCGAAGCGATGAAATCCTATCCCAAAGTTTGGTTCATGCGGCACGGCGAAACCGAATGGAACGCCGAAGGGCGCGTGCAGGGCCAAACCGAATCCGTCCTGTCCCCGCGCGGCCTGCGTCATGCCGAACAACAGGCGCGGTTGATGGCCCCCATTCTTAAGGCTGATTTGCCGTGCTTTGTTTCGCCCCTGAAACGCACGCGCCAGACAGCCGACATCGCATTGGGCGGGCGCAGCTATGAAACCGATGATCGCCTGAAAGAGGTGTTCGCCGGCGAGTGGGAAGGCCATTTGCGCGCCGATATCTACAAAAACCTGCCCGACGGTATCACGCCCGATAGCCCCCATATGGAGTTTTATTCAGCCGCCCCGGGCGGCGAGGGCTTTGACACATTCCAAGCCCGCGTGCGGGATTTTGTGGCGTCTCTGACCCGGCCAACGGTGATTGTGGCTCATGGTCTTAGTGGTCAATTGCTGCGCGGCGAATTATGCGGGCTGAACCGGGCCGAATTGGGGCAACTGACAAACCGTCAGGGCTGTGTCTACGTCCTCGAAAACGGGGTCGAGACGGTGCTGGAACTGGACGAAACCGTTTAACCCTGTGGCCCGCCGCCGCTTGGACAAAGGAACGCTTTGATGGCCGATAAAATCTCTGTCGCGGTGGTGGGCTGCGGTCTGATCGGGGCCAGCTGGGCGGCGTTGTTCCTGCGCGCGGGCCATGATGTGCGCGCATGGGATCCTGATCCGCAGACGTTGGGCGGATTTCAGGATCGGGTGGCAGGTCCACTGGCACAGCTGGAAGAGATCGGCGGGCCGACCACCCTAGGGGAGCTGCATCTGGGTGCTGATTTGGGCGATGCGCTCAAAGATGTGCGCTTGGTGCAGGAAAACGCCCCGGAAAACGTACCACTGAAACAAGACCTTTATGCGCAGATCGAAGCACTTGTTGCAGACGGCGTTATCATCGCCTCCAGCACCTCCGCGCATCCGTGGTCGCATCTATCCGTTGGCATGAAGCACCCAAACCGCCTGATCACCGCGCACCCGTTCAACCCGCCGCATCTGGTGCCCTTGGTCGAAATCTTTGGCACCGATGATGCTGTCGTCACATGGGCCGAGGCATTTTACAGCGGCATCGGCTCCGCCCCTGTCAGGCTCAAGAAAGAGGCCGTGGGTCACATCGCCAACCGGCTTGCATCCGCCCTGTGGCGCGAGGCCGTGCATATCGTTGCCGAAGGGATTGCTGATGTCGAAGCAGTGGACAAAGCCTTGGTGAACGGCCCCGGCCTGCGCTGGTCCGTGCTGGGCGCGCATATGGCCTATCATCTGGGCGGCGGCGCGGGCGGCATGGCCGGATATCTGGACCACCTTGGGGCCAGTCAGGAAAAACGTTGGGCGAGTTTGGGCAATCCCAGCCTGACCCCGGACGTGCGCGAAAAACTGGTGGCGGGCGTTACGGCAGAGGCGGCAGGCCGCAGCATTGCCAAATTGGAAGCAGAGCGTGACGCCGCGCTGATCGCCTTGGCCAAGCTGCGTCGGAAATCAGATTGATTTGCGCGCCCGCATCGCCGCAGTGATCGTACCATCGTCGAGATAATCCAGCTCACCACCAATCGGCACACCTTGCGCCAGTGACGTCAAACGCACCTGACCGTCCAACTGATCGGCGATATAATGCGCGGTGGTTTGCCCGTCGATTGTGGCGTTCAGCGCCAGAATGACTTCGCTGATGTTTTCGCTTGCGACCCGATCAATCAGACGCGGAATGCGCAATTCCTGCGGGCCGATGGCGTCCAACGCGGACAGCGTGCCGCCCAAGACGTGATAGCGCCCTTTGAAAACGCCAGACCGTTCCATCGCCCACAGGTCCGCCACGTCTTCGACAACGCAAATCTCGCCATTGGCGCGTTTTTCCGATGTGCAGATGTCGCAGACATCGCTGGTGCCGACATTGCCGCAGTTCAGGCATTCCCGCGCCGTGGCCGCCACCGTCTGCATCATATCGGCCAATGGCGTGAGCAGCAGCGCGCGTTTGCGGATCAGATGCAGCACCGCACGCCGCGCCGATCTGGGGCCAAGGCCTGGAAGCCTCGACATCAGATCAATCAGGGCGTCGATATCGCGTGTGCTGCTCAAGGGTGCGGACCTCGCTGCGGGGTTAAAAAGAGATTTTATGCCTTCGGCGAGGATTTAGATCCATTTGGAAAGATCAAAAGGGCAGTTTCATGTCGGCGGGCAGGCCCATGCCTTCGGTCAGCTTGCTCATCTCGGACTGGGCGCGATCGGTGGCTTTGGATTGCGCGTCTTTGATCGCGGCAAGGATCAGGTCTTCGACGACTTCTTTTTCGTCGCCATTGAAAATCGACGGATCAATATCAAGCGATTTCAGCTCGCCCTTGGCGGTGCAGGTCGCTTTGACAAGGCCGGCACCGGATTCACCTTCGACGATGATGCTGTGCATGTCTTCTTGCATCTGCGCCATCTTGCCCTGCATTTCCTGCGCGGCTTTCATCATTTTGGCCATGTCACCCATGGCACCCAAACCTTTTAACATTGTGTTGTCTCCTGAATTTCGTGTCTTGATCTATATGCGGATTGTGATGCTGCCGGACAAGGGGGCACCCCCCCCAGCGCGCTAGTCGTCCTCGAACGGGTCCCATTCGTCTTCGACCTCTGGCAGGGCCTCGGACACGGCGGCGGCGGCGATGTCTTCTGGGGTGCGGATCGACAGGATTTTAGCCCCCGGAAAGGTTGCCATCACGGCCTGCATCAACGGGTGGTTTTCGGCCTGGGATTTCAGGGCATTTTCCTTGGCATCGCGAATTTCGGCGATGGTTTCTGCGTCACTGCCGCCAACGATGATCACCGCCCAGCGGTTGCCCGTCCATTGTTGCAGCCGCGTGCCAAGCCGTTGCGCCAGATCGCGCGGCGCGTCATCGGTGGGGGTGAATTCGATGCGCCCGGGTTGATAGGCGGCCAGCCGCAGGGTGTTTTCCACCTCGACCAGCAGCTTGACGTCGCGGTTGGTGCGGATCAGTTCGACCACATGTTCAAAGCTGGGAAACCGCGCGAGCGCTTGGTCAATCGCAGGGGCGGTCGCCGTCATGGTAACACCGGAGGCACCGCCTGATTGAACGTGCTGCCCACCCATCGCCGACGTCGTGCCGCCACCACCGCCACCGTTTGGCGCGGGGGTCGGGGCCGCAGGGGGCGGCGTGGCATTGCCAAGCTTGCGCACCAGTTCCTCGGGGCTGGGCAGGTCGGCCACATGGGTCAAGCGGATGATCGCCATTTCGGCGGCCATCATCGCGTTGGGCGCGCTTGCAACCTCGTCCAGCGCCTTGAGCAGCATTTGCCACAACCGCGTCAACACCCGCATCGGCAGGGTTTCGGCCATGGTCAGGCCGCGGCTGCGTTCTTCGGGTGATACGGTCGGATCTTCGGCAGCATCAGGCGTGATTTTTACGACTGACACCCAATGGGTAATCTCGGCCAGATCGCGCAGCACGGCCATCGGGTCGGCCCCGTCTGAATACTGACTGCTGAGTTCATTGAGCGCACCCGCCGCATCGCCGCGCAGGATCATGTCGAACAGATCAAGCACCCTGCCACGGTCGGCCAAGCCCAGCATCGCGCGCACTTGCACGGCGGTGGTTTCGCCCGCGCCATGGCTGATCGCCTGATCCAGCAGGGATGTTGCATCGCGCGCCGACCCTTCGGCGGCACGGGTGATCAGCGCCAGCGCATCATCGGCAATCCCGGCCCCTTCGGCCGCCGCGATTTTGCGCATCAACGCGATCATCACCTCGGGTTCGATCCGGCGCAAATCAAACCGCTGACAGCGCGACAGCACCGTGACCGGCACCTTGCGGATTTCCGTGGTCGCAAAGATAAATTTGACGTGTTCGGGCGGTTCCTCAAGCGTTTTCAGCAGGGCGTTGAACGCGCCTGTCGACAGCATGTGCACCTCATCGATGATGTACACTTTGTACCGGGCCGAGGCCGCGCGGTAATGCACAGAATCAATAATCTCGCGGATGTTGCCGACACCGGTGTTGGATGCCGCATCCATTTCCATCACATCGACATGGCGGCCTTCCATGATGGCCACGCAATGTTCGCATTCGCCACAAGGTTCGGTCGTGGGGCCACCATTCCCATCCGGCCCGATGCAGTTCATCCCCTTGGCGATGATCCGTGCGGTGGTGGTTTTGCCGGTGCCCCTGATCCCGGTCATGATAAACGCCTGCGCAATGCGGTCGGCCTCGAACGCATTTTTCAGGGTCCGTACCATGGCGTCTTGGCCGACCAGATCGGTAAAGGTCTCGGGCCGGTATTTGCGGGCAAGAACGCGGTAGGCGGTGGTGTCTGACATGACGGTCCTTCGGGGATTCGGGTTGCACCATAAGATAGGGCGGGGGCGGGGCAGCGTCCACCGTTGTTGGGCCGGGGAATGCGCGGCCCCGCGTTAAGCGTTGAATGCGATACCGCCTAGAGTGTAAACATATCCGAACCACACCGATAAAACACATCAAATCTTACAACTGGGGGCACGCGATGCGGCTGCGAGGGATACGGCGAAGCAAGAATGTTGAAGTACGCGGCGGCCGCCGTGGCAGTGGCGGGCGCGCGGGGGGTCTGGGGCTGGTCGGCGTGTTGGCCGTTCTGGCCATCGGCTATTTCACCGGCATTGATGTGTCACCCTTGATCGGTGCTGGCGGCAGCCAACCCCAGCAAAGCGCGCCTGTCAGTCAGGCAGATGCCCAAGCCACGCAGTTTTCGGCGCAGGTTCTGGCCACAACCGAAGATGTCTGGGGCAAGATATTCCCCGAACAATTGGGCCGTGACTATGTGCCGCCAAAGCTGGTGGTGTTCTCAAGCGTAACGCAAAGCGCTTGCGGCGGTGCATCGGGCGCGTCGGGGCCATTTTACTGCCCCGCCGATCAAAAGGCCTATCTGGATACGGATTTTTTCAACATGCTCTCGCAGCGCATGGGCGCGGGCGGTGATTTCGCCGCGGCCTATGTGATTGCCCACGAGGTTGCCCATCACGTGCAAAACCAGCTGGGTATCTTGCCCAAGGTAGATGCTTTGCGCCGGCAATCCTCCAAGGCAGAGGCGAACGCATTAACCGTCCGGTTGGAGCTGATGGCCGATTGTCTGTCCGGCATTTGGGCGCAAAACGTCAAAGGGCTGATGGAGCGTGGCGATCTGGACGAGGCGTTGAATGCGGCGCGTAAAATCGGCGATGACTACCTGCAAAAACAGGCCGGTCGCGCACCCCAGCCGCATACCTTTACCCACGGTACATCCGCACAAAGGGCAGGCTGGTTCCAGCGCGGCTATGACAGCGGTCAGGTTGGCCAATGTGATACCTTTGCGGCCGAACGGCTGTAAGGCACGCGCTGCGTTCGGTCGTGTAAGGTAAAATTTACGTTTATAAACAGGTGGTTAAGTTACCCATGGGTAACTTGGCTGCTGCATGCAGGCGTGCTGGAATGCCGATGTTTCAAAGGGCAGAAGCATTTTAGCGGCGGGTGTTTTTGGGGATTTGGGCTACCCCTCTCGTGCCATCCTTTGGATGACCCTGCCGGGGTGACGCGCATTTTGCTTTGCAAAATACGCTTAGGTGAGAGGCTGATAACGACCCAAGTGGGGCTCGTTACGGCTGCTTCCTTCCGGATCTGACCGGGTTGGCGAGGCACCTGCCCGCACCAACCTCTCAAGGGTCATATAGTATAGCGTTTTTCAAAGTGCAAGGTTCACAAGGTGATCTGGATGCGGTCAAATCCGGTTTCCGTGTGGCCCAGTATTTCGGGGCACAGCGCGCCGATCTGCGAAAAACATCGCGCGGCATTGGGGCTGGATTCGAACACGGCCTTGAACGTTCCGCCACAGTTCAACTGCCATGGGGTGATATGCATCCAGTCGGTGAAACCGTCACTTTGCAGGGCCTGCACAATCGCTTGTACCGGTGTCAGATCGCTTTGGAACAGGGGGGCGGGCAGGTTCAGGTCGGTATATCCGCCACCGCCCGCCGCGCGGAAATGGTTTGTCGCGATGATGAACTGTTGGTCGGCTGTGACCGCCGCGCCCGCGTGCATCAGTGATGTGATCCGTTCGCCAACGGGGCGCGATGGATCAATGATATAATCCAGCCCGTAAATCGTATCAAAGATAAAACTGGGGTTGCGTTCGTCCCGCAGCTGCTGGTCGGGCGTGTCGGGGCTGAGCTGGTTGTACACCCGTGCCGAATGTTCCAGCCAGTCGCGCAGCATCGCGCCGGTTATCCGTAGCGCGCAAATCCGGTTGGTGGCAGGGGCAAAATTCGCCAGATGCCGCCGTAGAACCGGCCCTTGCGGTATGTGGATATAGTTCGTCGGGCCGCTTTTCTCGCCCACAGTGCGGGTGGTGGCGGTTGCCAATATGGGCAGGTGATCATAGCCGCTGCCGGCCAATCCTTGCTTGACCTCGATCGCCTTGGACCGTGCTGCGAGGGCCAGCGTATCGGTGGGGCGCACCATCCCGAAATAGCTGTGCAGATCACAGCCGATCTCGGCGACCGGTTCGGCAAGATAGGCGCGTGTGGCCTGATGGGCCGGGATGGTTCGGTCGATGATTGCGGGGTCGGGTTTCAGCGTACCCGCGTTGGGCCACAGCCTGCTGGTGTATTTTTCGATATGCCAGCCGCCGGATGTTTGCACCAGATCAAGGTCGATCACCCCCAGATCAGACGCCCCGTTGCCCGGCATCACGATGGGCGATGCGGTGACGGGGCCGGTACAGGTGACGGGGGCCAAAGGGTATCGCTGATGCGTGTGCCCCGCGATGACCACATCAATATCGGGTACTTGCGCCAATGCGGCGGCCCCTGAATTGCCGGTGATTTTTTGCCCATCGGACGGGCTAATGCCCATATGGGCAAGGGCGATGACCAGCCCGGCGCCGTCCTTTCGCAGCTTCTTGGCGGCGGTGGCCAGTGACACAAGCGGGTCTTGGATACGCGCACCGGTTGGCAGTTGCGATGCGTTCCAAATGGCGGTTTCTTGGGGCAGGGCCGACAGAATGCCGAGGGTCAGCGGCGCAGCCCCTTGCGATGTATCGGTGCCGGTTTTCAGCACGGCATGAGGGCGCACGCCCGCAATGGCACCGCCGGAAAGATTGGTCGAAATCACCGGCGCATCCAGCTGACCAATCACATCGGCCAGGTAGCGGGCACCATAGTCCAGATCGTGATTGCCCAGCCCGATGGCGTCATATCCCATCGTGTTAAAGGCGCGGATGATGGGGTGCGTGGACGCGGTGCCAGAGGTGCTTTGCCAATCGGCCAAAGCGGTGCCTTGCAAGAAATCACCATTGTCCAGCAAGACCGTCGCCCGCCCTTGTGATCGGGCTTCGTCGCGGGCGGCGGCGACCATGGTGGCCAGTCCGGCCAGACCGGCGGTGCTGCTTGGCGCGTCGAACGCATAGTCGAACCCCGTGAGGTTCATGTGTAAATCGGTCGTTGCAAGTATCCGCAGCTTTGCGGTGATGCGCGTCATGAGGGGACGACCCTAGCGGTTGATGGCATAAGGTGGCCTGTGCTGTCGGGCGGTGTCGATGGTCAAAGGCCTGGCTCCGGACTTCTGTATTCTCGCTAAGGTGGATGTATTGTATTTCACTCTCGTATCGATTGAAAGCGCCTCGTGCGGGAAATCTCGGCGGGCTTGGCTTTGGGTCTTATGCTGGCTACCAAGTGGGCAAACCAGATTTGAGGGACGATATGAAGCACGCTGAAACAGTAACATTCGGGGGATCGTCGCTTGACCGTGCAGGGGAACTGCGCGGCGATAAAGAGGCCGTTGCGGCGGCAAAGGCCGATGATGCCGCCCGTGCGATATTGTTTTGGCGGGGTAAGGTTCTGATCGATCCCACACGTCCTGCGTCCCTTGTGCGTTTGCCGCTTGATCATCCGGCGCTTGACGATGCCAGTGGTACACCAATTCTGCTGGGCCGAGAAGATGGTGCAGCACGGTTTGCCTATGACCTGCCGCAGTGGATGCCCGACGACGTTGACCCGCGTCAGTTGGGGCAGTTTCTGGACCCCAGCGAACAGCGCCACCCGATGTTGCCGCAGGACTATGTCTTTGTCGAATTGCGCCGTGTGATGACATGGCTGGACCCGCGCGATGCCGAACTGGCCGCGACCGGCAAAGCGATTTTGGCCTGGCATGACATCCACGGGTTTTGCGCCCGCTGCGGCTTTGAAACCGTGATCAATGACGCAGGCTGGCAGCGCAATTGTCCGGCCTGTCGCGCGTCGCATTTTCCGCGCACTGATCCGGTGGTTATTATGCTGATTACCCATGGGAATTCGGTTCTTATGGGGCGGTCACCGGGGTGGCCTGCGGGGATGTATTCGCTGTTGGCGGGATTTGTTGAACCGGGCGAAACGCTTGAGGCCGCGGTGCGCCGCGAAGTGTTCGAGGAATCAGGCGTGCGCGTGGGCGAGGTCAGCTATCTGGCGAGCCAACCGTGGCCGTTTCCAGCGTCACTGATGTTTGGCTGCGCAGGCGTTGCAACCAGCAGCGAAATCACCATTGATCCCAAAGAAATCGAAGACGCGGTTTGGGTCACGCGCGAGGAAATGCTGGACGTGTTTGCGGGCCAGCACACCACCATCCTACCCGCACGCAAAGGCGCGATTGCGCATTTCTTGCTGGAAAACTGGCTTGCGGATACACTGGATTGATATGATTGATTGAGATGGCATTTCTTTAGGTTAATTGGACGGTATTATGAAATTTTCGACGAAAGAGGATATCGACGCACCTATTGATGCGGTGTTCGAGATGCTGTGCGAGTTCGACAACTTTGAACGCGCGGCCATGCGGCGCGGGGCAGAGGTGCGGCGGGTCGATACAAAGACCGAGCCGGGCACCGGCATGAAATGGGAAGCGGCCTTTGACATGCGGGGCAAGCGCCGCGAGATCGAGGTTGAAATGGTGACCTTTGATCAGCCGACCGAGATTTGCCTTGAATCGATGTCGCCGGGGTTGCTTGGCACCGTGTCCTTTGAATTGCTGGCCTTGTCACGCAGCCGCACGCGGGTCGCGGCCAGCCTTGAGATCAAACCGAAAACCCTATCGGCGCGTTTGTTGGTGCAGTCTTTGAAGCTGGCCAAAACATCGTTGACCAAGAAATTCAAACGGCGCGTTGCCGAATATGCCAAAGACATGGAAGAGCGGTATCAGCAGGCCAAGTAAGGTCTGCTGAACTGCATTTATCGCTGCGCCAAGATCAGCTTTGCCGGTCAGGGTCGGCCGGATAGACGCCCAGAATTTCCAGCATATTGGTGAAATAGCCTAATTCCTCGAGCGCGCGTTGCACGGCGGGATCGTCGGGGTGCCCTTCGATATCGGAATAGAACTGGGTCGCGGTGAACGAACCGCCGACCATATAGCTTTCCAGCTTGGTCATGTTGATGCCGTTTGTCGCGAAACCACCCATCGCCTTGTACAGGGCTGCGGGGATGTTGCGGACTTCAAACACGAAAGTTGTCAGCATTTTTTCTGCGCGGCGGGTCATGTCGATATCGGGGGCCATCAACAAGAACCGCGTGGTGTTGTGATCAAGGTCTTCGATGTCGCGCGCCAGCACATTTAGCCCGTGAATATCGGCGGCAACTTCGCTGGCCAGCACGCCGGTGTTGCGGTCATTTGACGCGGCCAGCTCTTCTGCGGCACCGGCGCTGTCTTTTGCCGCCTCAGACGCGATCTCATGGGCATCAAGCCAGCTGCGTGCCTGCGGGATCAGCACCATATGGGCGCGGGCAAGTTTGATATCTTCTAGTGGCACGCCGGGTTTGGCCATCAGGCAGATACGCACCCGGACAAAGGCCTCGGCGATGATGTGCAGGCCGCTTTTGGGCAGTAAACGATGGATATCGGCGACGCGGCCATAGGTCGTATTCTCAACCGGAAGCATGGCAAGATCGGCGCGGCCTTCGCTGACGGCAAGGAACACATCCTCGAATGTCAGGCAGGGGACGGGAATCATATCGGGGCGTGCTTGGAGGCATGCCTCGTGGCTGTAAGCGCCCAATGCACCCTGAAAAGCGATGCGAGGAGAGTTTTTTTGGCTCATTTCGGGCATCCTTTATCAGACCTTTACTATTGTCAGCGCTTCGTAGGGGTAACTACACCTTGCCCCGACGAAGGGAAAGCAATAGATACGCGGACAACCCTATGCCCGAATACCAACGATGGACCTTCACGCATGTTCGATACAATGACGATCACTAAAGTAGCTGCCGGCTTGTTTGGGGCTTGGCTTGTTCTTTTGCTTGGCAAGTTCGCCAGCGAAGTAGTTTACCACAACGAAGTGCACGGTGACGCGGGATATGTTGTCGAAGTCGCGTCGGCTGGTGGCGATGAACCCGCTGAAGAAGTTGATTTCTCGGCTGTGTTGGCGTCTGCCGATGCCAGCGCCGGTGCCAAAGTTTTCCGCAAATGCGGTGCTTGTCACAAAGTTGAAAAAGGCGAAAACGCAGTTGGCCCGTATCTGTACGGCGTCGTTGGCCGCCCCGTGGACAGCGCCGATGGCTTTACCGCATATTCCGGCAACCTTGAACAAGCAGCTGATGTTTGGACACCGGAAAACCTGAACGCATTCCTGACCAAGCCATCCGCATTCGCGCCCGGCACCACCATGGGTTTCGCGGGTCTTGGCAAAATCGAAGATCGTGCGAACGTCATCGCGTATCTCGACAGCCTCGACGACTGATCTGTCGATCTGATTTTACGAAGGGCCGCCCCACCCGTGGGCGGCCTTTTGCGTTTTGCGGTCGCATTTCAGTGAGATAACATATTCGCAACTTGTATTCGGGCGCTTTGGGCCGTTAGCTTAAGCGCTAGGACGGCCCTGCCGATACGACATTTTGCAAAGGAACATCTTGATGCCCCGCACCCATGCCCGCGCTGCAATACGCGCACGCACTATGACATCTCAGCCGGTTTGGATGATGTTGCTGGCGTTGGGGATTATGTTGGTGGGCGTCGCGGCCTATGCCCAAGAGGGCAAGATTATCCGCAGCCACGGGTATTCATTTTACGGTGATCTGAAATATCCCGCCGATTACCCGCATTTCGACTATGTGAACCCCGATGCCCCCAAGGGCGGCGAGATTGCGATCTCGACCCTTGGGACGTTCGATTCGATGAACCCCTATTCGCGCAAAGGTCGCGGGGGCGCGTTAAGCAGCATTATGTACGAAAGCCTGCTGGGCGAAGGGACGGGCGGGGAGCAAGCCCCGGCGGATGTTTACGGCGAAAGCTATTGCCTGCTGTGCGAGAGCCTTGAGTACCCCGAAACCAAAGACTGGGTGATCTTTCACATGCGCAAGGATGCCAGGTTTTCGACGGGCGATCCGGTCACCGCGCATGACATCGTGTTCAGCCATAACCTGCTGTTGGATCAAGGCCTGAAATCCTATGGGGATGCGGTGCGCAAACGTATCCCCAAGGTCGAAGCGCTGGACGATTACACGGTTAAATTTCACTTTACCCCCGGTATTTCGCGCCGCAGCCTGATCAGCCAAGTGGGCGGTGTGCCCGCGTGGTCCAAGAAGTGGTTTGATGAAACCGGCGCGCGGCTGGACGAATCCCGGCTGATGACGTCGCCGGGGTCTGGCCCCTATACGGTCGAAACGGTCGATGTGAACCGTCGCATCGTCTATAAACGCAACCCCGATTACTGGGGCGCTGACCTGCCGTTCAACGTGGGCCGCAATAACTTTGATACGATTCGTGTCGAATATTTCGGTGATGAAAATTCCGCGTTCGAGGCGTTTAAAGCAGGCGAATACACCTTCCGCGCCGAGGGCAGTTCAAAGAAATGGGCGTCGGCCTATGATTTCCCAAAAGTTGCCGCCGGTCAGGTGGTCAAAGAGGAAATCCCCGATGGTGCCCCGCCCACACCCGCGGGGATTGTTTTCAACCTTGGCCGCGATGTGCTGAAGGACAAACGCGTCCGTCAGGCGATTGCCTTGGGCTATAACTTTGAATGGACAAATGAATCGCTGCAATTTGGGCTGTTCAAACCACGCGCGTCTTTCATCCAAGACACGCCTTTGATGGCCACCGGCAAGCCGCAGGGCATGGAGCTTGCCTTGCTTGAACAGCTTGGCGATGTGGTGCCCCCTGAGATGCTGACCGAAGATGCGGTTATGCCGCATAGCTCGGACGGGTCCCGCCTGCTGGATCGCCGCAATCTGCGCCGCGCGATGAAGCTGCTGGATGATGCCGGATGGGCCGTGGGGACAGACGGCAAACGCTATGACGCAAGCGGGCAACCGCTGCGCCTGAACTTTTTGATGGATTCTGCCGGGTCGCCCACGCTGTCGGCGATTGTCGAAAACTTTATGTCGAATTTGCAGAACATGGGCATCGATGCGGTGCTTGAGAGAGTCGACAGTTCGCAATTTACGGCTCGCCAACGGGATCGCGATTACGATCTGATTTACGATCAATATCCGACGTTTTTGGGCACCGGCACAGGCTTGGCCCAGTTTTTCGGATCAGAGGCGTCCAGCTATTCGGTGTTTAACCCCGCAGGTGTGGCCAGCCCGATGATCGACGCGATTATCGAGGTGTCCCTGGCGGCGCAAACTAAGGAAGAGGAAGACGCCAGCCTGATCGCGCTGGACCGTGCCTTGCGCTATGAGTTCTTCATGATCCCGACATGGTACAATGACAGCTTTTGGACGGCGTATTATGACCAGTATGAACACCCCGAAAACCAGCCTGCCTATGCCTTGGGCTATCTCGATTTCTGGTGGTACAATGCTGACAAAGCAGCGGCCTTGCGCGCCGCTGGTGCGCTGAGGTAAACGCCGCATATGGGCGCTTATATTCTTCGACGGCTATTGCTGATTATTCCCACTTTGATTGGGATTATGCTGATCAACTTTGCGCTGGTGCAGTTCGTGCCCGGCGGCCCGGTTGAGCAGGCAATCGCCCGTATCCAAGGCGGCGGTGACGTGTTCGAAGGGTTCTCGGGCGGTGGGAATGACGCGGGCAATGCGGATATTGCAGGCAGCACAGAAAACTATGTTGGTGCGCGCGGTTTGCCCCCTGAATTCATCGCCGAGCTTGAGAAAGAGTTCGGCTTTGACAAGCCCCCGGTCGAGCGGTTCCTGAGCATGATGTGGAACTATATGCGCTTTGATTTCGGAGAGAGCTATTTCAGGTCGATCAGTGTGATTGATCTGATCAAGGAAAAGCTGCCGGTGTCGATTACGCTGGGGCTGTGGTCGACGGTGATCGCCTATCTGGTGTCGATCCCGCTGGGTATTCGCAAGGCGGTCAAGGACGGCACGGCCTTTGACACGTGGACATCCGGCGCGATCATTGCGGCCTATGCGATCCCTGGGTTTTTGTTCGCGATTTTGCTGCTGGTGCTGTTTGCGGGCGGGTCATACTGGCAGATATTCCCGCTGCGGGGGCTGACATCGGACAATTTCGACCAGCTTAGCCCGCTGGCCAAGGTCGGCGATTATTTCTGGCACATCACCTTGCCAGTGTTGGCATCGACGATTTCTGCCTTTGCGACGCTGACCTTGCTGACGAAAAACAGCTTTCTGGACGAGATCAAAAAGCAATATGTGATGACGGCGCGGGCCAAGGGGTTGTCGGAACGCAAGGTGCTGTACGGCCATGTTTTCCGCAACGCGATGTTGATTGTGATCGCGGGTTTTCCGGCGGTGTTTATCGGTGTGTTCTTTGGCGGGTCGCTGATTATCGAGACGATATTCAGCCTTGATGGGCTGGGCCGTTTGGGGTTCGAGGCGGCAGTCGCGCGCGATTATCCCATCGTGTTTGGCACCTTGTTTATCTTTGGTCTGATCGGGCTGGTCGTCGGTATTCTGTCTGACCTGATGTATGTGTTCGTCGATCCGCGGATCGACTTTGAACGGCGCGAGGGGTGATCTGATGGCATTATCCCCCCTGAACCAGCGCCGCTGGCATAATTTCACCCGCAACCGCCGCGCCTATTGGAGCCTTTGGATTTTCGCGATTCTGTTCGGGATTTCGCTGTTTGCCGAGTTCGTGGCGAACGACAAGCCGATCTTGGTGAATTATCGCGGCGATTATTTCATGCCGATCTTTCAGTTTTATCCCGAAACGGCATTTGGCGGGGATTTCCAGACAGAGGCCGTGTATCGCGACCCCGAGGTGAAATGCCTGATCGCAACTGGCGGGCTGGTCGATTGTTTTGACGATCCCGATCAGTTGATCGAGGACGCCCAAGACGGTGAGATTGACGGCCACGCGATCGACAAAGGCTGGGCGATCTGGCCGCCGATCCCCTATTCGTTCAACACCGCCGTGGACCGGCCCGGTGCGGCCCCCTTGCCGCCCAATCGTCAGAACCTGCTGGGCACCGATGGCACCAAACGCGATGTGTTGGCGCGGGTCATTCACGGGTTCCGGCTGTCGATCCTGTTTACCTTGATCGTGACGGGGGCGGCATCGCTGATCGGTATTATCGCGGGTGCTGTTCAGGGCTTCTTTGGCGGCTGGACCGACCTGATCTTTCAACGGGTGATCGAGATATGGTCATCTACCCCGTCACTATATGTGATCATCATTATGTTCGCCATTTTGGGGCGCAGTTTCTGGCTGCTGGTGTTTTTGCTGGTGCTGTTCAGTTGGACGTCATTGGTCGGGGTCGTGCGGGCCGAATTCCTGCGCGCGCGGAACCTTGAATATGTGCGCGCGGCGCGGGCGCTTGGGGTGGGGAATGTGACGATCATGTTCCGCCACATGCTGCCCAACGCGATGGTGGCGCTGTTGACGATGCTGCCATTTATCATCACCGGCACCATCAGCACGCTGGCGATCCTTGATTTTCTGGGCTTTGGTTTGCCGTCCTCGGCCCCGTCACTGGGCGAGCTGACATTGCAGGCAAAACAGAATCTGCAAGCGCCGTGGCTGGCGTTTACGGCGTTCTTTACCTTTGCCATCATGCTGTCTTTGCTGATTTTTATCTTTGAAGGCATCCGTGATGCATTCGACCCAAGAAAGACATTCTCATGACTGGTGCGCCAACCATGACCGAGACTAAATCAGCCCTGTTAGAGGTCAAAGACCTGCGTGTGTCCTTTCGCCAAGAAGGGGCGTTAACGCAGGCTGTTAAAGGTGTCAGCTTTACCGTTGAACGGGGCGAGACTGTTGCCTTGGTCGGTGAATCCGGTTCGGGTAAATCCGTGTCGGCGCTAAGCACGGTGTCGCTGCTGGGTGACAGCGCCGAGGTGTCGGGGTCAGTCCTCTATGACGGGCAGCAGATGATCGGGGCGAGCGATGCCTTGCTGCGCAAAGTGCGTGGCAACGATATCAGCTTTATCTTTCAAGAGCCTATGACATCGTTGAACCCGCTGCACACGATTGAAAAGCAATTAGGGGAATCGCTGGCCCTGCATCAAGGTGTGGTCGGCACCGCCGCGCGGCAACGTATTATCGAGCTGTTGAACAAGGTCGGGATCAACGACGCGGAAAGCCGTTTGGGGGCCTATCCGCATCAATTGTCAGGCGGGCAGCGGCAGCGCGTGATGATCGCCATGGCGCTGGCCAACAAGCCCGATGTGCTGATCGCGGATGAACCGACGACGGCGCTGGATGTGACCATTCAGGCGCAGATTTTGGACCTGCTGAAAGAGCTGAAAGACAGCGAAGGCATGGGCCTGCTGTTCATCACCCATGACCTTGGGATTGTGCGCCGCATCGCCGACCGCGTTTGCGTCATGCAACATGGCGAGATTGTCGAGCAAGGCCCCACGGCCGAGATTTTCGACAACCCGCAACATCCCTATACGCAAAAGCTGCTGGGGGCGGAGCCATCGGGCCGTCCTGACCCCGTGCCAGAGGGTGCCGAGGTGATCGCAAGCACGGATCATCTGAAGGTGTGGTTTCCCATCCAGCAGGGTTTCCTGCGCAAGACCGTGGATCACGTGAAGGCGGTGAATGACGCCAGCCTGACGGTGCGTGCAGGTGAAACCGTTGGAATTGTGGGCGAATCCGGGTCAGGCAAGACCACGATGGCGCTGGCGATCATGCGTCTGATTGCGTCCGAGGGTGGCATAAACTTTGCCGGGCAAGACGTGCGCAAATGGTCGACGCGCGAATTGCGACGCCTGCGCAAAGACATGCAAATTGTGTTTCAGGACCCGTTTGGCAGCCTGTCGCCGCGGATGACCTGCATGCAGATCATCGCCGAAGGGTTGACCATTCACAACGTCGATCCCGACAGAAACCAACGGGAGCTGGTGCGCGATGTGATGGTCGAAGTGGGGTTGGATCCCGCCACGATGGACCGCTATCCGCACGAGTTTTCAGGCGGTCAGCGTCAACGCATAGCGATTGCACGTGCGATGGTTTTGCGCCCGCGTTTGCTGGTGTTGGACGAACCGACCTCGGCGCTGGACATGACTGTGCAGGTGCAGATCGTTGATCTGCTGCGCAATCTTCAGCGCAAATATGGGCTGGCCTATCTGTTCATCAGCCACGACCTGAAAGTCGTGCGTGCGATGTCGCATAAGGTGATCGTGATGAAGCGCGGGGATGTCGTTGAATATGGCGATGCCGATACGCTGTATGACAATCCGAAATCGGATTACACGCGCAGCTTGTTGCAGGCGACCACCTAAGAAATAGACGGTCGGTGCCCGTTTAGCCGGGGCCGATCATGAAACAGCTGACGTTGCGGGCGGCCAAGCGACGGCAGGCCAGATCGGCGGTTTCGCGGGTCATACCCAGAAAATTCGCGTCATAGCCTTGGGGGCGTTGGACCACTTTGCGCAATGTGCCGTCGAGCGTCGAAATCTCGGACAGGGCGGTTTTGACCAGAACGGTTTCGGCGGCATAGCGGCTGGGGAAACGACCCACATTGACGCCCCAGTGACGCCCGCCGGATGTCGAAACGCGTGTAACCACCTCTTGCTGTTGCGGTGGTGCCTTTTGGACCTGTGTCGGTGCAATGGATGCGATGAGCCCCGTTGGCCGCGCGGTGGGGCGGGGGGACACGGCGGCAAGGCTGGCGGATTGTACATCCTTGGCCGGGGCCGCTGCCACGGCTTGTTTGATCGCGGCATTGATGTCCTGCGCCAATAGGGGCGAGGTGGCGACCGGTGCCTCTGCCGTGGCGATGACCACGGCGTCGTTGGTGGTGGGGCGCAGGTGCGGGCGCTTGGACGTGGTGACTGCGCCAACCAGGCGAATGGTCTTGCCCGCGCCGCCGGAATTGTTGGCGACTGGCGTGTCTTCGATGTCGGCGTAAAGCGGCTTGGCGGGTTTGATAAGCGGCGCTTTGGACGGGGCGCGGCGGAAGCCAAGATCCATCAGTTCCGCAACTTTTGCGTTGCGTGCGGTGGTCGAGGTGCCGCCAAAGACGGTCACGATGATGCGTTCATTGCCGCGCTCTGCCGAGGCGGTCAGGTTAAAGCCCGCTGCGCGTGTGTAACCGGTTTT
This sequence comes from Sulfitobacter sp. AS59, assembly GCF_038899995.1. NCBI lineage: Bacteria > Pseudomonadati > Pseudomonadota > Alphaproteobacteria > Rhodobacterales > Roseobacteraceae > Sulfitobacter > Sulfitobacter sp. AS59. The sequence goes on from NZ_JBBMQK010000008.1 coordinate 20,214, forward strand.
GATCCCGTCGGCACCTTTGTAGGACGCCAGAAAGCGGCGGTTGGTGTGGCTGACCTTGCGCACGCCGGCATCGGCGGTGATGCGGGAAAACAGGTTATAATATTCAGGGAAATCATACAGCAGGTGGCGGCCCATCGTGGTCATGTCACGCGCGGTGGACATGTGACCGGATTCCGTCAGGCCGTGGGCGTTTTTAAAGGTGGTGTTGGTCATGCCAAGCGCCTTGGCCGTGCGGTTCATGCGGCGGGCAAATTTGGCTTCGGAGCCGGAGATCGCTTCGCCGATGGCGGTGGCGGCATCGTTGGCCGATTTCACCGCAGCGCCGCGGATCAGATAGCGTAATGCAATGGTCTGGCCCGGCCGCATACCCAGTTTGCTGGGCGGTTCGGAGGCTGCGTGTTTGCTGATCTTAACCTTGGTATCGAGCGAAATCTCACCGCGCTTGATCGCGTCAAATGCGATGTAAAGTGTCATCATTTTTGTGAGGGAGGCCGGATGCAATCGCGTGTCGGCATTTCGGGAATGAAGAACCTCGTTGGTTCTGGCATCAATAACGTAAGCGGCGTAGGGGGCTGCCATGGCGCTAAGGGGTAGCACCACCAAAATCCAGATAGCCGCAAGAATGAATAGCCCATAACGGGCCGGCTGCACGCGCCGCGCTCTCATGATAACTGCCTTTGCTCTGCCTCGGACCGCCGATTTTTCGACTGGCCACTAATTATTAAGCTTAACGTACCACAGGTCGCATTTTCGATAAACCCTTTGAAATCAAGGATTACATGAAAAGGTGAATATTCTGTGAGCCACATCTAGCGGAAGCGATTCGGGCAACCACTAAAGATGCCATTGTGACGGCAATGTGGCGTTGATCGGCCGGAAATGATGCGAATCTTGCGGCGGTCTGTGGGCGCAAAAATCAGGTTAGAATTTGTTCCAATTCTGAGAGATCGGCGATTTGGCGGAACCGTTGCGCATGATCGGGGGCTTCCGCATGTTCAAGCGCCCAGGTTTGCCCGTGCGGCACATGGATGCCCCAGCCGCCCGCATCGACCATCGGGACCACGTCGGATTTCATCGAATTGCCGACCATCATGCCCCGTTCGGTGCCATCGCCAAACTGGTTGAAAATGCGCGTATAGGTCGCCGGGGTCTTGTCCGACACGATCTCGATCCCGTCGAACATATCGCGCAACCCCGAAAGCGCGAGTTTGCGTTCCTGATCCAAAAGATCGCCCTTGGTGATCAATACCAGTTTGTAGCGCCCTTGCAGCGCCTCGAGGGTTTCTTGGGCGTGGGGCAGTAGATCGACCGGATGAGACAGCATTTCGCGGCCCGCATCCAGAATTTCGGCGATGACGGATGAGGGGACTTTGCCATCCGTGACCTCGATCGCGGTTTCGATCATGGAAAGGGTGAACCCTTTGATCCCAAAACCATAATGCGGAATGTTGCGCCGTTCCGCGACAAGCAGGCGATCCATCAACGTATCGGGCGCGGTATGATCGCGCAGCAGGTCGGCAAAGTGGTCTTGGGTCAGGACGAAATAATGTTCGTTGTGCCAAAGCGTGTCATCGGCATCAAACCCGATCAGGGTGAGCGGCTTGGCCATCTTTCCAAGATCCTCTTTTATAATGTCTGTTTCAGGCTATATAGACGCTTACACGACTCACTTGAACCACTTCTCTCGCAGCAGGAGCAGCAATGCGCCTTGATGATATTATGATGGCCGGCAAGGGTCGCGACGACGAAGATGTCGATCTGCTGACCAAAGTCAAACCCAAGACCAAGCGGCCGCCGATGTATAAGGTGATGCTGCTGAACGATGATTTCACACCGATGGAATTTGTCGTCCACGTGCTTGAGCGTTTCTTTGGTCTGAACCATGCGCAAGCGTTCGAGATCATGCTGACGGTTCACAAAAAGGGTCTGGCGGTTGTGGGTGTGTTCAGCCACGAAATTGCTGAAACCAAAGTGGCGCAGGTCATGGACTTCGCCCGCAGACATCAGCACCCGCTGCAATGCACCATGGAAAAAGAAGAATAACACTTGATTGATGCACGTTTGCAGCTGGCGCTTGACGGCGGTGGCCTTGAATTACCGGATGAGGGGACGATTGCCGTCTTCCAGCCGCCCCGTGACAGTGATTTGCCCGGCCTTGATAAGGACCGCGTTCAGATCATTCAGGATTTCAAACCGGATTATGACGTTTGGGCGGCCCGCGGCTATAACGTGGTGCGCAGCTTTGAGGGCAGCTATGCCGCCTGCATCGTTTGTCTGCCCCGCGCCAAGGCCGAAGCCCGCGCGATGATCGCCGACGCTTGCGAGGCCTGCGATGGCATCGTGGTGATCGACGGCCAAAAGACCGACGGCGCTGACAGTATCCTGCGCGAGATGCGCAGCCGCGTGACCATTCACGGACCAATTTCCAAGGCGCATGGCAAACTGTTCTGGATCGCCGAACCCGCCGCAGAGTTTTTTGTGGATTGGAAGCAGGGACCTGAGCAAACCGATGGCGGTTTCTGGACCGCGCCGGGCGTGTTTTCGGCTGATGGGGTCGATTTGGCATCGGCGCTTTTGGTGGACGCATTGCCAGAAAAGCTGGGTGCCGAGGTTGCTGATCTGGGCGCGGGTTGGGGTTTTCTATCCGCGCATATTCTGACCCGGGAAAGCGTTCAAAAGCTTTATGTTGTCGAAGCAGGGCATATGGCGTTGGAATGTGCCCGCCGGAATGTCGGTGACGACCGCGCCGAATTCCTGTGGGAAGACGCCACGACGTGGGAGCCACCGCACCGTTTGGACGCGGTTGTGATGAACCCGCCATTTCACACCGGCCGCGCCGCCGAGCCGCAAATCGGTCAGGCCTTTGTCGCGGCAGCTGCGCGCATGTTGTCGCCGCAAGGCAAGCTGTGGATGGTCGCGAACCGTCATCTTCCTTATGAGGCCGAGCTGAAAACGCGCTTTGCCCATGTAGAAGAGATTGGCGGGGATGCGCGGTTCAAGCTGTTTCACGCAGCCCGGCCCCTGCGAAAACGTCGCTAAGCGCCCGTTGGCGGTATAAGGAACCAGTTTTATGTCATTTTCGATCAAAGGCAAAAACGTCATCGTGACAGGTGCTGCAAACGGGATCGGCCTTGCGATTGCGCGGCAGTTTGCTGACAAAGGTGCCAATGTCATGTGCGCCGATATGGATGAAAAGGCCCTGACCGAAGAGTTCGGCAATACCAAAGACGAGGGCAATATCCGCTTTTTTGCGGGGGATTTGCGCCAGCGTTTGACGATTGCCAATCTTGTGTCCGCAACCATTGATGCCTTTGACGAGGTTGATGTGCTGGTGAATGCCTCGCGGCAGTTTTTGCCGACGGATGCATTGAATAACGAAGACACCAGCGTTGAAACCCTGTGGCAGGAAAACGTGATGACCGCGTTGCAACTGACGCAGCAAGTATCGAAACGGATGATCAAGCAGGCCGAGGACCGCCCCGAGGGGGTGGTGGGGAGCATTATCAACCTCAGCTCGATCGCATCGCGGCACACGCGGCCCGAGCTGATGGCCTATTCGATGGCCGCCGCCGCGCTGGAGCAGATGACACGGTCGATGGCGCTGACGCTGGCCCCGCACCGGATCAGGGTGAATGCCGTTGCGTTCGGGTCGGTGATGAGCGGATCGTTGAAAGCGTCGGTCGCGGATAACCGCGAATGGCGTGATGATATTCGCAGCCACACGCCGTTGGGTCGGATCGCATCGCCATCCGAATTGACCGACACCATTCAGTTTCTCGCGACGGACAGTTCCAGCTTTATGACGGGCGAAGTGATCGTGGTGGACGGTGGGCGTTCGCTGCTGGACGCGGTGGATGCACCTGCGCACTGATCTGCGCGAACGAGGTAATAGAATATGACAGATAATTTCGAGGCTGAAAAAGCGCGCGCGGCCGCGTGGTTTCACGAACTACGCGACCAGATTGTCGACGCGTTCGAAGAGTTGGAAGCTGGCCATGATACCGGGCCATTGGCGGATGCGCCTGCTGGCCGGTTCGAGGTCGCAAAAACAACCCGCAGCAGCGACGACGGATCTGATGCCGGGGGCGGATTGATGAGCGTCATGCGCGGCGGTCGTGTGTTTGAAAAGGTCGGCGTCAATATCTCGACCGTTTATGGCACGCTGGGCGAGCGGGCGCAGGTCGCGATGGCCGCGCGCAAGGGCATTCCCGGCATGAAAGACGACCCGCGATTTTGGGCCTCTGGCATCAGTTTAGTGGCGCATATGCAAAACCCTCATGCTCCGGCGGTTCATATGAACACCCGCATGTTCTGGACACCGCATGCGTGGTGGTTTGGTGGCGGATCGGACCTGAACCCTTGTATCGAGTATGCTGAGGATACTGCGCATTTTCACGACCAGCAAAAAGCGCATTTGGATCCGCATGGTTTGGGATTGTACCCCAAGCTAAAGGAATGGGCCGACGAATATTTTTATATCCCGCACCGTAAGCGCGCGCGCGGTGTGGGCGGTATTTTCATGGATGATCATTGCACCGGCGATTGGGAAGCGGATTTCAAGCTGACCCAAGACATCGGTCGTGCGTTTCTGCCTGCCTATGTTCCCTTGGTCGAAAAGCGCAAAGCGCAAAGCTGGGATGATGCGGATAAGGATGCCCAGTTGGTGCATCGCGGGCTCTATGCCGAGTATAATCTTGTCTATGATCGCGGGACCAAATTCGGGCTTGAGACCGGGCATGATGCCAATGCCGTATTGATGAGCCTGCCGCCCCTCGCCAAATGGGTGTGATGCTCTGACAGCGGGCAGGGGGCCAGCCCCCGTCCTGCGGACTCCCCCGGGATTTTGGACCATTTGGAAATGGGATGCGGCGGGGGGTTATGTGCCCCCGTGCCAATCAAAGAAATGCGGGCCGGCTTGGGCGAGCAGTTCCTGGGCGAGGTCGACGCCCATTTGACCGCCATCCGAGATCGGGCCGCTGCGGGTGCCTTTGATGACTTCTGAACCGTCGGGGCGCAAGACTTCGCCGCGCAGGTGCAGGGTGTCACCGTCCAGTGTGGCAAGCCCTGCGATAGGGGTTTCGCAAGAGCCGTCCAGTGTGAGTAGGAAAGCGCGTTCTGCGGTCAGGCGTTGGCCTGTGGGGGTGTCGTGTATGGCGGAGAGCAGCGCCTCGGTCTCGGCGTCGCCAGCGCGACGTTCGATGCCAATCGCGCCTTGGGCGACTGCGGGCAGCATGTCGGTGTCGTTGATCGGGGTGGCGGGGACGTTTGCCATATCTAGACGGTTCAGCCCTGCCATGGCGAGGAAGGTACATTCAGCCACGCCATCGGCCAGCTTGCGCAGGCGGGTTTGTACGTTGCCGCGGAATTCGACGACCTGCAGATCGGGGCGCTTGTGCAGCAATTGCGCCCGGCGGCGCAGGCTGGAGGTGCCGACGACCGCGCCTTGGGTCAGTTGATCCAGCGCGGACATCTGGGGGGCGACAAAGGCGTCGCGGGGGTCTTCGCGGGGCAGGAACGTATCCAGCAACAGGCCGCCGGGTTGGATGGTCGGCATGTCTTTCATCGAATGCACCGCGATGTCGATCTTGCCCGCCAGCAGGTCTTCTTCGATTTCGCGGGTGAACAGGCCCTTGCCGCCGATTTCCTTGAGGGGGCGATCCTGGATCATATCGCCGGTGACCTTGATCACCACCACCTCGAACGCGGTCAGGGGCAGGTTAAACACCGAGGACAGCCGCGCACGGGTTTCATGGGCTTGGGCCATGGCGAGGGGCGAGCCACGGGTGCCGATGCGCAAAGGGTTCTGAGGGGTAGGCAGGGTCAGGGTCATGAAGTTCTCTTTGGGCCAAGTCAATTTTGTGCGACAATGCGGCACCCGCGCCTTGACTTCCAGCCCTCACATCTTGACCAAGGCAAAAGATTACCTGAGGAGCCGACACATGGCGCAGACAACAGCCCCAACCAAAACCATTTTGCGCGCTTTGGCGGGTGAAACGCTGGCGACACCGCCGATCTGGATGATGCGTCAGGCGGGGCGCTATCTGCCCGAGTATAAGGCCACCCGCGCCGAGGCGGGGGATTTCCTGTCGTTATGCTATAATCCTGATCTGGCGACCGAGGTGACTTTGCAGCCGATCCGGCGCTATGGATTTGATGCGGCGATCTTGTTTGCGGATATTTTGCTGGTGCCACAGGCGCTGGGGGCCGATCTGTGGTTTGTCACCGGCGAAGGGCCGCGCTTGTCCACGGTCACCACGCAGGCGGATTTTGACAAGCTGAAACCCGTTGATGTTATTCACGAGACGCTGAACCCCATCTATCAGACCGTGCGCAACCTTGCGGGGGCTTTGCCGCCTGAAACCACGTTGATCGGTTTTGCGGGCGCGCCATGGACTGTGGCGACCTATATGATTGCGGGGCAGGGGACCAAGGATCAGGGGCCCGCGCATCAGTTGCGGATCAATGACAACCCGTTGTTCGAATCGCTGCTGAACCTGATCACCAAGGCGACGATTGAATATATGTCGGCGCAGATCGAGGCGGGTGCCGAGGTCATGAAGATTTTTGACAGCTGGGCGGGATCGCTGTCGGGCGAGGCATTCCAGAAATACGCGTTGGAGCCTGCGCGCGAGATCACCCAAGAATTGAAGAAACGCCATCCGGGCATTCCGATCATCGGCTTCCCGCGCGAGGCGGGTGATCAATATATCGGCTTCCACAAGGCCACCGGTGTGGATTGCGTTGCGCTGGATAATTCGGTGTCTGCTGAATGGGCTGCGGCCAATGTTCAGGTGGATGGCTGCATTCAGGGCAACCTTGCGTCACGTCATATGGTCACCGGCGGGCAGGATTTGATCGATGAAACCCGCACCATCGTAAAGGCCTTTTCCAAGGGGCCGCATATCTTTAATTTGGGTCACGGCATCACGCCGGACGCCAATCCTGACAACGTTCAATTGATGATTGATACGGTTCGCGACGCAGGTTGATGACATTAGATTGGTTTTGGCCCTTGACGGGGGCCAAGGCCCGTCATATTCGAAGCGCCGATGGCGTTATAGCTCAGTTGGTTAGAGCGAACGACTCATAATCGTTAGGTCCCTGGTTCAAATCCAGGTAACGCCACCATCCCCCCACCTATATAACCCCGCTATGTGGCCCAAGAATTCGCCAGTTGTGTGAATTATTTTGCATTAGCGGGGCATTTCGTTTGACGGTTACAAAGTCAGGCGCGCTAAGTTGCACGAAAGTGCGAATTTGCCGGTGCGCAGAGACCAATGCGAGATCGTCCAAAAGAGTATCGAAAAGATAATGACAAATATTGTTAGATGGCCTAACAATATTCGTTAGGAAACGCTGCGTTCCCTGATCAAGCTGGGAACATGCGATTCAGGGGAGGGAAACGGATGCATGGAGGAGAGCATCACATCTGTGATTGCCGTGCATCTGTTGTTTGTCCCCCGTATTGAGCGACCCCACGGAAAGCCCGCATTAAAGTGGGCACCGTTACGACCAACGAATAGGGAGAGAAAACATGATGATGAGAAGAACCATACTGGGTGCCGCTGCGGCCGCACTTGCCGTTGGGATGAGTGCGACAGGTGCCTTGGCGCAAGACGTCACGCTGCGGATGCACCAGTTCCTGCCACCACAGGCCAACGTGCCAATGCAGGTGTTGGACGTTTGGGCCGATAAGGTTCAGGCAGACAGCGGCGACCGGATCAAGGTTGAACGTTATCCGTCCATGCAGCTTGGCGGTAAACCACCAGAGCTGATGGACCAAGCGATTGACGGCGTGGCCGACATCGTCTGGACCGTGGTCGGCTATACGCCGGGTCGTTATCCATCGACCGAGGTGTTTGAGCTGCCGTTCATGGTGAACGACGCACGCGCGGCCAGCTCTGCCTATTGGCAGATGTTTGAAAAGCACATGAAAGATGGCGAATTCAAAGATGTGCACATCTTGGGCACATGGGTGCATGGTCCCGGTCTGCTGCACACCAATAAAGAGGTGCGCACGCCTGCCGATATGCAAGGTTTGAAAATCCGCGGCGGATCACGTCTGGTGAACCAGCTGTTGGAAACGACTGGCGCGACGCCGGTTGGTATGCCAGTGCCCGCAATTCCCGAAGGCCTGTCCAAAGGAGTTATCGATGGCACAACCATCCCGTGGGAGGTTACGCCTGCGCTGAAAGTGTCAGAACTGGTCAAGAACCACACCGAGTTCGCGGGCTCTGCGCTGTATACGCTGACTTTTGTTCTGGCGATGAACAAAGACAAGTACGAAAGCCTGCCTGACGACCTGAAAAAGGTTATCGACGACAATTCCGGCCACGAATTCTCGGTTTTTGCAGGGGGGACGCAAGCGGATGCCGACGGCCCCGCGCGCGAAATCGCGGTGGGTCTGAACAACAACATCGTCACCCTGTCCGACGCGGAAACGCAGGTTTGGCGGGACGCGGCGCAGCCGATCTATGCCAGCTGGATCGCAGATATGGACAGCAAAGGCATCGACGGTCAGGCGCTGATCGACGAAGCCCGCAGCCTGATGGACGCCTACGGCAAGTAAGCTGACGACCATAGCCATGGCCTGCGGCGTATCAAACGCCGCAGGCCTTTCGCCATACAGATTACCCAACTTAAGAGATGTCACATGCATCGGCTGATACAATTTCTTGCCCGGTTTACCGCAGTTATCGGGGGGCTCGTCTTGGTCGTGCTGATCCTGATGACGACGCTTTCGATCATCGGGCGCACCGCGAACAAGGTGCTTCATAACGAGTTTTTCCAAACCCAGCTAAACGGTCTGTCACAAGCCCTGCTTGATCTAGGCGTCGGAGAGATCAACGGCAATTACGAACTGCTTGAGGCGGGTATTGCTTTCGCGATCTTCTCGTTTCTGCCGATTTGCCAGTTTTACGGGGCCCACGCGAGCGTTGATATCTTTACCTCGGTTCTGTCGCGGCGCGCCAACCGCTGGATCGCGGCCTTTTGGGAGCTGGTCCTGACAGCAGTAATTATCTTGATCGTCTGGCGGCTGTTCGAGGGGATGCAGCGGTATATCGGCAATGGCGAGACGACGTTGTTTTTACAATTCCCGGTCTGGTGGGCCTATGCCGCCAGCTTTGCGGCAGGCACGGTATCGTGCATCGTGGCGGCATATTGCGCCGGTGTGCGCGTGATCGAAGCAGCGACTGGCGAAAATATCCTACCCAGCGAACAAGGGGCGCATTGACGTGACCAATCTAGAACTGGGCTTTTGGTCCTTCCCTGTGCTTTTGTTGATGATCTTTTTGCGCGCGCCGATCGGGCTGGCGATGCTGCTGTGCGGATTTGGTGGCTGGTATTTCGCGATGGGCGGTAACCCGACCCCGCTGCTGGCCAAGCTGAAATCCGAGACCTACACGACGTTCTCAAGCTATTCGTTGTCGATCATTCCGATGTTTTTGCTGATGGGGCAATTTGCGACCCTGTCGGGCATGTCCACGGCACTGTTCAAGGCCGCCGAAAGCTTTCTGGGGCATCGCAGGGGCGGCGTTGCCATGGCGGCTGTCGGGGCTTGCGCCGGGTTCGGCGCGATCTGTGGGAGTTCGCTGGCAACGGCGGCAACCATGTCCAAGGTCGCCCTGCCTGAATTGCGCCGCTATGGCTATTCGGGGGGCTTTTCTACCGCGACGCTGGCGGCGGGCGGCACCTTGGGCATCCTGATCCCGCCCTCGGTCATCTTGGTGATCTATGCGATTTTGACGGAACAGAATATCGCCAAGCTTTTCCTTGCTGCATTCATTCCCGGCATTCTGGCGGCCCTTGGCTATATCATCACGATTTCCATTTATGTGCGCCTGAACCCGAATTCAGCGGGCACGCGCCCTGCGGTGCCTATGGCAGAGCGGTTCAAGGCCTTGGCAAACACATGGCCGGTTCTGGTGATCTTTTTCATCGTTGTGGGCGGTATCTATCTGGGCTGGTTCACCCCGACCGAAGGATCCGCCATCGGTGCAGCGGGCACGGGGCTGGCGGCGTTGCTGTCGGGAAGCTTGAACTGGTCCTTGCTGCGCGAAAGCCTGCTGGGCACTGCGAAAACCACCGGCATGATCTTCTTTATCGTGTTGGGGGCCGGGTTCTACAACGGCTTTCTGGCGCTGTCGGGCGTGCCGCAGTTCATGGCCGATTGGGTCGTGGGCCAAGGATACAGCCCGTGGTTCGTGTTGACGATCATCTTGGTATTCTACCTGATCTTTGGGTGCCTGATGGACAGCCTGTCGATGATCCTGCTGACCGTGCCGATTTTCTTTCCGGTGATTTCGGCGATGGATTTCGGGATGAGCACGGAACACCTGGCGATCTGGTTTGGTATCTTGGTGCTGATTGTTGTCGAGGTCGGGCTGATTACGCCGCCCGTGGGGATGAACCTGTTCATCATCAACTCGATGGACCGCGAAACGCCCATGACCGAAACCTATAAGGCTGTGATGTATTTCGTGGGGTCCGACATCGTCCGCGTGATTATTCTGGTGATGTTCCCCGCGATCACATTGTTCCTATTGCCGGGCTAGCCGGGCCTTTGGCCCCTCACTCCGGCAGTCGAAAATAGTAAATGGCTCTGCCCGACGTGCGGCGGACAAGGAGAAATCATGACGAATAGCGCCAATCTGCTGCCGCATAAGGTGACCAGAACGGACCGCCCTGATGGGACGATCATACTGGAATCCGGCTATGATCTGGGGCCCGTGGCCCGCTGTACGGGTGATTGGTTGCATACATGGGCAGCGGCGGAACCGGACCGGGTGTTTCTGGCAGAGCGGTCGGGCGCTGGCTGGCGCACGGTCACCTATTCACAAGCGTTGGAAATGGTGCGGGCCATTGCGGGGCATCTTTTGTCGCGTGATCTGGGGCCGGAAAAACCCATTTTGATTATTTCGGGCAATAGCGTCGATCACGGGTTACTGTCGCTTGCGGCGCAATATGTGGGTGTGCCGACGGTGCCTGTGGCCGAGCAGTATTCCCTGATCCCTGCCGCCCTGCCACGGCTGGATTACGTGGCCAAACTGGTGAAGCCCGGCATGGTCTATGCGTCGGACGGCGGCACCTATTCCTGCGCTTTCGGGTTGGACAGCCTTGCGGGCGTGGAAAAACTATCCTCGGCCCCCGGTGACACAGGGGCCACGGATTTCAACAGTTTCCTGACGCCAAGCGGGGCAGATGTGGATGCGGCATTCGCCAAGATCACACCGGATACATTGGCGAAAATTCTGATGACCTCGGGGTCGACCTCTGATCCCAAGGGGGTGTTGACCACGCAAAAGATGATGACCACGAACCAAGCGCAATTGGCCCAAGCCTTGCCCTTCGTGGCGGCCCGCCCCCCGCAACTGGTGGATTGGCTGCCGTGGAACCACGTTTTTGGCGGGTCGCATAACTTTAACCTGATGCTGGCAAACGGCGGCAGTCTGTACATCGACGAAGGCAAACCCGCCGCTGGGATGTTCGACAAAACCCTTGCCAACCTGCGCGAGATTTCAGGCACGATCAGTTTTAACGTGCCGGTCGGGTTCGCCCAATTGGTCACAGCGCTGAAGGCCGATAAGCAACTGCGCGAACGCTATTTTGCGCAGCTGGATATGATCTTTTACGCGGGGGCGTCGCTGCCGCAGGCGACATGGGCTGAACTGGAACGCCTTGCCATGGAGACGCGTGGCAAGCTGCCGTTGATTAATTCATCTTGGGGGCTGACAGAAACCGCGCCAGCCGCGTTGTTGCAGCATGAACCGGCAAAGGGTGCGGGTATCGTGGGCGTGCCGCTGCCCGGTGTGACGGTGAAACTGATCCCGGACGCCGACGGGCGCTGCGATGTGCGCGTGGCCGGGCCGACGATCACCAAGGGCTATCACGACAACCCCGAAAAATCTGCCGAGGCTTTTGACGAAGAAGGGTTCTTTGTCACTGGTGACGCGATGCGGTTGGTCGACCCGAATGACCCTGCGCGCGGGCTGATGTTTGACGGGCGCATGTCCGAAGATTTCAAGCTGATGACCGGCACTTGGGTGCGCGCGGCGCAGTTGCGGTTGGACCTGCTCGCCGCGCTAGCGCCCTATGTGTCGGATCTGGTGCTGACCGGTCAGGGCCGCGAGGAAGTGGGTATGTTGCTGGTGCCAAACCACGCCACGATCAAGGCAGAGGGGTGGCAGGTGTCGGATGATGCCGGCGCAATGATTTGCCCGCCGCTGATGGAGAAAATCGGCGGAGTTATGAAAGAGCTGGCCGCCAAAACGACTGGCAGCGCGTCGCGTGTGACCGGTGCTGTTATCCTGACCGATCTGCCGTCTATGGGCGACGGAGAGGTCACCGCCAAGGGCAATCTGAACTTTCCCAAGATGCTGATGCGTCGTGCCGATTTGGTCGCCCGGATTTATGACACTGCGGACGGGGCCCGCATATCGGCGGATTAATGCAATAAATTGCCCATATAAGCGAGTTATCTTGCGGCGGCATTTTGTAAATGCACAATAAAGCATCGACGTTTGGGAGGACCGAGATGACCGCTGCCAACACAATAGCTAATGCAGTCACATATTTCGTCGACCGTCACACAGAAGAAGGACGTGAGGACAAGGTCGCATATCGGGAAATTGGCCGTGGCCGGACATTAACCTACGGGGACATGGCCGCGGGCGCGGCACAAGTGGCGGGGGCCTTGGCGCGTGCCGACATCCGCCCCGAAGAACGCGCCGCGGTACTGGTGCTGGACCAGATCGAATTTCCGCAGATTTTCTGGGGTGCCATCAAATGCGGTGTCATTCCGGTGCCGATTAACACGCTTTTGTCGGCGGCCGTCTATGACGCGATCCTGCGGGATGCGCGGGCTGCGATCCTTTTCGTGTCGGCTGAGCTGTGGGACGTCGCCAAACAGGCGGTCGCGGGCAATCCCTATTTGCGGCATGTGGTTGTGATCGGTGATCCGGTCGACGGGACCACCAGTTTTGACGATTTTTTATCGGGCGCAGAGCCGCGCGAGACCTTGCCGGTCAGTCCGGACGAGGTTGCGTTCTGGCTGTATTCTTCGGGATCGACTGGCCAGCCGAAAGGCGTGGCACATGTGCATTCATCCTTGCGGGCGACATCTGACACTTATGGCAAACAGGTGCTTGAGATCGCCGAGGATGATGTTGTGTTTTCGGCGGCCAAGTTCTTTTTCGCCTATGGGCTGGGCAATGCCATGTCGTTTCCGCTGTCTGTCGGGGCAACCACCTTGCTGCTTGCAGGGCGCCCGACGCCTGATGGTGTGGTGGATATTCTGAACACGGAAAAGCCAACAGTGTTTTGCGGTGTGCCGACGCTGTATGCCGCGATGGTCGCGCATATGGACGGTGCGGGCGGTCTGACAGCCCCGCTGCGCAGCTGCATTTCGGCGGGTGAAGCGTTGCCAGAAGAAGTGGGGCTGAGATGGGAGAAACATGTTGGCACCTGCATCCTTGACGGGGTCGGGTCGACTGAAATGCTCCATATTTTTCTAAGCAATCGCAAGGATGATCTGGTTTATGGCACGTCGGGTGTTGCGGTGCCCGGCTACACGCTGCGTCTGGTGGACGAGACGGGCGAAGACGTGCTGCCCGGCGGCGTGGGGGAGTTGTTGGTGAACGGGGCCTCGGCCGCGAATTCATATTGGAACCAGCGCGACAAATCCCGCAGCACGTTTGAAGGGGTCTGGACCCGCACGGGCGACAAATACGAGCTGGGGGAAGATGGCCGGCTGACCTACTGCGGACGTACGGATGACATGTTCAAAGTCTCGGGCATCTGGCTGTCGCCGTTCGAGGTTGAAGGCGCGCTGGTCAGCCATCCGCGCGTGTTAGAGGCCGCTGTCGTTGCCGCCGAAGACGCGGACGGGCTTGAGAAACCCAAAGCCTTTGTCGTGCTGAAAGAGGGCAGCGCCGATGACGCTCTGCTGGCCGAGCTGAAAAGCCACGTCAAAGAAAAGATCGGCAAATGGAAATATCCCCGCTGGATCGAGGTGGTCAACGACCTGCCCAAAACGTCGACGGGCAAAATACAACGTTTCAAATTACGAGAGGAAGCATGATGGGTGTGACATGGGCAAACGAGGCTGGGCAGCGGCTGACGGCGGGCGGTAAATCTCTGGAATACGCCGCATGGGGGCCCAAGCCTGCGGATGCGCCAACGCTTGTGCTGCTGCATGAAGGGTTGGGCAGTGTCGCGCTTTGGCGCGATTTTCCGCAGGCGTTGGTCGATGCCACTGGCTTTGGTGTGCTGGCCTATTCACGGGCGGGCTATGGGGCGTCTGATCCGGTCGATCTGCCGCGCCCGCTGGATTACATGACCCGCGAGGCCGAACAATCCCTTGGCGATGTGCTGGACGCGGCCGGCGTCGAGCACGCGATTTTGCTGGGCCATTCCGATGGTGCGACGATTGCCACGATCTATGCCGGGTCGGTGTCAGACATGCGCATCCGGTCGCTGATCCTGATGGCCCCGCATTTCTTTACCGAACCGGGCGGGTTGGGGGCGATCAGATCGGCTGGCGACGCCTATAACAATGGCGACCTTAAGGAGAAGCTGGCCAAGTATCACAGCAACGTCGATGTCGCGTTTCGGGGCTGGCACGACGCCTGGACCGATCCGAAGTTCGAGGCATGGAATGTCGGCGACAGCATCGACCATCTGCGCATTCCGGTTCTGGCCATTCAGGGGCGTGATGACCCTTATGGCACGTTGGCGCAGATCGAAGAGATCGAGACGCGGATATATTCCCCCGTTGAAACGGCTATTTTGGACAATTGTGGCCATGCCCCGCACATGGACCAACCCCATGCCACCTTGGATGCGATCCGCGAATTTTGCGCCCGGCTGGACCGGATCGAGCGTGAAATCGTTCAGGTCGCTTAAGGGGTGGGCGTTTCGGTCCCTCCGCATGCACATGTGCCGGGCCTGAACGCGCGCCATCCCGAGGATTGGTTCGATCACATCAAGGCAAGTGTGACCGAGGAGACGCCGATTGAGCTGCTGGGCCAGACCGAGGCATGGCAGGTTGGGCTGTCCTATTTCCATGACGGGTATTTCTGGGAATGCCACGAGGTTCTTGAGGCGGTTTGGATGCGTGCGCCCGATCCGTCGCCGGAACGGGCCTTGATCCAAGCGATGATCCAACTGGCCAATGCGCGGTTGAAAATCCGGATGGGAAAACCGAACGCGGCCCGCAGGCTATGCGCCATGGTGGATGATCTTTTGCAGCAGTGCGGGGCGGCTGAAACGATTCTGGGCCTTAGGCTGAGCGATATTGAGGCTTGGGTTCATGAGACCCGAGATCAGATTGAAGTGCGATATGATGCATAAATATGGCATATATTTAGAATGAATCCAGAAATATATGGCAGTATCCTGCCATATTGCGCATCTATCTAACAAACAGCCGGTACTGTGATGCAGCATATCACCGGACCACGAGGGGGGACTGCCTGTGACCAAGATTATCGATTTCCAAACTGATCCGTCAAAATACCGTCATTGGAAGATCGAATATGATGGTCCCGTCGCGAACCTTTATATGGACGTCGATGAAAAGGGCGGGCTGTTTGAAGGCTATGAGCTGAAGCTGAATTCCTATGATCTGGGCGTAGATATTGAACTGGCAGACGTCGTGCAGCGGATGCGGTTTGAGCATCCGGAGGTCAAAGTCGTGGTGATGAAGTCGGCCAAGGACAAGGTGTTTTGCGCTGGTGCAAACATCCGGATGCTGGGCGGCGCTGCGCATAGCCACAAGGTCAACTTTTGTAAGTTCACCAACGAGACACGTAATACCTACGAGGCAGCGCTGGCCGACAGTGGTCAGAACTATATCTGCGCAGTCAAAGGGGCCTGCGCGGGTGGCGGGTATGAGTTGGCGTTGGCGTGTAATCACATCATGCTCACAGACGACAGCACGTCCTCGGTTGCTTTGCCAGAAGTTCCTCTGCTGGCGGTTTTGCCTGGCACAGGCGGCCTGACCCGCGTCACCGACAAGCGCATGGTCCGCCGCGACCGCGCCGATGTGTTCTGCTCGATCGAGGAAGGAGTGAAAGGCAAGCGCGCCAAGGAATGGCGTTTGGTCGACGAGGTGATCCCCAACTCGAAATTCGATGAAGCGGTGGTTGAGCGCGCCCGCGAAATGGCCGCCAGTTCAACCAAGGTAGACGTGGCGCAGGGTATCGAGCTGACACCCCTAGAACGGAGTTTCACGGCAGATGGCATCACCTATTCCACCGTCGAAGTGCTGCTGAACCGCGGTGCAAAACGCGCGACGGTGACAATAAAGGGGCCGGATGTGGCTGCCCCTGCCGATATGGATGCGCTGACGGCCCAAGGTGCAGACGCGTGGATTTTGCGCTGTGCACGTGAATTGGACGACGCGATCCTGCACCTGCGCAACAATGAAAAGGAATTGGGCTTGATTGAGTTCCAGACCCAAGGCGACCCGGAGCTTGTCGTCGCCCACGAAGCGCTGTTGCTGGCCAACAAGGACCACTGGCTGGCCAATGAAATCCTGCAATATTGGAAGCGCGTGTTGAAGCGGGTCGATATGACCTCGCGCAGTTTGGTCGCGATTGTCGAACATGGATCGTGCTTTGCTGGCCCCTTGGCCGAACTGCTGTGGGCAGTGGATCGCAGCTATATGATGCTTGAGGAATTTGACGGCGATAACCGGCCCCTTGCGACGGTGACCCTGACCGATGGCAATTTCGGCACCTATAAAATGGGCAACGACCTGACCCGGCTTGAAACGCGGTTCCTGGGCACGCCCGAGGATATCGCGACGCTTGAGGGCCTAAAGGGGCAGCCGCTTGAGGCTGATGCCGCCGACGAGGCTGGATTGGTCACCTACGTCTATGACGACATCGATTGGGAGGATGAGGTGCGCCTGTTCATGGAGGAGCGCGCCAGCTTTAGCCCAGATGCCATGACGGGGATGGAGGCGAACCTGCGCTTTGCTGGACCCGAAACCATGGAGACCCGCATATTTGGTCGCCTCACCGCATGGCAAAACTGGATATTCCAACGCCCCAACGCCGTTGGCCCGGATGGCGCGCTGCAACGCTACGGCACAGGCGTGCGCGGTGAATACAATATGGAACGTGTGTAACGGGCGCGGATTTTTTCAAAAAATCCGACCCAAAATCTTTGAAAGATTTTGACCCCACGAGGAGGAAATCAATGATCGACCTAATCAACGTAAGCTACGACACCCAGATCCCGAATAACGTGAATCTGAGCCAGGATAAGAAGGTGCTAAAAGCGCTGGAGAAATGGCACCCGGGGTACATCAACTGGTGGAATGACTTGATCCCGCAGAACTTTCAGGAATCGATGGTGTATTTGCGCACGGCCGTGTCGGTTGATCCAAAAGGTTGGGCAAAGTTCGATTATGTAAAGATGCCGGAATACCGTTGGGGTGTTTTGCTGGCCCCCGCCGTTGAAGATCGCAAAATTCCGATGGGTGAACATTACGGCGAACCCGCGTGGCAAGAAGTACCCGGCGAATACCGCAACATGCTGAAACGTCTGATCGTGATCCAGGGCGATACAGAGCCGGGGTCGGTCGAGCAGCAACGCTTCCTTGGGCTGACCGCGCCATCGCTTTACGACATGCGCAACCTGTTTCAAGTCAACGTGGAGGAAGGCCGCCACCTTTGGGCGATGGTCTATCTGCTGCAAAAGTATTTCGGCCGTGATGGCCGCGAAGAAGCGGATGACTTGCTGGTGCGGTCCTCGGGCTCGGATGACAGCCCGCGTATGCTGGGCGCGTTTAACGAGGAAACGCCGGATTGGCTGTCGTTTTTCATGTTCACCTATTTCACGGACCGCGACGGCAAGATGCAGTTGGAAAGCCTTGCGCAGTCGGGCTTTGACCCGCTGTCGCGCACCTGCCGCTTTATGCTGACCGAGGAAGCGCACCATATGTTTGTCGGCGAAACCGGCGTGGGCCGCACCATTCAGGCGACGCTTGAGGCGATGAACAAGGCGGGCATCACCGACCCTTACGATATCAATAAAATCCGCGAGTTGGGCGTGATCGACCTGCCCACGATCCAGAAAAAGCTGAACCTGCACTATACCTTGTCGCTGGACCTGTTCGGTCAAGAGGTGTCGACCAACGCCGCCAACGCGTTCAACTACGGCATCAAAGGCCGGTATATGGAGCAGCGGATCGACGACGATCACAAGCTGCAGAACGACACCTATGCGGTCACGTCAGTGAAGGATGGCAAGATCGTCACCGAAGACGTGCCCGCCTTGACCGCGATTAACATGCGTCTGCGCGATGATTACGTGCGCGATGCCGCAGGCGGTGTCGGGCGCTGGAACAAGCAGATTGCCAAAGCGGGTGTCGACTATGCATTCAAGATGCCGCACGAAGGTTTCCACCGTCAGATCGGCGTGTTCAGCGCCGTGGCTGTTGACCCCGATGGCAACATCATGTCGTCGGATGAATGGCACAAACGCAAAGACGAATGGCTGCCGACCAAGGCGGATGGTGATTATATCCAGTCGTTGATGGTACCGTGCTATGAGCCGGGCAAATACGCCAGCTGGATCGCCGCACCCAAAGTTGGCATCGATAACAAGCCGGGCGACTTTGAATATGTAAAGTTGCACATGGCCTAAAGCGCGCGGTGGGTTGTACCCACCCTACGCAGATAACAACGGTGGGTGGGCTTTGGTCCGCCCATCCGCACATAAAGCCGCAGGAGCATTCGCCATGAACCAGCCCGTTAAACAGCACCTCATCGACCCCGAGATCTGTATCCGGTGCTATACCTGCGAAATGACCTGTCCGGTGGGCGCGATTGAGCATGACGACAACAATGTCGTGGTGAATTTCGACGCCTGCAATTTCTGCATGGATTGCATTCCCGTCTGCCCCACGGGTTCGATTGACGAATGGCGCGTCGTCGATACGCCCTATACGCTGGAACAGCAGTTCGAGATGGACGAACTGCCCGATCAGGAAGACATCCCCGCACCCGCCCCATCGTCGGACGAGGGGGTCGTGGACCCAATCGCGGCATTGTTGGCCGAAGCGCATAAAGGGGCGGGCGGTAAGGCCAAAGCCCCCCTGACGGCCAGCAAGCCAGCGGTTAATATGTACAACCTTGGCAAGCCTGCCAAGATGAAGGTGCAGGGCAATTACCGTCTGACCGATGACCCGGACCATGACGTGCGCCACATCATCCTTGACCCCGGCGCGCTGCCGTTTCCGGTGCTCGAAGGGCAATCTGTTGGCATCATCCCCCCCGGCACCGATGCCGAAGGCAACGCGCATCTGCCGCGGCTTTATTCGATCTCGAGCCCGCGGGACGGTGAACGCCCCGGCTATCACAATATCTCGCTTACGGTGAAACGCGAGGATAAGGGGCTGGCGTCAAACTTCCTATGTGACCTTGAAACCGGGGCCGAGGTCGAGGTAACAGGCCCCTTTGGCGCGACATTCCTGATGCCAAGCGATCCGCAGGCGCATTTACTGTTGATCTGTACAGGGACCGGTTCCGCACCCATGCGCGCCTTTACCATGCAGCGCCAGCGCAGCGGTGCGACAGGTGGGATGACCATGTTCTTTGGTGCGCGCACGCCGCAAAGCCTGCCGTACTTCGGCCCGCTCAAGAAGATACCGGAAAGCCTGATGAAACAGCATCTGGTGTTCAGTCGCGAGGCGGGCACGGATAAGGAATATGTGCAGGACCGGATTATTGCCGAGCAGGAATCTGTGGCGGAATTGTTGGCCGATGATCACACCTATATTTATATCTGCGGGTTGCGGGGCATGGAGGAAGGTGTTGAAAGGGCGATGACTTCAATCGCCGAAAGCATGGGGCAGCAATGGGAAGCGTTGCGCGACACCATGCGTGAAGACGGCCGCTACCATGTGGAAACCTACTGAATGACCGACACGCCTTTTGTTCATGAAATTCGCGTAACTTGGGGCGACTGTGACCCGGCGCAGATTGCATATACCGCCCGTTTGCCCTGGTTCGCGCTGGATGCGATCAATGCGTGGTGGGAAGAGCATTTCGACGGCGAAGGTTGGTTCCAGATGGAAATTGACCGCAATATGGGCACGCCTTTCGTGAACCTGTCGATGGATTTCAGCAGCCCCGTCACCCCGCGCCATCGTCTGATGTGCGAAACTTATCCGACGCGGCTGGGCGAGAAATCGATCACCTTCGGGATGAAAGCATATCAGAATAATGTGCTGTGTTTCACCGGTAGCTTTACCTGCGTATTCACCCAAGCAGATGTTTTCAAAAGCATGCCCGCGCCTGATCGTATTCGCAAAGTGGTGGAGCCGTTGATCCGCGACGCTTAATGCACTTTTTTGCAGATTTGTGTTGATACCACAGGGATGGGGGTTAATCTTGCATTATTGTTCATTAATGGATGCTTATGCCCGATATTCACCCCCCATCCACCCCCGGCGAAGAGCTGATCAAGCGGATCGCCGTTCGGGTGCGAGAGGCGCGAAAATCTCGGGGTTTGCCGCGCCGCGTTTTATCCGAGATGTCAGGCGTGTCACCGCGCTATCTAGCCCAGCTTGAGGCAGGGGAAGGCAATATATCGGTCATATTGTTGCAGCGGGTAGCCGGTGCGCTTGACCTGAAGATCGAGGCGTTGTTGGCAGAGACCATACCACTTGATCGGGATGCAGAGCGGATTGCGCAGGTGTTCAGCAAGGCCAACCCCGATGTGCAGCAACAGGTGCGTGCGTTGCTGTTCGCGCAAAGCAAGACCGAACTGCGGGCGGGTCGTATCTGTCTGATCGGTTTGCGCGGGGCCGGAAAATCGACATTGGGCAAGTTGGCGGGCGATGCGCTGGGTCTGCCTTTTGTTGAGTTGAACAAAGAGATCGAGGCCGCATCCGACATGCCAATTGCCGAGGTGATGGCGCTGTACGGGCAAGAGGGATACCGCGAGCTTGAAGCCGAAGCGTTAGAGCGGGTCGGTGCCAAGCATGACAAAATGATCCTTGCCGTCGCGGGTGGCATCGTCGCCGAGAAAACGACCTATACCCGGCTATTGCAGCGGTTTCATACGATCTGGGTCCACACCAGCCCTGCGGAATATATGCAGCGGGTGCGCGCCCAAGGTGATGTGCGCCCGATGGAAGGCAACCCCGCCGCGATGACGCAGCTCAAGAACCTGCTGGATACCCGCACCCCGCTGTACGAGCGTGCGGATGCGCAGATCAACACGTCAAACCGCCCGGTAAAGGCATCGCTTAAGGACCTGCTGCGCATCATCGAAAAGCGCCATTTTCTGGATGTGCTAGACGGGTGACAGCGCCAGCGCAAAGGCATGTGGTTCTATACGATCTGGGCACGGCCAGTGCGGATTTAATCCACGTCTTGTCCAAGGCCGGTTTCACCGTCAGCGTGATAGAGCCTGACCCAAATGACGCGGCCCGTGTGGGCGCGGTTCTTGGGCGGCGCTTGCCTGATTTGGAGCTGCGCGTGGACAGCGCCGTGCCGATGCATTGCGACGTGTTTGTTAGCCGTGCTGTGGACGCTGGCCAAGCGCCGCAGGGCGCATTGGTGGTGGTTCTGGATGGGCCGCAGGCGCTTGCAGGGCTTGCCGGTGCTGCGCGCGCGGTGTCGATGGATTTACTGGCCCCGCGACTGCTAGAGGTCAGTTTTGGCAGCGCTTGCGCCGACGCCCGCCGGATGGCGGTGGAGTTTGTAAAATCCCTGAATGTACCGTTCATGCAAAGCAAAGGGGATGCGTTCGCGGGCACTGTCTTGCAAGATGCGGCCCTCGCGTTGGTAGACCGGCTTTTGCTTGTGGGCGTGACCCCGTGGGAGCTGGATGAAGCGCTGGAAGATGCGGGGTTTGCGCAAGGGCTTTTGAAAGCGCAGGACCATATCGGTTTGGAGCTTGCGTTCGCGCGGCGCAGGGCGGCTGGCACCGATCTTTTGGTGGCAGATCGCATGGTGCGCGAGGGGCGATTGGGCCGGTCTATTGGGGTCGGGTGGTATCGGTATCCCGGTGGGGGCGGCGCAGTGATTGACCCGCTGATGGAGGATATGATCGTCGAGGAAGCCCGCTTTGCCCGTATTGATCAGATGCCGATTTCGGCGGCCCGGGCAGCAGACGCTTTGATTGTCGGGGTGATGAATGCGGCCAGTGGCATGTTGCAAAGTGGCGTGACGCCGCAAGAACTGGATCAACTGGCGTTTTACAAATTGGGGCTGCCGGACATCATCGCGCGCGCGCGATCAATGGGGCAGGCGGCGGTTGAACAGCGTTTGCGAGACTTGCAGGCGGTCCACCCCACGCTTTGGGCACCATCGCCAGCCTTGTCCCTGCTTTTCTAACGCGCAACGAAAAAGGGGCCACGAAAACGCGGCCCCTTTCCCAAGATGTTATCGTTGCGACTACATGGTCCACGCCATACGTGCCGGGTGGTATTCGAACCCGATGTGGTGGTTCGCGCCAACCAGACCTTCTTTGGTGTGATTGTACAGCGACCGCCAGTAGGGCTGGATTGTCACGCCTTCGCTTTGGATCAACGCCTCACCTTCGGCCATGATCGCACGGCGTTTTTCAACGTCGGCCACGGACAGTGCTTTGGTCAGCAGGGCGTCGAATTCGGGGTTGGACCAGCCGAATTCATTCCATGCTTCGCCCGAACGATAGGCCAGTGCCCAGATTTGCACGCCCAAAGGCCGCGCGTTCCAGTTGGTCGAGGAGAACGGGTATTTCGTCCAGTCGTTCCAGAAGGTCGACCCGGGCAGGATTGTCCGCTTTACCTTGATGCCCGCATCCCGCAATTGCGCGGCAACCGCGTCGGTGGTGTCTTTGCGCCAAGCATCGTCGATCGAGAACAGCTCGTGTTCGAAATCGGCCATGCCAGCTTCGTCCATCAGCGCCTTGGCGGCGGCAGGATCGACCTTGCGTGGGGGCAGTTCCGCGTATTCAGGGTGCATCGGGCCGACGTGATGGTTTTCGGCGACCAGACCGCGCCCCGCATAGCCCAGTTCAAGCAGGACGGTGTTATCAACGGCCATCATAATCGCCTGACGGACCCGCGCATCGGCGTATGGCTTCATGCCGTCCACTTCGGCAAGCTGGTTGGGACGGATCACGATGGTTGCCGCAGTGGCGATTTCGTTTTCGTTCCAGCCATCAAGCGTGCCGAACACGTCGATGAATTCACCCTCAATGGAATAGGTCGCGTCGATTTCGTCAGCCTCGGCTGCCGCAACAAAGGCGGACGGGTCTGTGCCGTAATCAATGTATTCAAGCCGGTCGATGTAGGGGCCGCCATACACTTCGGTGCCCCACCATGTGTGATCGGGGTTCTTGACCAACACACTTTTCACACCCACTTCGAGCGATTCAGGTAGGTAGGCACCTGTGCCAACGGGATTGTCCAGCATGGTTTCGGCGTCGAACCCTTCGGGAACGATTGCGGCAGGGTAATCGGCCATGCCGGGAATCAAGGTGATGTCCGGACGTGGCAGCATCAGTTTTACCGTGTGATCATCGACCGCAACAATGGACCCTTCGATTGCTTTGCCTGTGCCCTCGTCGATCAGGGTCGCGAAACGGCCAGCCATTGAGTTGCCTTCGACGGATTTGTCACACCAACCTTCGATGTTGCGCACCACGTCGGCGGCGGTAAAGGCGTTGCCATTGTTCCAGGTGACGCCCTTGCGAACGTTCAGAGTATATTCGGTGGCGTCGTCGTTAATTTCCCAGCTTTCCAGCAAGGCGGGGGTAAACGTGCCGTCATTTTCCCAGATCGCCAGATATTCGAGCCACCCGCGCGAGAAGTTTGCGATTTGCGACCAGTCATAGGTGCGCGGATCTTTGAGGGCGCGCACTTCCATCTGCATGCGTACTGTGCCGCCTTCTTTGTGGGCGGCGGCGCTGGCAGGGGTGGGCAGACCAATCATTGCATATGCGGTGGCAGTGGTTGCGCCAAATGCGCTGGCCAGTGCCAGAAATTCGCGTCTGTTTACCGGATCTGCCTTGGCGGCCTCGGCTGATTTTAGAATGGCCTCTGGCAGGGGCTTACCGGTACGGGTCAAAAAACTCATGATCTTCCTCTCTGTTGCTGTGGCTACGGCTTTTGCCGCTTTCCACGTTCGCCCCCTTGGCTGTGGCCGCAGGGTTGGTGATGCAGTTGATCTGCGCTTGTCACCTAGTTGAACCTAGGTTTGGTCGGTTGAGTGTCAACTTTGCGTTGCCATGCGTCAAGGCTGTAGCCGGAGATTAGCCGCTAAAGCCTCGGAAATGAGGGAAATGCGGCGCGCTGCGCCATATGATTTTTTGCATCTGCCAAGGGCAGATGCGTGCCTCCGGCGGGGATATTTATGAGCCAGAGAAGTCAGGATGGGGTGGTTTGCCGTGCCGCGGCGAGCAGTTTTTCGAGCCGGTCCAGATCACCGATTTCGTTGGCGAAGATCAGCACGAGCCGTGCGTTAAGGGCATGGCTTTGCGCGTCGGTCAAACTGGCGTGTGCATCCATCAGCGCGTTATAAAAACTGTCTGCATCGGGGCCGAGGTTGTCGTCGAGGATCATATCATTGCTCCGAGGGCGCGGTCGCGGGCTGCGATGATTGCGGCGGGGTCGGGTGTATCGAAGACGGCGCAGACATGACCGTCGGGGCGCAGAAGATAGACTTTATCTGTACCGTAGCGGGTTTCGGCGTGGCCATCCGTGGCGCGGTAGCAGGGGTAATCTGCAAATTGATTGATGCCAATGCGCGCGATGCCCGCGATATCGGGCAGCGGCATCGGGCTGGCAGTGAGTAGGGTAAAATCGCCGTGGGTTGCGGTGAGTAACCAGGTTTGATTCTGCCCGTCATGAAGGGGGGCGTCGATCAGCGCGGTGCCCGGTGTTACGGGCGCGGCCGCCGGGGTTTGCAGCGGGGATGCGGAGAGGTTGCAGGGCTGCGAGAGCCGGCCCGAGTTGATCAGTTTACGGGCAAAGGGGTGTTCGGCGGCAAGCTGGAGGACCTGATCGCGAAATAGTGCTTCGATGGGGGATTTGGGGGTCATGAAATTGGTGGCCCGCGACGAGTTGAGGATGTTTTCTGCGGAACCGTGGACCCGTTCAATGTTGTAGCTTTCGATAAGTGGTTGGCGGGCTTTGCCCTGCAAGACTGCGGCGAGTTTCCAGCCAAGATTATCCACGTCTTGAATGCCGCCATTGCCGCCGCGCGCGCCAAAAGGACTGACCACATGAGCGCTGTCCCCGACATAAATTACGCGGTTATGCACAAAGCGGTCCAGCTTGGCACAGCGGAATTTATAGACGCTCATCCAATCAAGGCGAAAAGGCGTGTCGCCGACGATAGCCTTGATGCGCGGGATGACTTTGGCTTCGGTCGCTTCTTCCTTGGGGTCGGTGTCGGGGCCGAGTTGCAGGTCGATGCGGTAGATGTTGTCGGGCTGTTTGTGCAGCAAGGCGGATTGGCCGTTGTGAAACGGCGGGTTGAACCAGAACCAGCGTTCTGGCGTGTCGTCGCTGCCAAAGGGGGAGGTTTCCATTTCGACGTCAACGATTAGGAAGTGTTCCTCGAACGTTTGGCCGTTGAAGGGGAGATTCATGCGGGTACGTGTCGCCGATCCTGCGCCGTCGCAGGCGAGGTAGTAGTCTGTTTGGAGTGTGTAGTCGCCGTCGGGGGTGGTGATGTCGAGGGTGACATGATCGCCGTGATCGATGTGATTTGTGACCTTGTTGAGGAAGCGCAGGTCAATCAGGTCGGGGAAATCTTGAGCGCGCTCGGCAAGGTACTGTTCGACGTAATATTGCTGCAAGTTGATAAAGGCGGGGTATTTGTGACCGGGTTCGGGCAGCAGATCGAAGGCGTAGACCTGATTTGCGCCGTGGAAATTACGCCCGACCTTCCAAGTGACCCCCTTGGCCAGCATCCGTTCGCCGATGCCAAGACGGTCAAATATCTCAAGGCTCCGTTTGGCCCAGCAGATCGCACGCGAGCCGATGGATACCACGTTGTTGTCATCCAGCACCACCGAAGCCGTGCCGCGTTGGGCCAGATCAATAGCCATCGCCAGCCCGATGGGGCCCGCGCCGACGATCACCAAAGGATGGCGGGGTTCGGGGCGCGTCAGGCCCGGCGGGGGCGTGTAGGGGAAGGGGGCGTAATCATAGGCCATGGCGGGCTTAGCTTTGCAATTCCTCCCACATCTCGATGTCGCGCTTGTCGGTCCAGATGCGGGGGTGGCTGATCCCGCGGGCCTCGTCATAGGCGCGGGCGACGTTGAAGGGCAGGCAATGCTCGTAGATTGCGTAGTCGGCAAATTTCGGATCACATTCGGCCCGGACGGCATCCCATGCGTCTTTGAGTGTGCCATTGCGAGCGGCCACGCGAGCGGCGGGACGATAGGTGCTTTCGACGAAATCGCGGGTATTCTCAATGGCGGCGTTTACCATGTCACGGCCAACCAACGCGTCCCCACGACCGGGGGCGATGGCATCGACATCATAGGCTTTGATCGCGTCCAGTGTGTTACCCCAATCGGCAAAGTATCCGTCGCCACAGTAGCAGGCGGAATGGTATTCAACGATGTCGCCGGTGAACATGACGTTTTCATCGGGGACATGGACGACGATATCGCCAGCGGTGTGGGCGCGGCCCAGATGCATCAGATCGACGCGGCGGTTACCGAGGTAGACGGTCATGCGGTCGTTAAAGGTGGTTGTGGGATAGGTCAGGCCGGGGATGGATTCGTGGCCCTCGAACAGGCGGGGGAAGCGTTGGAATTCGCTGTCCCAATCCTCTTGCCCGCGTTCGTTGACCATGCCACGCGCCATTTCGGACATGATGATCTGGTTGGCGTTGAAAGCGGAGGCGCCGAGGACGCGCACGGCGTGGTAGTGGGTCAGCACGACATGGCTGATGGGCTTGTCGGTGACCTCGCGGACTTTCTCGATGACTTTATTAGCAAGGCGGGGTGTCGCCTGCGCCTCGATGATCATGACGCTGTCATCGCCGATAATCACGCCGGAGTTCGGGTCACCCTCGGCGGTGAAGGCCCAGAGGTCTTTGCCCACTTCGGTAAAGGAGATTTTCTTTTCGGTCATGTCCCCTTGGGAGGCGAATTTCTTGGACATTTGTATTCCTTTATCGGGTGTCTGCGCGCGGGGCGATTGTTGGAGCCTCCGGCGGGAGTTTATTGGGCAAAATGAAGCAGGTTAGCGCTGCGGTTGGGCAGGGAGGATGGTGCCAGCGCAGGCACCGAACCCGATCCGGTAACCGTCACCTTGGGCGTGGCCGGTCAGGATCATGGTATCGCCGTCCTCGACAAAGCTGCGGGTGGTGCCGTCGGACAGGGTGATCGGTTCCTTGCCGCCCCAGCTAAGTTCCAGCAAGCTGCCGCGTTCGTGTTTTTCGGGGCCGGAGATCGTGCCGGACCCAAGCAAATCGCCAGCATTCATGGAGCAGCCGGAGGAGGAGTGATGCGCCAGTTGTTGAGGGGCTGAATAGTACATTGTGTTGTAGTTGGTGCGTGCGAGGACTTCTTGGCTGCCGCCCTTGGGTTGGATCAACACGCTTAGGTGGATGTCATAGAGCATCGGCTTGGGTTCTTGCAGGTAGGGCAGGAGTTCCTTTTCCCGTTCCGGCGTAGAGGTGCGGAACGGTTCAAGTGCGGCGGTTGTTACGATCCAGGGGGAGATTGATGTGGCAAAGGCTTTGGCCTGAAACGGGCCGAGCGGCTGGTATTCCCACGCTTGGATGTCGCGTGCGGACCAATCGTTGAGCAGCACGTAGCCAAAGATCATTTCATCGGCTTCAGCCACGCTGATAGTGTCGCCCATGTCGGTCGATGTCCCGACGATGGCACCCATCTCAAGTTCGATATCTAGGCGCTTGCAGGGGCCAAAGGTTGGCATATCCGCATCAGGCGCTTTTAACTGGCCGTTTGGCCGATGGATGTCGGTGCCAGAGACAACCACTGTCGAGGCGCGGCCGTTATAGCCGATAGGGATGTGCAGCCAGTTCGGCGGCAGCGCGTTTTCGGCACCGCGAAACATGGTGCCGACATTGGTGGCGTGGTGACGGCCTGCGTAGAAATCGGTGTATTCAGACACGACGATGGGCATGTGCAAGCGGATGTCCGACATGGGCACAAGATGCGGCGCGACTTTGGCTTGATCGGGGCTGCCAGTGGCGAGAAGTTCAGTCAGTTGTGACCGCAGCTTGGCCCATGCTTCGGGCCCCAGATCCATCACGTCGTTCCAATAGGGTACATCAAACACGGGATCAAAATGCAGCAGGATCAGGTCTTCGGCCTCGACCGCGGCCATATCCAGCACCATATCGCCGATGGCGACACCACAGCGCGGTTCAAGGCTGTCGGTCGAGAATACGCCGTAGGGCAGGTTGTTGAGCGGAAAATCAGTATCGGCGCTGTTGGCGCTTTCCACCCATGAAGTGAGCAATGTCATAATCTGTCCTTGAATTAATATGTCTGCGCGACCCTTGGGCCAAAGTCTATTTCTTGCCCGGTGTGCCGTCGAACTTTTTCTCGAGGCTGTCCCAGCAATCGATGTAATCATCCTGCAAGGGGGCCTCTTTCGCGGCGAATTCGGTGAGGTGCTGGGGGAAACGGGTTTCGAACATGAACGACATGGTGTTGTCGAGTTTTTCCGCCTTGAGCTCGGCATTCGACGCGCCTTCGAACGCATTTTTGTCGGGACCGTGGGGCAGCATCATGTTGTGCAGGGACATGCCACCGGGGATGAACCCTTTGGGTTTGGCATCGTACTGACCATAGATATTGCCCATCAGTTCGGACATGACGTTTTTATGGTACCATGGGGGGCGAAAGGTATCTTCGGCGACCATCCAGCGTTCGCGGAACAGCACAAAATCGATATTTGCCGTGCCTTCGACGCCCGAGGGGGCGGTTAGCACGGTAAAGATTGACGGATCTGGATGGTCGAACAGGACAGCGCCCACGGGGCAATAGGTGCGCAGGTCGTATTTAACGGGTGCGTAATTGCCGTGCCACGCAACCACGTCCAAGGGGGAATGGCCGATCTGCGTCTCGTGAAATTGCCCGCACCATTTGATCGTCACGGTTGAGGGCGCATCGCGGTCTTCGAACGCGGCGACCGGTGTTTTGAAATCGCGACGGTTGGCCATGCAGTTCGCGCCGATGGGGCCACGACCGGGGAGTTCGAATTTCTGGCCGTAATTTTCGCAGACAAAACCGCGCGCTGGGCCGTCGATGACTTCGACGCGGTAGACCAGACCGCGCGGGATGATCGCGATTTCCTTGGGTTCAAGGTCGATGACGCCCAGTTCGGTGCAAAAACGCAACCGGCCCTCTTGCGGGACGATTAGCATTTCGCTATCGGCAGAGTAGAAATACGCATCAACCATGCTGTCAGTGACCAGATAGATGTGGCTGGCCATGCCGACTTGGGTGTTCACATCACCGGCGGTTGTCATGGTGCGCATACCGGTAAGCCACGTGAGTGTGTCGGTCGAATGCGGCACCGGATCCCAGCGGTATTGGCCAAGGCTGGTCACGTCCTGCGGTATATGCGGTGCGGATTTCCAATAGGGTAGGTCGATTTTTTCGTAACGGTGTGAATGCTTTACCGACGGGCGGATGCGGTAGCACCATGTGCGTTCGTTCTGGTGGCTGGGCGCGGTAAAGGCCGTGCCCGACAGCTGTTCACCATAAAGACCATAATTGCATTTTTGGGGGCTGTTCATGCCTTGGGGCAGGGCGCCGGGTAACGCTTCGGTTTCAAAGTCATTGCCGAAGCCGGGCATATAGCCTGCGGTGGTTCCCATCGGGCTGGTGGCGGTTGTCAGGTCGGATGGGGTTACTTGGCGGTTCACAAAAGCCTCCCTTGCAAAATCTGTTGCGTTTGTAATAGTTGTTTTTGTAACTAACAAGCGGTCCCTTTCATGTCAGACGCCGATTTCGACCTTACCCAGTTCCTGCCCTATCTGCTGAACCAAGCAGCCGAGGCCAGCAGTCTGGAGTTTCAGAAAATCTATAAAGACCGCTATGGTATGCTGCGAACTGAATGGCGGGTCCTGTTTCATCTGGGGCTATACGGGCGCATGACGGCAAGCGAGATCGGCGCGCGCGCCAATATGCACAAGACCAAGATCAGCCGCGCGGTACAAAGACTGGCCGAGCGCCGCTTTGTGACGCGGACACGCGACGATGCTGACCGCAGGGTTGAACACCTGTCCCTGACGGCGCAGGGGCAGGCTGCCTATGCGGACCTGCATCAGGTGGCGCAGCGCTATGATGGCGACCTGACGGCAGGCCTTGGCCCGGACGACCGTGTTGCGCTGAAAAAGATGCTGGTGGCGCTGTCGGCCAAATTTCCAGCGGGCTTTACTTGAGCGCGGTTCGGCGTCACCGATAGCATATGAATGATCAAGCCCGCGGATTTTTGATTACCTTGATCGGCGTCCTTTGTGTGGTGCCGGATTCCCTGTTTGTGCGGTTGATTGATGCGCCCGCGTTGACGATCGCCTTTTGGCGGTTGGTAGTGGCTGGCGGACTTATCGGCGGATGGGTATTTTGGGCCAAGGGCATAGGGCCGTTTCAAGCGGTGCTGAGAACGGGGCGCTACGGTGCAATCTATATGATCGGCACAGGGGCGAGCGGCGTTTTGTTTGTGTTGGCGGTCAGCCTGACCTCGGTCGCCAATGTGGTATTCATCATCGCATCGCTGCCGGTTTTCGCCGCGATCTATAGCCGTATTTTTCTGGCAGAGCCGATAAACCGCAGGATGTTGATCACGATTGCTGCTGTCATGGTTGGCATGGCGTTTATCGCCTATGGGTCGGGTCACACGGGGCATGCCAGTCTGGCGGGGGATCTGCTTGCTTTGGCCGTGTCCGCTTTGTTTGCAGCCGGGTTGACGGCGGCGCGCCATGCCAAGGCCGTGTCCATGGTGCCGGGGGCGGGCCTATCCTATTTGATCGCGGCGTTGCTGATCGCCCCGTTCGCGGCACCGTTTGCCATGCCCGCTGACCAAGCGCCCTTGGTGCTAGGCCACGGCGTTTTCATCATGGTCAGTTCGGTGTTGTTGGCGCTTGGTCCGCGCTACATCACCTCGGCTGAGGTCGGTCTGTTGGTGCTTTTGGAATCGGTGCTGGCACCGCTATTGGTTTGGGCCGTCGTGGGCGAAGACCCGGGCGGCTATGCGTTGATCGGCGGGGGGCTGGTGATTTTGGCGCTATTTGCGTCAAACATGGTGGCCCTGTCCTGCCGAAAACGGATCAGAAATTGATTTCAACGCCCGGCAGGTTGAGCGCCTTCATCAGGTCGCGCAGTTCTTGACGGGCCGCCACGTTCGAGATGTTAAGCTGTTTGACGCCAATATCTTTGAGATCCAGCAGGGTCAGTCCGCGCGGGAACAGCTCGCGGAAAATAACCCGCTCGTTAAAGCCGGGCGCAATCCGAAAGCCGATGCGCTTGCTCAGGTTGGCAATCGCGCGCTCCATCTTGTCTTTGTTGACCATGCGCTGCGCCCCCATGCGGTTGCGCACAACGATCCAGTCAATCGGGGCAAGCCCGGCCTGAGCGCGTAGTTGCCGCGCATTCCAGACCATTTCGGAATACACCGATGGGCCGGTGATCTTGTCGCCGGTGGCATCGGTGTGGGCCAGCAGATCAAAATCGATAAAGCTATCATTCAGCGGGGTGATCAGCGTGTCGGCCAGCGAATGCGCGACTTGGCTAAGCCGAGTGTGCGATCCGGGGCAGTCGATCAGGATAAAGTCGCTCACTGGTTCCAGTTCGGCAATGGCAGCGCTGAGACGGTGATCATATATGTTTTCGCCGGGCTTGAGGGCATCGGCCTCGACCTCGGGTAGTTCGTGCATCGTGGGGGATGGCAGATCAAGTTCGGCTGACGCAAGAAATGATTTACGATTGTCGATGTACCGGCCAAAGGTGCGCTGGCGCAGGTCAAGGTCCAAGACACTGATCCGGTGACCCATCCGCGCGAGCGCAGTCGCCACGTGCATTGAAACGGTTGATTTGCCCGCTCCGCCTTTTTCATTTCCGACGACGATAATATGCGCCATTTCTAGCTGTCCCTTCTACTCCCCCGCTTTTGCCGGGGCCACATTAGGGCGAACCATATGGCAGATATGGTGCTTTTGGAAGCACTAGCGCGCCTAGATTGTGGTTAATGTATCAGGACCTTGCCGCGTTCCATCTTGTGATGGATTGGTGGGCATCATGGCGACGCGGGCCATGTGATGAGGTTGGATTGATTTACGCGGACGCGCCCAGATGGCTGCGGCAGGTCGTGATCATCTGCGTCAGTTCACGCCGGTCGCCATAAAGCCGCTTTAGCGCAGCGGCCAACACCAATGCTTGTCTATATTGCCTGCTATGCATCAGGTTCTGGGCTGCGGACAGGTCTTGCGTCCACAGTTCTGGCTGGGTTGGCGGTACGTGTTTGGGGGCAGGGGGCTGTTTGCGAGGTTTTTGGGCAGGACGGCGGATCAGGCAAGACGTGGTCATCAGCGAACCTTTCTAGGAGGGCTGAGGCGACGTTGCCTTGAAATCCTTTTCAAAACCTAAACGCGGGTGGGTTAGGACGCGTAAATTTATGCGAAACGCGGGTGGGTTTTCGGTGGCTTGCCGGGCCGTGCGTGTTGAGCCAACGAGGATGTCGGTTTAGCATAGGGCCGTAAACGCGGTGCAATACGCAAACTTACCAAAAAGGAACGCGCAGTATGATTGCCTATGTCACCGTTGGGGCTGATGATATCGCGCGCGCAAAGCGGTTTTATTCGGCGCTTCTGCCAGCACTTGGTTACGGGCTAAAGGAAGGCCCTGAAGGGCTAAGCTATGCGCTGCCTGTTGAGCCGGGACAGTCGCCGGCTCTGCCGGATTTCTATGTTAAGCCAACCTTTGACGGGGCCCCGGCGACCGCTGGAAACGGTAGCATGATCGCGTTTGAGGCACGTAGCCAAGCCCAAGTTCGCAACCTTCACGCCGCCGCCCTTGCCGCTGGCGGTTCGGATGAAGGCCAGCCGGGTTTTCGCCCGTCATATGGTCCGCATTTTTATGTAAGCTATCTTCGCGACCCTCAAGGCAACAAGATCGCCCTGTTCTCTAGCGATCCGAACGAGCCGGGCCGGGACGGATAACACAGTTCGCGCAGTGGGTGCCCGCATAGCGCCGCACCAATAAAAAATGGCGCGCCTCGGTGAGGCACGCCATTTTTCGTTCGTAATAGGCAGAAGGGTTTAGAAGCCCAGACCTGCGTATTTGTTTTTGAACTTGGACACGCGGCCGCCGGTATCCATCAAGCGGGATGTGCCGCCGTTCCATGCAGGGTGCACGGAGGGGTCAATATCCAACGCCAGCTGGTCGCCTTCTTTGCCGTATGTCGATTTCATTTCCAAGATCGTGCCGTCTGTCATTTTGACGTTGATCGTGTGGTATTCGGGGTGTGTATCGGCTTTCATGACAGCTCTCCTTACGCGTTCGCGCCAGATTTTGGCTTGTAATGGGCGTTCTCGACAATCCGTGCCGATTTGCCGCGACGGCTGCGCAGGTAATACAGCTTGGCGCGACGAACGCGGCCACGACGGACAACCGTGATGCTTTCGATGTTGGTCGAGTGCAGCGGGAATACGCGCTCTACGCCTTCACCAAAGGAAATCTTGCGCACGGTGAACGAACCGGCAATGCCGTGGCCGTTGTTGCGTGCAATGCAGACGCCTTCGTAGTTTTGAACGCGGGTACGTGTACCTTCGGTCACTTTAAAGCCCACGCGGATGGTGTCTCCGGCGCGGAAATCTGGGATTTCTTTACCCAGTTCGGCGATTTGTTCCGCCTCGATCTGTGCAATCAGGTTCATCTGATCGTCTCCTATGAATGCTCGCGGTTAGTCCACGAAGTTTTGCGCGATCCCATAGCTTCGGTCTGTCTGGCGGGCCTGCCGTAGCACCCCATCGAAGGTAGCATCATCTTTGCTTTGGATTTCTGCGGATGCAGAAAAGGCTGGAGCCGCAAAAGCGATTCCAGACGTAGGCGTCGTATAGGTCGGATAGCCCCTTGGATCAAGAGGGTATCACCGCCTAAATGCGTCGGCCTTTAGGTGGTGAAATAGGGGGCCAAATTGCTGCGCACGCGGTCCAGCACGGTGTCGCCATCCATGTTGGGCACGAACGTCTGGCCGGTGATGGCCTCGTAGGCGTCGATATAGACCTGCGAGGTCGCGGCAATCAGGTCGGCGGGGATTTCGGGGATATCATCCTTGTAAGGATCGCAGCGCGCATCGACCCAAGATCGGATCACATCCTTGTCAAAGGACGGGGGGCGGGTGCCGTTTTCCAGAGCCGCCTGATAGCCATCGGCGAGCCAAAAGCGTGAGCTGTCAGGCGTGTGGATTTCATCGGCCAGCAGGATATTTCCATCTGCATCGGTGCCGAATTCATACTTGGTATCGACCAAGATCAGCCCGTTCTTGGCCGCCATTTCCTGACCACGGGCGAACAGCCGCAGGGCGATGTCACTGATCTGGTCCCATTGTGCTTGGGTGAGCAGGCCCTGTTCTACGATTTCGGCCTCAGTCAGCGGCGCGTCATGACCACCATCGAATTCTTTGGACGTGGGCGTGATGATCGCGTGAGGCAGCGCCTCGTTATCGCGCAGCCCGTCGGGGAAGGTATGGCCGTACATCTGCCGCGCGCCCTTTTTGTACAGCGTCAGAACGGATGTACCGGTGGAGCCTGCCAGATACCCGCGAACAACAATCTCTACGGGCAGGATGGTCAGTCGTTTGCCGATCACCACATTGGGGTCGGGGTATTCCAGCACGTGGTTGGGGCAGATATCGTTGGTGTGGTCAAACCAGAACCGCGCCGTTTGGGTCAGCACCTGACCCTTGAACGGAATCGCCGTCAAAATACGGTCAAAGGCGGAGATCCGGTCGGATGAGATCAAGATGCGGCGGTCATCGGGCAGGTCATAGCAATCACGCACTTTGCCGAAATACGGGTTTGGCAGTTCGTCAATGCGGGCATGGTCAAGGGTGCGGCTGAGGTCGGTCATGATTTGCCCTTTGGTTTTGGGGAATATTTTGCCCACATATCAGGGCGGCGCTGTTCTGTCAGCCGTTCGCCTTGGGCCAACCGCCATTTCGCGATTTCGCCGTGGTTGCCCGACATCAGAACAGATGGAATTTCGCGGCCCATCCATTCGGCGGGGCGGGTGTATTGCGGATGTTCGAGCAGGCCGGAGGAATGGCTTTCCTCGACCGTGCTTTCGGCGTTGCCCAGCACACCGGGCAGCAGGCGCACGGTGGCGTCAATCATCGCCTGCGCGGCAAGTTCGCCGCCGGTCATGACAAAATCACCCAAGGAGACTTCGGTAATGCCGTAGTGTTCGATCACGCGCTCATCGACGCCCTCAAACCGGCCACACAGCATGGTGACGCCCGAACATTTGGCCAGATCGGCGGCCATCGCCTGATCAAAGCGGCGTCCGCGCGGCGACATGTACAGGATCGGCCAACGTCCGGCAGCACCCGACATGGCCTTTTCGATGGCGGGGCCAACCACGTCGGCGCGCATGACCATACCCGCACCACCGCCTGCGGGGGTGTCGTCGACATTGCGGTGTTTGCCAATGCCATAGTCGCGTAGATCGTGGGTGCGCAGTTGCCACTTGCCCTCTTGCAGGGCGCGGCCTGTCAGGCTGGCCCCCAGCACGCCGGGGAAAAGTTCGGGGAAAAGCGTCACAATCTCGGCCCGCCAAACGCCTGCGTAGTCGGGGGTGTCTTGCATCAATTCACGTGGCTTCAGCGTCGGACGTACCGATTGGCGACCATGCGAACGGGGCTTTGCGGGCCCGTCAGGGGCATTTGTCTTGGTTGGCGGTGTTGTCATGTCACATTGGCCTTTTCCAGCACGGCTTTTGCAGGGCCGCGCGGGGTCCGGAACACCGTCCCATTTTGCAGGCGGGGCTTAATCAGCCTTGGCATCGGGCAGTATCCCGTCGGGGGGATCGGCAATGATCCGGCCCGTGGCCATATCAACCGTGGGGACCGCCGCTTTGGTAAACGGCAGGAACACGGTGGCCGAGGTGCCAGCAAGCTGCGTTTCCAGCAGATCATCCGCGCCGTGGTTTTGAACGGTCTTGACCTTGCCGATCAATGTGCCGCCGGTATCAAACACCTGCAACCCGATCAGATCTGCGTGATAGAACTCATCATCGGGCAGAGAGGGCAGCTGATCCCGCCGGGCAAAAAGCACCGTGCCGCGCAGGGCGTCCGCTTCCTCTTTCGAGGTCACATCAGTGATGCGGGCGACAAAGCCGTTCTTGATCGGGCGGACCAGTGCGATTGCAAAGCTGCGCTTGCCGTCTTCCGACGTCAGCGGGCTATAGTTTTCGATGTCTTCGGGAACCGCGCAATAGCTTTTGATGCGCAATTCGCCGCGCACGCCATATGATCCCGCAATCGCGCCTACGGATACTTTGTCGTTCATTGCAATAACTCCGAATTCACACAGATTGTGCCGGTCCACTGACCTTCACCAGCCTTACATTCGCTTTTCATCAACGTACGTTCAAACCAGATGCCAATGGCAATACCTAAACCAAGAATAACGATGAGACGCAGCAATCGGAACATGATCGGCTTTCGGGTCGGGGACGACGTCAGGGCGCGGTCGGTGTCAGAGTGATGAGAAAGTACATCGGACAGCCTGCATTGGCAAAGCGAGGCCGGCTGTCGAATATACCTAAAGCTTCCCGGCGCAGCAAAGACCGCGCCGGGGAACCGTTTGATTATTCTGCTGCGGCTTCTTCTGCTGCAGGCTCTTCCGCTGGTGCTGCTGCGGCTTCTGCTGCTGCGGCGGCCTTGGCGGCTTTTTCTTCAACGCGCTCTTGGGCTTTCTTGCCCGGTGTACCCTTCTTGGGATTGCTGCGCTCTGTCTTTGGGGTCACGCCAGCGGCTTCGAGCATACGTGCAACACGGTCTGTTGGCTGTGCGCCTTTGCTCATCCAGTATTGAACGCGCTCGACGTCCATTTTCACGCGCTCTTCGCTGTCTTTTGCCAGCAGAGGATTATATGTGCCCAGCTTTTCAATAAAGCGGCCATCGCGTGGCATGCGGCTGTCTGCAGCAACGATACGGTAGAACGGGCGCTTTTTGGAACCGCCACGGGCGAGACGAATTTTCATGGACATGATGTATTTCCTTTAGGTTTAGGTGTGGTGGGTTTCACCCACCCTACGACTGGTGTTGTTTGTGGTGCTGAATGACTTCAGCGATGATGAAGTTCAGAAACTTCTTGGCGAATTCGGGATCGAGGTCAGCCTCTTTCGCCAAATCTTCGAGACGTGCGATCTGACCGGCTTCGCGGTTGGGATCGGACGGGGGAAGGTCGTGTTCAGCTTTGAGTTTCCCCACAGCTTGAGTGTGTTTGAACCGCTCGCCCAGCGTGTAGACAAGGATGGCGTCGAGGCGGTCGATGCTCGCGCGGTGTTCTTTAAGAACCTCGGCGGCCAATTTAACACTATTGGTCATTATAGCCCCAATTCATCTACGGTCGCGCCGTCGAACATCGGCTTGGTGAACGAACGGTCATAGCGACGGATGCATTTGGTGCGTTTGGCGTGTTCATAGGCGCGCAGGCATTCATGGTCGGCCCACATCTTGTCGCGATACGCCTCGTAATCGGCGAGCGATGGAAAGGAAAAGTGGCAATAGGCGATGTCGTTGGGCCCCTCATGCGGCATGTGATAGCCGTGATGGATGCCACCCAGCTTCACCACAAGGTGCAGCCACGCTTTTGCATAGATTTCGAATTCCGGCAATTTGTCGGGATCGATTTCATATCTGACGGTGCAACTGATCATTTTTTCTTCCCAAAGCCTGACAGGCCGCCGGGCAGGCCCATGCCGCCGCCCATACCACCCATGCCGGGCAGTTTGCCGCCCATTTGTTTGGCCGCCGCTTCAAGCGCTTTGGGGTCCATGCCTTGGGCCATCGCGGCTGGGTCCATGCCGCCTTTGCCGCCGCCCATCATGCCCTTCATGGCTTGTTTGAGCATGCCGCCTTTGCCCATTTTGCCCATCTTTTTCATCATATCGCTCATCTGGCGCTGCATCTTCATCAGCTTGTTCAGCTCGGACACTTCGAGGCCGGCACCTTTGGCGATACGTTTTTTGCGGCTGGCTTGCAGCAGCGCGGGGTTTGCGCGCTCTTTCTTGGTCATGGATTGGATCAAGGCGATCTGGCGTTTGAGCACTTTGTCGTCAAAGCCCGCTTCTTCGACCTGTTTGGCCATTTTACCCATGCCGGGCATCATACCCATCATGCCTTGCATGCCGCCCATCTTGAGCATCTGTTCAAGCTGCATTTTCAGGTCGTTCATATTGAACTGACCCTTGGCCATGCGGCGCATCATCTTTTCGGCTTGTTCGGCCTCGATGGTTTCTTGGGCTTTTTCAACAAGGGCGACGATGTCACCCATGCCAAGGATACGGCCCGCGATGCGTTCTGGTTCAAACGTCTCGAGCGCGTCCATCTTTTCGCCAAGGCCGACGAATTTGATCGGCTTGCCGGTGACGGCGCGCATGGACAGGGCCGCACCGCCGCGACCGTCGCCGTCCATGCGGGTCAGGACCACGCCGGAAATACCGATGCGGTCGTTAAAGTTTTCAGCCGTTTGCACGGCGTCTTGGCCTGTTAGGCCATCGACTACCAGCAGGGTCTCGCGCGGATTGGACACGTCACGAACGGCTTCGACCTGTTGCATCAACTCTTCGTCGATGGACAGGCGACCCGCAGTGTCGAGCATATAGACGTCATAGCCGCCCATGGCTGCTTGGGTCTTGGCGCGTTTGGCGATCTGGACGGGGTTTTCGCCTTTGACGATAGGCAGGGTATCAACGCCGATTTGCACGCCGAGGATCGCCAGCTGTTCCATCGCCGCAGGGCGGTTAACGTCAAGCGATGCCATCAGCACGCGTTTGCCGTCGCGGTCTTTCAGACGTTTGGCCAGCTTTGCGGTGGTTGTGGTTTTACCGGAGCCTTGCAGGCCGACCATCAGGATCGGGGCAGGGGCGTTGTCGATTTTCAGGGAGCCGGGCTCGCCTTCGCCGCGCAGTACATCAATCAGGGTGTCGTGGACGATCTTGACGACCTGTTGACCCGGGGTGATCGATTTGGTGACCGCTTGGCCGGTGGC
The DNA here is from genome assembly GCF_038899995.1 of Sulfitobacter sp. AS59. NCBI lineage: Bacteria > Pseudomonadati > Pseudomonadota > Alphaproteobacteria > Rhodobacterales > Roseobacteraceae > Sulfitobacter > Sulfitobacter sp. AS59. Next base: position 59,435 of record NZ_JBBMQK010000008.1, read on the forward strand.
TTTGTCTTGGACGGCTTTTACGAAATCACGGGCAACGGGCAGGGATACGTCAGCCTCAAGCAGGGCGACGCGGACTTCGCGTAGGGCGGTTTTGACGTCTTCTTCGGACAGCGCACCTTGTTTGGTGAGGCGGTCAAAGACGCCGGAAAGGCGTTCGGATAGATTCTCAAACATGGGCCATGGCCCCCTTCGGTCGGTTGCGGATGATCCCAATTTAGGAACGCCGCGTTAAATACACAAATGCCCCCACGGGCGTAACACGCTGGTGGGGGGCGATCTCTGGCCGCGCCAAAGACCGGAAGGCATAGTGCTTCCGGGATTTGTGGATCGTTTAAGTGAGGGGCGGGTTTGAGTCAACCCGCCCGTCGTGCCCGGTGATCAGGCGGCCAATGCGTCAATAGCGTCGTTGGCGCGCGCCATCGTGCCTTCGGGGTCTTTGGCCAGCGCATCTGCCGAAACGATGGTGACGTCTGTCATGCCCATAAAGCCAAGAACGGTTTTCAGGTAGCTGGTATTGAAATCCGCGGGGGATCCAGCTGGAACGCCGCCCGATGCCATGGCGATGATCACGCGTTTGCCTTTGACCAGACCTTCGGGGCCGGTTTCGGTATAGCGGAAAGTCACGCCGGTGCGGGCGATCAGATCGATCCAAGCCTTGAGGGATGCAGGCACGCTAAAGTTATAGAGCGGCGCGCCGATGACGATGGTATCTGCGGCCATCAGTTCGGCCACCAGTTTATCGGATTCGATCAAGGCCTCGGCTTGCTCGGGGGAGCGGGTCTCGGCCGGGGTGGCGCGGGCGACGGCCCATGTTCCGGTGATTTGCGGCAGCGGTTCCAGTGCAAGGTCGCGCACGGTTACATCTGTATCGCCCAGCGTGGCGATGATGCGGTCGGTCATGGCGCGGGTTACGGAATCGGTGGTGTTGGCAGAGGAGTCAACGCGTAGAATAGACATGGGAGATGTCCCTTATTTTGAGTTTCTGTTCCCTGATCTAGATGCGCCTTGCACGGGCGGACGCAACTTGCGAAAACCGCGTAGGATCTGTTCGATTTTGCACATATCTCCGTTTGAAAGGGTGCCGCAGTGGATAATTGGGATGAGATAAAGACAGCTTATCAAGTCGCGCGCATGGGCACTGTGAGCGGCGCTGCCGAAGTTTTGGGCGTGCATCATGCCACCGTAATCCGCCATATTGATGCGTTAGAGGCGCGCCTGTCCGTCAAGCTGTTCCAGCGTCATGCCCGTGGCTACAAGGCGACCGAGGCGGGGGAGGACCTGTTGCGCGTGGCGCAGGCGACGAACGATCAGTTCAGCCAGTTGGCCAACCGCATTAAGGGGCGCGGAGAGAGCGTATCAGGCGAGTTGGTTGTGACGTCTTTGTTAGGCATTGCCGATTGGGTCACCCCATTGCTGGTCGAATTCCAAAAGCAGAACCCGGAAATTTCCATCCGTTTCCTGACCGGCGAACGCTTGTTCCGGCTCGAATACGGCGAGGCGCATGTGGCGATCCGCGCCGGTAAAGTGCCAGAGCAGCCGGACAATGTCGTGCAACCCTTTAAACCGCTTAGGGTCGGGCTGTTTGCACATCGCAGTTATATCGAGGCGTTTGGGATGCCGTCGGGTGTCGAGGATTACGCGAACCACCGTTTTGTCGTTCACGACGATATGGAAATCCGCGCGCCGTTCTTTAAGTGGATGCAATCCGTGGTGCCGAAAAGCGCGATGGCCTTTCGCTGTCTGGATTCAAATGCGCTGACAACGGCCATTCGCAGCGGTGCTGGTATCGGGTTTGTCGGATACGAGGAAGGTTTGGATGATCCCGATCTGATCGAGGTTCATCCGCAGTTGCCTGAATGGGATTCAGCGCTTTGGCTTGTTACCCATGTCGATCTGCACCGAACGCCGAAGGTTCAGGCGCTGCTGAAATTTCTGAAAGACAGCGCGAAGGGACAATCTGGTGCGGCCTGATATTCAGGGGCATCTGGCAATGCTCACGTTCTCGGCTTTGGTGGCGGGGTCATTTTCGTTGGGGTCGATGTCGGCGAACATGATATCGCCTGCGGCGTTGAATGCGGCGAGGTTCGTTATTGCGGGGGCTGTGATTGCAGTTGCGGTTGCCGCAACAACGGGGATCACCCGTGAAGCTGCCCGCGCGCCGTGGCGCTACGTGATATTGGGCGGGCTTTTCGCCGTCTATTTTGTGCTGATGTTCGAGGGGTTGAAAACTGCGCAGCCCGTTGGTGCTGCGGCGGTTTTCACGCTGACACCTGTTATCGCTGCGGGTTTTGGCTGGCTGTTGCTGCGGCAGATAACAACGCTGCGAATGGCCTTGGCGCTGGCGATTGGTGCGGTTGGGGCGCTGTGGGTGATTTTCCGGGCTGACTTTGCCGCCCTGCAACGGTTTGAGGTCGGGCGCGGTGAAGCGGTGTATTTTATCGGCTGTGTCAGCCACGCGCTTTATACGCCGATGGTGCGCAAGCTGAACAGGGGCGAGCCTGCGGTAGTGTTCACGCTGGGCACGCTTATTGGCGGGGGCGTGCTGATCTTTATCTATGGGTGGCGCGATGTGTTGGGCACGGACTGGTTGGCGCTGCCGCCTATCGTCTGGATCACCATCCTTTATGTCTCGGTGGCGGCATCCTCTGCCACTTTTGTTTTGCTGCAATTTGCGTCGCTGCGGCTGCCCTCGGCCAAGGTGATGGCCTATACCTATCTGACGCCAAGCTGGGTGATCTTGTGGGAGATCGCATTGGGCAATGGTGCCCCGTCACCGCTGGTGCTGGGCGGCGTTTCACTGACCATTCTGGCGCTGTATCTGCTGCTAAGAAATGATCAGGCCCCGGTAACCTAGATAAATAATTAATTAATTTTGGAACCAACCGTCGCGGTACCGCGTTTTGATCACGGAAAGTTCATAAAGGAATCGTTACATGCGTAGCATTATTTATCTTATCGGTCTGGTCGTAGTTGTTCTTGCCATCTTGCGCTTTGCGTTCGGCATTATCTAACTACATCAAGCATGGCTCTTTCGTGTTATTACCTCGTCATGGAAGAGCCAGCAAAACCTACTCCGACTCGATAGCTTCAGCGTTTGACGATTCCGCTTTAATCTCCGCTGCCAGAAACTTCTCAAAATCATCCAAATTTACAGGGTCAAACTGACCAAACCCTTGCATCCACACCGATGGCGACTGCAAGGCAGAGGGTTCAAGTTTGCACCACTTAAGTCGCCCGCGCTTTTCTTGCGCGATCAGGCCGGCCCGTTCCAACACGCCCAGATGCTTTGAAATCGCGGCAAGGGACATATCGAACGGCTCTGCAACGTCCGTGACGGCCATGTCATCCTCTAGCAACATCGCCAGAATGGCCCGACGGGTCGGGTCAGCAAGGGCTGCAAATATGGCGTCTAACTGGGCGGACATGGTGCTACTTTATGGTCGGTTATTGGGCGTGGATCAGATTTCAGATATCCATAGCGGATCGGACCCTCAACCAAAAGGTTGAATAACAATCGGGCGCAATTTCGGGCGGCATTGCCCCCGTGACGGGGCTTTTCGGTTGGTTTTGAATTCACAAAATGTAGCAAAATCAATCGGATATCCGAATATTCAATCCTGTTGACTCGGCTGGGCAGTAAAAGTAGCTAAGCACCAACACATCCACGGGGATTTTTGGCGTGACCGATCCGGACCAACAGCAGCGACTAAAGCAGCTTGAGGCCAAGATTGCAGCGGCTAAAAAAGCGCAAACACCAAAGCCCCGCGTGGATGAGCATTATTCTCAGGCATCGCTTGCCTGGCGGATGGTGATTGAACTTTGCGCCGGTCTTGGGATCGGTTTTGGCATCGGATATGCGTTGGACTGGTTCTTTGGAACACTCCCGATATTCATGGTGCTGTTTGTAATGCTGGGCCTTGCGGCTGGGGTGAAGACGATGCTCCGCTCTGCGCAAGAAATCCAGGAAAAGAAGATGGCCGAAACGGTCGAAGAAGATAAAGGGCCCTGACATGGCGGCAGAAGCACACGGCGAAGAAGCGGGCGGCTTGGTTTTCCACCCGATGGATCAGTTCATCGTTAAGCCGTTCTTTGGCGATGGCGCTGTTTCTTGGTACACGATCACCAATGCAACTGTCTGGATGGCACTGGCCGTTCTTGCAGTGTTTACCTTGCTGGTTCTGGGCACGTCCAAGCGGTCGGTTATCCCAACGCGGATGCAGTCGGTGGGCGAGCTTGCTTATGGCTTTATTTACAAGATGGTCGAAGACATCTGCGGCAAAGACGGGGTCAAGTATTTCCCCTACATCATGACATTGTTCATGTTCATCGTCTTTTCGAACTTCCTTGGCCTGCTGCCAATGGCGTTCACGCCAACGTCGCACATCGCTGTCACCGCGATCATGGCGTTTGCAGTATTCTTTGCCGTTACCATTTTGGGTTTCGTCAAAAACGGCGCTTCTTTCTTGGGCCTTTTCTGGGTGTCCAGCGCGCCACTTGCGCTGCGTCCCATTCTGGCACTGATTGAAGTCATCTCGTATTTCGTGCGCCCCGTCAGTCACTCCATTCGTTTGGCGGGTAACATGATGGCCGGTCACGCCGTGATTAAGGTTTTCGCAGGCTTCGCCGCGATTGCAGCCATCGCGCCTTTGTCCATCGTCGCGATCACCGCGATGTACGGCCTCGAAATCCTGGTGTCCTTTATCCAGGCCTACGTGTTCACCATTCTGACGTGTGTCTATCTGAAAGACGCGCTTCATCCGCATCACTAACAACGGGCGTGGGTCATTCTGACCTGCCCCACTTCATCACCTCAATTCCATCGTAAGGAGAATTCTCATGGAAGGCGATATCGTACAAATGGGCGCATACATTGGCGCGGGTCTAGCATGCATGGGCATGGGCGGCGCGGCAGTCGGTGTGGGCAACGTTGCAGGCAACTACCTTGCCGGCGCACTGCGCAACCCTTCGGCAGCTGCTGGTCAGACTGCAACACTGTTCATCGGCATCGCGTTTGCAGAAGCCCTGGGGATCTTCTCGTTCCTCGTTGCTCTGCTGTTGATGTTCGCCGTTTAAGCGTCAGACTGACACTTCCTTACGCTTCGGGCAGCGCGTTACGGCGCGCTGCCCAAGGGATTTGAACGTTTTGACAGGAGGCCACAATGGCAACTGAACCAATTGATATGGAAGTCGCTGGCATGTGTGTCAACGAATTCGGCGGTGCCATTGGCATGCCCCAACTTTGCGGCGAATGGTTCGGCAACCAGATCTTCTGGCTGGTCGTGGCGCTGGTTGCGATTTACTTCATTCTGTCCCGCATCGCTTTGCCGCGCATTGGATCGGTTTTGGCTGAACGCCAAGGCACAATCACCAATGACATCGCTGCTGCCGAAGACCTGAAGGTCAAAGCAACAGAGGCAGAAGCCGCATATGACAAAGCACTGATCGATGCCCGCGCCGAGGCCCACCGCATCGTTGCAGCTGCAAAAGCAGATATTCAAGCCGATCTGAACAAGGCCATTGCGCAAGCAGACGCCGAGATCGCCGAGAAAGCTGCAGAATCCGAAAAAGCCATCACTGAAATTCGCGCAACCGCGCTGCAAAATGTCGAAGAGGTGGCGAAAGACACCGCTCAGGCGATTGTGGCTGCTTTGGGTGGTTCCGCTGATGCGAAAACTGTTACCGCGGCTGTCGAAGCCCGGATGAAAGGATAAGCCATGCGTTTGACTTTCTCAGCTTTGATTGCAGGCTTGGTGGCATCACCAGCCTTTGCAGCGGGCGACGTTTTCTTTTCGCTGAAAAACACAGATTTCATCGTGTTGCTCGCGTTCATCTTGTTCATCGGTGTTTTGTTCTATTTCAAAGTACCTTCGCTGTTGTCGGGCATGCTCGACAAGCGCGCGGACGGGATCAAATCGGAACTGGACGAAGCCCGTGCCCTGCGTGAAGAAGCGCAGACACTGTTGGCCAGTTACGAGCGCAAGCAGCAAGAAGTCAAAGATCAAGCCGACCGGATTGTGACAGCTGCAAAAGCCGAAGCAACCGAAGCTGCGGATCAAGCCCGTGCCGATCTGGAGAAATCCATCGAACGTCGTTTGGCCGCCGCCGAAGAACAAATCGGTTCGGCGCAGGCCGCTGCTGTTAAAGAAGTACGCGACCAAGCGATTGTGATCGCTGTTGCCGCTGCAAAGGACGTTATCGCCAAGAAGATGACTGCCGCAGAAGGCAATGCCCTGATCGCAAGCGCAATCGCGGATGTAGATTCCAAGCTGCACTAAGCTTACCAATCTTAACGAAAGGCCTCGGATATTCTCCGGGGCCTTTTGCGTTTTTGGGTTGTCTTCTAAAGGTCAGTCTTGCTGCGTCTCATGCTGCAATCGTTGATGCGCAACAATTTCGTTACGCTCTGCCCGTTGCTGATCGCGCAGTGCGTTTTCGACATAGTTCAGATGTGCCTCAACCGCCGCGCGCGCAGCATCTGGATCGCGGCACTGTAGGGCGTCGTTGATGGCGCGGTGCTGATCCAGCAGGGCAGATCGGGTGGTCCGTTGTTTGAACATCACTTGGCGGTTATAGAACACGCCGCCTTGCAGCAGATCATACATCGACCGCATCATATGAAGCATCACCACGTTATGGCTTGCCTCGATAATGGCCATGTGGAACTGCGCATCAAGCTGTGCTTCGTCCTCTGGCGCGCGGGTGTTTTGTGCTGCTTCCATCTTGCGGAATGTAGCGTCGACAACCTTGAGGTCCGTTTCTGACGCCAAACGTGCTGCGCGCTCTGCGGCAAGCCCCTCCATATCGCGGCGGAAAGACAGATAGTCGAACACCGCCTCGTCGTGGCGGGCAAAAAGTTCGATCAGCGGCGGGGAAAAGGCACCCCCAAGCACGTCGGCAACATAGACGCCGGCACCCGGTTTGGCCGTCAGCAGCCCCGATTTTTCAAGCCGTGCAATCGCGTCGCGCAAGGATGGGCGCGAGACGTCAAGCCGCTTGGCCAATTCGCGCTCGGCCGGCAGGCGTTCGCCGGGGCGAAGGATGCCGCGCAGGATCAGTTGTTCGACCTGCCGAACGACCGCTTGCGATAGCTTTTCGGACGATACAGGTTGGAATGGCATGAAAAGACCCCTTGAATTGGTCAAATTATATGACCAACGCGGCGTGCCGACAATATCTTTGTCTGGGTTTCATCGGCTGTTAATCACGGTGTCCTAACGATTGGGCATGAAAAATCTATGCTTACTTGTTTTCACCCTTCTCAGCTTATCCGCCTGTAACTCGGCTGGGCCGCATTTCAGGGGGCTGCCAGCGACCAGGGTCGAAGTTGATGGATCCACATTTGATGTGCGGGTGCGCGGTGATCTGGCCGAAGCGATGCGTATCAACCCTGAATATGCGCCCCGTTTTGGCCCGATCAGGGACCGTGCGGCTTTTGCGATGTCTGCGGTCAGCGGCTGCGACGTGACGGATGTCTTGGGCGATCAGGCGTTGGCGACGGGTGTTCTGGTCTGCGGCGTATCAGCAACGCCCCGCACGGTACGGCCGCCAATCAAGTGCCGTTTGACAGCACGTAAATCGGCAAAAATGCACGATCCGCCGCATCGCAGCCTTTTGTGCAAAACAGGGGCATAGCTCAATATCTTGTGGATAAGCGGCACCTCGCCTCTTTCCCTAGCGTCTTTCGATTGACAGGACGCGATGCATCACGCCTAGTTGTATGCATCTTGGGAATCAGACCAGTGAGGGCAATTGCGGTTTTCCAAACTCAGACTTACGGGGTTCAAAAGCTTTGTTGATCCAACTGACCTGATCATCGCGGATGGTCTGACAGGTGTGGTCGGCCCCAATGGCTGTGGGAAATCCAACCTGCTCGAGGCGTTGCGTTGGGTGATGGGGGAAAACCGCCCCACCGCCATGCGCGGCGGCGGTATGGAAGATGTCATTTTCGCCGGTGCTTCGACCCGCCCGGCGCGTAATTTTGCCGAAGTCGCCCTGCATATCGATAACACTGAACGGTTGGCACCGGCTGGGTTCAATGATGCGGATCAGATCGAAATTATCCGCCGCATCACGCGTGACGTCGGCAGCGCCTACAAGGCGGCAGGCAAGGACGTGCGCGCTCGCGATGTTCAAATGCTGTTTGCCGATGCCTCGACGGGTGCGCATTCGCCTGCGTTGGTCCGGCAAGGGCAGATTTCCGAACTGATCAACGCCAAGCCAAAGAACCGTCGCCGTATCTTGGAAGAGGCGGCGGGTATATCGGGGCTATATGCGCGACGTCACGAGGCCGAGCTAAAACTGAATGCTGCCGAGGCGAACCTTGGCCGTGTTGATGATGTGATTGAGCAGCTTGCGGCGCAATTGGCGCAGCTTGCACGGCAAGCCCGACAGGCCGCACGTTACCGCGAGATTGGTAATGATCTGCGCAAATCCGAAGGGATGCTTTTGTATCGGCGCTGGCGCGAAGCAGATGATGCGCGTGCGGCAGCTGCGGATGAACTGCGCACCCGCGTGACCGAGGCGGCGCAAGCCGAAGGCGCGGTGCGTCAAGCTGCCAAAGCGCGCCAGATCGCTGAAGACGCGCTTCCGCCGTTGCGCGAAGAGGATGCGATTGCCGCAGCCGTCGTTCAGCGGCTTGGGGTGCAGCGCGATACGCTTGCCGATCAAGAGGCCCGCGCGCAGGAGACCATCGACGCATTGACCAACCGGATCGCGCAACTAACCCGCGATATCGAACGCGAAGCAGGGCTGAATCGCGACGCGGGTGAGACAATCGAACGGCTTGAGTGGGAAGCGAAAGAGCTTGAGAAAGCCGGAACAGGTCACGGTGCCGCCTTGGAAGCCGCCGCTGAAACTGCCCGCGAGGCCGCATCGGTTTTGCAGACCCATGAAGCATCGCTATCGCAAATGACCGAGGATGTTGCCCGCCTTGCCGCACGGCACGGATCGGCGGAACGTCTGCTGGGCGACAGCCGCAAAACACTGGCCAAGTCAGAGAGCGAGGCCGAAAAGGCACGTGACGCAGTGGCGCAAAGTAAGGCTGCCTTGGTGAAAGCTGCGGCTGATTTCGATGCAGCCACCACAGCCGAGGCCGCCGCCGCGCAGCAGGCGGTGGATGCTGAAACGGCACTCAATGAGGCGGAAGAGGTCCGTGCGCTGACCCAAAGCCGCGAGGCCGAAGCACGCGCGGAGCGGTCGGAAGCGGAAGGCGAGATGAACGCCCTGCGCGCCGAAGCCGGTGCGCTGGCCAAGCTGGTGGAACGCGATACTGCTGAAGGCGGCCAAATTCTGGACCGCTTGCAGGTCGAGCACGGCTTTGAAAAAGCGCTTGGTGCTGCATTGGCGGACGATCTGCGTGCGCCTCAGGTCGACGAAGACGGCCCGTCGGGCTGGGCTGTATTGCCCGCCTATGAGGTGGTGCAGCCTTTGCCCGACGGGGTAACCGCGCTGACGGCGCATGTGTCCTTGCCCGATGTTCTGGCCCGCAGGATGAGCCAGATCGGCCTTGTCGAGGCGGATGAGGGGCCACGGCTTCAGGCGGCGTTGCGGCCCGGGCAGCGGTTGGTGTCGCCCGAGGGGGATCTGTGGCGGTGGGACGGTTTTCGGGCCTGGGCTGAGGATGCACCATCGGCGGCCGCGCTTCGATTGCAGCAGATTAACCGGTTGGAAGTGTTGAAGCAGTCGCTGGAGCAGGCCAGCCAACGAGCAGATGGTGCCCGCGATGCGCATGAAGCGCTGCAACAAACGTTGATCGCGCAGACCCAAGCGGACAAACTGGCGCGCGATGCCCGCCGCGATGCAGACCGAGCAGTTGCGGATGCAGGCCGCGCGCTAAGCCGGGCCGAGGCGGATCGCAACCTTGCGGAAGGGCGGTTGGAGAGCCTTGGGCTAGCGGTGTCGCGCCACGAGGAAGAAGCCATGGCGGCGCGTCAATCCGTGACCGAGGCCGAGCGCGCCCTGGCCGAGCTTGATGATGTGGCTGAGGCCCGCGAAGGGGTTGAAACCTTGCGCATGACGGTGGAAGGCGCACGTATTGCGATGATGTCGCGCCGGTCTGCCCATGACGAGCTGCGCCGCGAGGGCGATGCCCGGCTAAAGCGTGCGCAAGAAGTGACCAAGGAATTAAGCGGCTGGCGTCACCGTTTGGACACGGCTGAAAAACGCAGTGCCGAGTTGGTGGATCGGAAAATCGCATCCGAGGCGGAACTGAAGGACGCGAGCGCCGCACCGGCCGAGATCGCTGCCAAGCGGGATGAGCTAACCCAAGCGATCACCACTGCAGATGCCCGCAAGGCAGAGGCGGCGGATCGTTTGTCGGTGGCCGAGGGCGCATTGCGCGAGGCGACCGTGGCCGAGCGGGATGCAGAACGGCTGGCATCGGAGGCGCGCGAAGCACGTGCCCGGTCTGAGGCGCGCGCGGATGCGGCGAAAGAGACGGTTGCCTATGCCGCAGAGCGCATCGCCGAAGATCAGCAGGTGACGCCAAACCAGTTGCTGGCATCGCTGGATGTGGACCCTGACAAAATGCCAACCTCTGAGGTGCTAGAGGCTGATGTGAACCGCCTGAAACGCCAACGGGAAGCGTTGGGCGCGGTGAACCTGCGTGCCGAAGAGGACGCCCGAGAGGTTCAGGAAGAGCACGACAATCTGGCCACGGAGAAAGAAGACCTGACCGAGGCGATTAAGACCCTGCGCAGCGGTATATCCAGCCTGAACCGCGAGGGGCGCGAACGGCTTTTGACGGCGTTCGAGCAGGTAAATAGCAACTTTACGATGCTGTTTAGGCACCTGTTCAATGGTGGTGAGGCGAATTTGGTCATGGTTGAATCCGACGACCCGCTGGAAGCCGGGCTAGAGATTATGTGCCAGCCGCCGGGCAAAAAGCTGAGCACGCTGAGCCTGCTATCCGGGGGCGAGCAAACCCTGACCGCGATGGCGTTGATCTTTGCTGTATTCTTGGCCAACCCGGCACCGATCTGCGTGCTGGACGAGGTCGACGCGCCGTTGGACGACGCTAACGTGACGCGGTTCTGCGATCTGTTGGACGAAATGTGCCGCCAGACGAATACGCGGTTTTTGATCATTACGCACCACGCCGTCACCATGGCGCGGATGGACCGTCTGTTTGGCGTCACCATGGCCGAACAGGGTGTCAGCCAACTGGTGTCGGTTGATCTGAAAAAAGCTGAAACGCTCGTCGCCTAACGAACCACATGCAGCTCTGCGTTAACCCCGCCCGTGCGGCTCGTTGAAATCAATATTCGGGTTAATCGGAATGATCCGGGTCGGGTTTATCGTCTCGTGACTATAGTGATAATGGCGCACGATATGATCCATTTTCACCGTCTCGGCCACACCCTGCATCTGATACAGCTCGCGCGTATAGGCCCAGAGGTTCGGGTAATCGATGATACGTCTGCGATTGCACTTGAAATGTAGGTGATAAACATTGTCGAAGCGGACCAATGTTGTGAACAGACGCCAGTCAGCTTCCGTCAGGGTGTCGCCCACAAGGTATCTATTGTTGGCCAAAATCCCCTCTATCCAGTCGAGGCTGTCAAAGAGGGGGCGCACCGCATCATCGTAGGCGGTTTGGGTCGTGGCGAACCCGCATCTATAGACGCCATTATTGACGGTGTCATAGACGCGGCTGTTGATGGTTTCGATGTTGTCGCGCAGGTGTTCGGGCCAGTAATCGGCGGTGTTGCCGGTGATCTCGTTGAACGCGCTGTTGAACATCCGGATGATTTCGGAGGATTCGTTCGAAACGATCGTTTCGTTCACTTTGTCCCATAAGATCGGCACGGTCACGCGGCCGCTGAATTTAGGATCTGCGCGGGTATAGATGTCGCGGGCATATGGGTAGTCAAACAGCGTATCGCCCGTGGCACCGGGGAAATCTGTTGCGAATGTCCAACCGTCGCCCAGCATGTCGGGGTGAACGGCCGAGAGCGATATGTGATCTTCGAGACCTTTGAGGGTCCGGAATATCAATGCACGATGGGCCCATGGGCAGGCGTAGCTGACGTATAAATGATAGCGACCGCTTTCGGCCTTGAACCCGCCATCGCCGCTGGGTCCGGCGCTGCCATCAGCCGTCACCCAATTGCGAAATTTCGCAGCAGAGCGTTCGAATTTCCCGCCGGAGGATTTCGTGTCGTACCATTGGTCTTTCCAGACGCCATCCACCAAAAGACCCATTGATCACTCCTTTACCTAATCGAACTAAGCTAGCGTTTTGTAGGAGTATGGCCACAGGTATGCGCGCACATCGGCATCTGCAAAGATGCACCAGTGTGAACTTTTTCAAAGCACCGGTTGATTTCGCGCAGCTTCACGTCATCTTGGTTAATAATGGGGGTGTGACATGGAAATTTCTCTGCCAAAGGATATCCAAGCGGGATTGGATGCGGCGCGCGTTGAAAGTTTGCGCAAAGCGTCCAAGCTGCGGATTGACGTGAATGGAACGCAGTACCCGGTGCTGCGCTTTTGGAAGACCGGTTTTGCAATGGACATTGAAATCGCGCCAAAGCTGCGTGGCCTTGTCGACATGTATGACGGATCAATCCATCTATTTCAGTGCCTCATCGTCGCCGCCGAGGAAGAAGGCGGCGAGATGCAGTTTGAATTCAAACGCGCAACCAAAGTGGCTCAAAAACCGGCGCTTGATTTTGTGCGGGCAGTTGATGCGCCCGTGGCGTTGATCGCCATGGACACACCAACCTAGCCTTTACTGAAGGTCGCTGAACGCGTCACGAAGCCGGCTGCAGGCTTCCTCGATGCGGGCGCGCGGTGTGGCGAGGTTAAAACGCATGAAGTTCTCGCCGCCCTTGCCAAAGGTCGGGCCGTGGTTCGCCGCAATGGCGGCAGTTTCCTCGACCCGTTTGGTGAATTCTGACCGGTCCATGCCTGTCCCGTTAAAATCGACCCATGCCAGATAGGTTGATTCCAGCGGCATCGACTTTAGCCCAGGGATGGCATTGATCGTGGCGTCGAAAATCCGGCGGTTGTCGTTCAGATAGGCAACCAGATCATCAACCCACGCGGCCCCTTCGGGCGAATAGGCTGCGGTGGCCATGACCAAACCGAATGAATTCGGCGATATGCCCATTGCGTTCATCCGCTTGGCAAACGCTGCGCGCAGTTTGGGGTCTTGGATAATGACATTGCCGCAATGACCGCCCGCGATGTTAAAGGTCTTGGTCGTGGCGGTCATCATCACCAGACGATCCTGTACATCGTCGATCAATGCCATCGGTGTATGGGTAATGCCGGGCATGACCAGATCGTGGTGAATTTCATCAGACACCAAAACCAGATCGTGACGTTTGGCAAAGGCAGCAACCTGCGCCAGTTCGTCTTTGGTCCAGACGCGGCCACCCGGGTTATGCGGCGAACAGAACACCAGCATGGTCTCATCGCCTGTCATCTGGGCGTCATACGCCTCAAAATCCAGCTCGTACCGGCCATCATTGTTCGCCATCGCACATTCAACAACCTTGCGGTCGGCAGCGGCGATCACCCGCGCAAAAGCGTGATAAACGGGGGTGAACAGCACCACACCATCGCCGGGTTTGGTAAAGGCGTCGATGCACATCGAGGTGCCGTTCACCAACCCATGTGTCGTAAAGATCCAGTCTTGTTCGATTTTCCAACCGTGACGGTTCTCCATCCACCATTGGATCGCGGACAGATATTGGCTGTCATCGCCAAAGTAGCCGTACACGCCATGGTCCAACATGCCTTGGAGCGCGTTTTGCACAACAGCTGGCGGGCGGAAGTCCATATCAGCGACCCACATGGCAATGCCAGTGTCCGCTGGCACACCGTAAATCGGCTCCATCTTGTCCCATTTTGCGCAATGGGTGCCGCGGCGGTCGATGATCTCGTCAAAACTCATAGGTCGCTCCTGAAATATTTCGCCTGCAAGCTAAACCTAATCTGCCTGACCGCAAGCCCTGAGGTTGCGATGTGGCACCGGTTGGCCTAAATCACATGCATGAAACGTAACATTCTTCTTCACCCCGACCCACGCCTGAAAAAGGTCTGCGCCCCTGTCACGAGTATGACAGATGAATTGCGCGCTTTGGCAGATGATATGCTGGCCACGATGTATGACGCACCGGGCATTGGCCTTGCCGCGCCGCAGGTGGGCGTTCTGGATCGGTTGATCGTCATGGATTGCGTCAAGGAAGAAGGCGAAGCGCCGCGTCCTTTGATCATGTTCAACCCTGAAATCATCTCTGGGTCGGATGATTTGAACACCTACGAAGAAGGGTGTTTGTCGATCCCTGATCAATATGCCGATGTGACCCGTCCAGCCGAGGTCGACGTGCGCTGGATCGACCGGGACGGTAATGAACAGACCGAGACATTCAGCAAGCTGTGGGCCACCTGCGTGCAGCACGAGATTGACCATCTCGATGGTAAGCTGTTCATCGATTACCTCAAACCGCTAAAGCGCCAGATAATCACCCGCAAAATGACCAAGCTAAAACGCGAACTGGCCCGCGGATGAGCATGCTGGACATCGTGATCTGGCCAGACACCCGGTTGACGCAGGTGTGCAAGCCGGTCGACATCATCACGCCCGAGATTGTGCAGTTGATGGCCGATATGTTCGACACGATGTATGACGCCCCCGGGCGCGGCTTGGCGGCCCCTCAAGTAGGGCGGAGCGAGCGGATTTTTGTCTTTGACGCGGGCTGGAAAGAGGGCACGCCGACCCCTATCGCCTGCGTGAACCCCGAGATTGTGGCCCTGTCCGAGGAACGCCTGACGGGAGAGGAAGGGTGTCTGTCGATCCCTGATGTCCCCATGGATATCGCGCGCGCGGCCCAAGTGACCTTGCGCTGGACCGACCTTGAGGGCAGCCACGAACGCAGCTTTACCGGGGCAGAGGCGGTGATCGTTCAGCATGAATACGACCATCTGGACGGCATCGTGATCTATGACCGTGTGGAAAAGGATACTGCCCAATGACGGTTCGGAAAATTGTGCCATGGCCCAATGTTTGTTTGCGTACAGCCGCGGCGGATGTGCCCGAGATTACGGATGAAATTCGCGGTCTGTGGGATGATATGATCGACACGATGGATGCCATGCCCGGTGTTGGCCTTGCCGCGCCGCAGATCGGGGTGATGCTGCGGGTTGCGGTGGTCGATGCATCGCAAGGGCGGGACAAGCGGATCAGGCTGGCCAACCCCGAGATTTTGGACGCCTCCGCAATTATGAACGAACATGAGGAGGCAAGCCCGAATCTACCGGGTGTCTCCGCCAAGGTTAAACGCCCGCGCGGCGTCACGGTGCGCTATCTGGATGAAAACGGCGTTATCACGCGCCGCGATTTTGTCGGGCTTGAGGCCACAAGCGTGCAGCACCAGATCGACCATTTGGCGGGCAAGATGTATTTCGATAATCTGAGCAAAACCCGCCGGGATATGCTGCTGCGCAAGGCGCGGAAATTCAAAGGATAGCCACATGCGCGTGATCTTTATGGGGACGCCCGAATTTTCAGTGCCGGTGCTGGATGCGCTGGTATTGGCGGGGCATGACGTCGTTTGCGTCTATTGCCAGCCGCCGCGCCCCGCAGGCCGGGGCAAGAAGGATCGCGCCAGCCCTGTTCAAGCACGGGCCGAGGCTTTGGGCTTGCCTGTCCGGCATCCTGTATCGCTTAAAACGCCCGAGGCGCAGGCGGAATTTGCAGCACTCAATGCAGATATTGCGGTTGTGGTTGCCTATGGTTTGATCCTGCCGCAAGCGATCCTTGATGCGCCAGCGCAGGGATGTGTGAATATTCACGCCAGTCTGCTGCCACGCTGGCGGGGCGCTGCGCCCATTCACCGCGCTATCATGGCCGGTGATGCGGAAACCGGCGTTTGCATCATGCAGATGGAGGCTGGCTTGGACACCGGCCCCGTGCTTTTGCGCGAGGCGACACCGATCCGGGCGACAGAAACCACAATTCAGCTGCACGACCGCTTAAGTGAAATCGGCGCACGGCTAGTCGTGGATGCCTTGGCAAAACTGCCCGATCTGGTGGCTGAACCGCAGCCCGAGGATGGCGTGACCTATGCCGCCAAGATCGATAAATCCGAGGCGCTGATTGACTGGACCAAGCCAGCGGTCGAGGTCGACCGTCTGATCCGTGGGCTGTCGCCTTTTCCGGGTGCGTGGTTCGATCTGGGCGGCACGCGGATCAAGGTATTGGGGTCGTCCCTCGCAGATGGGAACGGTACGGCGGGCGAGGTGCTGGACGCAAAGCTACGGGTCGCCTGCGGAACGGGGGCCGTACAACTGACACGCTTGCAACGTGCGGGTAAAGCGGCACAAGATATCGATGTGTTTCAGCAAGGCGCGCAAATCGTGCCGGGCACAATTTTGGGCAAAGGATAACGCTATGTTTCCATCGATAATCGGCACCGTCGTGATCGCAGGGATTGTTGGTTACCTGGCGGAAAAGTCGGGTTTTACCCGCAACGGGATATTGGCGTCGATCATCATCTGTGTGGGCGGCGCGTTTCTGTTTTACTTTGTGCGCTTGATGTTCGGGTTCGGGTTCAACTCGCCGGGGCTGAACGCGATTGTTTCATCCATCGGCGCGCTGATTATTGTCCCGTTTCACTGGCGTCGCAAATAACCTTAGACGCGCGGCGGGCGGCCTTTGTAGACGGGCAGGTTCCACCCCAAATAGAGCGATCCAGCACGCAAAACCCATGTCACGCAGGCCCCTGCAAACAGGGCGATGGCATCGTCATTTAGAAAAATGCGCAGGACGACGGCCGTTGCCGCCCCTGCAAATGCGGCTGTGACGTATAGCTCGCCTTGCTTGAGAACCAGCGGCACCTCGTCCACCACCACGTCGCGCATCAAGCCGCCCATGCAGCCGGTGATCATACCCATCAGGACCACGATGACCGGCGACTGATCCAGGGAAAACGCGACACCGACACCAGCGGCGACAGCCACGGACAGTGCAAAACTATCCAGCCAAATCAATGTGCGGTAACGGCTTTC
Source organism: Sulfitobacter sp. AS59 (assembly GCF_038899995.1). Lineage (NCBI taxonomy): Bacteria > Pseudomonadati > Pseudomonadota > Alphaproteobacteria > Rhodobacterales > Roseobacteraceae > Sulfitobacter > Sulfitobacter sp. AS59. Next base: position 76,451 of record NZ_JBBMQK010000008.1, read on the forward strand.
AAGCCGATGCGCGGTAAAGAAAACCACAAAGGCCGCTGCAGCGGCGACGCCCAGATAGGCAGGGTTCGCGATCCAGAAAATCGGGTTACGGTCCAATAGCAGGTCGCGCACCGTGCCGCCTCCCAAGGCCGTCAGGCATGCGATAAAGCCAAAGCCCACAAGATCAAGCTGGGCCCGGCTGGCTACCAAGGCACCTGTGATCGCAAAGACCAAGACGGACGCGTAATCAAGAAGGTCGGTCAAGATCATTTGCCTTTGAACGGGGCCATGCCCGCCCTTGCCAATTCATCCGCGCGTTCATTTTCGGGATGGCCCGCGTGGCCCTTGACCCATTCCCACGTGACTTGATGGCTTGCGTTGGCTGCATCCAAACGCTGCCATAGCTCGGCGTTTTTCACGGGCTTTTTCGCGGCGTTCTTCCAGCCGTTTTTCTTCCAGCCGTGGATCCATCCGGTGATGCCATTTTTGACATAGTTGCTGTCGGTCACGATGGTGATTTCGGTCGCGCGGGCCAGTGCCTCAAGCGCGCTGATCGCGGCCATCAATTCCATACGGTTGTTGGTGGTGGCTGCTTCGCCGCCCTTCAACTCGCGTTCTTTGATAATCTTGCCGTTGTTGGTTGCGCGCATCAAAACGCCCCAGCCGCCGGGGCCGGGATTACCTGAACAGGCCCCATCGGTATATGCAGTCAGTTTCGCCATGCGCGCAGGCATACCCAGTCTGCGAGGGTGCCGTCCAGCCCCTTATCGCGTCCTGTAGCATGCTCTTTGACGGTCAGGCCCGCATCGGCCAAAAGACCGGTCAATTCGTCTTGGGTGAAATAGGTATAAAGCCGGCCCAGCGTGTCGCGATGCTCGCCTGTGCCGGTCTTTACCCCGATGTGAAATACCCCTTTCGGGCGCAGGGCGGTGGCGATGTTTTTGAGGTGGCGTGGCATGTCGCGGCGTGGCGCGTGCAACAGGCTAAAGTTGGCCCAAACCCCATCATAAAGGTTGGCACCGGTCAGGTCATCAAAGCTGGCTTGTTTGGCCGTGACCCCATGTTTTTGCGCGGCGAGGGCGACCATCTCTGGCACAGGGTCTATTGCGGTAACGACAAGGCCCGCGCGGGCCATATGCTCGGCTGCGATGCCCGGTCCGCAGCCCAGATCCAGAACGGTGCCGCCCGGTTTTATGGCCTCAATGAATGCTTTGAGCTGTGGATCACTGGGAAGGTTTTCGGTGACGTCCGCATATTCCTGCGCTTTTGCTGCGTAGACGCCTAGCGTTTCTGGATCGCTCATAAAAACACGCCTGTCGCGAGGCAGATCAAGACGATCGCGGTGAGCAAGACCCGTAGTTTCATCCACCATTCAGGGGCCAGTCCCCACCGCCAAAACGCGAAATCTAGCGCCAGCAATCCGGCAAAGCCGAACATTAGGTTCATGCCTGCCCCGACAGGGCCGCCGCCCGTCATGAAAAACGCCCAAAGGGCTGGAATGACTGCAAGGGTGTACCCCGTCGCCGCTTGTGCGCCGTTGGCCTTGGTGGCAAAGCCCCACAAGACGCCGGACATGAATGACAAAATCACCGCGCCATAGAACAGCTGGATATAGGGGCCAACAAAACGGCCCCCCAGATTGGTGGCAGCCCAAGTCGCCAAGGGTTCATTCACCACGGTCAATGCGCCCCAGATGAAGGGGATCAGACCAGCTAAGCCAAGAATAAGCGGGGCGCGGGGGATGGTCGTCATGCGGGCACCCGCAAGACGCGAGGCACCTTGAATTCGACGTTCTCAACGGCGGTCTCAACCAGTTCTTCGGTGACGTCATAGCGGGATTTAAAGGCGTCGATGACTTCGTTGATCAACACTTCGGGGGCGGATGCGCCTGCCGTGATCCCGATGCTTTTGATCCCGTCTAGCGCACGCCAATCGATGTCGTCCGCTCGTTGAACAAGCTGGGCATAAGAACAGCCCGCGCGGGATCCGACCTCGACCAGCCGTTTGGAGTTGCTGGAGTTCGGGGCACCGACCACCAGCATGGCATCGCATTTGGGGGCCATGGCCTTGACCGCTTCTTGGCGGTTGGTCGTGGCATAGCAGATGTCTTCCTTGTGCGGGCCGACGATGGCGGGAAACCGCGCGTTCAGGGCCGCAACGATGTCTGCGGTGTCATCAATGCTCAGGGTCGTTTGCGTGACATAGGCCAGCTTTTGCGGGTCCCGCACGGTCACGGTTGCCACATCTTGCGGGGTTTCGACCAGCAGCACTTCGCCGTCGGGCAGCTGCCCCATGGTGCCTACGGTCTCTGGGTGCCCTTCGTGGCCGATCATAATCATCTGAAGGCCCGCATCCGCATGGCGCTGTGCTTCGATATGGACCTTGCTGACCAACGGGCAGGTGGCATCGACATAGACCATATTGCGGGCCTGCGCGGCGTTGGGGACTGATTTCGGGACACCATGGGCGGAAAAGATCACCGGGCGGTCGTCGGGACATTCCGAAAGTTCTTCGACAAAAACGGCACCCTTTTCGCGCAGCCCGTCGACGACAAATTTATTATGCACGATCTCGTGGCGCACATAGACAGGCGCGCCCCATTTTTCGATCGCCATTTCAACGATCTTGATGGCGCGGTCGACCCCTGCACAAAACCCGCGCGGGGCCGCAAGATAAAGGGTCAGGGGTGATTTTGACATGTCCGGCTCCTTGGGCTTGGTGCTTAGATAAGTGTTGCGGGCACAATCGTCCAGACGGGGAGGGGTGGCCGAGCTATCCGATCCGGTGCGGAAGACTGTTTTGCGCAGCCTTTCAACGGCGCGCGGCGCTGTCTTCGATGGGCCACGCACCACAAGGGGGTCGAACGAATCAGAAGATATGCTATAAATCTGATGCAGTGTTGATTTTAGACTGCGCAAAAAACCATTTTAGAACGCGTGCCCGCAGTGGTTAAACCACAATTGCTGCGGGCTATTTTGTTCCTGATCAGGCGTCGTTGGTTTCGCGCGGGGGGCGACCGATGACATCGCGCAGGTCTTCGAGCTCGATAAAGTTGTCCACTTGGCGGCGCAGCTCGTCCGAGATCATCGGGGGTTGGCTGCGAATGGTGCTGACAACGGACACGCGCACGCCTTGGCGCTGTAGACTTTCGACCAGGGGCCGGAAATCACCATCGCCCGAGAAGATAACGATGTGGTCAAGATGCGGTGCCAGTTCCATCGCGTCGACGGCCAGCTCGATGTCCATGTTACCTTTGACTTTGCGGCGGCCCATGCTGTCGGTGTATTCTTTGGCGGGCTTGGTCACCATCGTGAAGCCGTTATAGTTCAGCCAATCGACCAAGGGGCGGATCGGGGAATACTCTTCGTTTTCAAGCAATGCAGTATAATAGAATGCGCGCAAAAGCTTGCCGCGTCTCATGAACTCAGTGCGAAGCAGCTTGTAGTCTATATCGAAGCCAAGGCTTTTGGCAGCGGCGTAAAGATTCGAACCATCTATGAATAGTGCTAAACGTTCGTCTTTATAAAACATATGATGTCCTTGTCGAAATAGACTTCTTAAGTATGGGGCATTAACGAATGATACTTCAGCCTACGGTTTTTTTGCGTGAAATCAATCATCCCCTTTGCGCACCCATAGCTATTTGTGACGAGGCGGCAAGTGATAAACAACTGTAAATCCGTAAGTCGCGAACCTAACCGCCAAAAACATGCTTGGGTAGCATTGGGAAGCAATCAGTCATCGGAGGCGGGTGGACCGGCTGAAACTGTGGCCCGTGCGATCGCGTTGATGACGCAAAAGGGATGCGAAATCCAAGCGAAGAGCCAGCTTTTCGGCAACCCTGCGTTCCCGCGTGGGTCGGGCCCTGATTACGTGAATGCCGTGGTCGGGTTCCAGACAGATTGGACACCCTCGGCCATTCTTGAGGTGTTGCACGACATCGAAGAAACGCTGGGCCGGGAGCGGCATATCCGCTGGGGGTCACGATCTGTTGATCTGGACCTGATCGCGGTTGGGGAGGCGGTTTGCCCCGATGCGCAGACACAGAATCACTGGCGCATGTTGCCGCTTAGCAATCAGATGACCGAAACGCCGGATGATTTGATCCTGCCGCACCCGCGAATTCAAGATCGGGCCTTTGTATTGATACCGATGGCCGAAATCGCGCCGGACTGGCTTCATCCGACGCTGGGCAAGACAGTTTTGCAGATGTTGAATGACCTGCGACAACAGGATAAGGACGAAGTCAGACCGATTCAATAAGCCCTTGTAAATCTCGCAAAGGGCTTCTAAATAGTCGGCTTCTTGCAGCATTCATGATTGGAGCATCCTATGGCCCGCGTCACCGTTGAAGATTGTGTGGACAAAGTTCCAAACCGGTTCGAGCTTGTTATGCTTGCCGCGCACCGTGCCCGTGAAATTGCAGCAGGTTCCCCTGTTACAGTTGATCGTGACAATGATAAAAACCCTGTCGTTTCCCTGCGCGAAATCGCTGACGAAACGCAGTCTGCTGACGATCTGCGCGAGCGCCTGATCGAAAGCAATCAGAACCAGATCGAAGTTGACGAACCAGAAGAGGACGCAATGGCGTTGCTTATGGGGGCTGAACAGGACAAGCCGGAAGAAGACAGCATGTCCGAAGAAATGTTGCTGCGGCAATTGATGGCAGCGCAAGGGCAGGGCTAAGACCCGCGCCCTTCGGGGCTATGAGGCAGTACAGGCATGAACACCGCCGAAATTACGGCTGACGATCTTGTCGCGCTTGTTCGCGCCTATAACCCTAAGTCCAACGAAGACCACATCCGCCTCGCCTATGACTACGGCGAGAAGATGCACGAGGGGCAGTTTCGCCATTCAGGCGAGCCCTATTTCACGCATCCGGTTTCTGTCGCCGCTATTCTGACCGAGCAGCAGCTAGACGATGCCACGATCATCACCGCGCTGCTGCACGACACGATTGAAGACACCAAGGCGTCGTACGCCGAGGTCGAGAAGCGATTTGGTCAGGATGTGGCCGAGTTGGTTGATGGCGTTACAAAGCTGACCAATCTTCAGCTGAATTCGACCGAAACCAAACAAGCCGAGAATTTCCGCAAACTGTTTATGGCGATGTCCAAGGACCTTCGGGTGATCTTGGTCAAGCTCGCGGACCGCTTGCATAATATGCGCACGATAAAATCGATGCGCCCCGACAAGCAGGTTCAAAAGGCCCGCGAAACCATGGATATTTATGCGCCACTTGCCGGGCGCATGGGGATGCAGTGGATGCGCGAAGAGCTGGAGGATCTGGCTTTTCGCGTGCTGAACCCCGAGGGGCGGCAATCGATTATCCGGCGCTTTATCACCTTGCAGCGCGAAACCGGCGATGTGATCCAGCGGATTACCGGCGATATGCGTCAAGAGCTTGAAAAAGCCGGGATCGAGGCCGAGGTCTTTGGCCGTGCGAAAAAGCCCTATTCGATCTGGCGCAAGATGCAGGAAAAGGATCAGTCGTTTTCGCGGCTGTCCGACATCTATGGTTTCAGGGTGATCACCACCACTGACGACGCCTGCTATCGCGCGCTTGGGGTTATTCACCGGCGCTGGCGGGCGGTGCCGGGCCGGTTCAAGGATTATATCAGCCAGCCTAAAACCAACGGCTATCGGTCGATCCACACCACCGTTTCGGGCCGTGATGGTAAACGGGTCGAGGTTCAGATCAGAACACGACAGATGCATGACGTCGCCGAAACGGGTGTGGCCGCGCATTGGTCGTATCGCGACGGTGTCCGGTCGCGGAACCCCTTTGCCGTTGATCCGGTGAAATGGGTCGCGCAACTGACTGAACAGCTCGATTCCGAAGAAGATCACGAAGATTTCCTCGAAGCGGTCAAGCTTGAGATGTATGCAGATCAGGTGTTCTGCTTTACGCCCAAGGGCGAAGTGGTCAAGCTGCCCCGTGGTGCGACGCCGATTGATTTTGCCTATGCGATCCATACGCGGATCGGGTCTGCCTGCGTGGGGGCCAAGATCGACGGGATGCGGGTGCCGCTGTGGACCCGCGTCAAAAACGGTCAGTCGATCGAGATTATTACCGCACAAGGCCAAACGCCGCAGGTCACGTGGTTGGATATTGCGACCACCGGCAAGGCCAAGACCGCGATCCGCCGGTCCCTGCGCGAGGTGGATCGTGCGCGGTTTGTCAGCCTTGGGCGCGAATTGGCGCGTTCTGCTTTTGAGCAGATTGGCAAACGCGCAACTGAAAAGGTGCTGCGCACGGCTGCAAGAAACCTAAGGTTGGATAGCCCAGAAGATTTGCTTGCGCGGCTAGGCTCTGCCGATCTGACGGGCGGCGAAATCGTACAATCCGTCTATCCGCATCTGCAGCCAAAACCGGGTGAACAGGTGGACCAAAAACGCGCCGTTGTCGGTTTGCAGCCAGGGCAGTCCTATGACCGTGCCCCGTGTTGTCAGCCGCTGCCGGGTGAACGCATTGTTGGCATCACCTATCGTGGCAAGGGTGTCACGATCCACTCGATTGATTGCGAACGGCTGTCGGCCTACGAGGATCAGCCGGAACGCTGGCTGGATTTGCGATGGCATGACGGCCCGCACCCTGCGGCCTATGGCGCGACGCTGGATCTGACGATTGGCAACGGTGCCGGTGTCTTGGGGCGGATTTGCACGTTGATTGGTCAATCGGGTGCCAATATTTCAAATCTTGAATTTTTGGACCGCAAACCTGACTTTTACCGGTTGCTGATCTACGTAGAGCTGCGAGACATAGCGCATCTGCATTCTTTGATGCCGACCCTAGAGGCAGAAAGCGAAGTGGCTGAGATCAGCCGACATAGAAACATGAAGGCTTTGAAAGCGAACGACAAAGAAGCCTGAGCACGCGAAGTTTGCCAAATCCAAGGACGAAGAGTTGATTTTTAAACGTCGCGACCCGAAACCTGCATTGCGCGCCATGGCCGAGTTCATGTGGCCGCGTGGTGGTTGGACTCGTGCGTTTCATTACGTCAAACACCGGATGCGCCGCCTGCCAGACACGCCCGAACGTATCGCGCGGGGCATTTGGGCGGGTGTATTCACGACGTTTACGCCGTTCTACGGGATGCATTTTATCGTGGCTGCGTTGGTCTCGCGGCTGATGCGGGGCAATATGTTGGCCGCCTTGATGGGCACGTTTTTTGGAAACCCGCTGACCTATGTGCCGATTGGCCTGTCATCCCTATCGATGGGGCACTGGATACTTGGCTCTCCGATGGGGCGCGGTGAACACCGGTCATTCGGCGGCAAATTTGTCGACGCGGGCTATGACCTGTTTGCCAATTTCATTGCAATCTTTACGGACCGCACCGCGGATTGGTCTGGGCTGACTGTATTTTGGCATCAGGTGTTTTACCCCTATCTGATCGGGGGCATTTTGCCCGGTATCATCTGCGCGACCATCGCGTACTATTTGTCAGTGCCGCTGTTGCGGGCCTATCAGAAACGCCGAAAAGGTGTGATCAAAGCGAAGTTCGAGGCGCTCAAGAAAAAGGCTGCGGCCAAAGCTGAAGCGAAACGCATTATAGAGCAGACGGCTCAGAAGGGGAGTGATCATGGCAGTGCAGGGTAAGCTGAGACTTGGGGTCAATATCGACCATGTTGCCACGGTAAGAAATGCGCGGGGCGGTGCGTATCCTGACCCATTGCGCGCCGCGCGTGCCGCACAGGACGCAGGTGCAGACGGCATTACCGCGCATCTGCGCGAAGACCGCCGCCACATCACCGATGCCGACATCGAAGGGTTGCAAGAGGTGCTGACCGTGCCGCTGAACTTTGAAATGGCAGCGACGGATGAAATGCAGGCGATTGCATTGCGCCATAAACCGCATGCGGTGTGCATCGTGCCCGAAAAACGCGAGGAACGCACAACCGAGGGCGGCCTTGAGGTTGCGCGCGAAGAGAACAAGCTGGCTCATTTTATCGCCCCCCTGCGCGAGGCCGGCTGCCGCGTGAGTATTTTCATCGCGGCCGACAAGCGCCAGATCGAAGCGGCCAACCGCATCGGTGCCGAGGTGATAGAATTGCACACCGGTGCCTATTGCGACGCCTTTGCCGAAGGGCATTGGGACGTGGCGCAAAAGGAACTGCAAAAGCTCGAAGAGATGGCCAAGTTCGGGCATGATCTGGGGCTGGAAATCCACGCCGGTCACGGTCTGACCTATGACACCGTATCCCCCGTGGCCGCGTTCCCCGAGGTGCAAGAGCTGAACATCGGCCACTTCCTGATTGGGGAGGCGATCTTTCTTGGGCTGGGTCCAGCGATCGCAGAGATGCGCCGCTTGATGGACGATGCACGGGAAGAGTAAGGCGGCGCTATGATCCTTGGTATCGGAACTGATCTTGCAAATATCGAGCGTATCCAAGGGACGCTTGACCGTTTTGGCGACCGGTTCCGCAATCGTGTGTTCACGGACATCGAACAACAAAAGGCCGAGCGTCGCCGCGACGTTGCAGGCACCTATGCAAAACGCTGGGCGGCCAAGGAAGCGTGCTCAAAGGCGCTTGGGACGGGCCTGCGGATGGGGATTGCGTGGAAAGACATGGCGGTCACCAACCTGCGCAGCGGTCAGCCGGTGATGCATGTCACGGGCTGGGCGGCAGAGCGTTTGGTGCAAATGACGCCAGCAGGTCACGAGACCATTATCCACGTCACATTGACCGACGATCACCCTTGGGCACAGGCTTTCGTGGTGATTGAGGCGCGCCCAATCACGTAATTGCCGCCATTACTTTGATATCTCTCGCTATGGATGTGCCGGCGCGCCGTGCATCGCTTGACTTGGGGCATTCCTGCCCGCATGTAACCACAAACGGATCATCAGGAGCGCCAGCATGGCCGCGAAGGAAAAAACAGGCAACGCGTTTGTCGAAACCATCAAAACAATCGTCTATGCGTTGTTGATTGCAGGGGTGTTTCGCACGCTGTTTTTCCAACCCTTCTGGATTCCGTCCGGGTCGATGAAAGAGACGTTGTTGATCGGTGATTTCTTGTTCGTGAACAAGATGGCATATGGCTATTCCTATGCGTCCTGCCCCAGCATTATCGCCCCGCGTTTTGGGATCGAAGTCGATGCAAAAGACATCTGCGGTGTGTTTGACGGCGACAACTCTCGTTTGTTCCCATCGGAACCCGAGCGTGGCGACGTTGTGGTATTTCGCCACCCTGTGTCTGGGCGCGACTATATCAAGCGTTTGATTGGTTTGCCGGGTGACAAGGTTCAAATTACGCGCGGCGTGGTCAGCATCAACGGGACCGCAGTGAAACTGCGCGACGATGGCGTTTTTGAAGAAACGATGGAGCGTCAAGGCCCGCAAGGTATGCGGCCGCGTTGCGAAAACGGGGCCATTGGCCAAGGCGGCGTTTGCAAAAAATCCCGCCAGATCGAGACGCTGCCAAATGGTGTCGAGCACCCGATTTTGAACATTGGCGATCAGGCATCTGACAACACCGGCATTTATACCGTCCCCGAAGGGCACTATTTCTTTATGGGTGACAACCGCGACAATTCGGCGGACAGCCGTTTGGCGCAGCAGGCTGGCGGCGTTGGTTTTGTTCCGTTTGAAAACCTGATTGGCCGTGCGGACCGGATCATGTTCAGCTCGGGCGGGCGGTCCATGTTGTTCTTCTGGACCTGGCGCAGCGACCGTTTTTTCAAAGCGATCAAGTGAAGTTAAGCGCGGATCTAAAAGCCTTTGAGGGCCGTATCGGGTATAAGTTTACCAAACCCGAACTGCTAAATCGCGCGGTTACCCATGCGTCGATGTCCTCTGCCAACCGGGATGACAACCAACGGCTGGAATTTCTGGGCGACCGAGTGTTGGGGCTGGTCATGGCCGAAGCGCTGCTGGCGCTGGACCCCGGTGCCACCGAAGGGCAACTGGCCCCTCGGTTCAATGCGTTGGTGCGCAAAGAAACCTGTGCCGATGTCGCGCGTGAAATCGATATGGGCGCGGTCCTCAAGCTGGGGCGGTCCGAAATGCTGTCTGGCGGTCGCCGCAAGCAAGCCTTGCTGGGCGACGCAATCGAGGCAATAATCGCTGCAATCTACTTGGATGGTGGGCTGGAGCCGGCAAAAGACTTTATCCTGCGGCATTGGGGTGACCGTGTGAACACGGTCAAACAAGATGCCCGCGACGCCAAAACAGCGTTGCAGGAATGGGCGCAGGCCCGTGGGTATCCGCCGCCATCTTATATACAGACCGACCGGCAGGGGCCGGACCACGCACCGGTGTTTACAATATCTGCACAGGTTGAAAATGGGGCAAAGGCTGTCGCGACAGCACCCTCGAAACGTCAGGCCGAACAGGCCGCCGCCAAAACGCTTTTGGCCCAGTTGGAGAAAAACTCATGACCACGCGTGCTGGCTTTATCGCCCTGATCGGTGAGCCCAATGCGGGCAAATCCACGCTATTGAACCGGATGGTCGGCGCGAAAGTGTCGATTGTAACCCACAAGGTACAGACTACCCGCGCACGTATTCGCGGCGTTGCGATGGAAGGGGACAGCCAGTTGGTGTTCGTTGACACGCCCGGCCTGTTCCAACCCCGCCGCCGTTTGGACCGCGCCATGGTTGCCGCCGCTTGGGGTGGCGCTGCGGATGCCGATATCGTTGTCCTGTTGATCGAGGCGAACCGTGGTCTGACCGAAGGTGTCGAGCGGATTTTGGAAGGGCTAGAAGGTATTGGCGAGGGCCGTAAAGTGGCCTTGGCGATCAATAAAATCGACCGCGTCGATGCGCCCGTTCTGCTGGGGCTGAGCAAAGAGATGAACGAGCGCTTTCCTTTTGTGGAAACTTTCATGATCTCGGCCGAACGTGGGCATGGTATTGATACGCTGCGCCAATGGCTGGCGGGTGAGCTGCCCGAGGGCCCATGGCTGTATCCCGAAGACCAGATCGCCGATCTGCCGATGCGCATGATCGCGGCTGAAATGACCCGTGAAAAGCTGACGCTACGCCTGCATCAGGAACTGCCCTATCAGATGACGGTCGAGACCGAGAATTGGGAAGAACGCAAAGACGGCAGCGCCCGGATCGACCAGTTGATCTATGTCGTGCGCGATGGTCATAAGGGCATCGTTTTGGGTGCCAAAGGCGAGACGATTAAATCCGTCAGCAAAGCGGCCCGTGAAGAGCTCGAAGAATTCCTTGGTCGCAAGGTGCATCTGTTTTTGCAGGTTAAGGTGCGGCCGAATTGGCTGGATGACGCAGAGCGCTATACCGAAATGGGGCTGGAGTTTAAGGACGGCAATGTCTGATTGCTGGATTAACCGACCCTGCGGGGCGGATTTTTTTCCATTTGGAAATGGGGTTGGCGCATGGCGCGGCTGACGGCGCGTTTCTGGGTCGACGCTTATTTGGCGCGGCTTCGTGTCTATGATATTCCTGCGTTTGTGGTCGCACATGGCGATGACACGGGCGGGATTGTTCTGGTTAAGCTTGCGACCCTTGATGGCAAAGCGGCACTTTTTCACAAAAGCTTTGATCTGATGAGCGGCGAACGTGCGTGGGTAGAGATGACCAGCGGGGCGGAGGCCGATGTGGATGCTTCTATTGCAAAGCAACGCGGTTTTGATCCCGATCTTTGGGTGATTGAAGTCGAGGACCGGCAAGGCCGGCATTTGCTGTTTGATGAGGGGCTGAGCTGATGGAGTGGCGCGATCAGGGCATATTGCTGAGCGCGCGGCGACATGGGGAAACCTCGGCCATTATTGAGGTGTTTACCCCCTCGCAAGGGCGGCATGCGGGCATTGTTCGAGGCGGGACCAGTCGTAGGATTGCGCCGATCCTGCAGCCCGGTGCGCAGCTTGATGTGGCATGGCGCGCACGGCTTGAGGATCATATCGGTGCGTTTAATGTGGAACCCGTGCGCAGCCGGGCGGTGACAGCGATGCAAGACCGTCTGAGCCTTGCGGGTCTGAATACGGTCACTGCTTTGTTGTCCTTCTCGCTGCCGGAGCGCGAGCCACATGCCCCGTTGTATCACCGCACACAATCATTGTTGGATTTGCTGGATCAGGGTGATCTGTGGCCGCTCGCGTATCTGCAATGGGAACTAAGCCTGCTGGAAGAGCTTGGCTATGGGTTGGATTTAAGCGCCTGTGCCGTGACGGGCGCGCAGGAGGGGCTGGTTTTCGTGTCACCAAAATCTGGCCGGGCCGTGACCCGTGAGGGCGCTGGTGAATGGGCGGATAAAATGTTGCCTTTGCCGCCCGTTTTACGGGGGGAAGGTGATGCGGCGAATGACGAGATCGCTGCAGGCCTCAAAACGACGGGCTATTTTCTGGAGCATCGTCTGGCCCGCGATCTGGGAGGGAAGCCGCTTCCAGAGGCACGCGCACGTTTTATCGACGCATTCAGTCGACAGCGTTGAAGACCATCATTAGCCCGTCGGGATTGGACAGGATCATCATGTCGCCAAGGACTTCGGATATCGACGCGGCAGACAGTGCATCAAAGAACGCCGTCTCTTGGGCCAAGGCCGGGCAAGCCATTTTGGTTGAAACGACCTGCGTCACGTTGAACCAGGGATAGGGGACATCCAGCGTAGCTGAGAAGCTGTTGCAGGGGCCGTTACCTGCGATTTTGTGTTTTTTGGGAAATGTGAGGGTCGCCGTGTTTGCAAATGCCGCGCCGTTCAATTCGACCAACTGCCATGTCTTGTCGGCCCCGCCATAGCTGCGCAGGGTTTCGTCGGCATCGCACCCCGCAAGAAGGGCGAGGGGCAGCGCGAGCGTGGCGGGGTGAAACATGCGTAGCCCTCGTTTGAGCATCTGCCCGACATGGTTTGTGCCGGACAGATGATAGTCATTTGGATTAGCCAAGCAAGCGACGTGCGATCACCTGAGCCTGAATTTCTGCCGCACCTTCAAAAATGTTCAGGATGCGCGCGTCGCACAACACGCGGCTGATCTTGTATTCCAGGGCAAAGCCGTTGCCGCCATGAATTTGCAGGCCATTGTCAGCAGCTGCCCATGCAACACGGGCACCCAACAGTTTCGCCATGCCAGCCTCGACATCGCAACGGCGGCCTTCGTCTTTCTCAAAGGCTGAGAAATAGGTCAGCTGGCGGGCAATCATGATTTCCACGGCCATCATCGCCAGTTTTGACGAAACGCGGGGGAAGTTGATCAGCGATTTGCCGAACTGCTTGCGGTCGATCGCATATTGCATGGCGATATCCAGCGCCGATTGCGCAACGCCGATTGCACGTGCGGCCGTCTGGATGCGTGCAGATTCGAAGGTTTCCATCAGCTGTTTAAAGCCTTTGCCTTCTTCGCCGCCCAACAGGTTTTCACCTTTGACTTGGAAGCCGTCGAATGCCAATTCGTATTCCTTCATGCCGCGATAACCGAGCACTTCGATCTCGCCACCCGTCATGCCATCGGTCGGGAAGGGGTTGGCATCGTCGCCGGGTGTCTTTTCAGCCAAGAACATCGACAGGCCTTTGTAGTCTGTCGTGTTCGGGTCGGTGCGGGCCAGCAATGTCATCACATGGGTCCGCGCGGCATGGGTGATCCATGTCTTGTTGCCGGTGACGCTGTAATTTTCGCCATCCTTCACGGCACGGGTCCGCAGAGACCCAAGATCAGACCCGGTATTTGGTTCGGTGAACACCGCAGTTGGCAGGGTTTCAGCGCTTGAGATGCGCGGCAGCCATTTGGCTTTTTGTTCGTCAGTCCCACCTGCGAGGATCAATTCAGCTGCGATCTCCGAACGGGTAGCGAGGGAGCCGACACCGATGTAGCCGCGGGAAAGTTCTTCGGACACGACACACATCGACGCCTTGGACAGGCCGAAGCCGCCGAATTCTTCTGGTATCGTCAAGCCAAAGACGCCCATTTCAGCCAGTTCATTAATGACTTCGATCGGGATCAGTTCATCCTTGAGGTGCCATTCATGGGCAAAGGGTTCGACCTTTTCCACGGCATAGCGGCGGAACTGCTCGCGAATCATCTCAAGCTCTTCATCGAGGCCGGACCGGCCAAACATGACATTAGCGGACTGTTCCTGCATCAGCTCGACCAAGCGGGTGCGGGCGGCTTGGGTGTTGCCGTGCTGGGTAAGCGCTTGGATCGCAGGGTTCATGAGGCCGCGTTGATCAGCTTGCCCCAAACCCATATCCTGCAGGCGAAGGATTTCGCCTTGGTTCATTTGGATGCCACCGTAGATCTGCCACAGGTATTCGCCGAATGCGATTTGGTGGATCAACTGCTCTGTCTCACCGAACTGGCCGTCAGCGCTAAGCTTTTTTGCCCAAAGCTGCATCTGGTTCAAGGACTGCGCGTATGTTGCCAGCCACGCCAAGCCATGCGCGGCAGTTTGGTTTGCCTCGACCAAGCCGTTTGAAACGCGCCCATCAACCGACACCATGTCGCGCACGGATGCTTTGGCTTTTTCCAAAATCTCGTCGACGGGGGCCAATGCCTGCCCGGTCAATTCAAGAAGATCATTGAGTATGACTTGCGCGCCGCTGGTCAAGCCGTGTCCATCATGTGCCATTTCGTACAGTCCTTTTCTAGCTTGCGAGGGGGATACTCCTTTCGCAGGTGCAGCACAATAAAGATACGTTTTCATGCGTCAATTTGGATGAAAATTACGCGGCGGAATTTCCGTGCACTCATTAATCCAGCTGATATGACGGCGTTATGGATATATTTTTTGCATTTCTGTCGCCGCAGCAACTGGTCTTTGCCTTTGGAATCGCGCTGGTGGCCGGGTTCATCAAAGGGGTCGTGGGATTCGCGATGCCATTGGTGTTGATTTCCGGGCTGACCTTCTTCCTACCGCCCGAGCTTGCATTGGCGGGGCTGATATTCCCGACGGTGGCGACGAACCTGTTTCAGGCGTTGCGTCAGGGATTGCACGCGGCGTGGGCGTCAACGCGGATGTTTAAGGTGTTTCTGATATCTGGGGGTATCACGCTGGTGCTATCCGCCCAGATGGTACGATTCTTATCCCCGCAGACGATGGCCTTGGTCATCGGCGTACCCATCACGTTGTTCGCGCTGTGGCAGCTTGTCGGGCGCAGTTTTAGCCTTGCCCAGCGATCCACCAAGATTGAAGTATTGGTAGGTGGTTTTGCTGGTGCTGTGGGTGGCGTTTCAGGTGTGTGGGGCCCGCCAACGGTTGCGTATCTCACGGCGCTTGGCACGCCCAAGCAGGATCAGATGCGCGTTCAGGGCGTGATTTACGGCCTTGGCGCGGTCGCGCTGCTTTTTGCGCATTTCGGGTCTGGGGTGCTAAGGGCCGAGACGGTCCCGTTTTCGATCGCCATGATCGTGCCTGCCCTTATCGGTATGTGGTTGGGCAGCCAGATCATGGATCGAATTGATCAGGCGTCGTTTCGGAAAGCGACGCTTGTCATTCTTTTGATCGCAGGCGCTAATCTCGTGCGCCGCGGGCTGATGGGCTGACGCCTCAGCCCTGGCGCGCGACGGTGACGCCGGACACATCTTCGATGAATGTCACAATGCGCGACTTGACCCCGTCGTCCCGGATTGATGCCAAGGCGCTGACGATTTCAACACTCGGGTCGCTTTTGGGCGCATCATTGGTGTTGTCGTGCAGACCTTCGAAAAAATACGACGGCGCGACGTTCAGTATCTGAGACAGTTCAAACAGGCGGCTGGCAGCGACGCGGTTTGATCCAATTTCGTATTTCTGAATTTGCTGGAAGGACAGATTGAGTTGCTTGGCAACATCGGTTTGAGAGAGACGGCGTAGGGTGCGAATTTGCTTCAACTTTTTACCTACATGAACATCTACGGGATGGGACATAATCACTAATACCTCTGGTTGTTGTCCCATAGTCATCGCCAGAACTCGTTTTCCGATCAATTGGGTAGTTATTTTCAATTTGTGGTTATCAATGCACCCTAGACGTGTTACAAATGTAGTATTAAGGTATTATAAATTTACCATCGGATCATTATGACCAAAGAAATGAAAATTGAAGCTATGGAAAAAGTGCGCGAGAAAGCGCCGGCCTTGCTGTATGAAATGATACGTTCTTTCGTGGTTCTTGCTGACACGTTGAACCTTAGCCACGCCGTTATAAAGCTGGATAGTACGCGTCAAACGGTGAGGCGGCACATTGCCAACTTAGAGAGAATTAAAGGCGGGGAGCTATTTCAGGTCAAAGACCGCCGATATTCCTTAAGCCCCCTGGGCCATCTTTTATTGCCTGAAGCCAAGGACTTGATGGCCAACGCAACAGCATGGCTCCACGGAAATGCGGGGCAGGTGGATGGCCTTCAACACTTGTCACACAGTTCGCTTGACGGCCACATGTTCTATTTGCAGCAACATCAAATTGATCGTGTGTTTTCATCATCGGGAAAAATGCTGAAAGCAGTCTTGGAAGGTTGGGCCAGTGGTGGGGGGCAATTGCAGCACGATGCATTGAGAGAAGTTCGTTGCTACTGCAATATTTTTAGGCGGATTAGCGGTGATCTTGTTTTCGCGGAGGTCGGTGAAGATAGCTCATTCATGTCTTGGTTTGGCGCAGATGTGGCACAATCAACCATCGGGCGCGCCTTGGGACAAATGCCTGGCGGTGAGGATTTTGCCCGATTGGTCGACATCGCATACGTCGAAATCGAAAGAAGTCAGGCGATTCGTTTGGACCATATCCATACCGCGATGCCGAATCCAAATTCGGACGTTCCCATTCCAATTAGTTATGAGCGGCTGATGTTGGGTGCCCGTTTTCCTGATCAAAGCCCTGCAATTATATCAGTCGTTCGAAGAACGTATGATATTGAAATCAAGGGGGTAGAGCCTGAGATGATCAGAAACATGCCGGAAAGTTACCTTATGTAACGAAAACCCACAAAGAATTAACCAAAAAATGACGTAGGTGCAATTTCGCGCTACACTATAGGCCAAACTGTATTTTAGGTGGGCCTTATGGCGATTATTGGACTGAACCCGGAAGATAAATTTAAGGCCGCAGGTGCCGAAATTTTAGACCGGTATGGAATTCGGCTAAGTGTTGGGACTGATTTCGACGAATACGCTGAATATGTAGCTGACGCACGCCCAGAGCATCGTGTTGGCGAGCCGTTTGATCATAGAGTCCACGATATGGCTAAGGGTAAGGCATCTTGGATCGTTGGCCGAGATGAATGCGGAAAAATCATTCACCTTCAGGCGCTTCGTCTTTTGCCAACGGAAGGACGGCCGCTTTCTGAGTATTTTAGACAAAGCTTTCACGAATTTTCTCCATCTGAACTAGATATCGACTTTGCCCGGTCGCGTTATCGACCGGGGCCGGGTGCCAAAAGAATCAATGGACGGGTGGTTTATTCAGGGGAAACTTGGATAGGTGGCACCCCCGGCCAGTTCCGCGGCACTGGGATATCAAGTGTTTTGGGGCGCTTTGCACTGCTGACGGCCCTCAATGAGTTTGATGCCGATTACGTGGTGGGCTTCATGGCCCGGCCAGTCGCATATAAGGGTTTTTGTTTACGGATGGGCTTTATGCATGCGGAGCCGATGGCCTTGCGTTGGTATATCAAGCACCAACATGAGGCGTTGGAAGGGGTCATGGTTTACATGAGTGACGACGATATCCGCTTTTTGTTGGATCTTCCTACAAGCGAAATCGAGGCTTTGGCCGCCTAAACAAAAAGAGCCGCGGATTGCCGCGGCTCTTTTCCAAGCTTCGATCTGGGACTTAGCCGATTGCGGCGGCTTTAACGTCTTCGTCGATATAGGGCATGTATTGCTCAAAGTTCTCCGAGAACATGTTGACCAGTTTTGCCGCTTGGCGGTCATAGGATTCCGGGTTGTCCCATGTGCGGCGCGGATCCAGCAGAATGTCCGCAACCCCATTGACGGATACAGGAACCTGAAAGCCAAAGTTGGCGTCTTTGCGGTATTCGACCTCTGCCATCGACCCGTCGAGGGCCGCTGTCAAAAGAGCGCGTGTCGCCTTGATCGGCATGCGGCTGCCGGTGCCGTAAGCGCCGCCGGTCCAGCCTGTGTTCACCAACCAGCAGGTCGCGCCGTGGGTGGCGATCTTTTCGCGCAGCAGGTTGCCGTATACCTCGGGGCGGCGGGGCATGAAGGGCGCGCCAAAGCAGGTCGAAAACGTAGGCTCCGGCTCGGTCACGCCGCGCTCGGTGCCAGCAACCTTTGAGGTGAAGCCGGACAGGAAGTGGTACATTGCTTGTGCCGGTGTCAGGCGGGCGATGGGGGGCAACACACCGAATGCATCACAGGTCAGCATGATGATGTTCTTGGGATGACCGCCCGTCGCCTTGGCCGATGCATTAGAGATATAGTGCAGCGGATAGGCGCAGCGCATGTTCGCGGTCAGGGAGTCGTCATCAAAGTCGAGCTCTTTGGTTTCTTCGTCAAAGACCATGTTCTCGATGACAGTACCGAATTTCTCGGTTGTCGCGTAAATCTCTGGCTCTGCTTCGCGGCTCAGGTTGATGGTCTTGGCATAGCAGCCCCCTTCAAAGTTGAAGGTGCCGTTGTCAGACCAGCCGTGTTCATCATCACCGATCAAGGTGCGGCCCGGATCCGCCGACAGCGTGGTTTTACCCGTGCCGGACAAACCAAAGAACACTGCCGTATCGACAGGGTTGCCGGTGGCGTGGTTGGCTGAGCAGTGCATCGGCATGATGCCTTTTTCGGGCAGCAAGTAGTTCAGCAGGGTAAAGACAGATTTTTTGTTCTCGCCTGCGTATTCAGTGCCGCCAATCAGGATGATCTTTTTATCAAAGTTCATCGCGATCACTGTTTCGGAACGGCAATCGTGTTTTGCAGGGTCGGCTGAAAAGCTGGGGCAGTTGATCACCGTGAAGTCTGCGATGAAATCGTCCAGCGCGTCACGTTCGGGACGGCGCAGCATGTGACGGATGAACAAGCCGTGCCAGGCAAGCTCCGTTACCATGCGCACATTGATGGCATGTTTCGGGTCGGCCCCACCAACAAGGTCTTGTACGAAATAGTCGCGGCCCTGCATGTGCGCCAGCATGTCCTGGTACAATGCGTCGAACCCTTCGGGCGACATTTCGGCATTGTTTTCCCACCAGATCGTATCGGCAACACTATCCGTTTTTACGACATGTTTGTCTTTGGGGGACCGGCCTGTGAACTTCCCGGTTGTGACGAGAAAGGCACCGCCTTTGCCCAAAGTGCCTTCATCACGCTTCAGCGCGGCTTCCACCAACGCAGGTTCGATCATGTTGTAATAGACATTACCTAGCCCGCTCATGCCTTGGTCTTCGAGGCGGAATTGCGGATTTACGCGGCCTAATGTCATGTGATGTCTCCTGTAGGTGCGCCGATGAGTGACGCCAGTTAGTGCATAAAATGCTTGGTCTGCTTGACCATGTGGGCGTCTTAGCACGGCGTTTTATCGGATGAACAGGCAGCTTTGACACAGTTAGCGCCATCATCTTGTTCTTTGTTGGCCAGCCCCCAAAGGAGCGGTTTTCAACAACGGATGGTTTTGCAATTATGACACAGTAAGTGCGGCAATTTAGTCATTCCTAACCAAATTGTGGGGGAAATAAGGCCATATGCGCGAGTGATTCGCACTTTAGCATTGATTCGCCACCGCAAATTGACGATCAGTTAAAGAAAAAAGTGATAGTTGAGCAGTATAAGGAAACGGGCGATGTCGAAAATTGCATTGGTAGATGACGACAGGAATATCCTGACGTCGGTTTCGATGACTCTCGAAGCAGAAGGTTTTGAGGTTGAAACGTATAACGACGGGCAGGCGGCGTTAGACGCTTTCAATAAAAAACTGCCTGATATGGCTGTGCTGGACATCAAGATGCCCCGCATGGATGGGATGGATCTGCTGCAGCGTCTGCGTCAGAAAACCGCGATGCCGGTGATTTTCCTGACCTCCAAGGATGATGAAATCGACGAAGTGCTCGGCCTGCGCATGGGGGCCGATGATTATGTCAAAAAGCCCTTTAGCCAGCGGCTTTTGGTTGAACGCATCCGCGCGCTGTTGCGCCGTCAGGAAGCCGTCGAAACAAACGAAGTCGGCGATACCGAAGAAACCAAGGTTATCGATCGCGGCGACCTGCGCATGGATCCCTTGCGTCATGCGGTCAGCTGGAAGGGCAATGACGTTTCATTGACCGTCACCGAATTCCTGCTTTTGCAGGCCTTGGCGCAGCGCCCCGGCTTTGTGAAATCACGCGACCAGTTGATGGACGTGGCCTATGATGATCAAGTGTATGTGGACGATCGGACAATCGACAGCCACATCAAGCGTCTTCGCAAAAAGATGCGTACGGCGGATGACACATTCTCGGCGATCGAGACGCTTTACGGTATTGGCTACAGATATAACGAGGATTGATCTGAAGGATGGCGATTGCCGAAAGGGATTTTGTGCGAGACACAGCCACCAATATTCAGGATGGCGATGTCGTGCTGGGCGACGATTGGGTTGCACCAGACACGGACGCGACTGATGAATTACGTGGCAGCCGTGCACGCCGTGGTCTCTTTTCCTTGCGGACCTCGCCGCTGACGCGCAAAATTATCACATTCAATCTGATTGCGTTGAATGTGTTGGTCGCTGGTATTTTATACCTCAATTCCTCGCGCGATAGTCTGGCCGTGCAACGCGGCGCATCGTTGGTTTCAGAAGCTGAACTGATCGCCGATATTTTCGAGGCGCAGTTGCCCGCAGGTGCGACGGTCGATCTGGCGGCGAATGAACCGATTGATGTGGCCGCAAGCCTGGGCCGGTTGGACCTGCGCAGCGGGATCGAGGTTTTCGTTTTCGCACCCGATCAGACCCTTTTGACAAGATCAGAGGGCCGGACCCCGACAGAGGGTACCCGCCAGCCCAGAAAAACCTTTCTGACCGATGGCCTGAACTGGTTGTGGTACACGCTTTCGAACCCATTTGGGCGGGTCCCGCCAGCGGACGTGCTGCCTATCCAAGACCAGCTCAAGACGATGATCTCGAACACGCTTTCGGGTGGGACGCAAATCCAGAATAACCTTGATGCGGATGGTGGTACCTTATTTACGGTATCCACACCAATCGCGCAGAACGGTGTGCCAATCGGCGTGGTTGCCGTGACATCCGCAGCCGGAGAGATTGATGAACTTGTGCGCGGCGAGCGTGAACGCGTCTTGCAGATGTTCGTGATCGCGACGCTTGTATCCATCGGGCTTAGCCTTGTTTTGGCCTCAACGATTGCCAACCCTTTGGCTGATTTGGCCGCGGCGGCTGAACTGGGGCGCGACAAGGATGCGCGCAAGATGAACCCGGGCCGCATTCGAATTCCCGACCTGACCGCCCGCCCCGACGAGATTGGCAGGCTGTCCGGTGCGCTACGCGGTATGGTGTCGGCATTGTATAATCGCATTGACGGAAACGAACAGTTTGCGGCGGACGTCGCCCATGAGATCAAGAACCCGCTGGCGTCGCTACGCTCTGCCGTGGGGACGTTGCGGTTGATCAAACGCGAGGACCAGCGCGAAAAGCTGCTGGATGTGATCGACCACGATGTGCGGCGTCTTGACCGCTTGGTCAGCGATATTTCCAACGCGTCACGCTTGGACAGCGAACTGGTCAAGGAAGAAGAAGAACCGTTCGATCTGCTCGCCATGATCGGCAATCTGTCGCAATACCTCGGTGAAGACGCCCGCAAAAAGGGCATCGATTTCATCACGGACCTCCCGAACGAGCCGATTATCGTTCATGGCCTTGAAGCACGGCTTGCCCAGGTTTTTGTAAACCTCATCACCAACGCCGCGTCCTTTTGCGAGGATGGCGACGCGATCCGTGTCTGGGCCCGCAAACGCGAGAACCGCGTTTTGGTCGTTGTAGAAGACACCGGCCCCGGCATCCCCGATCAGGCGCTGTCTAAGATATTCAAACGGTTCTATTCGCAACGCCCCGAGGAACATTTCGGCAATAACTCCGGCCTTGGATTGGCGATCTCGAAACAAATCGTCGAGGCACATGGCGGCGTTATCTGGGCCGAGAACATTCGCCCGACAGAGGCTGACATCACGTCCGAGCCGCTTGGCGCGCGCTTTGTCGTCGGTCTGCCCATTTAGGACGTGGAAGACACCCCACCGTCCGAGCAGGTAATCCACGCAACCACCGTTTGCCTTGATAGACGCGGGCTGATTATTTTGGGTCCTTCGGGGTCGGGTAAATCAACCTTGGCCTTGCAACTTTTAGCGCTTGGCGCTGTGCTTGTTGCTGACGACCGAACCCATATCTCGCGTGCTGCTTCGGGTCTTGTCGCGCAGTGCCCCACCGCGATCTGCGGCATGATCGAGGCGCGCGGTGTTGGTATTCTGCACGTACCGCATGAACAGAATGTCCCGGTTTGTCTTGCAATCGATCTGGGGCAAGACGAAGTCGAGAGACTTCCGTTGCCGCATGAGGTACAGCTGTTGGGGCAATCCGTGCCATGTTTACACAAAAGTGAAGGGCCGCATTTTGCTGCGGCTCTTTTCCTTACCCTCAAGAATGTGCAACCAAAGCGACATGAATGACGCCCTGAAAAAGACCCGACGTGTTGTCTTGGTGACCGGTCCCGCCGGTGCTGGCCGATCCTCTGCGCTTAACGTGCTTGAGGATGCAGGCTTTGAAGTGATCGATAATATCCCCCTGCGGATGCTAGTGGCGCTGCTGGATGCCCCCGGTCAGATCCGGCCGATGGCCTTGGGTATTGACCAAAGGAACCGCGATTTCTCGACCGACCGGGTGACCGAGGTGTTTGCCCAGATGCGGGCGCGGCCTGACGTTCAGGCTGAACTTTTATATCTCGATTGCGCGACTGATGTCTTGCTGCGGCGTTTTTCCGAAACCCGCCGGCGTCATCCCTTGGCGCTTTCCGATGCGCCCTCCGAAGGGATCAGACTAGAGAAAGAGCTGCTGGCCCCCGTGCGCGCGCAGGCGGATACCTTGATCGACACGACCGAGTTGAACATCCACCAACTGCGCGAAGAGATTGAGCATTGGTTCGCCGTTGGCGGCACGCATCACCTTAGTATTTCGGTCCAGTCCTTTTCCTACAAACGCGGATTGCCACGTAGCGTAGACATGGTCTTTGACTGCCGTTTCCTGCGAAACCCGTTTTGGGAACCTGCGCTAAGATCGCTGAACGGGACGGATAAAGCCGTCCAAGATTACGTCAAACAGGACCCGCTTTATGACGCCTTCGCAAAACAGGTTCTTGATCTCAGCTTGTTGATTTTGCCAGCCTGCCAGTCAGAAGGGAAATCACACATTTCAATCGCGTTTGGGTGTACGGGCGGTCAACATCGTTCCGTTACTTTGGCGCAAGCCCATGCTTTCAGCCTTGCAGAAGCGGGCTGGCAGGTGTCAATTAGGCACCGCGAACTGGACCAAAAAAAGCGGGAAGAGACGGCGCGTTGATAGGCATTGTTATCGTAGCACATGGGGGTCTGGCCAAAGAATATTTGGCTGCAATCGAACATGTTGTCGGGTCCCAAAATGGTGTCCGCGCGATTTCGATTGATGCCGATCATGACCGCGCAGCCAAAGAACAAGAAATCTGCGAAGCCGCCAACGCGGTTGATACCGGCGGTGGCGTTGTTGTCGTGACGGACCTGTTCGGCGGGTCGCCGTCGAACCTGAGCCTCATGGCGTGCCGCCCAGAAAATCGGCGCATTATTTATGGTGCCAACTTGCCCATGCTTATCAAACTGGCCAAGTCCCGCGATCTAGACGTTCCCGAAGCCGTGCGCGCCGCGCTAGCCGCTGGTCGAAAGTATATTGATAGCCAAAATGTCAGTGCAGGATAATAAGGCCCCAAGATGACCCAGGTTTCACTGAAGATTGTCAACGAAAAGGGGCTTCATGCCCGTGCATCTGCCAAACTGGTCGAGGTCGTCGAAGCATTTGATGCGCGCGCCGAAGTGAGCAAAGATGGTATGTCGGCCTCGGGTGACAGTATCATGGGGCTGTTGATGCTGGCGGCGTCTAAGGGGGCGACCATCGACGTTCAGACCTCCGGCCCTGATCAGGATGCGCTGGCAGAAGCCTTAACAGCGCTTGTGGCCGACAAATTTGGCGAAGGTCATTAGGTCTGTCGACATGCGCATGATCTGCCTCCGTGTTAGGGACCTCTCGTTTTGATAAATGATAGCCAGTCCATTCAAGCCCCGCTAAAGTCGGAAGAAAACGGAGACACCGTTTTCTTCACTAAATACGACCGCCGAAGCCTGTCATATGCGTCTACTTTTGATCATCCGATCAAGTCGCGCGTGATCAGCTTGATCGAGCTTTTTACAGGCAAGATTTCGATTCTCAGAATGATCCGCAAGTTGGAAGCAAACGGTGCGCCGAAGGGGCAGGGGTTCTGGCGCGCCGCTCTGGATACGATGGGTATTGAACTAACAACACCCCAACATCAACTTGACCGCATTCCCAAGTCCGGCCCCGTTGTCATCGTTGCCAACCACCCTCACGGTATGGTGGACGGTATGATCTTTGCCGATCTGATTGGCCGTGTGCGTCCAGACTACCGGATTTTGACCCGCTCTTTGCTAACCTCGATCGACGAGGTGGCCGGCAGTTACATGATCCCCGTGCCATTTCCGCACGATCCTGACGCGCAGCGCAAGGGCGTCGAAATGCGGGCCAAAGCGATGTCGTTCCTGAAAGATGGCGGTGTTGTCGCGTTATTCCCCTCTGGCGTGGTCGCGTCGTCCGACACATATTTCGGACCGGCGGTCGAGGCTGAATGGAATGTCTTCACTGCGAAAATGATCCGCAGATCTGGTGCCCAAGTGGTGCCGATGAAGTTTCCGGGCTCCAATAGTCGCGCGTATCAAATCGCCAACAAAATTTCGCCAATGCTGCGTCAGGGCCTGTTGCTGCACGAGATCGTGCATGCCTGCAACAAACCTCAGGGCCCGATTGTGGGGTACCCACTGACAGACGCACAATTGACAGAGTTTAAGGATGACCCGCGTGGGTTCATGGCTTGGCTACGGAACCACACGCTTAATCTCACAGATTAACCTAATTCCAAATGGACAAAAATCCCGGGGGTCTGGGGGCTGGCCCCCAGATGGTTCATTAAAAATTCAGCGGGTCGGTACGGGCACGTCCCCACGGTAGTCATAAAAACCGCGCTGCGTTTTACGGCCAAGCCATCCGGCCTCCACGTATTTGGTCAGCAAGGGGCAGGGACGGTACTTGGTATCTGCCAACCCGTCATGCAGCACGTTCATAATGGCAAGGCACGTATCCAAGCCAATAAAGTCGGCCAGTTCGAGCGGCCCCATCGGGTGATTGGCCCCCAGCTTCAGCGAACTATCAATGGATTCGACGGACCCCACACCTTCATAAAGCGTATAGACAGCCTCGTTGATCATCGGCATCAAAATCCGGTTCACGATGAATGCGGGGAAATCTTCGGCGGAGGCTGCGGTTTTACCCAGTTTTGCGACCACGGCCTGGCAGGCTGCGAATGTTTCCTTGTCCGTGGCAATGCCGCGGATCAGTTCAACCAATTGCATGACGGGCACGGGGTTCATGAAATGGAAACCCATGAATTTTTCCGGCCGGTCGGTTCTGCTTGCAAGCCGCGTGATCGAGATCGAAGACGTGTTCGACGTCAGGATCGTGGTGGGCTTGAGATGCGGGATCAGATCCTCGAAAATCGCCTGTTTGACGGTTTCACGCTCTGTTGCGGCCTCGATGACCAGATCGCTTTGACCAAGATCGCTAAGGGTCTGCGTCGTCGTAATGCGCGCAAGCGCCGCGTCGCGATCCGCTTCGGCGACTTTGCCGCGCCCGACCTGACGATCAAGGTTGCCGGTGATGGTATCCACTGCGGCTTGCAAGGCCTCGGCGCTGACGTCGGTCAACAGAACATCATACCCGGCCAAGGCCATGACATGGGCGATGCCGTTGCCCATCTGGCCTGCGCCAACGATGCCGATTGTCTGGATATCCATGCGCTGTCCTTTGTTGTTTTGCGCGCAGCATAGGGCGCAGTGGGTAGTAGCTGCAAGGGCCGGATTTGATGATAAGTTCTCGTAAATTCAATCTTTAAGGTATTCGAAAACCTTTGCAGCCATCTTGAGCCTTGGGTGAGTTAATAAAGGTGGGTGTAATGACCTATGTTGCGATGGGGCCGGGGGCTCTGGACTATCAGCCGTGCCGATATGGTACGTCAAAATTACTTTTCAGGGGGCCAAAGCGCGCACTGGATGAACCTTATATTGCGTTTATAGGCGGGACAGAAACCTATGGGCGTTTTATTGCGAAACCATTTGCCACGCTGGTCGAAGAAGAAACCGGTCAGCGCTGCGTTAATTTCGGCTGTCTAAATGCGGGGATAGATGTGTTCGCCCGCGATCCTTATGTCCCTGTAGCCGCGGCAGAGGCTGTGATGACCGTTATTCAGGTGATGGGTGCCCAGAACATGAGCAATCGCTTCTATTCGGTCCATCCACGGCGTAACGATCGGTTTTTGGCTCCGTCTGATCTGCTCAAGACGATTTTCCGCGAAATCGATTTTTCGGAATTCCATTTCAACAAGCACTTGTTGACGACGCTTAGGAAGGCGTCGCCAGACCGTTTCGATGCGATCTATAATGAACTTCAATCGGCTTGGGTCACACGGATGAGACTGCTGGCCGAGCAGATGAACGGCAAGGTTATTCTATTATGGTTTGCCGATCATCACCCGGCAGAGGACATCCTGCCGTTAAACGGGCTTGGCGATGATCCGCTGTTTGTCACGCGCAGTATGATTGCGCAGGTCGCGCCCTATGTCTCTCAGGTGGTGGAGGTCGTGCCATCGGCCGCAGCCAGAGGTGACGGTACTGAGGGGATGGTGTTCGCCCCATTGGAAGCGTTAATCGCGCAGGAATATCCTGGGCCGCGTGCCCACCAAGAAGCGGCGGCGGCTGTTATTCAGGCCATTTCGAAAATGACCTGACGGGGCGTTTGAACGAAAAAGGCCCGCCATTTCTGACGGGCCTTTCAGTATTGAATTCTTAGCTTAGGCTTACAGCTTTTCGATCAGCTCTGGCACTGCTTCAAACAGATCGGCAACCAGTCCGTAATCGGCAACCTGAAAGATTGGTGCCTCTTCGTCTTTGTTGATTGCGACGATGATTTTGCTGTCTTTCATACCCGCCAAGTGCTGGATCGCGCCGGAAATACCGACAGCAACATACAGCTCGGGTGCGACGACCTTGCCGGTTTGGCCAACTTGCCAATCGTTCGGGGCATAGCCTGAATCGACCGCAGCGCGGGACGCGCCAACGGCGGCACCCAGTTTGTCGGCCAGCTTTTCGATCAGGGCAAAGTCTTCTTCGGAGCCGACACCGCGGCCGCCGGAGACAACCACACCAGCGGATGTCAGTTCTGGACGGTCGCTGGCTGCGACGTGATCTTCTACCCAGGACGAAAGGCCAGGATCGGCAGCAGCCGAAACTGTCTCAACAGATGCGGAACCACCGGTGCCAGCTGCGTCAAATGTCGATGTGCGGAAAGTGATAACTTTCTTTGCATCGGTGGATTTGACTGTCTGAACAGCGTTACCTGCATAGATTGGACGCTCGAACGTGTCTGCATCAACAACACCGGAGGCGTCAGAGATGATCATGACGTCCAGCAATGCCGCAACGCGGGGCATTACGTTTTTCGCGTCAGTCGTGGCCGGTGCAACGATGTGGTCATAGTCGCCAGCCATCGACACGATCAACGCCGCTGTCGATTCGGCCAGACGGTGACCCAAAGATGCGTCTTCGGCGACGATCACTTTGGACACGCCATCGATTTTGGACGCCGCTTCGCCTGCCGCTGCAGCAGAGCTGCCTGCGCACAATACGGTTACGTCACCGATTTGCTTGGCCGCAGTGACCGCTTTTGCGGTCGCGTCCATTGCCAATTCGCCATCGGTTACTTCTGCAAGGAGTAGAACAGCCATTACACAGCCCCCGCTTCTTTAAGTTTCGCCACAAGTGCGTCAACGCTATCAACTTTGATACCTGCTGCGCGTTCCGCTGGTTCAACCGTTTTCACGATTTCCAGACGGTTGCCGACCTCGACGCCGTAATCGGCAGGGGTCTTTTCATCCATCGGCTTTTTCTTGGCCTTCATGATGTTTGGCAGCGACGCATAGCGTGGTTCGTTCAGGCGCAGGTCAACGGTGACGACTGTTGGCATTGAAACCTTGATGGTTTGCAAACCACCGTCAACTTCGCGGGTCACAACGGCGCTATCGCCATCGATTTCGACCTTGGAAGCAAATGTTGCCTGTGACCAACCCAAAAGCGCAGAAAGCATTTGGCCTGTCGCGTTCATGTCGTTGTCGATCGCTTGCTTGCCACAAAGAACCAGCCCGGGCTGTTCTTCGTCAACAATAGCTTTCAGGATTTTGGCAACGGCCAGCGGTTCGATGTCGTTGTGAACATCGTCAGCTGCGACAACCAAAATGGCCCGGTCAGCGCCCATGGCCAAAGCTGTGCGCAAGGTTTCTTGCGATTGCTTTACGCCGATGGAAACAACCACGACTTCATCGACCTGACCGGCTTCTTTCAGACGGATCGCCTGTTCGACAGAAATCTCGTCGAACGGGTTCATGGACATTTTTACATTAGCAAGATCAACACCCGTGCCGTCCGCTTTGACGCGTACTTTCACGTTATAGTCGATCACGCGCTTTACAGGTACCAATACCTTCATGGGCGTTATCTCTCCTCAGTTTACGACTCGGATATTTGGCCAAGTCATTTGAACTCTTCGTCGGTGTAACGAAGCATCTCGTATCAAAACAGATCAAAAACGGCGTTTTGCGTTGTTTGGACGCGGCGTTTTCAATTATTTTTTGTTATCTGTTTGCCCCCGGCACCCACAAAACATCATTTTCGCCGCTGTTGTTGGCCATCCGGGCCGCTACAAAGAACCAGTCGCTGAGACGGTTGAGATAGCGGACGGTGGCTTCGTTCACGTCTTCTTGCTGTGCCAAAAGGACAGTCAGGCGTTCAGCGCGCCGGGCAACCGTGCGGCAGACATGCAGATGTGCAGCCAGTTCGCTGCCGCCGGGCAGGATGAAACTGCGCAGCGGGGCAAGGTCTTTGTTCATCACGTCGATTTCGCGCTCTAGCCGGTCAACTTGTTCGGGGGCGATGCGCAGGGGCGGGTATTCTGCCGTCGCGTCGGCGCTCATGTCCGGGCGGCACAGATCGGCACCGACATCGAACAGATCATTCTGAATCCGGGACAAGGCCAGATCGGTTTCACCCGTGGCCACCAAACGGGCCACGCCGACAAAACAGTTCAGTTCGTCTGAGGTGCCATAGGCCTCGACCCGGGGGTCGTGTTTTGGCACGCGCGTCCCATTGCCAAGCGCGGTATCGCCTTTGTCGCCGGTGCGGGTATAGATTTTATTCAGGACCACCATCAGCCGGCATCCTTGCGGAGATAGACATATAACACGATCAAAACCACGGCGATAAACTGCGAAATAAGCCGCAGCCGCATCAGTTTGTTTGAGTTGCGCTTGTTAAATTCGCCACCGCTGGCAAAACCGCCCAATCCCATAATCAGAATGATGATCACAGCCAGCACCGCAATGCAGACCAGTATAAAGAGAGGATCTGAGAACATAGGTTTTCCTTTGTGCTAAGCCCAGATGTAGCGAGGCAAGCGTATTGCGCAACCGTAATTTACCGTGCCAGCACCCAGTCAAGCGCCCGTGTCGGCAATATCCGCCGTAAAAACCCCGATATATATGTGGGGGTCGTGACATAATAACGCGGGCGCGGCTTGGGCGCTTCGAGCGCGTGAACCAGCTTTTTCACAACCGCCTCCGGGGGCAGCTCGAATGTGTCCGGCCCGCTGCTTGCATAGAGCCGTTTTCTAAGTTTGCTTTCGTATTGATCCCGGCGCGGGGAGGCTTCCCAATCGATCCAGCGTTCGAAATACGGGATCGAATTGGCGCGGATTTTTGAGGTCACGGGGCCGGGCTCGATCAGAATGACGTGGATCGGCGTGTCGCGCATTTCGATCCTTAGGGTGTCGGTCAGCCCCTCAAGCGCGAATTTTGTCGCGTTGTAGGCCCCGCGCCACGGCATCGTCACCAAGCCTAAAACAGATGAGCATTGCACAATCCGCCCGTGCCCTTGGGTGCGCATGATCGGCAAAACGGCGCGGGTCAGCTCATGCCATCCGAAAAAGTTGCTTTCAAAGATGTCGCGCAGCGCATCCGTGGGCAGGTCTTCGACGGCCCCGGGCGTCGCATGGGCACCGTTGTTATAAAGCGCATCCAGCGTTCCACCTGTGGCACCCAGCACATGTTCGAGTGCGGCATGAATGCTGGCGGTATCCGTATAGTCGAGCAACGGGCTGTCGAACCCTTCGGCGGTCAGCCGGTCACAATCTGCTTGTTGGCGGCAGGATGCGAAAACACGCCAGCCCCGTGCGCGCAGTCCATGCGCGGCGGCATATCCGATGCCAGAGGAACAGCCGGTTATCAAAATGCTTTTGTCGGTCACGAAAGGCCCCTTTATCCAAGGCCTTTCATCGCGTGTTCGTGCCGTGATGGCAACGCGGCTTAAACGCCCGAGAGCAGATAATCGGCCATCCAGCCCACAGGGCCGCCATTCAGCGGGCGCAGTTGCACCCAGCCATCGCCGGTGTCGTTGATGATCTCAACACTATCGCCGCGGGTCAGTTGGGTGACGACATCATATTCCGTGCCGGGGCCGCCGCGTACGTTTACGCTGTTGCCTGACACTGTCCGGATATCGCCAGATCCGCTGGCGTCGATGGTAACCGCGCCCGTGTCATCGGGTGTAATCAGGCTAGGAATGATTGCCGGTGTGTCTTGGCCAGATGTGGTGCTGCTCAGATTAACAGGGACCAAAGTCACTTCGTTTGCCAAGGGGGCCTCGGCGGCTTTTACGGCAGCATTGACCGCCGCAACCAGATCATCGATCTGGGCGGTGTCGTTGGTTTGCGCCGTGTCAGTGTCGGGCGTATCGCCAAATCCGGGTGGTGTGGTGTCAATCGGCCGAATATTTGCCAACCCTTGCGGGGTATGGGGTGCGATCTGTGGCTTGGCGCGTGCCACTTCGATCTGTGGTTCATCGTCGGCAACCGTCGCTTCGGTCAGGGATGGTTCGACGACGGGCGGGCGCGGGGGCTCAAAATCAGCGCCACCGCTTAGTTCGTAGAAAGCCAGGCCCAAAAACCCAAAGGTCAGTAGGATAAACCGTTTCATTTTGTACGTCCTCATTGCAGCATGGGGTCACGAGCCAAGCAGTTGGCATCCCCAAGACACGCACTTAGCCTTATTACCACAAATTGCCCGTTGACGGCGCGAGAATCTTTTGAGCGTTGCAGGGCGGTAACAGTCTGGTGTTGCCTGGCGTCATTTTAGCCAAACAGCCGCTTGCCGCTTCACGCCTGCTTGGATAAACACCTTCCATGTCAGATGTTACCGCCCCCCCAGAATTCGATCCTCGGAACGTGTCCGAACCGCTGCGTATCGCGTTGGGCGACCGCTATCTGACCTATGCATTGTCGACAATTATGCATCGCGCGCTGCCGGATGCCCGTGACGGGTTAAAACCTGTGCACCGCCGTATTCTATATGCCATGCGCGAACTGCGGCTCAGCTCGACCGGCGGTTTCCGCAAATCGGCCAAGATTTCCGGCGACGTGATGGGGAACTATCACCCGCATGGTGATGCCGCGATCTATGATGCGATGGCGCGCTTGGCCCAAGATTTCAACGTGCGCTATCCGCTGGTTGATGGTCAGGGCAACTTTGGCAACATCGACGGCGATAACCCCGCCGCAAGCCGCTATACCGAAGCGCGCATGACCGCCGTCGCCGAGGCGATGCTGGAAGGGTTGAACGAAAACGCCGTTGATTTTCGCGAAAACTATGACGGCACGCTGACCGAACCTGTGGTCTTGCCTGCGCAGTTCCCGAACCTGCTGGCTAATGGGTCGTCAGGCATTGCGGTTGGTATGGCGACGAACATTCCGCCGCATAACATTTCAGAGCTGGTGGATGCCTGTATTCACCTGATCAAATTCCCGAACGCGGGCGATGATAAGTTGCTTGATTTCGTGCCCGGCCCCGATTTCCCCACGGGCGGGATTATCGTTGAGCCGGCAGAAAATATCGCCAACGCCTATCGCACCGGCAAGGGCGGTTTCCGCCTGCGGTGCCGCTATGAGGTCGAGGATCTAGGGCGTGGAGCGTGGCAGATCGTTGTCACCGAAATCCCCTATCAAGTTCAGAAATCCAAGCTAATCGAGAAAATCGCCGAGCTGATCCAGCTTAAGAAGATACCGATTTTGGCCGATGTGCGCGACGAATCCGCCGATGACATCCGTCTGATCCTTGAACCACGCTCGAAAAACGTCGACCCCGAGGTCCTGATGGGCATGCTGTACCGCAGCTCTGACCTTGAGGTGCGGTTTTCGCTGAACATGAACGTGTTGATCGACGGGCTGACGCCCAAGGTTTGCTCGATGAAAGAAGTGCTGCGGGCATTCTTGGATCACCGCCGCGAAGTTTTGCAGCGCCGTTCGGCCCACCGGATGGAAAAGATCGATCACCGTCTTGAGGTGTTGGAAGGCTTTATCGTTGCCTTCCTGAATCTGGACCGTGTGATCGATATTATCCGTTATGACGACGACCCCAAAGCCGCGTTGATGGCCGAGGATTGGGGGAAAGACCACGTTCGCGCGACGAACGAGGCTGATTATGTGCCACCGGCACCGACAACTGAAAATTCGCTAAGCGAAGTTCAGGCCGACGCGATTTTGAACATGCGCCTGCGGTCGCTGCGCCGTCTCGAAGAGATGGAATTGCTGCGCGAACAAGCCGCATTGATGGAAGAACGCGCGGGCCTAGAAGACCTGTTGGAAAACGACGAGCTGCAATGGACCAGCATCATCGATCAGTTGCGGGCCACCAAAAAGCAGTTTGGCAAAGACTGGACGCTGGACGGCAAGAATATCGGCAAGCGCCGTTCGACTTTTGCCGAAGCGGGCGAGATCGAGGACGTGCCGCTTGAGGCGATGATTGACCGTGAACCGATCACCGTTGTCTGCTCTGAAATGGGGTGGATACGGGCGATGACCGGCCATATCGACCTGAACCGCGAGCTGAAGTTCAAAGACGGCGACGGCCCCCGCTTTATCTTCCATGCTGAAACGACCGACCGCTTGCTGGTCTTTGGCTCGAACGGGCGTTTCTACACGGTATCGGCTGCCACATTGCCCGGTGGGCGTGGCATGGGCGAGCCATTGCGCTTGATGGTTGATCTGCCAAATGACGTGCAAATCATCGATATCTTTATTCACAAAGCAGGCCGGAAACTGCTGGTCGCGTCCTCTGCCGGGGATGGTTTTGTGGTGCCCGAAGACGAAGTTCTGGCCCAGACCCGTACGGGTAAGCAGGTTCTGAACGTCCGCGGTGACGGCAAAGCGATGATCTGTGCCCCTATCGCGGGCGATTCAGTCGCTGTGGTTGGTGAGAACCGCAAGGTGCTGGTGTTCGGGCTGGACGAGTTGCCCGAAATGGGGCGTGGCAAGGGCGTGCGTTTGCAGAAATACAAAGACGGCGGCATGTCGGATGCGACGACGTTTGTTCGTGCCGACGGGCTGAGCTGGCTTGATCCGGCTGGGCGCACCCGCACCGAATCCGATTTGACCGAATGGACAGGCAAACGCGCCGGTTCGGGACGCATGGCACCCCGTGGTTTCCCGCGTGACAATCGTTTTGGCTAATCGGCCCAACGAATGATCGATGTCGCTTTGACATCGCCCAAGTCCGATGCTGTCGGCCTTCCTGTATATTTCACTGGTTCCCGCGGTGCGCTATTTTGGCTGGCGCTTAAGACAGGTTTTCTGACCGTTATCACACTGGGATTTTACCGGTTTTGGATGAAAACCCGTATGCGACGCTGGTTCTGGTCGGCGATCCGGCCCGGTGGCCATCCGATGGAGTACGTCGGTGACCCGTGGGAAAAATTGCTGGGCTTCTTTATCGCGGTGGTCATCCTGACGTTTTACATTGGCATCATCAATCTGGTGGTCATGTTCGTCAGTTTCTCGGTCTTTTCGAGCGCGTCCGTGGGGTATCTGGCCAGTGTCATTGGGGTGATACCGCTGTGGTTTTATGCCCAGTACCGGGCGCGGCGCTATGTCCTTGCTCGAACCCGCTGGCGCGGTGTGCGCTTTGGTCTTGAGAAGGGTGCTTGGGGCTATGCGTGGCGGGCGTTGGCGCATTGGGCGGTGACCTTGCTGACGCTGGGAGCGTTGTGGCCACGCATGACGTTCTGGCTTGAGAAATACGTGACGGATCGCACCTATTTTGGCTCGGCGCGGCTGCATCAGGGCGGGCATTGGACAATGCTCTACCGTGCTGCGATTCCGTTTATGCTATCGCTTTTTATAATAGCAGCAGGAGCGATCTGGGTGTTCTGGCTGGACCCGATCGTGGTGTCAGCTGACATAACCACCGACGGGGTCATGCGCTCGATTGAGGAAATGATGGACGGCGGCGCGGCAGTGCTTCCTGTCGTCGGGGTGGAACGGCTGGGGATATTTTTGCTCGGGATTATCGGGTTGCTGTACGGGGCAGTTCACTATCGCTTTGTCTCAAAACGTTTGATGGCCAATCACAAAACGACCGAAGGGATCACGCTGCATTCACGGCTGAGCGGGCCGCGGGTGGTCAGTATTTACGTCTTGGGCAGCTTTATTGCCTATCTTACCTTGCTACTGGGGATCATCGGGCTGGTGATTTTCGCAATTCTAACGCTGGGTCCTTCGGCGATGCTGGGGGGCGTAGTGGGTGATTTTGGTGCGGCTGTGGACCTTCCCCAAATTATAGCTGTCCCCATGATCGCCGTCTTCTATCTATCGATCTTTTTGCTGTGGAACGTGCTTTACAGCACTTTCGTCACCTTTCCTTTGATGCGTCACATGGCCAGAACGCTGTCGCTGCCGCAGCGCCATGGATTGCAGGGCATCAGCCAGCGTGATCGCGACGAATTCGCCGAGGCCGAAGGGTTCGCCGAGGCATTGGATCTGGGGGCCGCGATATGAGCATGGGGTTCAATGGTTTTGGCTCTGCCTATTTCGACGGTGACCGTCCGATTGGCAAAGAGGTCAGCCTGCACATCGCCAATCACAATCTTCAGATCGGGCTTGATAATGGCACGACGCTTTTTTGGCCTGTCAAAGATATTCGCGTTCTTGAGGATAACGCCAACAAGCACAGCTTTGCCTTGCAGCTGATCACGGACCCCTTGGCGCGGCTGTTGGTTACAGATCAAATGCTGCTGGGGTATTTGCCAAATGCTACGCGCCGCAGCCCGCCAAAAGGGCGCGGGAAACTGGCGCTTTGGGCGGCCGGAGCGGTTGCGGCTGTCGCGCTCCAAGTCACGGTTTTGGTACCCTTGCTGGCGGACCGCCTTGCCGTTTTCATCCCACCTGCCGGTGAACGAGCGTTGGGCGAGGCGACGTTTGAACAGATACGCGACGCGTTAGGGGACACTGCGCTTGCGCCTTTGGCGATGTGCGAAAACCCGGCTGGCGTCGCGGCGCTTGGCCAAATGACCGCTGCGCTGATGGCGGGTGAGGGCGCGCCAGAGGGTTTAAGCGTTACGGTACTGGATCACGAGATGATTAACGCCTTTGCCTTGCCAGGCGGGTTCGTCGTGATCTTCAAAGGGTTGATCGATCATGCGGAAACGCCTGACGAAGTCGTCGCTGTGCTTGCGCACGAGATCGGCCATGTGGTCAGTCGCGACCCGACACGGCATGCGCTGCGGTCGGCGGGCTCCATTGGTATTCTGGGCCTGCTGTTTGGCGATTTTGCCGGAGGTGCTGCTGTCTTGTTCTTGACCGAACGCCTGATCAGCGCGACCTACAGCCAGCAGGCTGAAACGGATGCAGATGCGTTCGGCTATACGCGACTTGAGGCTGCAAATGTATCGCCAGCCGCGCTTGGCACGATGTTTGAACGGCTGCGTGACGAACATGGTGAAGGCAACGAATTGTTGGGCCATTTTCTAAGCCATCCCAGTCTTTCGGACCGCATTGAGAACGCCCGCAGCGCTGCTGACGAAACCCGTGATTATTCACCTATACTGGACGATTCTGGCTGGGCAGACCTGCAATCGATCTGCGATTAAGCGGGCTCTGCCGTTAACCAAACACCACCCTCGGGGCGGAGCGTGAGGATCATCACCGGTTCAGGATCCTTGCCTGCGACGGCGGTGAATTTGAACCGCGAGAGTAAGGTGGCAAGGATGATCACCGCCTCTTGCAGCGCAAAGCTGGCACCGATGCAAATGCGTGGGCCATCGCCAAAGGGCAGATAGGCGTAGCGGTCAATCGATTTGCGGTCCGCGAACCGTTCGGGTTTGAATGCATCCGGATCATCCCACAGCTGTTCATGACGCCCCAAAGCATAGATCGGGATCATCACGGTATCGCCCGGTCTGACCTCGCGCCCGCCCAGCGTGTCATGTTTTTGTGCAGTTCGTGACAGCATGCCCGCCGGGGGATAAAGGCGCAGCGCCTCGTCGATAATCTGGCGAATATAGGGCAGGTGTTCGACATCATCGCCCGTGGCCGCGCGGCCCTGTAGAACCGATTGTGCCTCGGCGCGGGCCTTGTCTTGGGCGGCTTGATCAAACCCCATCAGATATAGCGACCAAGACAATGTCAGGGCCGTGGTTTCGTGCCCCGCAACGATAAACGTCAGCAGATTATCGCGCAGCTCGGCGGTGTTCATCTGACGTTTCGTTTTCGGATCCATACCGTCCAGCAGCAGATCAAGCAGATCGGGGGTGCCGTCGCTGCCGCGCTTGGCGCGTGCCTCAATCGCGGTATCGGCCAGACGTTTCATCTGGCGAACGGCCTTGCCCGATACGATCCGGTCGGGGCGGGGCACCCAGTCGGGGAAACCCAGTATATCGAACAGGCTGACCTTGCCCGCTTGGGCGATATAATCCTCAATCGCGACATGCACGGCATCGCGGTCAATGGTGTCATCGCCCGAAAACGTAACATCAGAAATCACGTCAAAGGTGGTTGTGACCATCTCGTCCAGCATGTTGATGGCGCGGGGGCCTGCGGCTGTGATGCGGTCGCAGGACCGTTCGGCAGCGGATGTCATCATCGGCGACAGGTTCAGCATATTGCGCGCAGAGAACACCGGGGCGGCAGCGCGGCGTTGCCAACGCCAATGGGCGCCCTCTGCAATGAACAGTGAATCCCCGATGGCCGGTTTCAACAGGTTTTTGACAACGAGGGATTTAGGATAATCCTCCAACCGGTCCAGCAGCACCTCGCGGATGGCTGTGGGGTCCATGACCATATGCCAGCGTTTGCCGGTCTTACCCGATACCATGGGCTGCTTGGTGGCGATGGCGGGTATGATGCTTAGAATATTGCGCCGCGCCATTTGCAGGCTTTTCAGAATCCCCCAAGGTCGGGTCACCAAGGGCACACGGACGGGAAGGGGCGGTTGGCTCATACGAAAGGTGCCTTTCTGCGACACATCATAATTAGGGCTTGGGCCGTTGGTTGCAAATGGTCCAAAAGATTGCACCCTCGTTGGGCTTGGGGTATCGCCATGGACACAGTTTGCGCCGATGGAGGCTTTAGATGTTTCGTGTTCTTGCCATTTTGATGACCGTTACCTTTGTTGCTGCCTGCAACGGCGCGTCCGATCTGAACAAGGCCCCCGTGCCGCTTGGCGACTTTAACCTATACCATAACATTGTGGTCGCGCCCAAAGTTCAAAAGCTGCCGATCAGCCGCGAGGTGAGCGAAGAGGTGCTGACCGCTGCCGTCAAAGACGCGATTGCAGAACGGTTTGATCGCTATGATGGCGCGCGCGATTATCACTTTGGCGTCAGCGTGGAGGGCTACGTACTGGCCCCTCCCGGTATTCCGCTGGTGCTGGCCCCCAAGTCGGTGATGATCCTTAACTTTAATGTGTGGGATGACGCCGCAGGCAAGAAGCTGACCGACAAACCGCATCAGATTACCGTGTTCGAATCGTTTGATCAGGGGCCGATTGTGGGGTCGGGTTATACCAAGACCGCCGAAGAGCAGCTTAAGAACCTGAGCCAGAATGCTGCCAAGTCGATTGAGAACTATTTGGTCAAGCAAAATGAGGCCGAAGGGTGGTTCAACCGCGACGCTAATGCTGTGATTGAGCGGGCCGATACCGAGCCTGCACCGGCCGCCAGCACGGAATAAGCTGAAATTACTTTGCAGATGCTGGTTTCAAGCGCGAACAGACGCTTGATTTTATGCGCCAGACCCAATACATCGCCCGCCAGATAGGTTTGGGTCTGACGTAGGGCCCACATTAATATAAAGGGCTGCATCATGGCTAAGGCAAAGTTTGAACGTAATAAACCGCACGTAAACATCGGCACGATTGGTCACGTTGACCACGGCAAGACGACGTTGACAGCAGCGATCACCAAGTATTTTGGCGATTTCAAAGCGTATGACCAAATTGACGGCGCGCCCGAAGAAAAAGCACGCGGCATCACCATTTCGACAGCCCACGTTGAATATGAGACGGAAAACCGTCACTACGCACACGTCGACTGCCCCGGCCACGCTGACTATGTGAAAAACATGATCACCGGTGCGGCGCAAATGGACGGCGCGATCCTGGTTGTGAACGCGGCCGATGGCCCGATGCCACAAACCCGCGAGCACATCCTGCTGGGCCGCCAGGTTGGTATCCCGACCATGGTTGTTTACATGAACAAAGTGGATCAGGTTGACGACGAAGAGCTGCTGGAATTGGTGGAAATGGAAATCCGCGAATTGCTGTCTTCCTACGAATACCCTGGCGACGACATGCCTGTAATTCCTGGTTCCGCTTTGGCAGCCATGGAAGGCCGCGATCCTGAGATCGGTGAAAACTCGATCCGCGCGCTGATGGCCGCTGTTGACGAATACATCCCCACACCAGCACGTGCTGTTGACCAGCCATTCCTGATGCCTGTGGAAGACGTGTTCTCTATCTCTGGTCGTGGTACAGTTGTTACGGGCCGTGTCGAGCGTGGCGTGATCAACGTTGGCGACGAGATTGAAATCGTTGGTATCCGCGACACCAAGAAAACCACCTGTACCGGCGTTGAAATGTTCCGCAAACTGCTGGACCGCGGTGAAGCTGGCGACAACATCGGTGCCCTGCTGCGCGGCGTTGACCGTGAAGGCGTTGAGCGTGGTCAGGTTCTGTG
>NZ_JBBMQK010000009.1:0-97468 GCF_038899995.1 Sulfitobacter sp. AS59
GAGGGGAATGGTTTCCGCCTAAGCGGTAAGAAAACATTCGTCGTCGATGGCGCATTGGCGGATCGTTTGCTGGTGCTGGCGAAAACCGATGATGGCCTGACCCTGTTCGATATCCCGGCTGACCGCGCGGGTATCACCCGCAACGCGCAAAATATGATCGACGCACGGGATTCCGCGCGGATCGATTTCGACAATGTCGAGGCGACGGGCGAGGATGTCTTGGGTCAGGTCGATAGCGCGATGAGCGTGTTGAAACCCGCGATTGAAGCAGGTCAGGCAGCGCTGGCCGCTGAAATGGCGGGGCTGTCGGCGGGTGCCTTTGGGATGACCGTCGCGTACCTGAAAGAGCGCAAGCAATTCGGCACAGTCATCGGTAACTTTCAGGCGCTGCAACATCGCGCCGCGCATCTGTGGTGCGAGATTGAAGTAACGGCATCGGCAATCGTGAATGCAGGCCGTTTGCTGGACGAAGACCCTGATAACGCCACCATGGCCGTATCACTGGCCAAAGCCCGCGCCACATCGACGGCGCAACTGGCGGTGCAAGAGGGTGTTCAGATGCATGGCGGGATTGGCATGACCGACGCTTATGGCATCGGATTTTATATGAAACGCGCCCGTGTCGGCGCTGAATGGCTGGGCGACTATGGCTATCACGCAAACCAAGTCGCCAAGCACAGAGGATTTTAAACCATGGATATCAATACACTTTTCGGACTTGAGGGTAAAACTGCCCTTGTTACAGGTGGTGCGACAGGCATTGGCCGCATGGCCGCCGAAGGTTTGGTGCGTGCAGGCGCGACCGTGCTGATCGCAAGCCGCAAAGGTGACGCCTGCGAGGCCGTTGCGAAAGAGCTGAACGCCATGGGTGCCAGCGGCAAAGCCATCGGATTTGCGGGCGATGTCGGTACCGAAGAAGGTGTCGATGCGATGGTGGAAGCCGTGCAAGCCCACACAGATCGCCTTGATATCCTGATGAACAACGCGGGTATCACATGGGGTGCACCCTTGGGTGAATTTCCGTTCAAGGCTTGGGAAAAGGTGATGAACGTCAATGTGGCCGGTCTGTTCGACCTGACACAAAAACTGCTGCCGATGCTGAAAAAGCACGCGACCATCGAAGACCCAGCACGGGTTGTGAATGTCGGGTCGGTCATGGGCGAACGCGAGATGGGCGATGGTGCCTATAGCTATTCCGCGTCCAAGGCGGCCGTGATCCACCTGAGCAAAATTCTGGCCAAGGAACTGGCGGGGGATGCGATCACTGTGAACGCTTTGGCACCGGGGCCGTTCGTGTCGCGCATGACCGCGTTTGCCACCCATGACGAAGATATGCGCAGCAAAGTGGGCCAAGACGTGCCGCTGCGCCGCGTCGGGACGGACACCGATATTGCCGGCTGTATGCTGTTTCTATGCGGGACCGGCGGTGCCTATATCACCGGCGCTGTCATTCCGGTGAGCGGCGGCATCAACGTGATGAGCGGGCCGAACATCTTTGAACAAGCACTGCATTAAGGGGCGATGATGGACATCCGATTTGATAACCGCGTGGCGATTGTCACAGGTGCCGGTACCGGTCTTGGCCGCAGCCACGCCTTGGGGCTGGCCGCACGTGGCGCGCGCGTTATGGTGAATGACCTTGGCGTGACGACGGACGGGCAGGGCGCATCATCGACCGCTGCCGAAGCCGTTGCACAGGAAATCCGCGATGCGGGTGGCGAGGCGATGTCGCACGGCTGCGATGTGTCGGACGAGGTTGGCGTGGCCGATATGGTCGCAGAGGTGATGGAGGCATGGGGCCGCATTGATATCTTGGTGAACAACGCCGGTATCCTGCGCGACAAGACGTTTTCCAAGATGGAGATGTCTGATTTCCGCAAAGTCGTAGACGTGCATCTGATCGGCTCTGCCAATGTGACCCACGCCTGCTGGCCGATCATGCGCCAACAGAAATACGGGCGCATCGTGCTAACGTCGTCGGCATCGGGGCTTTATGGCAACTTTGGTCAGTCCAACTATGGGGCGGCCAAGGCGGCGATGATGGGGCTGATGAATGTGCTGCATCTGGAAGGCGCGCGTGACAACATTCGCGTCAACACGCTGGCCCCCACGGCCGCGACCCGGATGACCGCCGATTTGTTGCCCGAACAGGCGCAGGAATTGCTGGCACCCGAAACCATTACCCCCGGCCTGCTATATCTTGTCAGCGAAGACGGCCCCAGCCGGGTGATCCTTGGCGCAGGGGCTGGCAGCTTTGCCCAGACCCGCGTTTACGAAACGGAAGGCGTGACGTTGACTGGTCAGGACAATACCCCTGAGGGCGTCGCAGCTGCATTCGACAAAATTACGAACGAGGCAGGCCAGCAAGAGCTGACCGACGCCTTTAGCCAGACCAAGAAATACGCTCTCAATGCAGCCAAGGCCCAAGGTCTTGATCTGGATTGGGGCTAACAGACTATATTTTAAAGGGAGATCACCATGCGTGACGCAGTAATCGTATCCACAGCCCGTACCCCGATTGGCAAAGCCTATCGCGGTGCGTTCAATGCCACCACACCTCAGGCCCTTGGCGGCCATGCCATCAAACATGCGGTTGAACGCGCGGGCGTTGACCCTGACCAAATCAGCGATTGCGTGTTTGGCGCGGCGCTGCAGCAGGGGCATTCCGCCGGCAACATCGCCCGCCAGGTTGCCATGCGCGCCGGTCTGCCTGTCACCGTTGGTGGCATGTCGCTGGACCGTCAATGTGCGTCCGGCATGATGGCAATCGCCACAGCAGCCAAGCAGGTTGTGATGGACGGCATGGACATCGTGATCGGTGGCGGCGTTGAAAGCATTTCGATGGTGCAAACCCCGGAAATGCGCGTCAAGGCAGACCCTTACCTTAAGGAAAACATGCCTGACCTGTATGTCACCATGCTTGAGACGGCAGAAAACGTTGCATCGCGTTATGGCATCAGCCGTGAAGCACAAGACGAATACGCAGCGCGCAGCCAAGAGCTGACCCATCAGGCGCAACAAGCTGGCAAGTTCGACGATGAAATCGTTGCCATGACCACCACAATGATGACCCAAGACCGCGAGACCAAAGAAATCTCGTCGCATGAGGTCACGTTGGACAAGGACGAAGGCAACCGCCCCGGCACATCCAAGGAAAGCCTTGGTGGTTTGCAGCCCGTTTTCAAAGACGGCTTGGTCGTTAAAGAAGGCAAGTTCATCACTGCCGGTAACGCATCGCAGCTGTCCGATGGCTCCTCTGCCTCGGTTATTATGGAAGCCAAGCTGGCTGAACAGCAGGGTCTAAGCCCGCTGGGTCGTTATGTTGGCGTGATGGCTGCGGGCTGTGAACCTGACGAAATGGGCATTGGTCCGGTTTTCGCGGTGCCAAAACTGCTTGAAGCGCATGGCCTCAAGATGAGCGACATCGGCCTGTGGGAACTGAACGAAGCCTTTGCATCGCAAGTTCTGTACTGCCGTGACAAGCTGGGCATCCCTGACGAATTGCTGAACGTAAACGGCGGCGCGATTTCCATCGGTCACCCTTACGGCATGTCGGGCGCTCGCATGGTTGGCCACGCGCTGATCGAAGGCAAACGTCGCGGTGCCAAATACGTTGTCTGCACCATGTGTGTGGGCGGCGGCATGGGTGCTGCTGGCCTCTTCGAGGTTCTGTAAACCAAAATGGGAGAGCTTTTGGTCATCCGCCACGGACAGGCGTCATTCGGGGCTGACAACTATGACAAGTTGTCGGACCTCGGGCACCAGCAATCTGCGGCGGTTGGTCAGGCTCTTCGAGATATGGGATGGGTGCCGGATCGGACGATCACCGGCACCCTGACCCGTCAAAAAGAAACGCTTGCCTCGATGGGATTTGAGACGGGCGAAGAACACGCAGGATTCAACGAATATGATTTTCAGGATCTGTTAAGCGCGCGCTATAAGGGCGATGTGCCGGATCTGGTCAAAGGCGACCGCAAGGTTCATTTCCGCACCCTGCGCGAGACGGTGTTTCAGTGGCAGGCAGATGAAATCGAGAACCCCGCTGAAAGCTGGGGCACGTTTACCGGTCGCGTCGAAGCGGCACGTCTTGCCGCCTGTGCCACCGGGGCCGACCGCGTGTTGGCCGTCAGTTCGGGCGGGGTGATCGGGCAATTGACGGCGGCGTCACTGGGCGCGCCGGATAAGATGATGATGACCCTGAACCTGCAGATCAAGAATACGTCGATCACCAAATTTGTTTTCACCAACTCCGCGTTTTTTCTGCATGAATTCAACGCGACTCCGCATATGATGTCCGGCGACGCCGCTGGCATGATGACCTATAGTTAAGGAATGAAACCATGAGTACCGATACGCAAACGCTCGATATTCCAAAGGTCACTGCCTATCTGGAAAAGCATCTTGAGGGCTTTGAGGGCCCGCTTGAGGTGTCAAAGTTTCAGGCTGGCCAGTCCAACCCGACGTTCCTTTTGAAAACACCCAGCCGCAATTTTGTGCTGCGTCGCAAGCCCCCCGGGGTTCTGCTGAAATCGGCACACGCGGTTGACCGCGAATTCCGTGTGCAAAAGGCGTTGCAAGACACGGACGTACCGGTGTCGAAAATGCATCTGCTGTGCGAAGATGATGATGTTATCGGGTCGGCGTTCTATATCATGGACCACGTCAACGGGCGCAATTTCATGGATCCGCGGATGCTGGACGAGACCAATGAAGTGCGCGCCGGGATCATGGATGAAATGAACCGCGTTCTGGCAGCTTTGCACGAGGTCGACATTGATGCCGTCGGGTTGTCCGATTACGGCCCCCCCGGAAACTATTACGAGCGCCAGATCGCCCGATGGACCAAGCAATATCGCGCCTCGGAAACCGAAGATCAGCCCGCCATGAACGAGTTGATCGAACGTCTGACAGCCAGCATCCCAACCGATGACGGGCAACGCACGTTGGTGCATGGCGATTATCGCATCGACAATATGATGTTCGAAAAAGACGGCACAAAATGTCTGGCCGTGCTAGATTGGGAACTGTCCACCATTGGCCACCCCTATGCCGATCTGGCGGCAGTGATTATGCAATGGCAGATGCCAGCCGGCACCGAAGGGCGTGGTTTTGGGGGTGCTGATCGCGCCGCACTTGGCCTGCCAACGGACGAGGAATTTATCGCTAAATATTGCGAACGTCGGGGTTTGGACGGGATCGATAACTTTGGCTTTTACGTCGCCTTTTGCTTTTTCCGCATGGCG
The DNA here is from genome assembly GCF_038899995.1 of Sulfitobacter sp. AS59. Lineage (NCBI taxonomy): Bacteria > Pseudomonadati > Pseudomonadota > Alphaproteobacteria > Rhodobacterales > Roseobacteraceae > Sulfitobacter > Sulfitobacter sp. AS59. The sequence continues at coordinate 5,244 of NZ_JBBMQK010000009.1, forward strand.
GGGATCATCCAGGGCGTGCTGAAACGTGCGCTGGATGGCAACGCGTCAAACCCGGAACGCGCAATGAAGGTCGGTGCCTATGTGCCGGTCTTTGCCGCTAATGGCTTGAAAGCGTTGGAAAGATAATAAGATGGCAAACCACGAGTTCGCAACCGATCCGTCAGAGGCAAAGGATAGGAACTTTGTCACGGCCCTGGCGCGTGGGCTCGATGTTTTGCGCTGCTTTCGCCAGAATGAATCCGCGCTGACGAACACGGACTTTTCCGAACGCACTGGATTGCCCAAGGCGACGGTCTCCAGATTGACCCACACATTGTGCGAACTGGACTATCTGATCGCTGATCCGCGCACGGGCACTTACCGGTTGGGCGCGGGCGTGCTGCAACTGGGCTTTGGCGTGCTGACGAGCATGGAAATCGGTGACCGCGCTGCCGAAGAGATGAAGGCGCTGCGGGACGGCCCAAACTCTTATATTACCGTCGCGATTGGTGAGCCGTATCGGCTGGATGTCGTTTATGTTTGTACGAAACGATCCCGCGAGGACGTCGCGCTGCAAATGCGTGTCGGATCACGTTTGCCGCTGTTCGACTCCGCGATTGGCCGCGCCATTATGGTGGGCATGGACGAGGCGATGCGCGAACGGGCCTTTGGCATCGCTGCGCAAACCGATGCTGCATTAGAAAAACGCGGGCGCGAAAGCTATGCCGCTGCGGTCACCGAATTTGCGGAAAAAGGGTTCTGCTCAAGCTATGGGGACTGGCGGCCAGATGTGAACGGGATCGCCGTGCCTGTGTTTTCCCCCAACGGGTCTTTGGTCTATGGCTTGAACATTGGTGGCCCCGCGTTTCACGTTAAAAAGAAGCAGCTTGAAACGGTCTATGCAAAGCGTCTGATCAAGGCGGCAGAGGCGATCAGCATCCGGATTTAACTGCTTGCCGGGCCGTGCCGTGGCCCTCCAGAATCAAGTGAAAAACCCTGCTCGAATTCGCGTCCCCCGCGAAAATTCTGTCATGTTGCGAATATGATAGCGGTTTCAGAATGCGCCAATTTGCATCGTCAAAAAAAAGTGACGTAAGGGAAAAAAATTTCGTTCCATTGTCTGGCGGACGTTTGTCAGGAAGCTGTTCAATTTGTTTGCAACGCCTCAAATTTCGCTGGTTTGGGAAACGATATAAATAACAAACGCTTAACGACCTCTCTGCTCAAAATATCGGCGACAGAGGTGAATTTGATCATATATTGCGCAAATATTTGATGGCGCAACATATGACATAACATGCCCCATACTGCCGCAACTTTTGAACAGAGGCGCTTGACAATGTAAGCCATTGTGCAAGGCTTCGACCAAGGCTTGGCATTCCATAAAAAACGCATCAAAGCGCCGGGCCGTCCTTGGGAGGATTAAAATGAAAAATATCACTAAACTGGGCGCTGTATCTGCGCTTTCTTTGGTCTTGGGCGCAAGCGCTGCCTTTGCCGAAAATATCAAAGTTGCATTCATTGACCCACTGTCTGGCCCGTTTGCCAGCACCGGTACGAACGGCCTGCATCAGTTTGAATTCGCTGCTGATTATATGGTCAACGAAAAGGGCGGCTTGCTGGATGGCCAGATGATGGAAGTCATCGGCTATGACAACAAAATCAGCCCCAAGGAATCGCTCATTCAGCTTCAGGTCGCGATCGACCAAGGTGTCCGTTTCATCGTTCAGGGTAACTCCTCGGGTGTTGCAAACGCGCTGACCGAAGCCGTTGACAAGCACAACCGCCGGAACCCTGACAGCCGCGTTCTGTTCTTGAACTACGCCGCTGTTGACCCTGCATTGACCAACGACAAGTGTAACTTCTGGCACTTCCGTTTTGACGCCAACGCAGACATCAAAATGGACGCGCTGACCGATGTGATCGCCGAAAACGACAGCATCAACAAGGTTTACATCATCGGCCAGGACTATTCCTTTGGTAAGTCGGTTTCCGCCGCCGCGAACAAAATGCTTGGCGAAAAACGCGCTGACATCGAGATCGTTGGTGACGAACTGCACCCAATCGGCAAGGTAAAAGATTTTACCCCATATGCCCGCAAAATCGTTGCTTCGGGTGCGGATGCTGTCATCACCGGTAACTGGGGCGCAGACATGCTTGGCCTTGGTAAGTCCATCATCGAAAACGGCTTTACCGGCCCGATCTACACCTATTATGCGGCAGGTTCCGGTATCACAGCGGCATTTGGTGAATCCGGTAAGGGTATCATCCGTTTGGTGGGCGAAGGCCAAATCAACCCGCCCGCAAGCCAAGAAGCGTCTGACTACTACAACGCGTACAAAGCGAAATACCCAGACGGCAATATTGACCAGGCGCGTATCTCGAACACAATCGGGATGCTGGCCAAGGCGATTTCAGAAGCAGGCACTGCTGATGACGTCGTAGCGATCGCCAATGCGCTTGAAGGCATGGAATACGAAACCATGTGGGGCGGCAAAGTGTTTATGCGTCCGCAAGACCACCAAGCGATCCAGGATATGCACATCAACGCGCATACCAACGAAGGCGTGACATTTACCTATGATAACTCGGACTACGGTGTTGTCACCGAATCCACAGTTGTCATGGCGTCGATGGACAGCCCAACCACTTGTGAAATGAAGCGCCCATAATCAGCGTTTCCCCGGCCCGTCTGGTATATCCTGGCGGGCCAATTTTCTCTCGTTTTTGCCACCACTCACCTGGAGGGGCCCAATGGACCTCATTCTCGTCAATCTGATCGACGGGCTGGTAACTGGATTGCTGTTGTTCATGCTTTCCGCCGGTCTGACCCTAATTTTCTCGATGATGGGTGTTCTAAACTTTGCCCACGCCAGCTTTTACATGCTTGGTGCCTATTTTGCCTATCAGATCAGTATTGCCGTTGGCTTCTGGATGGGGCTTTTGATTGCACCGCTGATTGTTGGTGTGTTGGGGGCAGGGGTCGAACGCTATGGCCTGCGCCGCGTCCACCAATACGGCCACGTGCCGGAACTGATCTTTACCTTTGGTTTGGCCCTGCTGATCGAAGAGCTGGTGCAGTTTATCTGGGGTAAGAACCAGATGCCCTATTCGGTGCCAGATGTGCTGAACTTCACCGCATTCGCGATCTCGGGCAACTCTATCCCCGCGTATAAAATCTTTATGATCTTCATCTCGATCGCGATCTTTATTGGTCTGCTTTATGTTCTGACCAAGACACGCGTTGGCATGATCATTCAGGCGGCCCTTAGCTATCCCCGCACGGTCGAGGCATTGGGGCACAACGTGCCGTTGATCTTTATGGGTGTGTTTGGTGTCGGGACGGCGCTGGCCGGTCTGGCGGGCGTGATCGCCGGCCCTGTTCTGGGTACCTTCCCGGGAATGGCCTTTGTGCTTGGCTCTATCGTGTTTGTGACAATCGTGATTGGCGGGCTTGGGTCCCTTTGGGGGGCCTTGGTGGCGTCCTTGCTTATCGGTTGGATCACAACCTTTGCCAAATCGTACAATATCGAAATGGAGGATTTGCTGAACGCGATAGGTATCTCAACACCTGAAAACCTAAGCGATAGCGTCTTTCGCGACTTCTGGAGCCTGACAAGCCCGCAGATCGCTGACATTCTACCCTATATCCTGATGGTGCTGATCCTCATCTTCCGCCCAGCAGGTCTTTTCGGAAAGCGCCAGTCATGACAGTTTCAGACCCTAAACACGACGTTCCAGAAGGCGCGCGCGAGCAAGATCAAATTACGACTGATCCTGCAAAGGCGTCCGAGAGAATGCGCGCAGGTTCCATGACACTGACGCTGGCCCCTTGGGTGATTGCGACTGTTGTCTTGGTGTTCTTGCCGATGTTTTTCACGAACAATTCGGCGCTGACAATCATGAACCAGATGTCGATCACCATCGTGTTCGCGCTGGCCTATAACATGCTGTTGGGGCAGGGGGGCATGCTGTCCTTTGGCCACGCGGTTTATGCGGGTGTGGGCGGGTTCGCCTGTATGCACATCATGAACATGTCGGATTTCTTTGAGACAATTCCGCTGGTAATCCTGCCCGTCTTTGGCGGCTTGTTCGGTATGGGTCTTGCGATGATTGTCGGATCGTTTTCAACGCGGTCAGCGGGGACTGTGTTCGCCATGATCTCGCTGGGTGTGGGTGAATTGATCGCCGCGTGCTCTGTTATCATCGTGGCCTTTTTCGGTGGCGAAGAAGGGATCAGCGGAGACCGTACATACGCGCAGCCTTTCTTTGGTGTCGAATTCCTTCAGCAGATCGAAGTGTACTACCTCACCATTGCGTGGCTCGTAATCTCCGCAGCCCTTATGTACCTGTGGAGCCGCACACCCGTTGGTCGGATGGCAAACGCGGTACGCGACAACCCAGAGCGTGCGCAGTTCTTGGGCTATTCCGCACGCTGGGTTCGCTACTACAGCTTTATCGCGTCGGGCTTTTTCGCAGGTATTGCGGGTGGCCTCTTCGCCATCAACTACGAGATCCTGACTGAAGAGAACCTGAACACTGCATCCTCTGGCGTGATCTTGTTGGTGACCTTCCTGGGCGGCGTTGGCTTCTTCTTTGGGCCGATCATCGGGGCGATTGCCTTTACCCTGCTGCAAACGGTTCTCAGCCTGTCGACTGAGCTGTGGGCGTTTTACGCAGGGACGCTTTTCGTGGCGACGGTGATGTTCTTTCCGGGCGGTTTGGCCGGACTGATCATGATGCATGTGCCCGCGTTCCGGCTGCGCAAGGCCAGCGGTCTCGTCGTGCCCTACCTCAAGACGTTGCTACCGGGGGCGATTGGGCTGTTGGGTCTGGCGGCACTTGTCGAGATGACATTCCATTACAGGCACGCAGCCACCGGAGACGTCGAAATGACGCTCTTTTGGACGACCTTTAACAGCCACGAGATCCTTCCTTGGATCATAGCAGGGGCCATTACGGTGATCGGGCTTGGCATCGCCAAAGTCACAGCACCATCCCTGAAAGAAGCGTGGAACGAAGCAAACACAGCAGGAGGCGCATCATGAGCACACCAGCCCTTGAACTGACCGGCCTCAAGAAAAGCTTTGGCAAAGCCGAGATTATTCGCGGCATTGATCTAAGCATCGGCAAGGCCGAACGTCACGCCATCATCGGCCCGAATGGTGCCGGTAAATCGACACTGTTCAACCTGATCACCGCGCGGTTTGCACCGACGGCAGGTACGGTGAAACTGCACGGCGAAAATCTGGCGGGGCTAGAGCCGTTCCAGATCAACCGCAAAGGCCTTAGCCGGTCTTTCCAGATCACCAACATCTTTCCGGCGATGACCGTGTTTGAAAACGTACGCTGCGCTTTGCTTTGGGCGCAGGGGTACAAGTACAGTTTTTGGCACTTGGTCAACAGCAAGCGCGACCTGACCGAAGGGGCCGAGGCCATTCTGGATCAGATCAACCTGCTGGAACGGCGCAACCTGCCGGCTGGCACGTTGTCCTATGCTGAACAGCGCGCGCTTGAGATCGGGATTACCATTGCTGGTGGTGCCGATGTGATCATGCTTGATGAACCCACAGCGGGGATGAGCAACACCGAAACGGATTACATCACTGATCTGATCCTCAAGGTTACGGCGGGCAAAACGCTGATCATGGTTGAACATGACATGAGCGTTGTCTTTGGTCTGGCCGACCGTATTTCGGTGCTGGTCTATGGCGAAATCATCGCCACCGGGGCACCCGCAGACGTGCGCGCAGACGCACGCGTTCAAGAAGCCTACTTAGGCGCCGCATTGGAGGCAGAACACTAATGATGCTCGAAGTCACCGATATGCACGCCTATTATGGCAAATCTCACATTCTTCAGGGTGTGAACCTGAACGTAAAAGAGGGCGAGATCGTCGCACTTTTGGGGCGTAACGGCGTTGGTCGTTCCACCACCTGCAAGGCCATCATGGGCGAGGTCGAGCCCCACGGGTCGGTCAAGTTTCAGGGCAAGGAAATTGCCGGCAAGAAGGCGTTTCAGATCGCGAATATGGGCATTGGTTATGTGCCCGAAAACCGCGATATCTTTCCCGGTCTGACGACACGGCAAAACCTGACGCTGGGCCTGAAACCCGGTCAAAAGGATGGCGCGGGGCGTTGGTCGATGCAGGCCATGTTCGAGATGTTTGAAAACCTTGACCGCCGCGCTGACGTCGAAGCGTCGGTTTTGTCGGGGGGTGAACAGCAGATGTTGACCATGTGTCGCACGCTGATGGGCGACCCTGATCTGGTGATGATTGACGAACCGACCGAGGGGCTTTCCCCGCAGATGGTTCAAAAGGTCGCCGAGGTGCTGAAAGAGATCGCAAACCGCGGTATTTCCACATTGCTGGTCGAACAAAAGCTTTCGATTGCCATGGATATCGCGGATCGTGTCTATGTCATGGGCCACGGTCAGGTGGTGTTCGAAGGTACGCCAGCCGATCTAAAAGCCCGCGATGATGTGCGCAAGGAATGGCTCGAGGTTTAATCCTCGGGGCCGTTCTGGCAGGTTAAAAACGTCGCTATTGGCGGCCTCATCCTCCTGAGGCGCTGATGCGTCACAGGAGGATTTTTTATGGGTTTTGATAGCAGTAGATTAGACCGTATTGGCAGCTGGATGGACAGCTATGTGGCGCGCAACCGCTTTGCCGGGTGTTCCGTCTTGGTCGCGCAAGCGGGCAAGGAGGTCTATTTTAACGCGACAGGTCTGCGTGACGTCGAAACCGGCAAACCGTTTGAACGCGACACCATTGCGCGCATCTATTCAATGACCAAGCCGATCACGTCGGTCGCGATTATGATGCTGGCGGAGCGCGGGCTGTTTCACCTTGATGCGCCATTGTCCGATTTCATCCCTGCCTTTGCCGATATGCGCTGCCTTGTTCCAGGGGCAACCAGCATCGATCAGACCGAAGCCTGTCAAACGCCGACCCTGCATCATTTGCTGACGCATACATCGGGCCTAAGCTATCCGTTTAACCCTGGCGTGCTGCCCCAAGCGATGGACGATCAAGACATTCTGTTCCGCGCGGATCAGGGATCATTGGCCGAGATGAGCGACCGACTGACCGAATTGCCGCTGGCCTTCCAACCGGGCAGTCGCTGGGAATATTCGGTCAGCATTGATGTGCTGGGCCGCGTGATCGAGGTGGTATCGGGCAAGACGCTTGAACAATTTTTGGTCGATGAGATCCTCGGGCCGTTGGGCATGGACGAGACTCGGTTTTCTGTGCCGGATGGCACGCAGGATCGGTTCGCCGCGCTCTACACTCCGCTTGCGGGCAGTGCCTATGCGATGAACGAAGCGAAACCGGCAGAACCCACGCTGCGCTGCGTCGACCGGCCTGAAAAATCGCCGTTCTTGAATGCGCAAATGCATTCCGGTGGCGGTGGGCTGGTTGGGACAATTGATGATTATCTCAAGTTTACCGAAATGCTGCGCACCGGCGGGGCGGGGCTGATTTCGCCTAAAACCCTCGACTTTATGATGCGCAATCACTTGCCCGGTGATATCGCATCAATGGGTCCGGCCAGCTTTGCCGAGCAACCGATGGAGGGGATGGGCTTTGGCCTTGGCGGGGCGGTTGTGCTGAACCCCGGCCGTGTGCGTGTGCCGTCCAGCGTTGGTGATTTCAGTTGGGGCGGCATGGCGTCCACCTTCTTTTGGGTTGATCCGGTGCTGGATTTATCTGTCGTCTTTTTCACGCAACTGGCACCGTCCAGTTCCTATCCTGCGCGCCCTGAGCTCAAGGCGCTGATCCACGGAGCAATGACATGAACGAAATCCTGTGGGAACCGGCGCTTGACCGCTATGACGCATCAACCATGGCCGCGTTCGAGAGGTTCTTGAAGGACACCAAAGAGCTAACGTTTGACGACTACAATGCCATGTGGCGGTGGAGCGTTGACGATCTGGAGGCGTTCTGGGGCGCGATCTGGGAATTTTTCGACGTTCAGGCCAGTGCGCCCTACACCAAAGTTATGGCGAAACGTCAGATGCCGGGTGCGCAATGGTGCCCCGGTGCGATGCTGAACTTTACCGACCAGATCATGAAACATGTCGACAGCCAGCCGGATGGTGATGCGCTGATCGTGCAGTCGGAAACCTTTGGTCGCAAGGTGCTGTCATGGTCTGAACTGCGGGCGCAAGTCGCCAGTGTGGCCGCCCGTCTGCGCGGCATGGGCGTTGAAAAAGGCGACCGCGTTGTCGCCGTTCTGCCCAACACAGAAACCGCGATGATCGCTTTTCTTGCGACGGCCAGCATCGGTGCCATCTGGTCGCTGTGCGCGCCAGATATGGGTCACGTCGCCATTCTGGACCGGTTTAAACAGATCGAACCCAAGGTGCTGATCGCGCAAGATGGCTATGTCCATGCTGGTAAAACCATTGACCGCCGCGAGGTTCTGGCAGGGATCGAAGCAGAGCTGCCCAGCCTGATTCAATGCGTCACAGTGCCATTTGTCGGCGACCTGCCAGCAGGGCATATCGCGTGGGATGATTTGCTGCATGACAAGGTCGACTATACCTCGACCCAAGTGCCCTTCGATCATCCACTGTGGATCGTCTATTCGTCCGGCACCACGGGAAACCCTAAACCCATTGTGCATGGGCATGGCGGCATCATTCTGGAGTCGGCTAAACAATCGCTGCACCATGATTTCATACTCGGCGGGCGCTATTGCTGGCTGACCTCATCCGGTTGGATCATGTGGAATTCGCAGTTCACCGCCCTTGGCCAGGGCACCACTGTCGCGATGTTCGACGGGGCGCCGAACCACCCCGATATGGGCGTGATCTGGCGGTTCGTTGCAGATGAAAAGCTTGATTTCTTTGGCGCGGGAGCCGCGTTTTTCAGCGGCTGCATGAAGGCCGGGATCACGCCAAGGGAAGAGGTGGATTTGAGCGCGTTGAAATCGCTGGGTGCCACGGGATCGCCGCTTAGTTCTGACGCTTACGACTGGATATATAAAGACGTCAAAAAGGACGTCTGGCTCGCGCCCATTTCGGGTGGGACCGATCTGGCGGGCGCGTTTGTGCTGGGCCATCCGGGCATGCCCGTGCGGGCGGGGGAAATGCAGTGCCGTGCCCTTGGCAATGCGGTGCGCGCCTATGACGAAGACGGCAATGAACTGACCGGCGTCGTCGGCGAATTGGTTTGCACCGAACCGCTGCCGTCTATGCCGCTGTTTTTCTGGGGTGATGACGACGGCAGCCGCCTGCACGACAGCTATTTTGACACCTACCCCGGCATCTGGCGCCACGGCGACTGGATCGAGATTAACGCTGCAGGCGGGTCGGTGATCTATGGCCGGTCGGACGCTACAATCAACCGTAAAGGTCTACGCCTTGGCAGCGCTGAGATCTATCAAGCCGTTGAAGGTCTGGACGAGGTGATGGACAGCCTCGTTGTCGACCTGGAATTTCTGGGCCGCGAAAGCTTTATGCCGTTGTTCGTTGTGCCTGCCCACGGCGTGGCAGTCGATGATGCGCTAAAAGACAAGATCAACGCGGCCATTCGCAAGAACGTCTCCGCGCGTTTTATCCCGAACGAGATTATCGAAGTCGCAGAAATACCCCGCACGCTTTCTGGCAAAAAGCTTGAGGTTCCCGTGAAAAAACTGTTGCTTGGGCAAGACCCCGAAAAGGTTGTTAACCGCGATTCAATGGCCAATCCGGACAGCTTTGATTTCTATATCGCCTATGCCGCAAAACGGGCGACCCAAAAGGACTAACCCATGACAGACGTCGCCCGCCAATTGCTTGAACTGCTCGATATTGAACAGCTTGAGGTCGATCTGTTTCGTGGCATCGGGTCGGGTGGGGAAACCACCACGCGTATCTTTGGCGGCCATGTTATCGCGCAGGCGCTTATGGCCGCCTATCGCACGGTGCCCGACCGGATGTGCCATTCGCTGCACGCCTATTTCATTCGCCCGGGCGATCCGTCTATTCCGGTGATCTATCAGGTCGACCGCGCCCGCGATGGTGGCAGCTTTACCACCCGCAGGGTCGTCGCGATCCAGCATGGTAAACAGATTTTCAACCTGTCTGCGTCTTTCCATGTGGAGGAAGAAGGCTGGGATTATCAGCACGCCATGCCTGACGTGAAAGGCCCCGAACATTGGCTGGACCGGCCCGACCTGCGAGAGCCTTACATTCAGAAAATCCCCGAAAAGCACCGTGCTGATTTCCTGCGTGAGCGCCCCATAGAAATCCGCGAGGTCGATCCGCGCGATCTGTTCGAGCCTGAGAAAACCTCGGACAAAAACTATCTTTGGTTCCGCATGGAAGCGGCCAAAGGCCAATCGCCGATCATGCAGCAATGCCTGCTGGCCTATGCGTCCGATATGAACCTGCTGGGATCATCGCTGCGCCCGCATGGGCTGACGTGGTTTCAGGGCAAGGTGATGACCGCCAGCCTTGACCACGCCATGTGGTTTCACGCCCCCATCGATTTTTCCGACTGGCATCTCTACGAACTGGACGCGCCGTTCACAGGTGGCGCGCGCGGATTTAACCGCGGGTTGATCTACAACCAAAATGGCCAGTTGGCCGCCACCACGGCCCAAGAAGGCCTGATGCGCCCCTATAAAAAGAGAGACCCTTCCTCATGACCGAGACCGGTGGCCGCTATCCGGGATGGCGCCCCGGTATTGAACTTCGCGATGATTGGTTGGGTTTGGTGACTGAGGAGATAATCGACCCTGAGCGCGAGATCGTGGACCCGCACCATCATCTGTGGCGGCACGGCACCGATGAAAACCCCGCAGTCTACGAGATGGACGCGCTGTGGCGCGATACCGGGTCAGGGCATAACGTTGTACAAACCATGTATATCGAATGCCGGTCGTATTGGGATTTGGACGCACCCGCACATCTGCAATCCGTCGCCGAAACGCGTGAAGTCGCGCGGATGGCGGCGACCGCCGGCGCGGGACAGGCCAAGATCGCAGGCATCATCGGGCAGACCGAACTGGTGCTTGACTCCGCGCTGCTGCATGAGGCGCTGGATGCCCATACCGAGGCGGGGCAGGGCTTGTTCAAAGGCATCCGAAACTCCGGTGCGCGTGACCCTGAACCTGCCAGCCTGGCCATTCCGGGGCGTGGTGTGCCGAACCAATATGGCGACCCAGATTTCAGACGCGGTGCTGCGATCTTGGGCGAACGCGGGCTGACGCTGGACAGTTGGCATTATCACCACCAGCATCAGGAGTTCCTTGATCTGGCCCGCGCGGTGCCGGGCACGACGCTGGTCCTTGACCATTTTGGCACGCCATTGGGCGTTGGCCGTTTTGAGGGCAAGCGCGACGAGATTTTCGAGGTATGGAAGGATCACATGGCCGAGCTGGCCGAATGCCCCAATGTGATGGCCAAGCTGGGCGGCTTATGTATGCCCGACAACGGCTATGGATTTATGCACCGCGATCTGCCGCCATCATCAGACGAGATCGTGGAGGTACAGGGCAAATGGTATGCACATATGCTTGAGGTTTTCGGCCCAAGCCGCTGCATGTTTGAAAGCAACTTTCCCGTGGACCGTACTGCTGTCAGCTATCCGGTGATTTGGAACGCGTTCAAGAAGATGTCGGCCCATCTAAGCGAGGCCGAGAAGACAGCACTGTTTTCGGGCACGGCGCGCAGGATCTATAATCTGCCGCCCGCGTGACGCGGACGGCAGTTGGTTCGCTTAGGCAAACTTGAAAAAGCAGATCTTATTGCCATCATGGTCGCGCACATAGGCACCGTAAAAACGGTCCGGAACCCGCTGACCCGGAGGGCCATCACAGGTCGCCCCCAACTCGATCGCGCGGGCATAGATTTCGTCGACCTCTGGTTTGGTCTCTGCGGTAAAGGCCACCATCACACCGTTGCCGGGGGTAGGGGCCTCTTTGTTATAGGGTTCGCAGACCGCGATCATCGGCGTGCCACGACCCGTCCCGATCATCGCAAGGCGCCCGACATCTACCAGTACCTTGGCACCCTTGCTCTGGAACAGATCACAATAAAACTGTTTGGCGCGTTCCATGTCGGTTGTGCCGACCGTTGTGTACCCGATCATGACGATGCTTTCTTTGGGTTGCGAACGTCGCCAAACTGACGGTTCAACTTGCGCATCCCACCAATCCAACGATCATAGTTGTCGGTTTTCTTGCGCATGTAATCCAACACCTGCGGGTGCGGCAGAACAAGGAACGTTTCATTTCTGATCGTCTCGACGCAGGCTTCTGCGACGGGTTCAGGCTCTAACATGCCGTCCAGAGCCGCTACAGATTCCTCGTGACCGCGGGTCATTTCGCTGCGCACGGCCTGTGGGCACAGAACCGAAACTTTAATCCCGTCATCACCATGGGTCATCGCGAGCCATTCAGCCAAGGCAACAGCGGCATGTTTTGTGACACCATACGGCGCGCAGCCGACCTGGTTTAGCAGGCCAGCGGCTGAGGCGGTGTTTAGCAGATAGCCGCCGCCCCGTTCGGTCATACGTGGCACCAGATGACGTGCGGCCCAGACATGGGACATCACATTGATATCCCAAATACGCTGCCAATCATCGTTTGAGACATCGACGCCACCCGCCGTCAAAATACCAGCGTTCGAGCAGAACAAATCGATCGGACCGATATCAGCCTCGACCGCTTCGATCATGTCCGCGATCTCTTGTTCGACACCAACGTTTACGCCAAACGCGACGCCACCGATGCTGTCTGCCACCTCTTGCGCGCCGTCCTTGTTCAGATCGACGCAGACAACTTTCTTGGCACCCTCAGCAGCAAAGCGAATGGCCATAGCCTTGCCGATACCACTTGCGGCACCGGTGACGACGACAATTTTATCCTTCAGTTCCATATCAGCCCCTCACGTCCACATGTTTGACCCGCCACACACGGTCAGCGCCTGACCTGTCATGTAGCGGCTGGCATCAGAGGCCAGAAAAACAGCAAGGCCCGCGAAATCTTCGGCCTCGCCCAAGCGGCGCAGCGGGATCTCGTTTTTGATGCGGTTCTCGACTTCGGGATTGTCCCACAGCTCGCGCGCGAATTCGGTTTTCACCAGCCCGGGGCAGATCGCATTAAAGCGAATGCCTTTGGGACCAAATTCCGCCGCAAGGTTCCGCACAAGGCCGATCAACGCCAGCTTGGACATGCCATAGGTGCCCAGCATGACCGACGGTTTGAACGCCCCGATAGACGATGTGAACGCCATGGAGCCTGCGCCTTTTTCGACCATGTCAGGGGCCACCATTTGCGCCAGCCACAGGTTGGACTGCACATTGGCATTCATGGTTTTCTGATAGGCGTCGTCGGGAATTTCCGACGTGGGGCCGTAATACGGGTTTACGCCCGCATTGCCGATCACGATGTCGATTTTTCCAGCCAGCTCGTGCGTTTTATCGACCAACGCTTGCAGTTGATCCTTGTAGCCGACGTTGCAGGCCACGCCATATGCCTTGCCTTTGCCAAGCGCGTTAATCTCGGCCGCAGCAGTATCAAGCTGATCCTGCTTGCGCGCGGAAATCACCACGGTCGCGCCATGTTCGGCAAGGGCGGTGGCCATCGCCAACCCCATGCCTTTGGAGGCGCCGGTTAACAGCGCCACCTTTCCGGTTAGATCAAACAGGGTCATACGCCCCCCCGTGTCCGGCCTGTGGCGATTTCCTCGCGGGCGCGGGATGTGCGCAGGTTGGATTCTTTGTAGTCCTTGACCTCGGCGCGGGCGATAACATGGTGGTGTACCTCATCGGGGCCATCCGCATAGCGCAAGGTGCGCTGCGATGTGTACATGCCGGACAACGGCGACCATTGCGAAATACCGGTCGCACCATGCACCTGCATGGCTTGGTCGATGATGTTGCAGACTTTTTCCGGCACCATTGCCTTAATCATGCTGACCCAGATGCGGGCTTCTTTGTTGCCCAGAACGTCCATCGCCTTGGCGGCCTTAAGAACCATCAGGCGCATGGCTTCAATCTCGATCTTGGCACGGGAAATGGTTTCCATGTTTTTGCCCAGATCGATGATCTTTTTGCCAAAGGCTTCACGGCTCAGACCGCGTTCGATCATCAGATCCAACGCCTTTTCCGCCGCGCCGATAGAGCGCATGCAGTGGTGAATACGACCAGGTCCAAGACGGACTTGGGAAATTTCAAAACCTTTGCCCTCACCCCACAGGATGTTGCTTTCTGGTACGCGGACGTTGGTGAATTTGATGTGCATGTGACCGTGTGGTGCGTCGTCGTGACCAAACACGTGCATGGGGCCAATGATTTCGACGCCGGGGGTGTCGATCGGCACCAGAATTTGCGACTGCTGACGGAAAGGTTCAGCGTCGGGCGATGTTTTCACCATTGTAATCATGATCTTACAACGTGGATCGCCGGCACCGGAGATATAATATTTCTCGCCGTTGATGACCCATTCGCCATTTTCAAGCACTGCCGAGGTCGAGATGTTTTTCGCATCCGAGGACGCCATATCAGGTTCGGTCATCGCAAATGCCGACCGGATTTCACCGGCAAGCAGCGGCTTGAGCCATGTGTCTTTTTGCTCCTGCGTACCAATGCGTTCCAATACTTCCATGTTGCCGGTGTCAGGCGCGGAGCAGTTCAGCGATTCAGACGCCAGCGGGCTCTTGCCAAGCTCGGCCGCGATGTACGCGTAATCAAGGTTCGACAGACCTTCGCCAGTTTCGGCATTGGGCAAGAAGAAGTTCCACAGCCCGCTTTCGCGCGCTTTCTTTTTGGCAGTTTCCAGCAGTTCCAACTGGCCCGGTGCATGGGACCAGCGATCGGCGCGCCCTTCACCAAGGCGGAAATATTCATCTGTAATCGGATCGACATTTTCGCGGATATGTTTGATTACGGCAGCCAAAAGCGGCTTGGCCTTTTCAGACATTTCCAGATTGTTCATTCCGGCCATTGCTTCGTTATGTGACATTCGGTGCCTCCCGGCTGTTAATTTCGGCTATTATTTGTTGACCCAATTGGGTTTGCGTTTCTCGACAAAGGCTTGCACGCCTTCTTTGAAATCTTCGGTTTGCGCCAGATCACCTTGAACCACACGGCTGTATTCAAGGCTTTCGGGCAGGCCTTCGGCCACGTTCATGCTGTTCAGAATACGTTTGGTCGCTTTGACCGACGACGGCGAGACAGAGCAGAGCTGTTCCGCCAGGTCCATTGCGCGCGCCATCAGCTGATCGGCTGGCAGCACCTCGTTACAGCACCCCAGTTTCAACGCTTCGGCGGCATCAATCGTACGGCCCGTCAGCATCAGTTCCTGCGCGGCAAGGCGCCCGATGTAGCGTGACAAACGCTGCACACCGGAGGCAGAGGCGAAAAAGCCGACTTTAACTTCGGGAAGCGCGAACTTGGCCGTATCAGCGGCAAGGATAATGTCGCATGACAGTGCGGTTTCAAAACCGCCGCCCATGGCAAACCCGTTCACGGCGGCGATGATCGGCTTTTCCAGATCAAAGCGCGAGGACAGACCGGCAAAGCCCGTGGGTGCCAGCGTTTTCTTGGACCCGCCCGATGCGGTCGCCTTGAGGTCATTGCCGGCAGTAAAGGCTTTGTCACCCGCACCTGTCAGCACCGCGACCCACAGGTCTGGATCAGCGGCGAATGCATCCCAGCAATCGCTCATTTCCTGATGCATCTCGGCATGAACGGCGTTGTACACTTCGGGCCGGTTCATGGTGACGATCAGGATATGACCTTTTTTCTCAGTCTTGATGAATTCATAGCTCATGTTTTCAGCCCTCCGGTATCAATCTCGGTAAATTTTCCGCCGTTTTTCGCCAGATCCCGCAGCAATTGCGCGGGGGCAAAGGCGGGGTCTTCTGCGCCCAAACGTTCCATCACGTCCAGCACGGCCTGCGCGCCAACCATATCGCCATAGAACATCGGGCCGCCCTTGTCGGCGGGCCAGCCATAGCCGTTCAGCCAGACCACATCGATGTCCGACGGGCGCTGCGCCTTGTTTTCCTCAAGGATTTTGACGGCCTCATTGATCATTGGATAGATGCAAATTTCGATGATTTGATCGGCGGACATTGATGATGCTTCCGCACCAGTGATGTCTTTGATCACGTCTGCAACCACATCCGACGGGATCGGGCGGCGGGCTTCGTCATAGTCATAAAAACCGGCTTTGGTCTTCTGGCCGCGACGGTCCATCTCGCACAGCGCATCCCGGATCGGGTTGTCGGTTTTGGCCCCTTTGGACCAACCGATATCAAGGCCCGCAAGGTCGGACATCTGGAACGGACCCATTTTAAACCCAAATGCGTTCAGCGCAGCATCGACATCCCAAGGCATCAAGCCTTTGGCCAGCAGTTTGTTCGCCTGAA
Source organism: Sulfitobacter sp. AS59 (assembly GCF_038899995.1). NCBI lineage: Bacteria > Pseudomonadati > Pseudomonadota > Alphaproteobacteria > Rhodobacterales > Roseobacteraceae > Sulfitobacter > Sulfitobacter sp. AS59. The sequence continues at coordinate 21,591 of NZ_JBBMQK010000009.1, forward strand.
TTTGGCGGGCAAACAGAATACGGTTGCCCACGAAACCGGGGCAAACACCCACCAGCGCCGCGATCTTGTTGATCTTTTTAGCAAGGTCCATCGACGTCGCGACCACATCATCTGCCGTGTGTTTCGCACGGACGATTTCCAGCAGCTTCATCACGTTCGCAGGAGAGAAGAAGTGTAACCCGATCACATCTTCGGGGCGTTTCGTCATCGCCGCGATTTCGTCGATGTTCAGCGCCGATGTGTTGGTCGCCAGAATGGCACCGGGTTTCATCACGCGGTCAAGCTCGGTGAAAATTTTGCGTTTCAGCTCCATGTTTTCGAACACGGCTTCGATCACCAGATCGCAATCAGCAAGGGCAGAAATTTCAAGCTGGCCATTAAAACGATCCATCCGCGCTTCGACTTCGTCTTGTGGGAAGCGGCCCTTGTCACTGCTGCGCTGATAGTTGCCGCGCACAACCTTTAAACCACGATCCAGCGCCTCTTGCGTGGTTTCGACGATGGTCACAGGAATGCCCGCCGTGGCAAAGTTCATCGCGATGCCGCCGCCCATGGTGCCGGCACCGATGATGCCGACCGATTTAATCTCGCGCAGTTTGGTGCCCGCAGGCAGGTCAGGAACCTCCCAAGCGGCTTTACCGGCAGCGCCAATATAGGCACCGATTTCTTCGTCTGTGGGGTGGTTCATCTGTCTTCCTTTCAGCAAAGGCTCAAGGGCCTAAAGTTCCAGACACGCGGCGCGGATCGCACGGCGGTCAATTTTGTCGGTGGCACCACGGATCAAAGGCCCGTCTTGGCACCACAATTGTTCGGGGATTTTGAATTTCGCAATATGACCATCAAGATGTGCGGCCATCTCGGCAGGGGTCATCATCTTGCCGCTGCGGGTCTGCACTGCGGCGCCGACGACTTCGCCCAGACGTTCGTCCGGCACGGAAAAGGCGCAGGCCTCGATCACGTCGGGATGCGTGTGCAGCGCCCCTTCGACATCCAAACAAGCAATGTTTTCGCCGCCCCGAATGATGATGTTTTTCTTGCGATCCAGAATGGTAATGAACCCTTCTTCGTCGATCACACCCAGATCACCAGTGCGCAGCCAGCCGTCTTGCATGGTTTCGGCGGTGGCGTCGGGCTTGTTGAGGTAACAGCGCATGTTAGCTGGGCTTTTGACGGTGATTTCACCCAATTGGCCAACCGGCACGTCATTGCCGTTATCATCCAGAAACCGCACGTCTTGCAGCGGCGGGTGCAGCTTGCCGGCGGCATTGGGGCGTTTGTTATATTCCTCGCCGACCATGCCGATACCAAGGGCGTTGGTTTCTGTCATGCCCCAGCCGGTCGCAATCTCGGCGGCAGGAAACTGGTCTTGCAACTGTGCGACCTGGGCGGCGGGGCGTTTTGCACCACCGGCACCCAGCCATGTGAGCGTGGGCAGGGCTTCGCCCATCAGTTTTGCGGCCTCAAGCAAATCGGCGGACTGCGTAGGAACACCCAGAAACCGCGTGACTTTTTCACGGTTGATCACGCGCACGGCTTCCTCTGCGTCCCATTTATGCAGCAGCGATATCTTGGCCCCCGCTGGCAGGCTGAGCAGGAACAGGGGATGCGTTGCAGTGACGTGGAATAGCGGCGTCACAACCAGCCCCGAAGGGCGGGGCGGTTCAGGATCGCCGGGCTGCGGCGGGTTCACCAAGGGGGCGGCGACCGCCTGAATAAGCCAGCTGAATACGGCACTGACAGCGCTGCGATGCGTCTGCACGACGCCCTTGGGTTTGCCGGTGCTGCCCGAGGAATACATGACGGCAAAGTCGTCATCGGTGTCCAGGGTGATCCCGTCAATCGGCGTGTCAGGCATATTGGCGGCGAGTGTGGTTAGCGAATGATCAGTCATCCCCTCGCCATCGCGCACACCGATCAGACGCAGGCCAAGACTGTCTTGCAGCGGCAACATACGTTCCAACCGCGGGCCATCGGCAAAGATCGTTTTCGCGCCGCTGTCTTGCAGGGCGTAGTCCAGCTCTTCTGTCGTCCACCACGCATTGACGAACACCACCACAGCGCCCGCAGATGCGATGGCGAGTGTGAGCATAAGTAGTTCGGGGTAATTGCGCATGGCGATGCCGATACGGTCGCCTTTCTGGACGCCCAAGCTGTCGCGCAGCGCGTGAGAGATACGGTGCACCTGCGCGCAAAATTCATCATAGGTCCAGCGTTCATCCTGATAGACCAGAAATTCAGCAGCACCGTTGTCATGTTGTTCGCGGCTGGCCAGCATCAATGCGGCAACAGTACCGGGAATGTTCTTAAACGTGCGATACGTAACACCGCGTACATCTGCCTCAACAACCTCAAAGGTCGGGTTGGTGGCAACGGTGTGGCGAATGGCCTCCTCCATCGTCATGCCCGTCATAAACGGCCACCCCGCATTGGCAGTCCTTCCGATTTCTCGGCCATATATCCCCCTCCCTAAACGAGCCTTTGCGAACACTCCTCCACGATTGTTCGCGACTCTGATTTGCGTAGCCTAAGCCGTAAAATCCCATCTGCCAATACCGCATAACGGAACGAAGTTCCGCAAACTGACATTTGGCAGGATTTGGCGGGTCTTACCCCTGTGCCATGGCTTGATCTGCGCAATACTAGCGAAAACTGAACATGCTTGCCCCCAGAAAGAAAGCACTTCTTTACGTCACGGGGGAATTTCAGCGCCCGACGTCAGTCAATCGCAAACAAGGACATTTGCACCAACCCGTTTAGCCGTGCGCCGTTTCCGACAAACAAGGTATGGTTCACCCAATCATAGCGGGTATCGCCTGTCTCGAGCCGGGCGTGGGTACGCATATAATAGGCACCCGGCGGCACATCTTCGCCACGTACCAACGCATCCAGCACATCGGCTGGGCCATGCCTATAGCCATAATTCTTGATCTCGATGGTCGCCCCGTCATCGGTTTCGATGGCGTAGCGCGTATCAAGTTCGGTCAATCCGCTGGCAAATTGGGTTTGCCAATCCGCCCCTACATTCAGGATTTTACCGTTGATTGCGGGCCCTTTTGCACTGCCGCCAACGATGGGAATAATCCGGCGCACCCCGGCACGGCCTTGGTTCATGTGCCGGATCGGGTCCAAGGTGACGATAAGGTCGGTCACATGGCGAAGGGGCGGGGCAGGCAAAATAGACATGTGTTTCCTAAGCGGCATATGGGTTGATCCGATCATGCAATGACGGGGCCGACACGAACAAGCCCTCGCATCGGCCTTGCAAAAAATCATTGGTTCGGAATACTGTTCGGTGTCAGAACATAATGGGGCACGTAATGAGCAAACAAGCGGACACTTCGACGGGCGCGCGCCAAAACAGCGAATTACTGTCCCCCATCTGTAACAGTGCCCTTCCTGATTTTACCGGCTATCTGATCAAACGCAGCTGGGTCACCATCCAAAGGGATTTACGTGAATTACTGCTGGGTTTTGGCCTAAGCCAGCGCAGCATGTCCGTGCTCTCCGTTGTCATTGGGAACCCGGACATCAACCAAAGTGACGTCGCCGCCGCCTTGTCTATCGAACGGTCAGGGATGGTGGTTATCGTCGACGAATTGGAAGGCTTGGATTTGATCCGTCGCGAACGGGCGCTTTCCGACCGTCGGGCCTATGCGCTGCGGGCCACGTTGAAAGGGCATCAGCTTCATGACCGGGTGCGCGCAGCGATTATTGCCCACGAAGATCGCGTTTTCGCCAACATCAGTGCAGCTGAACGTGAAAACCTGCATGCAATACTGCTAAAGCTGGTCGAAGACTGATCGCGCCGCGCGAATGAGAGGCGACCCGATATGGGCCGCCTCTGCAAAATCACATGTCTGACTTGTCTTTGATCAACGCCTTGGCCCGATCAATCAGCGCCTGACCGTCAAAGCCTTTGCCTTCAGCTTCTGCCACCCAACGCTGGATCACGGGCTGGGCCGCTTCCTTGAAACGGGCAACTTCGGCGGCGTCCAGTTCGATGATGTTATTCCCGTTCTTCACCGCAATCTCGCGACCCGGCGCGTCATAATCAAACATCACCTGTGCCGCGAATTTGCTAAGCACGGCACCCGATTCCTGATCAATCGCCGCACGCTGTTCGTCGGATAGGGATTCGTATTTATCCTTGTTCATCACCAATACAATTGTCGCCGTATAAAGCGATTCTGGACCCGTGAATTCAGTGTGGTTGGTCACCAGTTCGGTCAGACGGATCGACGGGGTCACTTCCCACGGGATCACGGTGCCCTCGACCACACCTTTGGACAACGCCTCGGGTATGCCGGGCAGGGGCAGACCCACGGGCGTCGCGCCCAGTTCAGAGAGCATGTCGTTGATCACCCGTGTCGGGCCGCGCAGTTTTTTGCCAGCAAGATCTTCCAACTTGGTCACAGGTTCCTTGGTGTGGATCACACCGGGGCCGTGCACCCATGCGCCAAGAACCTTCAGGTCTTTGTATTCACCGGCTTGCAGATCATCTTCGACCAATTGCCAGAAAGCCTCTGACGTCGCGATGGGATCGGTCATCATAAAGGGCAGTTCGAACACTTCGGTCTTGGGATAGCGGCCAGGGGTATAGCCCACGACGGTCATCGACATATCAACGACGCCGTCAATCGCTTGGTCCATCAGCTCCGGCGGGCGGCCGCCAAGGGACATACCATCGAAATGTTCGATTTTCAGGCTACCGTTCGACGCCGCTTCGACGCGTTCGGCCCATGGCTTGAGAATATGTTTTGGCACGGTCGCAACCGGGGGCAAGAATTGGTGCAGGCGCAGTGTTGTTGTTTCGGCCGACGCAGTCGTGCCTGCAAACATGCCGCTTGCGAAAACCCCCGCCGCCACGGTTTTAATCAAAGAACGTCTATCCATCGTTTCCTCCCAGAGTTGATGATTCAGCTTTGTGCTGCTTATAAACTGCCGCAAGGTGCGCGACATTTTGCCAGTCTGCTAGCGAAACTTAGGGGCCCGCTTTTCCAAGAACGCGCGCAAGCCTTCGTCAGCGTCGGGACCTGACTGCGATACCGCCGCGCTCAGGCTTTCGACATACAGACCATCCGCCTTTGACATATCGTCAATGCGGCTGATCGAATTGATCATCATGTAATTGGACATGGGTGCGTTGCGCGCGATCTTGCCGGCCAAATCCATGGCAAGGGCCAGCGCTTCGCCTTCGCCCACTGCGTAATGCGCCAGCCCCAGCTGCACCCCTTCTTCAGAGTTGAACTTGCGGCCTGTCAGCATCATTTCGGTCATCCGGTCGGCCCCAAGGATACGGCCCACACGAACGGTGGCACCGCCCCCCACAAAAATCCCGCGACGTCCTTCGGGAAGCTGAAAGATCGTTGAAGGCTCTGCAATGCGGACATGGGTGGATGTTGCCAGCTCCAGCCCGCCGCCGATGGCCGCCCCAAAGATTGCTGACACAACCGGCAGCCCGCCAAACTGGATCATGTCCATCACTGCGTGCCAGCTGCGCGAATGATACAGCGTTTCCTCGGTCGACCGTTTGACGTGCTCGCTTAGGTCTAGGCCGGAACAGTAATGCCCGGCGGTTCCGGTCAGCACGACGGCCCGCGCGTCTTTGGGCGGATCCATGAAAAATGCCTTGAGTGCGCCAAGCAAATCATCGTTCATTGCATTACGTTTGTCCGGGCGCGTCATGGTCAGCACGGCGATGTTACCTTGCAGGTCAACATTCAGAACATCGGGGTTGGCAACGGCTTGGGTCATGGCGGCATCATCCTTGGGACATTTAATTTAGGTGAATAGAACAATTGTTCTATTGAATAGCAATATATTTTGTACCAAAGTTGCACAAAGCCTAAGCAGGGGAGCGACCTTAATGATCGACTTTGACAAAATCCGTGCCATCGATTTTCACACGCATGCCGAAGAACCCTGCGGCTGCCATTCTGACGACGGCTATGACGATTTGCAGTCGACCATGGCCAGCTATTTCGGTGCCCCTTGGCAGCACCCCCCGACCGTTCAGGAAACCGCAGCGCATTACCGCGAACAAAATATCGCCGCTGTCATCTTTCCCGTCGATGCAGAGCGTGAAACCGGATACCGCCGTTATAAAAACGAAGAGGTGGCAGCCATCGCAGCTGAAAACGACGACGTGCTGATCCCCTTTGCGTCAATCGACCCGTGGAAGGGCAAGATGGGCGTGCGCGAGGCACGGCGTCTGATCAAAGATTTCGGCATTAAAGGGTTCAAGTTCCACCCCACGATGCAGGGGTTTTTCCCCAATGACCGCATCGCATACCCATTGTACGAGGCCATCGCCGAAGAGGGCGGCATCGCGCTGTTTCATACCGGCCAAACCGGCGTCGGATCAGGCATGCCCGGCGGCAACGGCATGCGCCTGAAATATTCAAACCCGATGTATATGGACGATGTCGCAGTTGATTTTCCCGACCTGAAAATCATCCTCGCGCATCCCAGCTTTCCTTGGCAGGAAGAGGCGCTTTCGGTCGCGCAGCACAAACCTAACGTCTATATCGACATGTCTGGCTGGTCGCCGAAATATTTCCCAGACATTCTGGTGCGCTACGCCAATTCGATCCTCAAGAAAAAGATGCTGTTCGGGTCGGACTGGCCGATGATCTCCCCCGAACGCTGGCTGAATGATTTTGAGAAGATCGCAATCAAGGACGAAGTGCGCCCGCTGATCCTTAAGGAAAACGCGATGCGGTTGTTGGGGGTCAGCTAGGGGCGCTTACGCCCCTACTGTTCCTTTCACCAACTCCGGCAGGCGTGTCGCAGGCGGGGTGTTCCGGCTGCGCAGACTGCGCACGACACCGTCAATCACGGTCATGCCAACGCCGGGCAGATTGCCCAGTTGCACCGATTCCAGCAGGTTCTTACCCGGCGCGTGCTGTGCCTGATCCATCACGACGAAATCGGCGCATTTGCCAACCTCGATCAAGCCGGTATCCAGCTTGCGTTGCCGCGCGGTGTTACCGCTGCCAAAGCAAAACGCGATCTCGGCAGGAACGTCGCCCAGTGATGACAGCAAGGCCACCATCCGCATGATCCCCAAGGGCTGCACGCCAGAGCCTGCAGGCCCGTCCGTGCCTAATATCAGCTGGTCCAACTTATCCAATTCGCGTGCGGTATTCAGCGTCAGCAATGCCGCGCGTTCGTTGCCGTTATGCACAATCTCAAGCGCGGCTTGGCAGCCTTCGCAGATGCAAATGATCTGATCGTCCGGCAGGGCAGTATGCCCGCCATTGATATGGCCGACCACATCTGTACCGGTTTCCAGCACCATATCCGCATCGATCAACCCTGATCCGGGGATCGACGGGCCGCCAGTGTGGATCGTGCTTTGCATGCCGTATTTACGCGCCCAGCCAACCATCTCGTTCGCGGTTTTGCCGTCCTTGACGGTCCCCAGGCCAACCTCGCCAATCAGCGTCACGCCAGCTTCGCCCATTTGTTTGAAATGATGCTCCTCCAGCCCTTGTTGCAGCAGCGGTGCCCCTGCGTGCACCTTGACGCCGGACGGGCGGAAATTTTCGTACCAGCGCTGCGCCGCAATCGCCATTGCGACGGTACCAACAGGATCGTTGGGCCGCCCGGGCATGTGGACTTCGCCCGCCGAAATCAGCGTCGTCACGCCCCCGTGCAGGGTCGAATCGATCCACCCCAATTGCTGCTGGCGCGGGGTGTAGTCGCCAACGACCGGATGCACATGGCTGTCGATCAAGCCGGGGGAAAGCGTGGCACCATGGGCGTCGACCTCGGTCGTGGCCCCCTCGCAATCCAAGTCCTTTTCCTTGCCCCATTCAGTGATCTTGCCATCAATCGCGATCAGGCAATCCCCGTCTAGGATCGGTTCTTCCATCTTGCCAGACAGGATCATGCCAATATTGCGGATCACAAGCTTTGCGGGGGTGTCTGACATGGGGTCGCCTTTCAATCAGCTGGGTTTCATTTGAACGCTAACAGAAAAACCAGTCCGATCAAGATGAAACGCTTGACAGATAATCATATGTATACAAACAATATCAGAAATCGCAAAAAGGACGCCCCGATGCAGATAGCAGCAACACTCGACACCCCGTTCCCAATACCTGCAGGCGTCTTTGCGCAAACAGTGACCCAAGTGGAACATTACACGGACAGCCTGTTCCGCTTTCGCATCACGCGCCCGGACAGCTTTCGCTTTCGGTCCGGTGAATTTGTGATGATCGGCCTGCCCAATGCGGAAAAGCCGTTGTTCAGGGCCTATTCCATCGCCTCCCCCTCGTGGGATGAGGAGGTCGAGTTCTATTCGATCAAGGTGCCCAACGGCCCGCTCACCGAACACCTGCAAAAAATGCGGGTTGGGGACACGGTCCTGATGCGGCGCAAACCCACGGGCACGCTGGTCAATGACGCGCTGTTGCCAGGCAAGCGGTTGTGGATGTTCGCCACGGGCACCGGGGTCGCCCCTTTTGCGTCGATCATCCGCGATCCGGAAACATACGAGAAATTCGACGACCTAATTTTGTGCCACACCTGCCGCACGGCGGGCGAGTTAACTTATTCGCGTGATCTGGTCGAAAGCCTTAAGACGGACCCCTTGATTGGTGAATTTGCCCAACGGTTGACCCTATACGACACGCTGACACGTGAGGATTGGCCGCGCATGGGACGGCAGACAGATTTGCTGGCCTCGGGCAAGATTTTTACCGATTTGGGCCTGCCACCCATCAACCCTGAAACCGATCGCGGTATGATCTGCGGGTCGATGGAAATGCTCGCCGATACAAAGCGGGCGCTCGAAGGGTTCGGCCTTGAAGAAGGTGCCAACAACCGTCCCGCCACTTTTGTGGTCGAAAAGGCATTTGTGGGCTAACGCGCAGGCGAATTGATTTGACAGAATCCGCTGCATCGAATTCTTATTAGTACACCAACGACTTTTGGCAGATAGGAGCACGCCCCCATGAGCTATATCACCGCGACCACGCTTGAGGATGCGCTGACGGCTTTGGCGGCAGGGCCTGCGTCGGTGATTGCTGGCGGCACCGATTGGTTTCCCGCCCAAGGCGACCGCCATTTTGATGGCACGCTCATCGATATCTCGCGGCTGGCCGATTTGCGCGGCGTGACAAAAACGGACCGGGGGTGGCGCATTGGTGCCGCGACCACGTGGACCGATATTATTACGGCCGATTTACCGCCTGCTTTCGACGGGCTGAAACTGGCCGCGCACGAGGTCGGGTCGGTTCAGATCCAAAACACCGGCACCATTGCGGGCAACCTTTGCAACGCATCCCCCGCGGCCGATGGGGTGCCGCCGCTGCTCACGCTCGATGCCTCGGTCGAGCTGACCTCGCCCCAAGGCACCCGCGAGATGGCATTATGTGATTTTCTGCAAGGGGTGCGCAAAACCGACCGTGCGGCGGATGAAATTCTGACGGCGATCCATATTCCCGATCTGCCAGACGGGTCCAAGGGCGCTTTTGTCAAATTGGGTGCGCGCAAATATCTGGTCATCTCGATCTGCATGGTGGCGGTCGTGGTGCAGGTTAAGGATGGCACCGTCACTGACATCCGCGTTGCCATCGGCGCGGCGTCCCCCGTGGCGCAGCGGCTAACGACGTTGGAAACTGCATTGCGCGGATTGCCAGCAAAGGGGCTAACCAATGCGATCACCGATGATCTAATCCACGGGATCACGCCCATTTCGGATGTGCGCGCCACAGCTGACTATCGTCAAACAGCAGCAACACAGGTCATTCGCCGTGCTGTTATCCTGGCCTTGGAAGGGGATGCCTGATGGATAAATCTGCTGCCACGATGGCCACGTCGTTCACGCTGAACGGTGAAATCGTCCAAGTCGATCCGACCGCGGGCGAACGGCTGTCCCATTCCTTGCGGGAACGGCTGGACCGCAAAGATGTCAAGATCGGGTGCAATGCGGGCGATTGCGGGGCCTGCACCGTATTGGTTGATGGCGCACCGGTTTGCGCCTGTTTGATGGCCACGCAACAGGCAACCGGGCGCAAGATCGAAACCCTTGCCGGGCTGGTCAAAGCAGACCCAGATGCCCAAGCGTTGATGGAAAGCTTTCAACACCACCAAGCGGCCCAATGCGGGATTTGCACGCCGGGGATGATGGTGTCTGCCGTGGCTTTGCTGCGTGCCACGCCCCAGCCAAGTGACGCGCAGGTCCAAGACGCGCTTGGCGGTGTTTTGTGTCGCTGCACCGGCTATCGCAAGATTATTGATGCCGTCGTGGGTGCCCACACCGCCGATCAACTGGTTCAAGCGCCCTTCGAACTTGGCCATAACGCGCGGCGCTTTGATGGCTTGGCCAAGGTGGATGGGTCCGAGCGTTTTGGCGATGACGTCGCCCCCGCCGGTGCGCTGGTCGCCCGTGTGATCCGGTCGCCCTATCCCTCGGCCAGCTTTACCTTTGGTGATATTGATCTTTGGCAGGCCAATCACCCCGGGGTAGAGACTGTTCTTACGGCAAAAGACGTGCCCGGCCTAAACGCATTTGGCGTCATTCCCGGATTTATCGATCAGCCAGTATTCGCCGTTAACCACATTCGTTTCCGTGGCGAAGCGGTTGCCTGCGTTGTCGGTGATGCTGATACGATGGCGATGCTGGACATCGCGGGCTTTCCCGTCGAATGGACCCCGCAAACCACGCTATCCGACATTGGTGATGCACTCGCCCCCGATGCCCCACTGCTGTTTGAGGACCGCAAAGGCAACATTATGTGCGGCGGTTTTGTGCAATGCGGCGATGCGGATGCGGCGCTTGAGGCGGCGGATGTAACCGTCGAGGCGTCCTATAAAACCAGCTTTGTCGAACATGGCTATATCGAACCCGAGGCTGGATTTGCCGAGATGGTTGATGGCCGCCTGCATGTCCACGCTTGCACCCAAGCGCCGGGCATGGACCGTGAAACGCTGGCCTCGGTTCTGAACATGCCGATGGCCGATATTCGCATCGTTCCGACGGCCGTCGGGGGCGGGTTCGGGTCCAAGATCGACGTGTCTTTGCAGCCGTTTATCGCTTTGGCCACGCTGAAAACCGGCCGTCCCGTGCGCATGACCTATTCGCGAAATGAAACGATGAAATCGACGACCAAACGCCACCCGGCCCAGATCAATATCAAGCTTGGGGCCAAGGCAGATGGCACCTTATCCGGTATGCGTTTTGACGGCGATTTCAACACCGGTGCCTATGCCAGTTGGGGGCCGACGGTCGCGAACCGCGTGCCGGTTCATGCCTCTGGCCCGTACCACATTCCCGATTACCGTGCGCGCAGCAGGGCCGTGCATACGCATTGCCCACCATCAGGCGCGTTTCGTGGTTTTGGCGTCCCTCAGTCAGCGATTGCGCAGGAAACCGCCTTTGACCTGCTCGCTGAAAAGCTGGGGATCGACGCGCTGGACTTCCGCCTGAAAAACGCGCTGGACGACAATGTCCCAACCGTCTGCGGGCAGGTGTTCACCCAAGGTGTGGGCATCAAACCCTGCCTCGAGGCACTGCGCCCAGCTTGGGAAATGGCCAAGGCGGAATGCGCCGAATTCAACGCGACGCATAGTGGGTTTAAACGCGGCGTCGGTATTGCCAGCGCATGGTACGGTTGTGGGAATACGTCACTGCCGAACCCGTCAACGATCAAGGCGGGGGTACGTGCCGATGGCACGGTCGTCATGCACCAAGGGGCGATGGACATCGGCCAAGGCTCTAACACGGTCATTCCACAGATATTCGCCAAGGCGCTTGGCGTGTCGATTGACGGCGTGACCCTGCTCGGTGCCGATACCGATATTACGCCAGACGCCGGTAAAACCTCCGCTTCGCGCCAGACCTTCGTGTCGGGTAACGCCGCCCTGAAAGCGGGCAAAACCCTTCGCCGCGAGATACTCTTGCAAGCCAACGTGGGCCCTGATGCGACAATCACCCTTGAGGGCGGCAAAGTGACCGTGACCGATACGGGGCAGGCGCAGACCCTTGACCTGTCACGGCTTGAACCAAACGCTGATGGCTATGTGTTGATGGCCCAAGAAACCTATGACCCGCCCATCAAACCGCTGGATAAAAACGGGCAGGGTATCCCCTATGCGCAATTTGGCTATGCCGCGCATCTGGTGGTAGTCGAGGTCGATATCGCCTTGGGCCTCTGCAAACCTTTGCGCTTTGTTGCTGCCCATGATGTGGGGCGTGCAATCAACCCACTGCTGGTCGAGGGGCAGGTGCAAGGCGGCATTGCCCAAGGTCTGGGCATGGCGCTGATGGAGGAATATATCCCCGGCCGTACCGAAAACCTGCACGACTATCTAATCCCCACAATTGGCGATATTCCCCCGATTGAGACACTGATATTGGAAATCGCAGACGCCCATGGCCCCTATGGTGCCAAAGGTTTGGGCGAACATGTGTTGATCCCGACGGCCCCTGCGATATTCAACGCCATCTACCACGCGACGGGCGCGAAAATGACCCACGCCCCTGCAACCCCCACGCGCCTGCGTGCTGCCCTACAGGAGGCCAGACATGCCTGACGATCTGCGCGACGCCAAGCCCGCCAAAATTCGCTGCGACGCCTGTCCGGTGATGTGTTTCATCGCCGAAGGAAAATCCGGCGCCTGTGACCGCTATGCCAATCATGCGGGCGAATTGGTGCGTCTTGATCCGCTGACGGTGATCCAATCGGGGGCCAAGGCCGTCGCGTTTCTGGATCAGGGCAACAACGCGCAAGACTGGGATGGCGATGTTATTCAAGGTGGGCGCGATTTTGTGACCGCCGTCGGCGCGGGCACGACCTATCCGGACTATAAACCCGCCCCCTTTATCGTCAGCCAAGAGGTCGAAGGCGTCGATATGGTCACCGTGGTGACCGAAGGGATATTTTCCTACTGCGGGGTCAAGGTAAAGATCGACACGGACCGTCACATTGGCGACGAACGCGCCGTGGTGCGGGTGGATGGTGAGGCCATCGGCCATGTCATGACCTCCGAATACGGGTCGAAAATGCTGTCCTTGGGTGGGGTTGAACACCTGACCGGCGGGTCCAAGAAAGAGGGTCGCGTGACCTGCGATGCGTTGCTGCGTCTGTGCAATCGCGATGCGGTTGAGATGACGATTGATGGTGGCGTGACCATGGTGGTCGAGGCGGGTAAAGCGCCCGTTATCAATGGCACGCCGGAAAAGCTGATGCGGGTTGGCTGTGGATCAGCGACCATCGGCATGTTCGCCAAACAATGGCATGGCCACGTGGACGAGGTCGTTGTCGTCGATGACCACATCACCGGTGTGCTCAGTGAACACGAGGCGGGCAAGGGATTGGACATGACCCCGTCAGGCATCCGCATCAACGGGCGGAGGTCCACGCCGGGCCGCTATTTTCAGGTCGCGGATCCCGGCACCGGCTGGGGCGGAACCGATGTAGAAGACCCCCTGACCATCCTGCGCCCCGCTGATCCCAAGCGGGCATGGCCCGGGCTGCGGTTGCTGATGATCTCGACCACGGGGGAGCAGTGGGCGTACTTCACCCTCGATGATGATCTTGAGCCACAACCGGCAGACATCACCCCCGAACTGCTCACCGTTGCCGAACGCATCGCGGAAAACTGCGAACCATCGCTATGTTCGGTTTTGTTCATGGGCGGTGCGGGTGGCAGCTTGCGCGCCGGCGTCACGGAAAACCCTGTGCGCCTGACACGGTCCGTCAAGGAATCGCTGACCCATGTATCTTGCGGCGGGGCCGCCGCCTATGTCTGGCCCGGCGGGGGGATCACCGTCATGGTTGACGTGATGGACATGCCCACGAATTCCTTCGGCTATGTCCCCACACCTGCTTTGGTCGCGCCCATCGAATTCACCCTGCGCCGCGAGGATTACGGGACCCTTGGCGGCCACATGGAACATATCCAACCTGTCGGCGATGTTGTCACCAGCGACGTGCGCCGCGTTGCGCAACAAGCGCTGCAATCCGATCCGAACGCCCGTGAAAACTATGGCTGGTCAAAGGGCGACACATGAACGCACACGCCGCCCTTTTGCCCGGTGACAGGTTGCATCTGTCACATGGGCCAATTGATCTGATCATCGGCGCAGATGGCGCGCGCGACCTTGCGTATCGCGCCGCATACGCGCGGTTTGAGACTGTTTTGACTGAGCTGATGGACGAGCTTCCCCTGTTACGCCAACCCGTCGGCACCAAACCAACCGGTAAAATTGCCCGCCGTATGTACCGCGCCGCGCTACCCCATGCCGACGGCCTGACCACGCCAATGATCTGCGTCGCTGGTGCCGTGGCCGAGGAAGTGCTGGCAGCCATGGTCGATGCAACTGACCTGACCCGCGCCTATGTGAACAACGGCGGCGATATCGCCCTGCACCTGACGGAAGGGACCACATTTAACATCGCCGTTGCCTCGCCGGATGGCCAAAACCTAGGCACCGTCGCGATCGCCAGCACCGACCCCATTCGCGGCATTGCTACAAGCGGGCAACGTGGGCGCAGCCTCAGCCTTGGGATCGCAGACGCCGTAACCGTGCTCGCGCGGTCTGCTAGCACAGCAGATGCAGCGGCGACAAAGCTGGGCAATACCGTTGATCTGCCGGATCACCCCGCCATCAAACGCGCACCCGCAAACAGCTTGCGCGACGATACCGATTTGGGCATCGCGCCCGTCGTCACCCATGTGGGCATGCTTTCCCAAACAGATGTTGCGCGGGCCCTTGAACGCGGTGAGACTGCGGCCAACGGGATGCGCACGGCGCATCTGATCCACGGTGCGGGGCTGTTCCTACAAGGGCAGAACCGAACGCTGGGACTGCCCGAAAGAATGAAACACATACAGAAAGACCCGCACCCATGCCTGACGTCATAATCCGCAAGATGGTCACCAGTATCGAGGAAATCTTTCACGAAGGAGGGCCGCGCGCCAACACACCGCTGAAACGCGGATATGTGATGGCGGTCATCCAAAACCCCTATGCAGGGTCTTATGTCGAGGACATTCAACCCTTTATGGAGGACCTCAAACCGTTGGGTGTCGAGATGGCGCAAAAGCTGCTGGCCGCCCTTGGGGTAGATGCAAAACAAGTCGAAGGGTACGGCAAAGGGTCCATCGTCGGCACCGGCGGGGAGTTGGAGCATGGCGCGCTTTGGCATGCGCCGGGCGGCTATGCGATGCGCGATGTATTGGGCGGGGCCAAGGCAATTGTGCCATCTACGAAAAAGGTCGGCGCAGCTGGGGTGCGGCTGGATGTGCCCGTCACCCATGTCGACGCGTCCTATGTCCGCAGCCATTTCGATTCAATCGAAGTTGGGCTGAACGACAGCCCGCGCGCGAACGAGATGGCCGTGATCCTGGTCATGACCACAGGGGCGCGAGTACATAGCCGGGCAGGGGGCTTGGACGCCCAAGACATCAAAGGGGAGGATGGATTAAGATGAGCGCCGAAATTCGCAAAATCGCCGTTTGGGTCGAAGAAACACACCGCGAAATCGGGCAGGTTATATCGCCCGCAACCCGCAAGGCCGTCGCCGTCGCGGTGATCAAAAACCCTTTTGCAGGCTCCTATACCGAAGACCTGACGCCTTTGATGGATATCGGGGCCGAATTGGGCGGGTTGCTGGGCGATAAATGCGTGGCCGCCCTTGGGATCGAACCGGCAGAGGCCGAAAGCTATGGCAAGGCCGCCATGGTCGGCGAGGGCGGAGAGCTGGAACATGCCGCCGCAATTTTGCATCCAAAACTGGGCGCGCCCTTGCGTGTGGCTGTTGAAAAGGGTGCCGCCCTTGTGCCGTCATCGAAAAAGATGGGCGGACCGGGGCAGGTGCTGGACGTGCCATTGGGTCACAAAGACGCCGCGTATGTGCGCAGCCATTTCGACGGGATCGAGGTGCGTTTGAACGATGCGCCCCGCGCCGACGAGATCATGGTCGCCGTCGCCGTAACCGACAGCGGGCGGCCTTTGCCGCGCGTGGGCGGGCTGACACATGCGGACGCCGAAGGCAAAGATGGCCTGCGATAGGGTCTAAAGCTTATCCAACAACGTCAGCAACCGCTCCACCTCGCGCGGGGTCAGGTTGCCGACAGTTTCGGCCGAGATATCAAGCGCGGTCTCAACCGCGTCGGTCGCAAAGGCGACACCCGCATCGGTCAATGAAATCTCAAGCCGGCGCATGTCGGTCGCGGAGGGGCTGCTTTGCACCAGACCCTTTTTGCGCAGGCGGTCTACCACACCTTTGGTTGTGGCGGCGTCCATACCCACAAGACGGCCCAGCTGGTTCTGGCTGATCTTGACCTCGTCGCGCAGCTTGGCCAGCACGGCAAATTGGGTCGGTGTGATGTCCGGCATCCGGCGATTGAAAATCTCAAGATGGCGCTGGTTGGCCAAGCGCAGCTTGAAACCCACTTGATCCTCAAGCTGGTAGGGGGCCGTTTGGGTTTGTAGTTCCGCCAGGTTGGTCAATGTATCGTCCAGTATTTTACTGCAATCGCGTATTTGTTGTGCATTATCATCCCATGGTTTTTATCTGGGGTCCACAACAGAACCGATCATAAATATTGTTTGACAGCTAACAAGTTTTTGGTCCTTCATGAAGACAGTTAATACAAGGAGTCGCATGTGTCCTTTGTCAGAAACGCCTGGTATGTCGCCGGATGGTCCACGGATTTTGACCACGATCTAGTGCCGCTGACACTGCTTGCGCAGAACCTTGTTATGTTTCGGTGCAGCGACGGAAACCTTGCCGCTTTAGAGGACCGCTGCCCGCACCGCTTGTTGCCGCTGTCCAAAGGTAAGCGTATCGGCGACACCATTCAATGCGGCTATCACGGGATGACATTCGGGGCCGACGGCAAATGCGTGCGCGTGCCGGGACAGTCGAATTTACCCGCCTCTGCCTATGTTGACAGTTTTCCTGTGCTTGAACGTCATGGCATCGTGTTTGTCTGGATGGGCGATGCCGACAAAGCAGACCCCGCGCTGGCCTTTGATATGCCGGAGCTGTCGCAAGACGGTTGGCATCTGCACCACGGGGACAAGCTGCATATCAAAGCGAACTACCTGAACGTCGCCGAAAATCTGGTGGACCCTGCGCATGTCAGCTTTGTTCACCCGACGACCTTGGGGAATGCAGCCTCGGAAAACGTGCCAGTGCATGTGAAAACCGCCGACGAGGTCATCGTCGCATGGCGCTGGATCAGGGATGCTGAACCCATCGGGTTCTTCAAGGAGTTCGGTGGTTTTGACGGTAATGTCGACCGCTGGCATTATTACTATCTGCACATGCCATCGACCGCTGTGATTGACTTTGGGTCCGCCGATGCTGCGCTTGAACTTCCCGAGGAACAACGCAACAAAGGCGTGCGCATTTTTGCGCTGCATTTCGTCACCCCCGTGACCGAGGATTATACAATCGACCACTGGATGCATCTGCGCAATACCGCCCTTGGTGATGATGCCGCGTCTGATCAGATGGACGCGATGTTCCGGATTGCCTTTGCCGAAGACAAAGCGATCCTTGAAGCCGTACACGAGGAAGAACAGCGCCCGCAAAAGCGCAAACCCATCCGTATCGCCATCGACAAAGCGCCAAATGTGTATCGCAAGCGCATTCGCGACCGGGTCGAGGCCGAAGCCACAGATGATCTGGGCGATCCCGTTTCGCCGGTCTTTGTCCAGCATGATTAACGAATTAAAAATGCCGCAAAAGACGGCACCCACCCACCAGAGAGGACACCAAATGAACAGAAGTACATTCCTGAAAACCCTTGTCGGGGCCGCGGCCCTTAGCATGACGGGCATTGCCGCTTTTGCCCAATCGGGCGAACCAATCAAGGTTGGCGAAATCAACCACTACAAGCGTATGGCTGCGTTTGCTGAACCTTATAAAAAGGGCATCGAACTGGGCCTAGAAGAAATCAACGCCGCTGGCGGTGTGCTGGGCCGCCCGCTCGAGTTTATCTTTCGCGATGACCAAGGCGACCCCGGCGAGGCGATCAAAATCGCCGAAGAGCTGATGACCAGCGAAGGGGCTGTGATGCTCACCGGCACGATCTTGTCGAACGTGGGTTTGGCCATTTCATCTGTCGCCGCTGAAAAACAGTGGGTGTATCTGGCCGCCGAACCGCTGGCCGACGCGCTGACATGGTCGCAAGGCAACCCTTGGACGTTCCGTTTGCGCACATCGACCTATATGCAGGCCGCGATGCTGGCTGAACAGGCCGCCAAAACCGATGCGATGAAATACGCGACCATCGCGCCGAACTATGCCTATGGCAAAGATGCGGTTGCCGCGTTCAAGGAAGTGCTGACCGAACTGAAACCCGGCGTTGAATTCGTGGGTGAACAATGGCCGGCCCTGTTCAAGATCGACGCAGGTGCCGAAGTGCAAGCGCTGGAACGGTCCAAGCCCGATGCGATCTATAACGTGACCTTTGGCCCCGATCTGGCAAAGTTCGTACGCGAAGGCACGACACGTGGTCTGTTTGACGGCCGTACGGTTTATGGCCTGCTGTCGGGCGAGCCTGAATATATGGAACCGCTGGCCGATGAAGCACCCGAAGGCTGGGTTGTCACCGGTTACCCTTGGTATGACTTCACCGAGGAAGACGGCGCGAACAAAACCTTTGTTGATGCCTATCAAGCGCGTTTCAACGAGACACCCAAGCTGGGGTCGCTTGTTGGGTACATGACGGCAGCAACCGTTGCGGCGGCGATCCAGAAAGCTGGATCAACGGATGGCGATGCGATCCGTCAGGCGTTTGAAGGGTTGGATGTGGCGACGCCCGTCGGCGACATCACCTTCCGCGAGATCGACAATCAGGCGACCATGGGTGCCTTTGTTGGTACGACCGCATTGAAAGACGGGGGAGGGGTCATGACCAACTGGACCTATCTGGATGGTGCGGATTATCTGCCGTCTGACGAAGAAGTCGCAAAACTGCGCCCTGCAGAATAACGGCTGGCACCGCTCCGGAAGGGAACATCTTTCCGGAGCGGTCGCCCCTATTCCCCAAATTGATCGAGGTGGCTGATGGGCCTTTTTATCGCACAGATTCTGACTGGGCTTGCAAACGCTGGCGCACTTTTCATGGTTGCCTCGGGTCTATCACTGATTTTTGGTGTGACCCGCGTTGTAAACTTTGCCCATGGGTCATTTTATATGCTGGGGGCCTATGTCGGCTATTCGCTGATGCAGGTACTGCCCGGCATGGTCGGATTTTGGGGCGCTATTTTGCTGGCGGGGATTATCGTTGGCCTGATCGGTGTGATCGTCGAAATCTGCGTGCTGCGCCCTGTCTACAGCGCACCTGAACTGTTCCAACTGGTTGCCACCTTTGGCGTGATCCTTGTTATCCAAGACCTCGCGCTGATGATCTGGGGGCCCCAAGATCTGCTGGGCCCACGCGCGCCGGGCCTCAAGGGTGTGATCCGCATCATGGGCGAACCGGTACCCCAATATGACATCGCGCTGATCGTGATCACGCCCTTTGTGGCGATTGGTCTGTGGTATCTGATCACCAAAACCCGCGTCGGCACATTGGTGCGCGCCGCCACCCAAGACCGCGAGATGGTCAGCGCCCTTGGTGTAAACCAAGCGTGGCTGTTTACTGGCGTGTTCTTTCTGGGCTGTGCCTTGGCGGGTCTGGGTGGCGCGCTTCAACTGCCCAAAGGCGGCGCTGACTTGCTGATGGACTTCACCATTCTGGGATCGGTCTTTGTGGTTGTGGTGATCGGCGGCATGGGGTCGCTGCCGGGGGCCTATCTGGCGGCGGTGATCATCTCTGTGTTGAACGTCTTTGGCGTCACCTATGCACCGCAATCCACGCTGGTTCTGATGTTCGTGGTCATGGTTATCGTGTTGATGTTCCGCCCCTTTGGCCTGCTGGGGAAAGAGGAAATCGCCGGTGAACACGGCCAGGTTGGCGAACCGGAACGTCCCATCAAACCTGCGGGCAATCGTATGCGTTTGCTGGTCGCTGCCGGGCTGCTGATCCTTGGGCTGTTGCCCTTCTACAGCGGAAACTTTGCCGTCGTTCTGGTGACCGATATCATGATCTTCTGCCTGTTCGCCGCATCGCTGCATTTCATGCTGGGTCAAGGTGGGCTTGTTAGCTTTGGCCACGCGGCATTCTTTGGGGGCGGGGCTTATGCGGCAGCGCTGTTTGTCACCTACGCTGATACACCGATGGAGCTGGCATTGGTGCTGGCACCCATCTGTGCGGGTCTCGCCGCTATCGTGATCGGCTGGGTCTGCCTGCGGTCAACCGGTGTGTATTTCGCCATGCTAACCCTCGCCTTTGGTCAACTACTGTGGAGCCTTGCATTCCAATGGGGGGATGTCACCGGCGGCGATGATGGTTTGGTGAATATCTGGCCGTCTGACTGGGCCTCTGACAATGACGTTTATTATTACCTCGCCTTCGTGCTGTGTGTCGGCGGTATCTTGTTGCTGCGCCAAGCCGCCCATGCACCCTTTGGCTATGCCATGCGCGCCGCACGCGACAGCGCCCGTCAGGCCGAGGCGATGGGCATCAACACCAAGCGCATTCAATGGGTCGCCTTTACCTTTGCCGGTATCATGGCCGGTCTTGCGGGTGGGTTGTTCGTGTTCTCAAAGGGTAGCATTTTCCCGAACGAGCTGGAAACCGCGCGCAGCTTTGACGCGCTGATCGTGGTGTTCCTGGGCGGTGTGAAAACCCTGTCTGGCGGTTGGGTCGGTGCGGCGTTCTTTGAGGGGATCAAAGATTACCTGACGCGGTTTGAATACTGGCGCCTTGCCTTGGGCCTGTCGATTATCGTCGTTGTTATCCTTGGCCCCGAAGGCATCGTCGGATCGCTGCGCAAGGCGGGTGAACGCTTTGGCATTCTCAAGGTACCGGAGGACGCGAAATGAGCCCGATCCTGTCTGTTCGCAATCTGTCACGCAATTTCGGGGCCATCAAGGCCGTTGATAATGTCAGCTTTGATCTGGCCAAGGGTGAATTGCTGGCCCTGATCGGCCCCAATGGCGCGGGCAAAAGCACCTGTTTCAACATGTTGATGGGCCAGCTCAAACCATCCTCGGGCACGGTTCAGCTGATGGGCAAAAACATCGCTGGCATGCAGCCGCGCAAAATCTGGCGGATGGGTGTGGGGCGCACGTTTCAGATCACCGCGACCTATGCGTCGATGACCGTGGTTGAAAACGTGCAAATGGCGCTGATCTCGCATCACCGGCGGCTGTATTCGCTGACAACCTTTGCCCATAAGCTCTACCGCGACGAAGCGCTGGCCCTGCTTGATACCGTGGGCATGGTTGATCAGGCAGAACGCCACTGCGCCGTGCTGGCCTATGGTGACCTTAAACGGTTGGAGCTGGCCGTGGCGCTAGCCCATGATCCGATCCTGCTGTTGATGGATGAACCCACCGCCGGCATGGCCCCGCGTGAACGCATCGCGTTGATGCAGCTAACGGCTGACATACTAGACGCCAAGGGCATCAGCGTGCTCTTCACCGAACATGACATGGATGTGGTTTTTGCCCATGCCCACCGCATCATGGTTTTGAACCGGGGTGAGTTGATCGCCAATGGCACGGTCGATGAAATCCGCAATAACCCGCAGGTCCAAGAAGTATACCTTGGCGGCGGCACCCTGTTCAAAGCGCAGGAGGACGCCCATGCTTGAGGTCAAAGACGTCAATTCATTCTATGGCAAGGCGCATGTTCTCAATGACCTGAACTTTAGCGTGGATGCAGGCACTGTTGTTGCGCTGCTGGGGCGCAACGGCGCTGGCAAAACGACCACCATGAAATCGATCATGCAGCTGGTGAAACCCCGCAGTGGGACCGTCACCTATAAGGGTCAGAACATCACCGGATGGGCTAGCCACAAGGTCGCGCGGGCCGGCTTGGGCTATGTCCCCGAAGAACGCCGGATCTTTACGCAGCTTACTGTGTTGGAAAACCTCGAGGTTGGCCGCCAGCCCCCGCGTGAGGGTTGCACCACGTGGACAGAAACCATGGTGTTTGATCTGTTTCCCAACCTTGCGGAGCGGCGGCATAATCGCGGCAAGGCGCTGTCGGGTGGCGAACAGCAAATGCTGACCATCGCGCGCACCTTGATGGGCAACCCTGCATTTATCCTGCTGGATGAACCCTCCGAAGGCATCGCGCCCGTGATCGTCGAACAAATGGCCCGCGTCATCCTTCAGCTGAAAAGCGAAGGCCTGACCGTGTTGTTGTCCGAACAAAACCTGCATTTTGCCCAAGCTGTGGCAGATGGGGTGGTGATCATCGAACATGGCACGCAGAAATTCGTGGGCAGCCTGTCAGAGCTTCAGGCACATCCGGAAATCCGCGATCAATACCTGTCTGTCTAACCCGATACGCCTCAGGAAACGCGGCGCAAAAACGCCTTGGTGCGGGGGTCTTGCGGGGCCTCAAGCAGTTGCTTTGGCGGCCCTTGTTCAACGATCTTGCCGCCATCCATAAAGATAATCCGGTCCGCAATCTCGCGTGCGAATTGGATTTCATGGGTAACGATCAACATGGTTTGCCGTTTCTCGGCCACCCGCCGCATTAGATCAAGAACCTCGCCCACCCATTCAGGGTCAAGGGCCGAGGTCGGTTCGTCAAAAAGCATCAGATCGGCATCCAACGCCATCGCGCGCCCGATCCCAACACGTTGCTGCTGCCCCCCCGAAAGCGCTGCTGGATAGGCATCCGCCTTATCCGCCAGTCCGGTCTCGCGCAGGGTCGCATCCGCGCGTGCAATCGCATCGGCCTTGGATTGCCCTTTGACGGTAATCAACGCTTGAGTGATGTTTTCGCGGGCAGTTTTATTGGCAAACAGGGCGTAGTTCTGAAAAACAAACGACGTTTTGCGCCGCAGAGCCAGAATATCAGCGCGCGACGCCGTATCAGCATCAACACTCAGATCACCGATGCGAATGTTGCCGCCGTCAGGGTGATCCAGATAGTTCAGGCAGCGCAGCAACGTCGATTTACCCGTGCCGGAGGGGCCAATCACAACGACCCGCTCGCCCGGCGCGATATCGAGGTCGATATTCTCAAGAACATGGGTCGCGCCAAAGGACTTGCTGAGACCTTTGATGGAAATAGCGGCTGGTTTGGTCATCTTGCATGCGCCTTGTTCAAATAAACCTCTAGGTGACGCTGTAGAAATGCCAATGCCTCGACCATGATCCAATAGATTGCCGCCACCACGAGGAATGCTTCGAAATACAGGAAACTACCTGCCGCTTCTTTCTGCGTGGCCCCCATCAGTTCAGTCACACCAAGGGTAAAGGCCAGGGAGGTCCCTTTGATCATGTCGATGAAATAGTTAACGAGCGTCGGCGCGGCGACGCGGGCCGCTTGGGGAAGAATGATGTGATACATCATCTGGCCCTGCGTCATGCCAACGGCCTGCGCGGCCTCCCATTGGCTGCGGTCCACCCCAAGGATCGCGGCGCGGATGCTTTCAGCCATATAGGCGGAAAAATGCAGCGTTAACCCCATGATCGTGGCGGTCACACCATCGATATTCGTCAGAAACGACATGACCTGCGGTACGCCATAATAGAATAGAAACAACTGCACCAAGAGAGGCGTGCCGCGGAAAAAGCTGATGAACAGGCGTACAAAGCCGTCCAGCACAGGGATTTTAAACACCCGCTCCACCGCCAGAATGGACGCCAGAATAAGCGCAAAGAACATGCCGATGATGGCCATGAACAATGTCAGCGGCACATAGCCCAGCAGGACGGGCACCAGATCCAGCATGTATTCGAAATCCAGTGCCCGCATCAGCGTTACTCCGCTACTGTAATGTCAGTTCCAAACCACTTTTCCGAGATTTCGGCCAATGTGCCGTTCTCGCGTAGCGTTACAATCGCCGCGTCGAATTTATCGCGCAGCGCTTGTCCTTCTGCGTCATCGCGAAACGGCAACGCATTGCGGATTTCGCTGAACGGTTTACCAGCCAAAGCCAAAGGCAGCGGGCTTTCGGCGATCAGCTGTGCGGATGACACACGATCCATCACAAACGCATCGACGCGGCCCAACGCCGTGTCTTGCGCGATGTTGCTTTCATAGGTGCGAATGTCGATCTGGTCTGCGTTCGGCAATTGGCCAAGCAGCTCTTCGAAATTCGACCCAAGGTTCACAGCAACGGTTTTGCCGCTCAGATCCTCAACACTGCCGATGGTTGCCTCGTTACCCGCTTTGACCACGACCTGCGCACCGTCGAAAACATAGGGCTGCGAGAACGCGAATTTCGCCTCGCGGTCGGGTGTGATCGTGATTTGGTTGGCAATCGTATCAATGCGCCCGACTTCCAGCGCCCCGATCAGGCCCGAAAATGACATGGTGACAAAATTCACCTCATCGCCCGTCTCGGCGGCAATGGCGTTGATGAAATCAACCTCGAACCCTTGCAACTGATCCAGTTT
Source organism: Sulfitobacter sp. AS59 (assembly GCF_038899995.1). NCBI lineage: Bacteria > Pseudomonadati > Pseudomonadota > Alphaproteobacteria > Rhodobacterales > Roseobacteraceae > Sulfitobacter > Sulfitobacter sp. AS59. Next base: position 46,031 of record NZ_JBBMQK010000009.1, read on the forward strand.
GACAAAGGTGAAGGGAAAATAGCCACCGGACATCCCGACATTCAGGGTTTCGGACTGCGCCGAACCGACTGAGGCTGCAAAGGCGAGCGTGGCTGCTACAAGTACATTTTTCATAATCTGCTCCGTTTGTTCCCTGAGCAAATAGTCTAAGCACAGCCGCCTTCAATAGACGTAGTTACGACAAGTCCACTGTGATTGGATTACAGCCGCTATCAGAACAAAGTTCTGCAGGCGGTGATTTTTCTGGAACGCTCTGAAACGAAGATAGCGATAGATGCGTCAATTACGCGATGTTGTTCTATCGGTAGCTTGGGGAAACCCTTGTTGCGGCACCACCTTGAGAGAATCAGATTTCGGTAAAAAGATTACATAACTAACCTTATGGCGCATATTCTCCACAGTCGGGCGAAGCCCTAAAGCGCAGCAACATGAGGCAGAATGAAACTGCTGTTGTCCACCGGTGCCTGGTTTACCCTTAGCGAGCAGCCGTAGGCCTGCGATAGCACCTCGTCGGTCATGACGTCTTGCGGCGTGCCAGCGGAAAGAATGCTGCCTTGGACCACCATCACCATGCGATCGGCAAACATCGCGGACAGGTTCAGGTCGTGCATCACCGCGACAACCCCACCCCCGCGCGCGGCATAGTCTTTTAGCAAGCGCATCACCATCAGTTGGTGGCCGATATCAAGGCTGGCAACAGGTTCATCCAGCAACAGCCACCGCGGGGTGCCTGCTTGGTCAACAGGATCCCACACTTGGCACAGAACCCGTGCCAGTTGGACACGTTGTTGCTCGCCGCCTGAAAGCTCTTGATACAATCTGTTGCTGTACCCCTCCAGCCCGACGCGGGCCAGCGCGGTGTCGGGCAAATGCTCTTTCTGCCCCGAATGGCCGCTTAGCAGCCCCATGCGCACGACTTCGATCACGGTAAAGGGGAACGCAAGCATCGTGGATTGCGGCAACACACCGCGAATGGCGGCCAGATCCCAAGGACGCGCCTGCCCGGCTTCTTTGCCGTTAAAACGTACCTCGCCGGAAAAATCGATCTCGTTTGTGATGGCCTTGAGCAGACTTGATTTGCCCGCACCGTTCGGGCCGACAATGGCCGTAAACTGCCCCGCTACCGCGCGAAAGGACACATCCTGTAGAATGGTTTTATGGCCAATCCACGCCTTTGTGACATCTGCTTCTAACATCATAGGTCCACCAACCCGCGGCGGCGCAGCAAGATCCACAAGAACACAGGCGACCCGAGAACCGCCGTAATAATCCCGATCGGCAGTTCAGCGGGGGAAATAATCACCCGGCTGATCACGTCGGCAATCAGCAAAAGGCAGGCCCCCAGCAGTGCGACATTGACCAGCAGCGGCCGATGATCCGGCCCCGTTGCCAGACGCATAAGATGGGGCACAACGATACCGATAAACCCGATGCCACCCGATACTGCGACCGCAGCGCCTGTCGCAGCCGCGACGGCCAGCATCGCGATGCTTTTGACCCTTTGCACCGGGATACCCATGTGGGCAGCCGTTGCTTCGCCAAAGGCAAGGCCGTTCAACCCACGGCCCAGAAAGGTCGCACAGCCAACGGAGATCAGGATAACCGGCACCGCCACCATCGTCTTCTCCCAGGTGGCACCAGCCAGCGATCCAAGGCCCCAAAAGGTCAGATCGCGCAGCTGTGCATCGTCGGCAATATAAATAAGGATACCGGCCGCGGCATTCGCCAATGCGGCCAAGGCGATGCCAGCCAGCAGCATGGTCGCCACCGATGTGCGGCCCCGTCTGGTGGAAATCCGGTACAATAACATCGTCGCACCCCAGCCGCCGATAAAGGCCGCCATAGGAACCAACCAAAAGCCAAGGACCCCCTTAAGCCCCAGAGGCAGCAAACCACCCAATACAATGGCGAGAATAGCGCCCAGTCCGGCACCAGCACTAACGCCGACCAAACCCGGATCGGCAAGAGGGTTGCGGAACAACCCTTGCAACACAGCGCCTGACACGGCCAAGGACGCCCCAACGCAGATACCCAGAATGACCCGCGGCAGCCGAATATCCCACAGAACGATCCGTTCCATCTGGGTCAGCGGTTCGCCGACGACCAGCTTTTGCAGCGCACCCCATAGCGACGTGCCCGACGCGCCAATGGCAAGGCTGGTAATACTGATCACCACCAACGCGCCGGCCAGCCAGAAATGGGCCAGCCGGGCGGTGGTGCGACGATCACGTGGCATTGTGATATCTGCAACCTGCACCATTTGATCAGCTGCCGTATAGTGCGGCAGACAGGTCAGACACAGCATCCGCAGTCCGTGGTCCGAACCCCAACAGATACAGACCATCCATGCGGATTACCGCCCCTGTTTCACCAGCAGGTGTCGACGCGATCACGGGCAAGGCCAACAGCTCGGCAACGGTGCTGTTATGATCGCCTTCCCGTTCCATCATCAAAATCGCATCGGGCGCGGCAGAGATCACGGCCTCGTCGGTCATGGGCTTGTAGCCTTCAAACCCTGTTGCAGCATTCTGCGCGCCCGCCATTTGGATCATCGCCGAAGCGGCAGTATTCTGACCCGACGCCATAATCCGCCCGCCTTGTGTGCTAAGAATAAACAGCACTTTCTTGGGCTCCTGCCCCGCGTTTTTCTGGGCTGTCTGCACAACCGCATCCAGTCGCGCTTTCAGATCATCGGCCAGTTGCTTGGCCTTGTCCCCTTCACCAATCGCCTCGCCAACCGCGTTGATCTTGGCGGCGACACCCTCGGCCGAGTATTCCTCGGGAACGGTCATGAACGGGATATTCGCCGCCTCAAGCACGTTGATCGTCTCAAGCGGGCCAGCGCCGTCTTCCGAAATAATCAATTTCGGATCGACAGACAGCACCCCTTCGGGGGAAAGCGCGCGCATATAACCGACATCGGGCAGATCCTGCGCTGCGGCGGGATAGTTTGAGGTGGTATCGCGCGCAATCAAGCGGTCACTGGCACCTAGGGCAAAGATGATCTCGGTGATTGAACCGCCGATGGCAACGATGCCATCGGGTTTTTCTTGGGCCAACGCCGGGAATGCCGTCGCAACCAACAGGGCAAAAGCAGACGCCCGCAGCGTGAGACCTGAACGACGCCCCATCATGCTGGCACCTCGGTTTTCAGACCTTCAAGGCCCTCGACTAGCTTGCCCCATGCCGGGCGGCTGTCACGACCTTCTTTACCGACACCAAAGACCTGAAAGATCAGCCCGCCGTCTTTGTTAAATGCCTCGACCGATACGGCCGGGCCGCGTTGCGTTGGTTTATCAACCGCCCACACTTCGGCGATGTGATCCAGACGCAGGTGCAGGTTGAACCGTGGGTCCAGCACGTTCTGCCATGGCCCCATCGCCTTGAGTGTGTCAATCGGGCCGGAGTGGATTTGGATACAGCCCCGGTTGCCGGTGAACACCATGATTTCAAGATCGCTGGCCGCAACCTGTTGCAGCATCTGATCGACAGCACCCGGCTCCAACGCGCGGACAAACGGCGCGCCCGCGATGCGGTAGGCACCCAAACGGTTCATCTTCAATTTCGACGTCAGACGCATGAACTGATGCGTGTCGGTCATTCTGGCCCATTCCTTGCGCAGGATATCGACCTTGGACTCGTCCGCCTTTGGGGTTTCATCAGGCTTGCGCTCGGCGACCTCAACCGTCTGCGACTGGTCGTCCAGCTTCAGGTCTTCCTTGGCTTGCGCCCATGCGTTCAAGTCAGAGCCGTCGCGCAGGAAAATCTTGTGAACGGCATCACCTGCCGCATCAAACACTTGCAAGCTGCGCCGCACGCCGGTTTCAACTTCTTTCTCAACCATAAAGGCGTGGCACCAATGGCTGGGGAAAATCCGCAGGTCGATTTCATCATTCAGGATCATCGACGCATGCGGGCCGGACCGGTAGTTGTCGTACACGCCAACCTTTTCGTTCACACAAGACGGGTTGCGCGTCAGGGCCATCACCTCGCCCAGGGTTTGGGCAACGCCCATCACCTTGTCAGGGTGCGCGTCAATCCGGGTTACCCCTTCGCCACAGGACGCAGCGATTAGCTGGGCCTCGCTGATGTTAAGCTTATCCGCTACGTCGCGTTCGCGCAGTTTTGCATGTTCGGCGCGAAATTCGCGGATGTATGCGGGGGTTACCGCGTCTTGATTGGTCATGATGCACCTATTGGCTGATATATTGATCGGTGATTGGGCTGGCGTCGTGCATCAAGACACGGGCTGGCATGAGCTGAGTAAAACACTCAACTATTATTGTTGACACTTTTAGTAAGCCTTTCTAGAAACCGCAAGAGCGCATCGATAATCGGCGCAGATATTCAGAAACGCCGTAGCCAGCCCCCAGCAAGCACTAGGCCACCTACATGCTTGCGAGGCAAAAAATATGACCCCGACCAGAAAACGTACCCTATTGCTGGGTACCACCAGCCTGTTATTAATCACGATCAATACTGCAGCATTGCACGCGCAAGAAGCCGACCAAGGGTTTTTGGGCACGCTGGTTCTGGGTGAAAGCAAGCGTAAAGTTCAAACTGATACGGCGATTCCCCAAACAACTGTTGATCAAGAAGAAATCAACGACCGCCAAGCTGGCACCGTCGCTCAGCTGATCGATTCCGTACCGGGCGTTAACCTTGTGAACGGGTCCACACCCCAAGGGTCGGGCATCAATATCCGGGGCTTTGGTGCCAACAGCACCTACGGCACCGACCAAAAAGTTGCGGTTCAGATTGATGGCGCAAATGTCGGTGCCGAAGAACTGTACCGGATCGGGACGCAATTGTTCACCGATCCCTTCTTGTACAAAAACGTCAACGTTATCCGCGGCACGGTTGGCAGCTTTGAATTCGGGTCCGGCATCGTCGGCGGTGTTGTTCAACTGGAAACCAAAGACGCCTCTGACCTGACAGGTGGCGAACTGGGTCACGTTCTGGCGCAAACGCTCGAGTTTTCGAGCAACGGCAACGGCCTGACGTCTTCCAGCGTACTGGCATGGCAGCCGACCCAAGACATGGAGTTCCTGCTGAACTACACATGGCGCGATCAGGACAACCAACAAGACGGCAATGGCGATGACATCGGCAACAGCGCCTTTACCCTGCCATCCGGTTTGTTCAAGGCAAAGTACACCTTTGGCGAAAACCACGATCAATCGCTGACGTTCAGCGCGACCAAAACAACATCCAGCGAGCGCGACGTGCCGTATGACACGTTCATCACAACAACGGACATGTTTGGTAATGTCGATCGCGACATTGAAACAAGCGCCGCGACGCTGACCTATAACTTTAACCCAGAAGACAACAATTTGATCGATCTGGATGTGCAGCTAAGCTATGCGGACCAACAGATTGACCAGACCTATATCGAGGGCAGCTCATCGCTTGAAGGTTCGGCGCAAGAAGGGCAAGTGCGGGCACTGACAAACGCCGATCACCGCTACCGGACCACAAAACTGTCATTCAAGAACACCAGCTTGTTTGATACGAACACAATCAGCCACGAATTGCGCACCGGGCTAGAGTTGATCCGCAAAAAGCGGCTTGATGCGAATTCGGCCACCGGTGGTGTGGATGACAGAATTGCCGTTTACGCCGTTGACGACATGCGCATTGGCAATGCTTGGACAATCACGCCAGCGCTGCGCTACGAGACCTCTGAAATCACCGGGTCCACAGCACCAAATGATGGCGTTTATGACAATGATGCGCTGATGGGCGGTCTGTCCGTACGCTACGCCTTTGACAACGGCTTTGCCGTGTTCGGCAGCGGCGCATACACTGAATCGCTTCCCATCCTCGATGACCTCAACAACGCGGCGTATATGACCTTGTCCGAAAAGGCGAAGACATACGAACTGGGCGCATCCTATGATGGGGGCGATCTGTTCCGCAGCGGCGACAGCTTTGCGATCAAGGCGAACGTATACAAGACCGAACTCTCTGACGTAACATCCTATACGAATGGTGGCCGCCCTTCCGTCAATGTGGACAGCATCGATACCGAAGGGTTCGAGCTTGAGGCGTCCTATGCGATGGAAAGCGGTTTGTACCTCGATATGAACGCCAACGTCACCGACGGCACACAGCATCTTGCCGATGGCACCCAAAATGATTGGAGATTTACAGGGGCTGACTCACTGCGGTTCACAGTGGGTAAAAAATTCGGCGAAGAACTGGATCTAAGCTGGGAAATGGTTGCCAATGCATCGATTGAAGTAAACGGCACCGAAACAGCCGGCTTTGGCGTACACAACCTGCGCGCCACCTATATCCCGCAGCAAGGGGTGTTGAAGGACACGCAAATTCGCGTCGGTTTGGAAAACGTGTTTGACCGCGATTACACGCCACATCAGTCGACACGCTCTGCACCCGGCCGCAACCTCAAGCTGACGTTGTCGCGCACGTTCTAAGAAACAATGAGGAGCAGACCGCGCTTCGTTATTGCGCGGTCTGCCCTCTCCCGAATCTGCTGGGCTTGATTGGTGGCTTTAGCGGACGGCGGGGTGCCTGTCCCCTCGGGTGGGTGCCCCGTTTAAACATCAATCACCGGCAAAACCGGCCATCTACAACGGCGCGTACCCTACATCCCGGGCAACCAAAGCGCCAGTTGCGGAAACAGGATCAACAACGCCACCAACAGCATCGAACATCCCATATAGGGGAATGCGGACAGATAGATTTCGCGCATGGTCGTGTCTTTGGGGGCCACCCCCTTCATCACGAACAGCAGCAGCCCAAAAGGCGGCGTGGTAAAGCTGATCTCGAGCGCGAGCAGGATAATCAAGCCGAACCAAACCGGATCAAACCCAAGGCTTGCGGCCAAAGGAAAGAATATCGGCACGGTCAGCAACATCATCGAAATCTGCTCCATGAACATACCCAAAAGCAGCAGTACACCGAACATGACCAGCAGCATCGCAACCGGTGCCAGATCAAACGACGTCGCCCAGCGGATCAGCCCCGATGACGCCCCGGAAAAGGCCAGCAATTGGCTGAACGTGGCAGAGCCGAACACGATCAGATAGGCCATCAAGGTGACGCGCAATGCGCCGATGACCGATTTCTTCATCGCTTCCCATGTCAGACAACGGAACAATACCGCAAGGATCAACACGCCAAGCGCACCAAATGCCGCCGCCTCGGACGGGGTGATCAGACCACCAACCATACCAATTACGATCAGCACCATGACCGACAGCATCGGCATCACATCGCCAAACAGCAGCCGCATCTTTTGGCCCCATGTCAGCGTCTCAACGTCATAGGCGGGCGCGGCCGACGGGTCGATCTTGGTCTGGATGTAAATCGTCGCGATATAAAAGCTGGCCAAGATCAAACCGGGGATGATCCCCGCAATCAGCAAAGCACCCACATCGATCCGCGCCAGCGTCGCCAGCAGCACCGCCAAGGCGGACGGCGGGATAATGATCGCCAAACCACCCGTGCCAAGGATCGGCCCGATGGACATGTGTTTCTTGTAGCCGCGCGTCGTCATCTCGGGCACCATCAGACTGCCCAGCAACGCCGTTGACCCCATTGAGGACCCCGACAATGTCGAAAACGCGGTGCCCCCCAAAACGGTGACATAGGACAAGCGGCCGGGCAGTTTGCCCAACAACCGGTCAATCGCGTTGAACATCCGCGCCCCAAGACCGGTGTGAAAGAAAATTTCGCCCATCAGCAAAAACAGCGGGATCGGCACCAGCGCGTAATTCGTCAGCCCACCAAAGCCGTTGTTCAACAACAGGGTGATGCCCTTGGCACCGCCCATGAAAAACCACGCCCCAACGATGTTTGCCGCCAGAAAGGCCAGTGCCACCGGCATGCCAATCGCCATCAAAACAAGGATCGAGCCCAGCAAAAGGGCCAGCGATTCAAACCATTCCATTATTCGTGTATCCCTGCTTCGCCGGAATGCATCAGGTCATCGCCAAAAACAAAACGGGAAAATTCAATTGCCATCAGGCCAAAGCTGACCGGAAAGGCGATGGTAAGTATCCATTTCGGAAAATAATACGCGCGCACATCCAGATCATTGCGCGTGATATTCCCCAGGAACAGCTCCGTCCCTTTCCACGCAAGGATCAACGACACCAACACGCAAAGCGCGGCCACCAAGCGGCTGACGATCCTGCGCACCCCCGTGGGCAACGCCGCCGTCACCAATTCGATATGCACATGACCCTTTTCACGCACCAGCCAAGGCGCGCCCAGCATGGTCATGTAAAGGATCGCATATTCAGACGATGTGAACAGCCACGCAAAGGGCTGTAGCCCGCTGTTGCGCATCACCACCGACATAATTACGGAAATCATCAGCCAAACCAGCATGACGCCCGCAATGCCCGCCATCGCATACAGGAACCCCCGATATAGCTTGCCGACCGTTTCCATACGCTGCCCCTCGTTCACAAAAATGCGGCGCGCCAGACATCCGGCGCGCCGCTTAGGGTTTTACTTTTTATAGAAAAGCTCGATCAGCTTGTCATAGTTACCATCACCCTGTGGACTGTCGGCCATCAGGCCTTTCATGCGGTCCCATGTGTTTTGCGTCGCAGCCGCCAGATAGGCGTCAGCCGCGTCACCTTCCAATGTGACCACTTTCATCCCAGCCGCTTCCAGCTTGGCGAAATCTTCGTCACGCACGGCACCCAGTTTCTCGGTGCTTTCAGCCTCATGCGCGATGGCGACATCTTGCACGATGGTGCGCGCTTCCTCGGACAGGGAATTCCACTTTTCCAGGTTCACAATCGTGCCCAAGTCAGTCGAGAAAAAGCACGGCTCAATCCGGTAGTTCAGGAACTCGTTCCACTTCAGATCGATCAGGCCAATCTGTGTCCAGCCCGTCGCATCAACCACACCGCGTTCAAGCGCCGAATATACTTCGGTCGTGGGCAAATCGATGACCTGCGCGCCCAGATAATCGGTAAAGAACGCGTTATAGACTGCATTACCACGCAGCTTCAGGCCCGACACATCAAGGTTACCGCCATCGTCCAGCGTTGGTGCTTCGCGGGTCCACAGGTTGTAGCACACACCGGAATCGAACCAGCCCAGGTATTTAACGCCCATCTTCTCCTGATGGATCTGGTCGATCAATTCGATGCCGCCATTGGCGCGGGTTTCAGGTGCCGTCATGTTCGACGTCACCAGCGCATCCTTTTCGGGCAACGCACCGGCATAGAAACTGCCCGGCGTATAGACCATATCGACGACACCATCGCGCACGGCGTCAGGCTGTTGGAACATGCCGATGGCCTCTGGCCCGCCGCGCACTTCGATCTGAACCACGCCTTCGCCGGCTGCGTTCACCTTGTCGACAAACTCAAGGAACGACTTGGTGTAAATCAACGATTCAGGAAAAGCGTGAACCGCCGTAATCGTCTCTTGTGCAAACGCCGCTGACGTCAGCGCCGTGGTGGCAAGAATACCACCAAAAATTGTATGTTTCATCGTCTCGTTACTCCCAGTTGGTGGGGTTCCTTTGTGGACCCCTTTTGATTTTTGCCTTCGGCCACTGTGCAGCGCGAAAACGTCTTAGGATGCGGGCAAGGCCCACGGGTGCGCCGCAATTCGTGCCGCGCGAAACTTGGTAATCTTGTCACTATGCTGGGCCGTCAGATCGATATCATCCCAGCCATTCACCAGCTTTTGTTGCCATGCCGGGTCCAGATCAAAAGACAGCTGCCGCCCGCCGATCACAGCCGTACCGGCGGTTAAATCAACGGTGGCTGGCGCGTCCTTTTCGCCCATTTGACCAATCAGCGTTTCGATCTCGTCCTCGGTCAACCGCGCGGGCAGCAAACCGTTATTGACCGCATTGCCACTGAAAATATCGCCAAAGCTGGGGGCAAACACGGCTTTGATCCCGAAATCCACCAGCGCATACACGGCAGCCTCGCGGCTGGACCCGCCGCCAAAGTTGCTGCGTGTGACCAACACATCGGCGCGGTCGTATCTGTTCAACACATGATCCGGCTGATCCTGCCGGGCGTCGTGCAACAAAAACTTTCCGTATCCTTCGCTGCGCGGGGCCGACATGAACCGCGCGGCAATCAGTTGATCGGTATCGATATTGGCTTGCGGCAAGGCCACGGCGCTGCCGTTAATGGTGGTCCAACCGCTCATGATCGTCCCTCCAACAGCGGGCGCACATCAGCGAGGTGCCCGGAAACCGCCGCCGCAGCCACCATGGCGGGGCTCATCAAATGGGTGCGCGCACCGCGCCCTTGGCGACCCTTGAAATTCCGGTTGGTGGACGAGGCACAGCGTTTGCCCGCGTCAACGCGGTCTCCGTTCATGCCGACACACATCGAACAGCCCGAACCGCCCCATTCCAATCCGGCATCTGTAAATATCTGCGCCAGCCCTTCGGCCTCGGCCTGTTTCTTGACCCCTGACGATCCGGGCGATACCAAACCCGGTACCTTGGCCTTGCGCCCTGCCAGCACCTTGGCGGCCAGTCGCAAATCCTCGATCCGGCCATTGGTGCAAGACCCGATAAACACCTCGTCCACCGTGACATCCTTTAGCGGCATGCCAGCACGCAGGCCCATATATTCCAGCGCCGCGCGGGCTTGCCCCTGCTTTGCCCCACCAAGCTGGTCGGGGTCAGGCACATGGCCGGTAATAGGCAATGCATCCTCCGGCGATGTACCCCAGGTCACCGTCGGCACAACATCCGCTGCATCAAACGTCACCTCTTGATCAAAGGCGGCATCCGCATCTGTTTTCAGCTGGGTCCAATCGGCCACCGCCTGATCCCATGCCGCCCCTTTGGGTGCGAAATTACGCCCCTTCAAATAATCTAAAGTCACCTGATCCGGCGCAACCAGCCCCAAACGGGCACCGCCTTCGATGCTCAGGTTGCACAGGGTCAGACGCCCGTCCATGCTCAACCCCTCGACCGCAGCACCGGCATATTCAATCGCATGCCCCCGCGCGCCATTGGTCCCCAGCTGGGCGATCCAGTGCAGCGCCAGATCCTTGGCCGACACCCCCAAGCCCAAGGCACCGTTAAACGTAATGCGCATCGTCTTGGGCCGCTTCTGCCAGATCGTCTGGGTGGCCAGAATATGCGCCACCTCGGTCGCGCCCACCCCAAAGGCAAGCGAGCCAAACGCACCATGGGTCGATGTGTGGCTATCCCCGCAATTGATCAGCAAACCGGGCAGCGTTAGACCCTGTTCCGGTCCGATCACATGCACGATCCCCTGCCCCGGATCACGCAGATCAAACAAGCGCACCCCATGCGCCCGCGTATTGCGCCCCTGCATGTCGATCATCCGCGTAATATCCGGTGCCACCGCCCCCGCACGGGTCGGGGCATAGTGATCAACCACGCCAAACGTCAGCTCGGGAAACGCAACCTTCTTGCCGCGACCGTCCAGCTTGGCAAAGGCGTGATGCGATCCTTCGTGTACAAAATGCCGATCCACCCAAAGCAATGAAGTCCCATCTTCGCGCTGCATGATCTCATGCGCCGCCCAAAGCTTGGCCAACAAGGTTTGGGGCGTGGTCATTCCGCCGCCTCTTTACGGGCCGGCCTAATCACCGGCTCCCAATGGCGGGCCTTGCCATCGCCAACCCGTGTCAAATCCATCTCAAGCTTGAACATATCGGGGCGGTACAGCGCTGACAGGTATTCAACCCCGCGCCCCTCGGCGTCCTTCACCACGCGGTCCAGCGACAACAACGGCGCACCGACGCTCACACCCAGCACATCCGCCACATCGGGCGAGGCAAGTGTCGCACTCACCGTCTGATGCGCGGCGTCCACCTTGACGCCGGACCGCTCTAACAAGCGAAACAGCGGTGTCGTGGCCAATTCAGCCTCGGTATAGTTTTGCGCGATTTCCTCTGGCACCCATGTGGTCAGGTGGGAAAACGGCTCCCCCTCGACCAGACGCAGGCGCACGGCGGCTTGGACACGCGATTGCGCCGTCAAACCCAATGCGGTCGCCACCCCGCCCGGCGCAGCACCATAGCTGAACGACAACAGCCGCGCGGTGGTGTTCTGACCCATCTCAACCAGTTGCGGCATCAGCGCGTTGAAATCCGCCGCCATCGATGGAAATGCCTTGGGCGCACGCACCGTTGTCCCCGACCCCGCACGCCGTTCAATCAGCCCGTCACCTTCCAGCGCATCCAGTGCACGGCGTACGGTGACCCGCGACACATCCAGCGTCACCGCCAGCTTTTGCTCGCCCGGCAGCACCGCACCTGGGGCGTAAATACCGCGTGTGATCTCTTCGTGAAGGTGCAGATAGACACGCCGCGCCTTGCCCCCCTCAGGAAGCCCCCTGCCCTTCAAAGATGTGATTCCTTGCGCCATTGTCACCCTTTCAATTCAGTCCAACCCTAGCGACGGATTTTTCAAACGCAAGAAATCTATCTTACAAAACGCAAAATATTTGACCTATGCATATCAATTAATCTGTATTACAAAAAATACAGTTTGGCGAAGGAGACCCCATGCCCGTTATCGAACTTCATGTCATGCAAGGGTATAGCGACAGCGACAAATCCCGCCTCTGCGAGGCCCTGACCCATGCCGTTCGAATCGTGGTTCCCGCCCCGCCCGAGGCCGTCACCGTAATGATTCACGAGCTAGACCCCGCCGGGTACATGCGCGGCGGCCAGCATCGCAAACCAGCGCCTGCGCTGCCCGATCCGGCGGCGATTGTGCGGGAGTATCTATCCGCTATGGAAGCGCGCGACATCGACAAGGCCAGCGGCATGCTGGGGGCCGGATTTACCATGGTATTTCCCGGCACCGACCCCATGACCAACCTGGAACAGCTGATCGACTGGGCCGCACCCCGCTATAAATTCGTCACCAAAACCTACGAAGGGTTCGACGCGCTGCAAACGCCGGGCGACGCCGCCGTGGTGTATTGCCGTGGCACGTTATCGGGCGAATGGCCCGACGGGACGCCCTTTGACGGTATTCGGTTTATTGACCGGTTCGAATTAACCGATGGCCACCTCACAAGGCAGGACGTCTGGAACGACATTGCAGAGACAAAGGCAAACCCATGACCCAAGATATCGACCCGATCACCCTAGCCGTTCTGGCCGGACGGATGGAACAGATCGCAGACGAAATGGACGCAACCCTGTTTCGCGCCGCCTTTAACCCGATTATCGCCGAAGCACATGATGCCTCGCACGGCCTGTATCACGCTGTGTCCGGCGATACGTTGGTACAGGGCAAATCGGGGCTGCCGATCTTTGTCGGGGTCATGTCCTTTGCCGTAAAGGCCGTGATCGACAAGGCGGCCGAGAATGGCGATCTGGAAGACGGCGATATCTATATCTTTAACGATGCTCATCTTGGCGGCACCCATCTTAGCGATATGCGCCTTGTTAGACCCTATTTTCACGACGGAAAGCTGTTTTGCTACCTCGCCTCTGTCGGCCACTGGCACGACGTGGGCGGTGCGGTGCCCGGCAACTATAACCCTGCCGCGACCGATGCCTTTCAAGAGGCGTTTGTTCTCCCCCCCGTGCGTCTGGCCAAGGCGGGAACCATCCAGACCGACATCATCGATATCCTGATGCGCAACACCCGCCTGCCCCAATCTGCCCAAGGTGATTTGAACGGCCAGCTTGGCGCGCTTGATCTGGGCGTTAAACGTCTGGATGAACTGCTAGCCGAATATGGTGCCGACACGGTCCGCGCCGCCCTCGACGCACTTGGCGACCGGGCCGAGGTTCTGATGCGCTCAGAGCTGACAGACCTGCCAGATGGCCGTTGGGAGGCCGAGGATTTCCTCGATAACGATGGCATTACCGATACCCCCCTCAAGATCAAAGTAGCACTCGAGATCAGTGGCGATACTATGACGCTGGATTTCGCAGGCACCGCGGACCGCTGCGCAGGGCCCGTGAATATCGCGCTGCCCACCGCCGTTGCCACCGCCTATGTCGCGATTAAACATATCTTTCCCAGCCTGCCCGCCAATGCTGGCGTCATGCGCCCGATTGATGTGAAAATCCCTGATGGCTCGCTGCTCTCTGCCCCCTTCCCTGCCCCCGTCGGTGGCTATACCGAAACTATTTTGCGTATGATCGACGTGATTTTCGCCGCCGCCTCAAACGCGGCACCTGACCGCGTGGTGGCCAACGCCTATGGCACGATCAACGCGCTTTCAATCTCGGGCAAGCGCGCGAATGGGCAACCTTGGGTAATGTTCAGCTTTTATGGCGGCGGTCATGGCGGGTCGATTGAAACCGACGGGTTGAACCACGGCAATGCGCCCATTTCCACGGCAACAATCCCCCCGATGGAGATTCTGGAGGCCGCATACCCCGTGATGTTCAAGCAATGGGCCCTGCGCCCAGACAGCGCCGGTGCCGGAACGCACCGCGGCGGCATGGGGGCCACCTACGAGATTGAAGTGCTTGAGGAATCCGCGACCGCCTTTCTGTTTGGGGAACGCGGCCGCTTTGCCCCCAAGGGGGCGGCGGGCGGCGGCGATGCGGCCATGAACGTGTTTGCCTATGAACAGGCCGACGGGTGGCACACTCCGCCCATGGCCTCGAAAATGGTCGGCATCAAACTGCAACGCGGCCAATCCGTGCGGCTCGATACGCCCGGCGGGGGCGGTTATGGCCCCGCTGCGGGCCGTGCCCCAGCCGATGTTGCGCGTGACGTCGCGGGCGGGCTGCTTACCGACACTTACGCCACAGAAACCTACGGCCCCGCTTGGAAAGAGATCTCGCTATGACCAGTACAAACCGCATGATCGGCGTCGATGTTGGCGGCACATTCACCGATATTTTCGTGCTGGACGAAGCGACCGGCATTGCCGAGGTCGCCAAAGTACCCACCACGCGCCCCGATCAATCCGGCGGCTTCCTCAGCGGGATCAGCCAGCGCGTTGATGATCTATCCACCGTTTCGGTCGTCGTTCACGGCACCACCGCCGGCACCAACGCCCTGCTCGAACGCAAAGGTGCCAAAATCGGCGTCATCACCACCATGGGCCTGCGCGACGTGCTGGAAATGCGCCGCCGTGACCGGCCCCGCACATGGGGCTTGCGCGGTGATTTCACCCCCGTGGTGGATCGCGCCCTTCGGCTCGAGGTGCCTGAACGCACCCTTGCAGATGGCACCATCCGGACGCCCGTTGATCTGGACGCCGTGCGTCAGTCGGCACAGCAGCTGATCGACGACGGTTGCCTTGCCTGTGCGATCCTGTTCGCAAACAGCTATGCCAATGCCGAAAATGAGCGTCTCGCCGTCGAAGCGGTACGCGAGATGTGGCCAAACGCACATGTCTCCGCCTCCTCCGAGATTTTGCCAGAAATTCGCGAATTTGAACGGTTCTCCACCACGGCGCTGAATGCCTACCTCCAGCCCGAGGTTTCAGGCTATTTGGCTAGGTTAGAGACTGCTTTGAAAGCAGGCGGCTTTGCTGGTGAGTTCATGATCGTCCAGTCAAACGGCGGCGTCATGGATGTGGATACCGCCGCAAAACTGCCCGTGCGCACCGCGCTGTCCGGCCCTGCGGCGGGGGTGATCGCGGCAGGCTACATCGCCCAGGCGGCAGGGTATGCCGATGTGATCACCGGCGACATGGGCGGCACGTCATTTGACGTCAGCCTGATCGCCAAAGGTCAGTCAATGCTGTCGCCCCAAACCTCGATCGACTTCGGGATGGTTGTTCGCTCACCCATGATCGAGATTACCACCATCGGTGCCGGTGGCGGGTCCATCGCATGGGTCGACAAGGGTGGTTTGCTGAACATCGGCCCCGAAAGCGCGGGTTCAACCCCCGGCCCCGTCGCCTATGGCCAAGGCAATACCCGCCCGACCGTCACAGACGCCAACGTGGTTTTGGGCCGGATTGACCCCGATAACCCCATCGGCGGCAAACTCGACCGTCTGGATGTCGAAGCCGCTAAGGAAGCCATTCTAGAACATGTCGGCAAGCCCCTGAACCTTGATGCCCTTCAAGCCGCCGAAGCGATCTTGCGCGTCGCCAACAGCCGGATGGCCGGGGCGCTGCGACTAGTCTCTATTGAACGGGGTTTCGACCCTAAACGCTTTGCCTTCATGCCCTTTGGTGGCGGCGGTGCCCTGCATTCCGGCGCGATGATGAACGAGGTCGGGTTGGCCAGATCCATCGTGCCCCGCTATCCCGGCGTGACCTCTGCCATGGGCTGCGTGATTGCGGATATGCGGCAGGATTTCGTGCAAACCATTAACGCCACGCTGTCGGGTATCGACCTCCCCAGCCTTACCGGATTTATGCAAGCGCATGTGGACAGCGGCCTTGCCACCCTAGATGCGGCCCGCACCCATTTTGAGGGGCGCGATACCGAATTTACCCTTGATATGGCCTATCTCGGGCAGACGCACACGGTGTCGGTCCCCCTGCCCGTCTCGCTGACCGACGGCACGGTCACGCCGCCCACGGAACAAGACATCGCCGCCGCCTTTGATACCGCGTACCGCGCGACCTATGGCAGGTTGCTTGAAAACGGCACCAGACGGGTCATCAATCTGCGCTCCGCCATCACCGGTCGCCGCCCGCGGTTTGATCTGGCCACGCTCGCCCCCAAGGGCGGCAGTGTTGAGGCCGCGTTCAAAGGGGTGCGTCAGGTGCATTTTGGGGATAGCTGGTATGAAACAAAGCTGTACAATCGATTGGAGCTGCCGGTGGGCGCGGAAATCGCGGGCCCTGCCATCCTTGAACAGCCCGATACAACCGTGCTGATTGAACCCGGTCTGGTGGGCAAAGTTGACGCTTACGGGAACACATTGATCGAAAGGGCCCCTGCATGACCCCCTCATCAACTGCATTGCTGACCATCGATCTGCAGAACGACTTTTTGCACCCCGACGGGGCGTACGGTCGTGCCGGTCAGGGGGCTGAAAGCATCCTAGCCCTGCCCGACCGTATTGCGCCGCTAAAACAGACTCTAACCCGCGCCGGAGGGACATATATTTCGGCCCAGTTCACGCTGGTCCCCGGCCGCAATGATGAACCCTTGATCGCCGCGCATCTGAAAAAGCTGCGCCCGTTCCTGACCAAGGGCGATTTCGCGCCGGGCAAGTTTGGCCATGCCTTGGTTGATACCCTCGCCCCCGCTGACTTCACCATCGAAAAGGTCGCTTATTCCGCCTTTTACCAAACCCGTCTGGAATACATCCTGCGCGCGATGAAGATTGATACGTTGATTATTGGCGGCATCGTCACAAATGGCGGCGTGGCCAGCACGGTCCGCGACGCCCATCTGCGCGACATTCACACGGTTCTTTTGTCCGATGGCTGCGCTGCATTTAACGAAGATGTGCATGAGGCAACGCTAAAATCGCTTGGTTCAGTGACGGAAGTCATGACATGCGCCGGTGCCATGGAAATGATTGGAAAAGCGACATGACCCTTCGCAAACGTCTGGCCGCCTCTGATATTCTGATCGCGCCGGGCGTCTATGACGGTCTGACCGCGGCCCTTGCCACCGATGCGGGGTTCGAGGCGCTGTATCTGTCTGGTGCTGCTGTCGCCTATACCCGATTGGGGCGGCCCGATATCGGGCTTAGCACCGCATCGGAAATGACCGATACGATGGCACTGATTGCTGATCGCACAGATTTGCCCGTTATCATGGACGCCGACACCGGTTTCGGCAACGCCCTGAACGCCCGCCGCACCATGCAAAGCTATGAACGGGCCGGCGCATCTGCCCTGCAAGTCGAAGATCAGACCTACCCCAAGAAATGCGGGCATTTATCTGATAAGTCATTGATTAAAAAAGATGAAATGTGCGGAAAGATCGCTGCCATGGCAGATGCACGCCGTCACGACACGCTGATCATCGCCCGCACGGATGCCATTGCCGTCGAAGGGTTCGATGCCGCGATTGACCGCGCCGGCAGCTATATTGATGCTGGTGCCGATGTCTTGTTTATCGAGGCCCCGCGCGACAGTTCAGAACTGTCAAAGATCGCGGATACGTTCAAGGGTCGGGTGCCGCTGCTGGTCAATATGGTCGAAGGCGGTGCAACCCCCATATCGTCGGCAACGACGCTGCAGGACATGGGTTTTGATATCGTCATCTTCCCCGGTGGCATCGTCCGTGCCTTGGCCAAAACCGCGCAAGATTACTATGTCAGCCTGAAAAAGGCAGGCTCTAATAAGCCGTTTTCGGACAGAATGCATGATTTCGATGGCTTGAACGCGGCGATTGGTACACCTGAAATGCTTGCCTTGGGAAAGAAATTCGATGGCAACGCCTGACGTCACCGCGCCACCGGACAGCTTTGACCTCGAGGTTCAAACGCTCATCATCGGCGCAGGCGCATGTGGCTTGGTCGCGGCCCTTGCCGCCCATGAGGCGTGCCAAGACGTTTTGCTGATCGAAGCGGACGCCGTGCCCTCTGGCTCAACAGCGCTCAGCGCGGGGCTCATCCCCGCACCGGGAACCCGCTTTCAAAGCGACGCAGATATCGACGACACCCCCGATCTGTTTGCACAGGACATCCAAGCCAAGGCGCATGGCGAGAATGATGACGATCTGGTGCAGGTCATGGCCGATACGGCCGGACCGGTGATTGACTGGCTGGCGGATACCCACGCCCTGCCCTTCTCGCTGGTCACTGATTTTGACTACCCCGGCCACAGCCGTCGACGCATGCATGGCCTGCCCTCACGCTCTGGCAGAGAGTTGATCGACGCGTTGCGCACCCGTGTCGAAGCGCTAGATATCCCCCTGATCTGCGACCGCCGTGCGACGCGGCTGTTCGCCCAAGGATCGTGGCTTGCAGGCGCGCAGCTGACCCTGCCGGATGGCGGCACCGAAACGGTCGGTTGTGATCGCCTGATCCTTGCCTGCAACGGTTTTGGCGGCAATCGCGCGATGGTATCCGAACATATGGCCGAGATCGACAACGCCGTTTGGTTTGGCCACGACGGTAACCGGGGCGAGGCCGTGCAATGGGGCGACGCATTGGGGGCCAAAACGCGCCATCTAGGGGCCTATCAAGGCCACGGCAACGTCGCCCACCCCCATGGCATCCTGATCACCTGGGCCACCGTTACAGAGGGCGGTGTGCAGGTCAACGCCCAAGGCAACCGGTTCTGGAACGAAGCGCAAGGCTATTCCGAGGCTGCGCGGGCCGTATTGGCCCAACCGGACGGCATCGCATGGGTCATATTTGATGCGCGGATCGCCGACATTGCCCGCCAGTTCGAGGATTTCAAGAACGCCGAAAGCCAAGGTGCCGTGTTTCGCGACGAAACCCTCGTTGGCTTGGCACGCAAAACCGGGTTGCCATCGGATGCGTTGCGCAATGCTATCTCCGACATCCCCACCGATGGCCGTGACGCTTTTGGCCGCCAATGGGGCACCCCTGCCCTTTCCCCACCATTCTGTGCGGTCAGGGTGACAGGCGCGCTGTTCCATACGCAGGGCGGGCTTGAGGTTGACCCCAGCACGGCAAAGGTGCGCATGACCTCAGGCGGTACATTCGACAACCTGTATGCCGCTGGTGGGGCCGCTTGCGGCGTATCTGGCAAGGGCGACAGCGGCTATCTGTCTGGCAACGGCCTGCTGGCGGCCGTCACCTTGGGCTTTATCGCAGGGCGCGGTTAACCTTTTTCCAACTTCTCGCGAATGTCCTGCATGATCGCTTCGATCATGTCTGTCGACGTGCCCTTGCCACTGATCCGAATAAGAAACCCCTTATCGTCCAGCTCGCGTTTCAGGGTCACGCCCGTCGTGGTTGTCAGCGTGTCGTTGCCCTTCCAACCGGGCGCAGCCGGCGTGGCTTTAGGCCGCCCCCCGCGGTTGGTGTTGGGGGCTTCGCTTTGATATTCCAGCAACACTTTTTCGATCAGCGCCCATTCGCTTTTGGCATCACCGCCCTGCCCCGCGCCCAGCACGTCGCGCAAGCGCGCTTCGGCACCGGCGCGCAGACCGGCGGCCAAACGCAAGCCGTCTTTCTCGCGCATGTTTTCTGGAAACTCCAGCATATCGCCCAGCTCTTCAAAGATCATGGCGAAGGACCGGATCTTGCTCCGCTTGGCCTTTGACGCTGCCGCGAACATCTGCGCAACGGCGTCTTCGGTCGAGGCAAACGCGCCCTGCTGCGCGGCGATTGCTGCGATTCGCCCGCGCTCGTAATGGCTAAGATCCTGGCGGATTTCGTTTTCTTCCACCATCGCCACAAACGCGCCGCCCATCTGATTGGGGTCACGCAGAACGGCCTTGATCGCCTTGAACCGCCCGTCGCCTGTGCGGGCATAGAGGTTCTGTTGGGCGATCAGGCGACGGTAGCCAGACAGCAGCCCGTATTGCCGACCAGACGGCGCGCTCTTGAGGCTATACACCTCGATCGGCATCCGCAGGCCGTTGGCGCTGATCGAATGCTCAAGCTCGTCCATCGCCTCTTGGTCCAGCACGGTTCTGTCGCGCTGCATCGATAGCGGTTCAATCGCGTCGATTGGTATCTCAAAGATAATCAGACCGGCTGCATCGGCGTCGCGAAACCGCTGCGCCTCGGCGCTGTCGCGGGCACGGGCAGCGCGTTCTTCGGTCGTGCCAGCCTCGTAAGCGTCAGCGGTGTCTGCGGCGACCTGCGCGATGGGTGCAGCAGCGCGGGTAGGGGTTTCGCGGCGAAACTCCTCTTCGATACGATTCATATCATCCGCAGATGGGGCTTCTAACTTTCTACGCTTCGCCATTGCTTGCATCCTCTTGTTTCAGCGCCTGCAAATCACGCCACCACGTTCCCAAAACAACCTCTTTCACCTCGGCCCAGGTGCGGTCGAATGTCTCTCGGCCCCGCACATAGGTATCACGGTTGAACTCGCGATAATCGGCCTCGTAAATGCCGTTAACCTGTTCGCCGGCTTGGCCGACCATGGCCGTGACCTCTTGGCGGTAGGTGGTCATAAAGTCGCCGAAATAGGCCTGAATGACATTGGCCAGATCGGTCTGCTGGCCTGCGTCAAAGCGGGTGATCAGCGCGCGCACGGCGTCCCATTCGAACTTCATCTCTGACAGGCCTTCCTGACGGCGAATGCGGTTTTCGCCTTCCTCGATACTGGCAAAGGTCGAATAGAGCATGTCAAAAAACCGGCCCGTGGAATCAAATTCAAGGAAGGACGCACCAAGAGGGACCAACAAAATATCGGCAGCCGCCAAGGCGTTGATGGTCAGATATCCGAGGGCAGGGGGCGTATCGATGAAAATCAGATCGTAGTCATCCAGCGCCCCTTCGGAGGATAGCGCGTTGGTCAGGGCATCCCAGAGTGGCCATGATTTCACCTGCATGCGCCAGACGGGCACCTGAAACTCCGCCCAATACAGGTTCAGCTGCGCGCCGATCAGATCGATATTCGGCCAATGCGTCGACTGGATGAGGTTTCGCGGCGAAACCTTGAGGCTTTCGGTGAGGGTTTCGTCTAGAGGCAGCTCTGGCGCGCCGCGGGCTTGGCGGACAGCATTTTCGGCTTGTAAGTGGCGGGCAAAATCCTTGGCGAGCAGGGGGAAAGCGGTGGACCATTCATCAGGCACCTCACCACCCATGATGGATGTCAGCGACCCCTGGCTGTCCAAATCGATGACCAGAACCCGATAGCCGTCGAGGGCCGCAGACATTGCCAAATGCGCGCAGGTGGATGTCTTGCCGACACCGCCTTTGAAATTCGCGACTGAAATGATCTTGGCCGGTAGTCCTTCGGGCCGCCAAGATTTATACTGCTTGTTTGACGCCCCCTCGGTCGCGAAATGCTCGCGAAGCTGCAAGACCTCTTCGAGGGTGAACCACTTTGATCCGGCTTCGCCGCTGCCTTGAGGAAGGTCTGGATGCGCCTTCAGGACGCGGCGCAGATGGGCAGGGGCCACGTCCAGAAGATAGCGGCATATCTCCCATTTTGAAAACTTGCGAAGACGCTTTTTGCCATCGGGGGCATAACCACGACGGGCCAAATCATCCCGCCCCTTGCTGGCGAATGCAGCGGCTTTCGCGAATCGTGCGGTATCGATAGGATCAGAAAGACGGGCGGCTGCCGCTTCTGGATCGATATTGAAATACGAAGGTGTCGGTGCTTTGGGAGTTGATGACATATATCCTCGGCCATGTACGCGAAACAAGTGAGTATCCGCTTATCTATCGCACATCATAGCCCTTATGTGAATCTGAATCCGATGATTTCTGGAATGCCTAAGAAATTATACCAAAAGAACAGCACATATAGTGTAAGAGTCTTTAGTCTCTTTAAGATGTTTGCGGCAGATATTCTGATGTAAATCAATAATTTACGTGAATATCGGTGCCTGAATACGGGATCAAAGGTACCTTTAAACAGGGCTAAGGGTACCTGAATACGGGGGAATAGGCGCCGATTCGCAGGAAGAGGGGTGCCGATCTGCGGTAGTGTCAGGATTAGGGTCTAATTTGTCCTGATTAGGGTCTGTTCGCGAAATTCGCATTTCGACCGATCCCGTAAATTGGCACCTTTAACAGCGCCACTGTCCGGCTGAAGCTGCACCACTAAAGGCACCCATAGCCGTATTGCTTTGAGGTGCCTTTTAACGCAAACTAGCCCTGAGGCAACAGATCGGACCCGAATCCGACAGCCAAAGGGCAGAGCGATGAAGCGACAGGACATTGATATACCCAAAGACCGGCTGACCGGCGCGCTGCGGCGCGGGTCGGTGAAAAAGCACGTGGCGGCGATCCATGTGTCGGGAAAGCTGACATTGCTGCAACGCAAGCTTAGCAATGTTTTGCTGCTGAACGCCTATGACACCCTGACCAGCCAACAGGTGCATATGATCGATGCGCGCACCTTGTGCCTGATGATCGGGTATAATTCGAATGACATGGATACGTTGAAACAATCCCTGCGCGGGCTAGCCGAGACGGTTGCCGAATGGGATATGCTGGATGAAAAGGGCCAGCAGGAATGGGGCGTGTCAAGCTTGCTAAGCTATGCCAAGCTTAAGGGCGGTGTCTGTGAATATGCGTATTCCCCTGCATTAGCGTCGAAACTGAACGACCCCAAAGTTTTTGCGCTTATCAATTTGAACATCCAGCGGCGGTTCACCAGCGGTCACGCGCTGGCGCTGTACGAAAACTGCTATCGCTTTGTGCGCACGGGCAGCACCGGTTGGTGGTCGCTTGATCTGTTTCGCAGGTTGATGGGGGTCGAGGACAGCGCCTATTACGCGGTCTATAAACAGCTGAACGCCAAGATCATCAAACCGGCGGTGGCCGAGGTGAACAAAACCTCGAACATCGTTGTGGTGCCGGAAATTCGCAAACGGGGCCGCGCTGTCACGGATATCAGGTTCAAGATTTCCGAGAACCCGCAACTGGCCATTCTGGATCTGGACGATGGCGAAGGCGTGCGTAAATCGGATGTGTACAGCCGGTTGCTGGCGTTGGGGGTCAGCGACCGCTTGGCGCGCCAATGGATTGCACATCACGGCGAGGATCACGTCGGCGAAAAAATAACCTATGTGGCGGGGCAGGGGGGGGTGCAAAACCCTGTCGGCTATCTGGCCGCCGCCCTGCGCGACGATTTCACGACCGAGCCCGCGCCCACGAAACCGACCAGCGCCCGTGCCAAACTGTTGGAGCGGGTGCGTGATCTGGTGGCGGCGCGCACGCCCACGCAGCGCGATGCGGACCGACGGCTGTTTATGTCGATGATCGACAGCGCAGATGCGCGCGCAGACTTTGAACGCCACGGCTGGATGTCGGCCCTGAACACCGCCGCAATCAGGGCATTTTGGCAAGACCTGCACCCAGATGCGTTTGATGATATTTAGCTTTGATCATCCGCCTCAAAATAGGTATGAGCATTTCACAGCGGTCCCGTAGCTCAACTGGATAGAGCACCTGACTTCTAATCAGGGGGTTGGGGGTTCGAGTCCTCCCGGGATCGCCAGTTTCAATTTCAGACCACCGCGACCGGATAACGTTGCACGTTTCCCCGCGAGTTTAACCTCGGTGGTGTGGATACTTGCCCATACGTGCCGAAACTCGCCTGTTCAGACAGGGCGGATTTGCGAAAACTCGCTTGTTCTCAATCGGTTCTGCATATTTCTGTGGCGGCGCATCGAAACCGGACATAATGGATCATCTAACATGGATTTGTCCTGCGACTGAGTCGTTTGGGCTTGGGCCATCTTTCTTTAACTAAGTTATTGGGTTTCAATGTTAAATAATCCTGGATCCCCTAAGCAGGATCTGTTCCCTCTGACCCGCCGCAGCCTCTTGGGCGCGCTTGGCAGTTCTGTCGCTGTCATTGCGTTGTCGCGCGGTGCAATGGCGCAGGATATCGTGGCGGCCGAGACTGAGGAGGCTGTTGAACCAACAGCGCCTGCCGGTCCGCAACCGTTCTCGTTTGAATGGCTCGACACGCAGATGAAACGGGCGTCTGAGGCTGAGTATGTGCCAACCGGTGACGCGCCAGAGGTCATCGACAATCTTGATTATGATGATTACCGCAAAATCCAGTTCGACCCAAAACGGTCGCGGTGGCAGGATGATGGTGTGTTGTTCCGTTTGCACGCCTTTCACCCCGGGTGGCTCTACAAGCAAACTGTCGCCATTCACGAGGTCGTGGACGGGATGCAAACGCCGATGGGCTTTTCCACGGATGATTTCCTGTATTACGAAGACCTTGCCCCACGGGTGCCGCAGCATGCGCAATTGCCGGGCGTCGCCGGGTTTCGCCTAAATACGCCGCTGAACCGGGCCGATATGTTTGATGAGCTGATCGCCTTTGTCGGCGCATCGTATTTCCGCGCTTTGGCGCGGGATAGCAGCTATGGCCTGTCGGCGCGGGGCCTTGCGATCAACACAGGGCTTGGCCGCGAAGAGGAATTTCCACGGTTCACCGAATTCTGGCTGGAACGCCCGAAGGCGGGGCAGGAAAACGTCGTGGTCTATGCCGCGCTTGATAGCCCGTCTTGCACGGGGGCGTACCGCTTTGTCATCCGCCCGGGTGCTGAAACAACCATCGACGTCACGGCAAAACTGCATTTCCGCAAGGATGTGGAACAATTGGGCGTGGCCGCGCTGACATCGATGTTCCTGTTTGATGAAAAGAACAGCGACACATTCGACGATTACCGCCCCCAGGTCCATGACAGCAATGCGCTGATGGTCGTGCGCACCGATGGTGATGTCTTGTGGCGGCCCCTGAATAATCCGCCGCGTCTGGCCAGCACCTATCTGAACGAACCGAACCTCAAATCCTTTGGCCTGATCCAGCGCGACCGTGATTTCACCGAGTACCAAGACGCTGGCGCGCAGTATCAAGACCGCCCGTCCGTTTTGGTCGAACCAAAGGGCGAGTGGGGTGCAGGCGCAATACGGCTGGTTGAGATTCCGTCCGACCTTGAAGGCAATGACAACATCGTCAGCTTTTGGGTGCCGTCGGAAAAACCGCGCGCTGGCGAAAGCCGGGAATATTCATATCGCTTGCGGTGGGGCACGCTTGGCACCAACCGT
The DNA here is from genome assembly GCF_038899995.1 of Sulfitobacter sp. AS59. Lineage (NCBI taxonomy): Bacteria > Pseudomonadati > Pseudomonadota > Alphaproteobacteria > Rhodobacterales > Roseobacteraceae > Sulfitobacter > Sulfitobacter sp. AS59. The sequence goes on from NZ_JBBMQK010000009.1 coordinate 71,544, forward strand.
GACGGCGACCGCGCGTGGATCGTGAACACGCTGGCGGGGCAGGGCGGGACGTCGGGCGTATCCGGTGCCAAAGCATCGCTGCGCAAGTTTGTGATCGATTTTGACGGTGGTCTGATGGCCGATCTGCCGGCGGATGCCGAGATGGAGCCTGTCGTGACCCTGTCGCACGGTAAAATCCAGCACATTGCCCTGTCCAAGATCGAAAACACCACCAAATGGCGGCTTGTGATCGATGTTGATGGCGGAAATGAACGTCTTGTGGAACTGGTTGCCCATGTCGCGGGTTTTGGTCGGAAGCTGACCGAAACATGGATTTATCAATGGATGCGCGCATGAGTACCCAGAGTGCTATGAATTCACGATCCGACCCCTCTGCGTTTGAAATCCGCAAAGCGGCTATTTTGCGCGATGGTGCCTTGCCGGATGCCCCGCTGGCGATGCCACGGCAGGTGATTGAACTGCCGCGCGTCACCGTTGTTGATAGCGCCGAACGCGGGTTGCGGCGGGTGATGTCTGTCATCGCGCACAGCTTTGGCTTTGTGGCGCGTGGCCGCTCGTAAATGAACGCTAAACCCTTTTCGGGCCGCGTGCTTTCGGCGCGTGTCTTTGCATTGGTGATGAGCATTGGCCTTGGCGCTGGTGCCGCCGCGCTGTTTTTGCAGTTCGGTTCGGCGGATGGCTATCAACTGGTCGACGGGGTGCGCGCCGCGTTGGTGTTTATCACGACGTTTTGGCTGGCTTGGGGTGCGATGCAATCGGTCGAGGGGTTGATCGCGATGCGCCGACCCGCCGCGCCGATGACAACGCCGATTACCACCCGCACCGCGATCCTAATGCCTGTCTATAACGAAGACCCCGGCGCGGTTTTCGCCCGCGTGGCGGCGATGGATGATGCCATCGCGCGGCTTGGGCTGACGGATCATTTTGATTTCGCGATCCTGTCAGATACCCAAGACGCTGCTGTGGCGGCTGAGGAGGAACGTTGGTTCGTTCATCTGTGGGAAGACCGCCAGCAAGACGCCCGCAAAGCTGACGGCAAAGCACAACGGTTTTTCTATCGGCGCCGCCATCGCAACACGGGGCGCAAAGCTGGCAATATTCAGGATTTCTTTGAAACATCCGGGGCGAAGTACGATTTTGCGCTGATCCTGGATGCGGACAGTTTGATGGAGGGGGCGACCATTGCGGAAATGGTGCGCCGGATGCAGGCCGCGCCAGAACTGGGGCTGTTGCAGACCTTGCCACGGATTATTGGCGCGCAGTCCCGTTTTGGCCGTGCGATGCAGTTTGCGGCCGGGTTTTATTCGCCGGTATTTGCCCAAGGGCAGGCCGCGATGCAGGGGGCCACAGGGGCGTTTTGGGGGCATAACGCCTTGGTTCGTGTGCGCGCCTTTGCCGAAAGCTGCGCATTGCCCGAACTGTCTGGCCCACCCCCTTTTGGCGGCCATATCCTAAGCCATGATTATGTCGAGGCCGCCCTTTTAGCGCGTGCGGGTTGGGTGGTGCGCGTTGATCCCGATCTTGAAGGCTCCTTTGAAGAAGGGCCGGAAAATATGATCGACTTTGCCAAGCGTGACCGGCGTTGGTGTCAGGGGAATCTGCAACATATCCGCGTGATTTCTGCGCCGGGGTTGAAAGCCTGGTCGCGGTTTGCGCTGTTCCAAGGGATCCTAAGCTATATTGCGCCGCTGTTCTGGATGATGTTCTTGGCGTCAAATCTATACGCCACAGCAACCGCGCCAGAGCCTGATTTTTTCCCTGAACCCTTTCAATTGTTTCCGGTTTTCCCGTCGGATCAAACCTCAAAAGCTGTCGGTGTTGCGGTTGGGGTGTTTGGTTTGCTGGTCCTTCCCAAGGTGTTGATCCTGTTGGACGCGGCCCTGCGCGGGCGGGTTTTGCAATTTGGTGGGGCGCTGACCGCCCTGCGGGGAATGCTGCGGGAATTGGTGATGTCGTCGATCAATGCGCCGATCATGCTGATGTGGCAAACCCGCGCTGTGCTTCAGGTGCTAAGCGGGCGTGATGGCGGTTGGCCCGCGCAAACCCGCGGCGACGGGCGGCTGACCCTGTCCGAGGCCTTTGCCGCCGGGTGGTGGATACAGCTTTGGGGGATCGCGGTCATTTTCCTGACCTATAGTTTTGCCGCTAACCTGCTGCTTTGGGTGTTGCCGATTGGCATCCCGCTGCTGCTGGCCCCTGTGATGATCTGGTTCACATCGCAGCCCTCGGACGGGGTGGTTTTTGCCACACCAGAGGAGCTGTCCCTGCCGCGTGTCATTGCGGATCATCATCGGATCATGGGCCACTGGGCGCAAACCCCGATTTCATTCGCGTCGCCCGGTGCGATTACCGCGCCTGTTCCAGCCTGAAGTGACTGTATCTATGCCCCCAGCCAGCCACCCTGTGTCCGCGCGCGACCCGCGTCTTGATTTCTTTCGGGGCTTGGCGCTGGTGATGATTTTCATCAACCATGTGCCGGGCAACCCGCTTGAGGTTTTTACCAACCGCAACTTCGGCTTTTCTGATGCGGCCGAAGGGTTTGTATTTATGTCCGGCATGGCGGCAGGCTTGGCCTATCCGATGGCATTTGTGCGTCTGCCGCTGTGGCGCGCCGTGGCAAAATGCTGGGGCCGTGCGTGGACGCTGTATTCGGTGCATCTGGTCATCACGATGATCAGCTTGGCGATTATGATGGGTGCCGCATACTGGTTCGGTGCAGATAAGATGTGGGGCATCAACAATGTTGCCCCGTGGATCGAGGCACCTGTTCAGGCCACCATCGGCATTGCCACCTTGGGGCATCAGTTCGGGTATCTGAACATCCTGCCGATGTATGCGGCGCTGTTGATAATGACGCCGGTCATGATCTTGGTCGCGCAACGCAATATGTGGGTCATGCTGGGCGGGTCGTTTCTGCTGTGGATTGTCACAGGCGAAACCCGGCTGAATATCCCTGCGTTTCCCAACCCGGGCGGGTGGTTTTTTAACCCGTTTGCGTGGCAGTTTCTGTTCGCGATTGGTCTGGCCACCGGGATGCGGCTGAAATCTGGCAGGCGGCTTGTACCTAATGTTGCGTGGGCGAAATGGCTGTCGCTGGCGTTTTTGATCTTTGTTCTGGCGTGGATGAAAATCGATATCGTTCAGTTCTACGGTCGGGCCGGGCTGTCGTTCCTGCGCGACCACGGGTTTCCCTTCTACATCACCAGCTTCGACAAAACCTTCCTCGCCGCGCCGCGTTTGTTGCATCTTTTGGCGTTGGTCTATTTCCTGTCCACGCAAACTTGGGTGCTGCGCCTGTCGGCGAGCCGTTGGGTCTGGCCCGTTGAATTGATGGGGCGGTTTGGGCTGGCTTGTTTCGCGCTCGGGACCGTGTTGTCTATTCTAGGGCAGTCGATCAAAGCGGCGTTGATTTATGATCCATGGATTTTTGACATGGGGTTCGTTTTCGTGGGGCTCGCGCTGCAAATGGGGTTTGTGCGGATCAAATGGCAATTGGCACAAAAACCCAGCTAAGGCACCTACGCCGTCAGAACCCTTTCAAAGAATTCCGACAACTCGCCATGAGCGTCCAAGGGCAGGATTTCAGCGATATATTGATCGGGTCGCACGATCACGATGCATCCCTTTGCCCGGTCGATTTCGCGCAGGTCGAAGATATCGGATGACGGATCAGCGCTGAATATCTTTTCATAATCGGTCAGGTGATGTTTGCCCTTTCGGGGCAGCAGCAGCGGGGGCAGATTGCGCAGGTCGAGATTGCGGTGCGGGGTTTGATAAATGGCCCGCAAATCAATAACGGAATCGATGTCAGCCCCATCGGGTGTCATTTTGACGATGGGGGAGAGTTTCGACCCTAAATCGCGACATAGGGCCTGCAGATTGTCGTCTTCTCCGGCGAAGGCCAGAATACGCCAGCGGCCATCCGCCTTTAACATATGCCCCAGATGCACCGGTTTTGCATCTGCAACGCGGATCACGGGTGCCGAATGAAAACGCATACCCACAACTAGACCTTTTGCCAGATGTTGGTGCCGCGCGTCGCCGATCAGTGCGGAGGGGCCATAATGCACGGAGGTTCCGGCGGTAAAGCGGCCCTGCTTTTGGAAATAGCGCTGAAATTCTGCGGGATCGACTGTATCCTGCCCGGTGTCCTGTGCGGTCTTGGGCCGCGCGCTGAACATCTTGGCAAAGGCTCGATCGAAATCGATCAACTCCTGCGCGATGGCCTGACGCTCCGCCGAATAGCTGTGCAAAAGTGAAGGGGCAGATTGCCCGCGCAACACTGCCGCCAGTTTCCAGCCCAGATTAAACGCATCGCCCATCGAGACATTCATGCCTTGCCCGGCTTTGGGGCTGTGGGTGTGACCGGCGTCGCCCGCGATAAACACCCGCGGGTCCATGCCATCGTCAGCATCATCAAACTGGTCGCACAGGCGTTGGCCGATTTCGTAGACGGACCACCACGCGATTTCTTTTACCTCCAGCGTATAGGGGGCCATGATCCGCTGGGCGGCGGCGATCAACTGGGGTGCGGTGATGTTTTTCTGCGAGACGCGTTCATCTGGGTTCAGCTTGTCCAGCTCGATATAGAGGCGCACCAGATAGCCGCCCTCGCGCGGGATGATCAGAACGGAGCCTTCGGTCGCGGAATGGATCACGGATTTCAGCCGGATGTCGGGAAAGTCGGTTTCGACCAGCACATCCATAACGCCCCACGCCTGATTGGCGGCATCGCCAGACAGATCCAGCCCAATCGCGCGGCGCACCCCACTGCGCGCGCCGTCGCAGCCGATGACATATCGGGCGTTGATCGTCTCAATAACGTGGGCTTTGCCATCGGGCATATGTTCGACGGTCACGGTGACGGGGTATTCCGCGTCATCATCGCGGGTCAGGCTGATGAATTTGCGATCATAATGCGGTTCCAACCGTCGGGGGCCTTGGCGCATCACATCAAGATAGAAATCATGCACCCGCGCTTGGCTTAGGATCACATGGGGCATTTCCGACAGCCCGTCTTCGGTGTCTTGGATACGGCCACTGCGGGCGATGTGATCGGGCTGCGCGGGGTCAGGCTTCCAGAACGTTGTTTCATTCACCCAATAGGCTTCGCGCAGGACCCGTTCGGAAAACCCAAAGGCCTCGAACATCTCGACCGAGCGGCAGGCAATGCCATCGGCCTGACCCATCTGTAGCGGGCCGGATTTCTGGTCGATGATGCAGGTCGATATATCACCAAAGGTAGACAGCTGCGCGGCAAGGGTCAGCCCGGCAGGGCCGCAACCAACAATCAACACGTCGACCTGCGCAGGGGGCGCGGGCGGATGGCCGGTGCCGATGGGGCGCGAGATGTCGGGGCTGCCGGTGCGAAAGCCATTTAGGTGGTACTGCATCTTGCCCCTCCAGTTTAATAAGTACACTTACTATAAGGGGTCTTTCATGATCACGTCAATATGGTAAGTATACATATCAATTAGAGGTGACACATGCCCTTAACCGCCATGCCCGGCCATCTGATCCGGCGGCTGCACCAGCTTTCGACCGCCACTTTTTCCGAAGGGATGAAAGCTGCGGGTATCGATATGACATCAGTGCAGTTTGCGGCCTTGCAGACGATTCACGACACGCCCGGCATCGATCAGGCCCGCCTTGCGCATCACATCGCCTATGATCGGGCGACCATCGGCGGCGTCGTTGACCGGCTTGAGCGTAAAGGCTGGGTCACCCGCAGCATTAACCCCGAGGATAAACGCGCGCGGCAGGTCGCGTTGACGGGGCGGGGGAGGGCGATTTTGCAAAAGGCCGCGCCGATTATCAGCGCGTTGCAGGGGGATATCCTGAGCGAGCTATCGGATGCCGAGCGTGCGCAGTTTATCGCATTGGCGAGCAAGGCAGTTGGCGTCGAGGGCGGGTTTGACCCGTCGCGGTGATCTGCTAACACATCTTAAATTTTTCCAAAGGCGGTAAGTATTATGTCCCAACCCCATGTCTTGATCGCTGGCGGTGGCATTGGTGGGCTGGCTCTTGCCCTGACGCTTGATCAGATTGGCGTGCGCTGCACGGTGTTTGAATCGGTGCGTGAATTGAAGCCCTTGGGCGTCGGGATCAATATCCAGCCAAACGCCGTGCGGGAATTGTTTGATATGGGCATCACCGCCGCCGATCTGGATCAGGTCGGATTGCCGGCGCGCGAATGGGCCTTGGTCGGGCAGCAGGGGCAGGAAATATACGCCGAGCCGCGCGGGACCGAAGCGGGCTATAGCTGGCCGCAATACGCCGCGCATCGGGGCAAGCTGCATATGCTGATGTATGACACGCTGATTGAACGCGCTGGCGGCGATGCTGTGCAATTGGGGGCTAAGGTCACCGGGTACACGCAAAATGACGACGGTACAGTCAGTGCGCAGATCGCCCACGCCGATGGCCGCGAGAGCGTTGAAACGGGCACGTTGCTGATTGGCGCAGATGGTATTCATTCGGCGATCCGCGCGCAGATGCACCCCGATCAGCCGCCGATCCATTGGGGCGGGGCATTGATGTGGCGCGGCACGACGCGGGCGAAACCCAGCCGGACGGGATCGTCCTTTATCGGGCTGGGCACGCATCTGCAACGGATGGTGATCTATCCGATTTCGCAGTTGGATGATCAGGGCTATGCCGATATCAACTGGATCGCGGAAGTCACGTTCGACGAGACTGAAGACCGCAAAAGCGGCTGGTACAAGCCCGCCAAGGTTTCGGATTTCATCCATCATTTCGAGGGCTGGACCTATGATTGGCTCGATGTGCCCGCGTTGTTGAACGGCGCCGAGATTGCCTATGAAAACCCGATGATCGACCGTGATCCAGTTGACACTTGGGTCGATGGACCCGTGGCGTTGATGGGGGATGCCGCCCATGCGATGTATCCGACTGGGTCAAACGGGGCCAGCCAGGCGATCATCGATGCCCGCACAATCGGGGCGCTGATGCTGGAACATGGTGTGACACCCGCCGCGTTGAAAGCATATGATGACGCGCTGTGCGGCCCTGTGTCAGAGCTGATCCTGCGCAACCGTGGGGCAGGGCCGTTTGGCCTGTTGAACATGGTGAATGATCGCTGCGGAGGTGAGTTTACCAACATCAATGATGTGGTCCCGGAGGAAGAGCGCAACGCCTTTATGGCGCGGTATAAAGCCGCTGCCGGTTTCGCGATTGAACAGTTGAACAATGCGCCGCCAACGATTGCCCAAGGGGCCAAGGTAGCCCAGTAAGCGGGCTACGTATTATTCTGCATCTTTCCGGCTTTTCGATTGAATTCCCCCGCGCCCCGCGCAACATTCCCGTGAAATTCAATATCGGGGGCGGCGCAGGCTGCCAGGGGGAAGACAGACTATGGAACTTCAAGGACAAGCGGCAATTGTAACCGGCGGCGCATCTGGTTTGGGCGGTGCGACAGCTGAAATGCTGGCCAAGGCCGGTGCCAAGGTCGCGATCTTTGACATGAACGCCGAGATGGGAGAGGCCAAAGCCGCCGAAATCGGCGGCACCTTTTTCAAGGTGAATGTGACGGATGAAAACGCCGTGGCGACTGCGATTGCAGATGCCGAAGGTGTGCATGGCAAGGCGCGTATCTTGGTGAACTGTGCGGGCATCGGACCACCGGCCAAGGTTGTCAGCCGCGAAGGCGACGCGCTGCCGCTGGAAAGCTTTGCCGGTGTCATCAACGTCAACCTTTTGGGGTCGTTCAACGTCTTGTCGAAATTCGCAGCAGCGTTGCACAAGGCCGACCCCATCGGGGAAGAGCGCGGCGTGATCATCAACACCGCATCGGTTGCAGCGTTTGACGGGCAGATCGGGCAAGCCGCCTATGCCGCGTCCAAGGGTGGTATTGTGGGCATGACCCTGCCGATTGCCCGCGAACTGGCGCGCTATGGCATCCGCGTAATGACAATCGCGCCGGGCCTGTTCCTGACGCCGCTGCTGGCCAGCCTGCCTGAAGAGGCGCAAACGTCGCTGGGCGCACAAGTGCCGTTCCCCAGCCGGTTGGGTGACCCGTCGGAATACGCCAAGATGGTTGGCGCAATCATTGATAATCCGATGCTGAACGGGGAAACGATCCGCCTTGATGGCGCGATCCGTATGGCACCGAAGTAACGATCTTTCTGGGAGGGGAAAACCATGGCTGACGCATATATCGTTGAAACAGTTCGCACCGCTGGCGGGCGACGCGGGGGTGCCCTGCGGGACTGGCATCCGGCAAATCTGGGGGCCGAAGTGTTGAACGCGCTGGTTGCGCGCAGTGGCATTGACGTGGCGGTCATCGACGATGTGATCATGGGCTGTGTGACCCAAGCGGGGGAGCAATCCTTCGCCTTTGGGCGCAACTGTGTGCTGGCGTCAAACCTACCGCAATCGGTGCCTGCCGTGACGATCGACCGGCAATGCGGCAGTTCGCAACAAGCCGTGCAATTTGCGGCCCAAGCGGTGATGTCGGGTACGCAAGATGTGGTCGTGGCCATGGGTGTTGAAAGCATGACGCGCGTGCCGATGATGTCGAACGTGACCTTGCACGCCAAGGCGGGTCTGGGCGAGGGGCCTTTTAGCGACCGTATCGCGGAACGTTATGGCACCAAGAACTTTAGCCAGTTTATCGGGGCCGAGATGGTCGCGCAAAAGCATGGGTTTAACCGCGAAGAGCTGGACAGCTTTGCCTTGGAAAGCCACCGCCGGGCAACGGCGGCCAGCAACGCAGGCGCGTTTGACGCTGAAATCGTGCCGCTGGCCGTCGAAGGCGGCATGCACACCCGCGACGAGGGCATTCGTGATGATGCAACGTTAGAGACTATTTCAAACGTAAAACTGCTGGACCCGAACGGTATGATCTCGGCCGCGAATGCGTCGCAGATTTGCGATGGTGCGGCAGGCGTGTTGGTCGTGTCCGAGGCGGCTTTGAAAAAATACAACCTGACGCCCAAGGCGCGGATCGTGAATTTGACGGTGACGGCGGGTGATCCGGTTATCATGCTGGAAGAACCACTGCCCGCCACGGACCGTGCATTGGAACGCGCAGGCATGAAGATCGGCGATATTGATCTGTTCGAGGTGAACGAAGCCTTTGCGCCGATCCCGATGGCATGGCTCAGGCATACGGGGGCTGATCCTGAAAAGCTGAACGTAAATGGCGGGGCTATTGCGCTTGGCCATCCGTTGGGTGCGTCAGGGGCGCGGCTGATGACGACGCTGGTGCACAGCCTGCATGCGCAGGGAAAGAAATACGGGTTGCAAACCATGTGCGAGGGTGGCGGTATCGCCAATGTCACGATCATCGAGGCCGTTTAGACGAAATGATGCGCTTGGGGGATAAGGGACGCAACGTTTGTCATTCCCTAAGCAGCCAAGCCCTGACAAGTTGCAGGCAAAAGAACGCTTCCCGGAGGAACCCCCATGACGCTACCCGCAATTTTCGACAATCTGCGCATTCCGCTGATTGGCAGCCCGCTGTTTATCATCTCGAACCCCGACTTGGTCATCGCGCAATGTAAGGCCGGGATCGTCGGTAGTTTTCCGGCGCTCAACGCCCGCGAAGCCGAAGGCGAACCGGTCGAGCTGGACCGCTGGTTGACCCGCATCAAAGAGGAACTGGACCGCCACAACCAAGCAAACCCCGACAATCCGGCAGCCCCCTATGCGGTGAACCAGATCGTGCATAAATCGAACGCGCGGCTGGAACGCGATGTCGAAATTTGCGTGAAGCACGAGGTGCCTTTGTGGATCACGTCGCTGGGTGCGCAAAACTGGCTGAACGATGCCGCGCATGGTGCGGGCGGCGTGGTGTTGCACGATGTGATCAACAACCGCTTTGCGCATAAAGCAATTGAAAAAGGGGCCGATGGCCTGATCGCTGTGGCGGCCGGGGCAGGGGGGCATGCGGGCGCGTTGTCCCCGCTGGCCTTGATCCAGGAAATTCGCGAATGGTTTGATGGGCCGTTGTTCTTGTCAGGGGCTATCGCAAGTGGTGCCAGCTTGCTGGCGGCGCAGGCCATGGGCGCTGATGGTGGCTATGCCGGGTCTGCGTTTATCGCGACCAAGGAAGCCAATGCAGATGAACGCTACAAACAGATGATCGCGGATTCAGGCGCATCGGATATCGTCTATTCCGATCTGTTCACCGGCGTCTGGGGCAACTACCTCAAGCCGTCGATTGAGGCGCAGGGCATGGACCCCAACAACCTTGAGCGGTCGGACCCGTCGAATATGAATTTCGGGACCGACCGTGAAAAACCCAAAAGCTGGAAAGAGATTTGGGGCGCGGGTCAGGGCATTGGCGCTGTTAAATCAGTGGTCCCGGCAGCCGAGTTGGTTGAACGTTTTGCGACTGAATACGCAGCGGCGCGCCAGCGGTTGATTGATCAGACTGCATAAGTTGGGTGCGGGAAACCGCATCATTTCTGAACGACCATAATATGCGATTTATCTGCTTGCGTCCGGCTTAATTCCGGTCGCAGGATAGGGTATGAAATTTGATACACCCTATGATATTCGCCGCGGTCCTTTGCTGGCCCGTAATGTGGTCGCAACATCGCAACCTTTGGCCGCGCAAGCCGGGCTTTCGATGTTGTATAAGGGCGGAAACGCCATTGATGCCGCCCTCGCTGCGGCGATTGCGCTGACGGTTGTTGAGCCGTCGGGCAATGGCCTTGGCAGTGACGCCTTCGCGATTTTGTGGGATGGCGATGCGCTGCACGGATTAAACGCGTCGGGCAGATCGCCAGCGGGATTGACCGCGACCAAAGTGACCGAACGCGGCTGGGGCAGTGTTACGGTGCCGGGGGCGGTATCGGGCTGGGTTGCGCTGTCTGAACGGTTCGGGGCGTTGCCGTTTGAAACCCTGTTTGGCCCTGCAATAGACTATGCGGAAAACGGGTTCCCCGTGTCGCCAATCATCGCACGGCTTTGGGAAATTGCGGGCAAGGCTTTGGGCCAGCAACCGGGGTTCGCCGATTGCTTTTTGCCCAATGGCCGCGCGCCGAAAGCTGGCGAGATTTTTCGCAACCCCGCGCAGGCGAAATCGTTGAAGCTGATTGCCGAAACCAAAGGTGCGGCTTTCTATACCGGTGTGCTGGCTGAGCAGATCGTTGCGGATGCAGCGCGCCACGGGTCGGCCTTGGCGATGTCTGATTTGGCTGATCATAGCCCCGATTGGTGCGGCACCTTGAGCCAAGATTACGCTGGCGTGGCCTTGCATGAAATTCCACCAAATGGGCAGGGCATCGCGGCGCTAAGCGCGCTTGGTATTCTGGGTCATTTCGATCTTGCAAGCCACGCCCCCGACAGCCCGCAAGCGCTGCATTTGCAGATCGAAGCGATCAAGCTGGGCCTTGCCGACGCCGAAGCGTTTGTCGCCGATCCCGCTCATATGGATGTTACGCCAAGCGAGATGTTGAACCCCGCGTATTTGGCGCGGCGGGCGGCAGAGATTGACCCTGACAAGGCGAAAGTCGCTGTTGAAGGCGCGCCAAAGCATGGCGGCACCGTTTATATCACGGCGGCGGATGCATCAGGCAAAATGGTGTCCTTGATCCAGTCGAACTACATGGGCTTTGGATCGGGCGTTGTTGTGCCTGATACAGGGATTAGTCTGCAAAACCGTGGCGCGGGGTTTGTCGAAACCCCCGGTCACGCGAACCAGATCGGGCCAAGCAAGCGGCCGTTCCAAACAATTATCCCCGGCTTTGTCATGCAAGACGGTGCCCCCCTGATGAGCTTTGGCGTCATGGGCGGACCGATGCAGGCGCAGGGGCATGTGCAAATGGTGACGCGGATGATGGTGCATGGGCAATCGCCCCAAGCCGCCAGTGATGCGCCGCGCTGGCGCTTTGTTGCGGGGGTTGAGGTGGCGGTGGAAAGCACCATGCCAGATGAAACCGTCGCAGCGTTGGAAAGCATGGGCCACAAGATCACGCGCGAGGCACCTGATAATGCCTTTGGCTTTGGCGGTGCGCAGCTGATTGCGCGGCAGGGTGACGGGTATGTCGCCGGGTCTGACCACCGCAAAGACGGTTGCGCGGTGGGGTTCTAGGTAAAGCGATGGCAACGATCACCCCAGAAACGCTGTTGCGCGACTTGTTCGATGTTGCCGTCGAAGTAGCCGACCCGATGCAAAGTCTGGCGCGGTTTTTGCCGCCGCGCCCTGCGGGGCGGGTTGTGGTGATCGGGGCGGGCAAAGCCAGCGCGCGCATGGCCGAAGCGGTCGAGGCCGAATGGGGCCCTTGCGAGGGGCTGGTGATCACCCGTTACGGATACGCGCGGCCCTGTCAGGGGATCGAGATCGTCGAAGCCGCACATCCTGTGCCCGATCAGGCGGGGGTTACGGCCACGCAACGTATGATTGCGTTGCTAGAGGGCTTGGGCGAGGGTGATTTTGTCTTGGCGTTGATCTCAGGCGGCGCGTCGGCTTTGTTGGTGGCACCTTTGGGTGACATAACGCTGGTCGAGAAACAGGAGGTCAACCAAAGTCTGTTGGCATCCGGCGCGCCGATCCAGAAGATGAACGTGGTGCGCAAGCATCTTTCCCGCGTCAAAGGCGGGCAGCTTGCTGCGGCGGCATACCCTGCGCAGATGCTGGCCTTGATGATTTCCGACGTGCCGGGCGACGATATGGCGATGATCGGATCGGGTCCGACGGTGGGTGATACCAGCACGGTCGCTGATGCGCGGGCCATCTTGGACAAGTGGGATATCTCGGTGCCGCCTTCTGTCAGTGCCGCGCTTGCGCAAGGATCACAGGTGGTCGCGCCCGGGGACCCGCGACTGTCGCGGGTGACGAACCAGATTTACGCAGCACCCAAGCAATCGCTGGATGCCGCCGAGAAGCACGCCCGTTCGATTGGATTAAATGTTGTCCGGCTGGACAATGATCTGGAAGGCGAGGCGCGCGATGTCGCCCAAGAGCACGCACAACTTGCCCGTGTAACACAGGCCAAGCTGAAGGCAGGTGATCCGCCTGTCGTGATGCTGTCGGGTGGTGAGCTTACTGTAACGCGGCGCGGCGACGGTATCGGCGGCCCGAACGCCGAGTATTGCCTCGCATTGGCTTTGGCTTTGGACGGTGCGCCAAATATCTGGGCGCTGTCCTGTGATACGGACGGTGTTGACGGCGCGGATGAGGTTGCGGGCGCATGTATTGGGCCAAGCACCCTTGGCAACGCCAAAACTGTTCCCGTTGACCCTGTTAACGCATTGAAAAACAACGATGCACACGCGTTTTTCAAACAAGTTGGCAGCCAGATTGTGACCGGTCCGACCCTGACAAACGTTAACGATTTCAGAGCGATTTTGGTGTATCCTGAGGCTTCATAAGCTTGCGGGGTATCTTTATGGCTCTCATTGTTTCATCATTTGCAACAATATCTTGCGATTCAGGGGCTTTTGGGTTGTTTGAGAGTTTAGCACAACCTATAACTGCATAACGTTCGCCTTGCTTCACCGGGCTGCGAGCGCTGTGGGTGCTGACACAAGATCAAATGGGTTAAGTGGTTGTTTAAACGTCTCGATATAATTTTGGTGGTCTTGTGTGTTTTGGTAACCTTCGGGGTCTTCGCCGAGAGTTCACGGATGAGCAAAGCGGCTGCCAATGCGGAATTTCAACGCATTACTGATGTCGCTCTTCAGGCGTTAAGAACGCGGGTGGACATCTATCTCCAAAGCCTTAATGGCGCGGCGGGCATGATGCAGGCATCAGAAAACACCGAAGTCGATGATTTCGAGATGTTTGCCAGCAGTCTGGATTTGGCAGAAACCCTGCCGGGGATAAACGGAATTGGCTTTATCGAACCTGTACCTGCGGACGAGGTGCCGGAATTTGTCGCCGGCATGCGCGCAGCGGGTGTCGAGAATTTTACCGTCCATCCGGAAACGGAAAGCGACGTAAAATATATCATTAAGTATATTGCGCCGACCGACATCAACGTGGAGGCGGTCGGCCTAGATATCAGTTTTGAGCAAGGTCGCCGCGAGGCCGCCAACCGTGCCCGCGAAACAGGATTACCCCAGTTAACGCCGCGTATTCTTTTGGTGCAGGATGACACGGCGCAACCCGGTTTTCTTTTGTTGCGGCCATATTTTGACGCTGACGATTTTAAAGGTTGGGTCTATGCGCCTTTTGTCGGGCGTAACCTGTTGGAGGGATTGAATCCTCAGCAGGGACGGCTGTTTGAATTCCAAGTTTATGATGGAAACGCAATTGACGACGATGCTTTGATTTATAGCACGCATGAACATGAACACATGGATCGGCTTTATACCGCCGACTATACGGTGGATATGTTCGGCCGCCAATGGACGCTTCACTATCACAGCACGGCCCTATTCAACGGCGTTCATGCGACGCGCGGGCCATTTTTCATTCTGATTGGCGGGTTGTTGCTTTCTATGATGTTGGCGTTCGCGATGCGTGCATTGCGAATGCGTAACGAAAGTCTGGCCGAGGTCGCCAAATTGCGGGCGAAAAAAATCAACGCCCGCGAGGAAGAAAACCGGTCTTTGGTCGAGAATACGGTCGTCGCTGTGATGATTTTGGACGAGGATCGCAAGATCGTGTTTGCCAACCATGCGGCGACAAACTGCTTTGATGGCAAGCGCGAGGGGCTGAACGGCCTTTGTTTTTCCGATTTTGTGACCGAGCTTTCGGAAGATGACGCGCATCAAAGTTATAACGCTTTGGGTCACACGCTGACCGGGCGGGAATTGTTTCTTGATCTGCATACAAACGGCTGGGTCACGTCGTCTGGCAAACGCCGGACCACCGTGATCTTGCGTGATGTCACCACGGATGTCGAAATAGCGGATGAGTTGGTGGTCACCAAACAGCGCTTTGACGCGGCCTTGTCGGGCTCGCAAATCGGCGTGTTTGAGATTGACCTTAAGACCGGCACGTCGGTCGTCTCGCATACGTGGCGCGACATCATGGATATCGACCAAGAGATCGACAACCCTCAAGAAGTGTTCATGGAGCGGATCCACCCGGATGATATGACGCTGCTGCTAGAGGCCGATCGCAGGTGTATCCGGGGTGAAACAATCCGGTCGATCGCTGAATATCGCGTGGCATTTGGCGACAACTGGCGCTGGATGAGATCGGATGCGGTCGTGGTTCAGCGCGACGAGGACGGCAAAGCCCTGCGCATGGTTGGCACACAAACTGACGTGACCGAACTGCGTCATTCCCGCAATGCGCTTGAGGCAAGCGAGAAGCGGTTCCGCGTTGTGCTTGAGGCGGCACCGGTGGGCATGGCGACGCTTAACAGCGGCGGCTTTTTCATTGGTGTGAACCCAGCCCTGACCGAGCTGACAGGCTATTCTGATATTGAGATGCTCAAGGATTTCAACTTGGACCGGATCATCCCCAAAGAGGATATGGACCGGATGATCGCTGCGGTACTAAGTACCGTGCACGCGGGCACCCAGGATGTGTATCGCGAGGAGTTCAGGATCCTTCACAAAAACGGTGGACACCGGTGGGGCTTGTTCAACATCACGTGGAACTATGACAAAAACATAGGGTCTTATGTGTATATCGCCCAGGTCGTCGATATCACCGACAAAAAGAAGATCGAGCAGATCAAAAGCGAATTCGTTTCAACCGTCAGCCACGAATTGCGCACGCCGCTTACGTCTATCAAGGGCGCGTTGGGCCTGATTGAAATGGCCGCGCGTGACAAGCTGCCTGCATCGGCCTTGCGGTTGGTGCAGATCGCGCAATCGAATTCGGACAGGTTGACCGATATCGTGAATGATATTCTGGACCTTGAAAAGATCTCCTCGGGCGAGATTAGCTTTAACATGGTCGAGGTCGAACTGTGCGAATTGGTCCGGTCTGCCCAAAGCGAAATGATGCCGTTTGCCGTCACGCATAAGACCAAGCTCGAACTGATCTTGCCTGATGAAGAACTGTATGTCGTCGCGGATTCAGGACGGATGATGCAGGTCATGGCCAACCTGATTTCGAATGCGTGCAAGTATTCTTATGATGATACTGATGTGACGGTGACGGTCGAAAAACTGGATGAGGTTGCGATTGTCTACGTTCAGAATATCGGGGCAGGGGTGCCTGAATCGTTCAAAGGGCGCATTTTCCAACGGTTCTCGCAGGCGGATGGATCGGACACACGTGCCAAAGGCGGGACCGGTCTGGGCCTGAACATCACTCGAGAGATTGTCTGGCGGCAAGGCGGCGAAATCGGCTTTGAAAGCAAACCCGACGGCCCGACTGTGTTCTGGTTCACCTGCCCGATTGCACAGGCGTCCGAGGTACAAACACCCGCGCTGCAGCGGTCGTCGCGCCCTGAGCCCGGCAAACGGCTAAAGGTTTTGCATCTCGAGGATGACGAAGATTTCGCCGAAGTCATCCGCGCCGGGATTAGCGCCTATGCCGATGTGCATAACGTGACCCGGATCAGGAATACCCGCAGCTTGCTAACTGGCGAGACGTGGGACGTGATCATTCTGGATTGGACCGTACCGGACGGGGACGCGTCAATTTTGCTGGATGAAATTATCGAGAAACAACCAAATGCGCGTATTGTTGTGCTGACGTCAGACGGCATACGCGCAAAAGATGAGCGCGTTTGCGAGCATATTGTGAAATCTCATGCTGACATGGATCGCATTATCGATTGCGTAATTAATTTTGCCGAAAACGGGGCATAATTCAATGAAACCTTGGGCTTAGACTTTGCCAGGTGGCTGGGTCCAACCCTAGAGAATAGATGATTTTTTACTTGGGAGGGTAATGGTGATTAAAATTCTTCACGTTGAGGATGACGAGTCGATCCGCGAAATCGTGGATCTCGCGCTAGAAATGGCGGGCGGTTTTGAAGTTGTCCAATGTGACAGCGGTGAAGCCGCCCTGGCGCGGGCAAACGACTATATTCCTGATGTTTTACTGCTTGATATGATGATGCCCGGATTGACCGGCCGTCAGACATTGGAGCTGTTGCGCGAACGGCCGGAGTTTGCCGAAATTCCGGCGATCTTTATGACCGCGCGGGCACAGCCAAACGAGATGGACGAGTTACGGCAGATTGGTGCGGTCGACGTGATCAGCAAACCGTTTGATCCGATCACATTGGGCGACCAGATCAAAGCAGTGCTTGATTAAAGGGGTGGGTTAAGAGGGCTCAACCGTTGTTTCCGGTTGGGCATCAAGTACCGTTTGGCAAAGCTGTACAAAGCTATCCAAGTGAAAGAACAAGGGACCGGGACAAATGGCAAGGTCCGCGTCGGGGCCGTTCAGATGCTCATCAATCTCGGTCTCGATGCTACGCGCTTCGTTTCCTAGGTCCTCAAAACCAAGAGAGCCGGCAGTGCCGGCGATCTGATGCAGCAATGTGCGTGCGCTTACCAACGCACCGTTAACTTCTTCCAGCTCATGGCTTTCCCAAGCAACCAGCGTGTATTCTGCAATTGAAATCTGTCGCGTCTTCAGCATCTCAAGAAACCGACTTCGGATACGATCGATCCCTGGGAGTTTAAGCTTTTGATGCATCATGCAGTCAGACCAATTTGCCACGCATTTTTATGCGCATCCTCATGGGCAGCAACAGACTCTTCCGACGAGGCATGCGCTGCGGAAATCGCGTCCATAACGGTCGCGCTTGTTTTCCACATTAACCTAATCGCCTCACCGGCGCAAACCCGCGGTTCGATCCGCTGACCTTGATTGTCAAACAGTTCTGTCTTGGCGAGGGTGAGGTTAACACTTAGGGCGAGCGCCTTAATATCTGGCTGCCAGCCGCTTTCTGTGATGCAAACAAAAGTGCCGTTTCCTGCGTAGGACATCAGGAACTGGCCATCGCCAAGGGTGTCCGAAATGATTTCGGCAACATCTGTCAGCACCGAATAGAATTCAAACGGCGACATCGTGGCGTGATATTGGGCGATCCCGCGAATTGTAAACGCAAAGGCGGTCGAACCGAACAGATCATTCCGGCTGAGCTGCCGGATATAGTTTTCGAACGCCATGAAATCGATCAGGTTGTCGATTTCATAGATTGCGACCGGTTCAAAAAGATCGATTGGCGGTGTGCCCTTACCCTGGTTTGGGTTCACTTTTTGAGCGGCGAAAATTTTGGTTGTGCGCGCTTCGCGCTCGGCAAAGGCACGTTCAACAAGTGCCAGCCGCGCCTTGAGTTCGAACATCTCAAAGGGTTTGGTCACATAGTCGGTGGCACCTGCAGCAAAGGCGGCATCAATATAATCTTTTTCCGACATCGCGGTGAGCATCAGAATGGGCGTATCGACATAATTATCAAGCGCGCGAATTTTGCCAGCAAGGGCGATGCCATCGGTTCCGGGCATTTGGATATCCAGCAAGAAGCAATCGAAAGGCGCGCGTGCATTTGCCTTGATCACTTCAATAGCTTCATCGGCACAAGAGGCCATAACCAGCTTGTGTTCCGTCATTGTCTCGATGAAATGCGCAAGCAGTTCAAGGATGATTGGATCGTCATCAACCGCAAGAATTTTCATTTAACTAGCCCCACTAAATATAACAAGCAAAGCAACACTGCCCCGCCAAACGTGTTAACAACCTGTAAGGGAAACGTGTCAAAATATGGGCAATATTTATACTTTATCAGGGAATCTATGTGTATGCGCATAATTTTTGGCAGGCCGGGGCAGAAAGACGGGCGACGTAATGGTCTATAATTTCAGCTTAAACCCCTATGGTACACAGGTAAAAGCGTGCGAATTACGCGCAGGCGGCGCTGTCGCGCGGGTTTTATCCTGGGGTGCCACAGTTCAGGATTACAGGGTGGCGGGCATAGATCACAGCCTGATCTTGGGTGGCGAAACGATTGATTCGTATTTTGATCAAATGCACTATTTCGGCGCCGTTGTCGGGCCTGTTGCCAACCGTATTGCCGGTGGCCGCATGCAGATAAACGGCCAGTCTTTTGACTTGGACAAGAATGAAAACGGTCAGACGACGCTGCATAGCGGTTGCGCGGGCTTTAGTGATCGGAACTGGTCCCTTAGCCAAGTCTCTGACAACGCATGCGAATTAACGCTGGAACATCCTGATGGTTTGGGCGGTTTTCCCGGCAATATCCGCGCGACTGTTATCTACCGTTTGACCGCTTCGGGGGCGTTGGAGGTTGAGATTTCAGGGCAGGCGGATGCGGACATTTTCTTTAGCCCAGCGTTTCATGGATATTGGAATTTGTCCGGCGGGAACGACCTGTCGGATCATCTGCTGACCGTGCCCGCAGATACATATTTACCCGTGGATGCTGAGCAGATCCCTATCGGCCAAGCTGTGCCGGTGGATGGCACTGCATTTGATTATCGCAAACCACGTCATATTGGTCCGGTGCTGGATCATAACTTCTGTCTTGGCTCTTCTGACACGCCGCTGCAAACCGCTTGTCGGGTAGAGGCATCAGGGGTTGTATTGGACGTTCAGACCGATCAACCGGGCGTCCAGATTTATAACGGATGTCATATAGATACAGCGCCTTTCAACGGGCATCTTGGCAAACCATATGGCCCTTGCGCAGGGTTGGCGATTGAACCGCAGTTCTGGCCGGATACGCCCAATCAACCCAGCTTTCCCTCAAGCTTGCTAAGAGCGGGGGAGCGTTTTATCAGCCGGTCCCGTTTTGAAATTTCGGATTTACGCTAACGGGATAGGCCGCGCGGTGTTGAACGCTGCGTTGTTTTCTAATTGTTAACGATAAAATTTGACAGGGAAGGCACCGATGCTAATTCTGATATATAGTAAGGCAAACTTACAAACAGAATAATGGACCCCTAATGCGTAAGACGATTGATACCGATAGTTTTGGCTTTTTGTTTAATGATATTGCGCGGATCACCCGTGGCGTTTTTGCCCGAGAAATCGAAGCGAGCCAGCTATCAGTTACAGCAGCCGAGGCCCGCGTTCTGGCGCATATGGCCCGCTGCGGCCCGACGCGCCAGCATCTGTTGGCCGAAAGCCTAGGTATGACCCCGATGAGCCTGACCGGTTTTCTTGACCGGCTCGAAGGGGACGGGCTGGTCGCGCGGGAGGCAGATCCGAAAGACCGCCGTGCCAAGATCGTGACGCTTACCCCAAAGGCCGCAGATACGTTGTCGCAAATTGCGCAGGCAGGGGAGCGGACGGAACAACTGATTTCCAGCGGGCTTTGCCCTAACGATTGGAAGGCTTTCCTTGAGACAGCACGCAAGCTGCGCGCCAATATTGACGGGCCGCGTGTTGCCGTTTCGAAACCGGACGACAGGGCATGACCACGCCCTTAATGACAGAACGCAGGGTCAGTATTATTGGCGCGATGCTGGTGGCGATTGGGCCTGTTTCCATGGCCTTATACACCCCCGCCATGACCGAACTGGTGCGCCATTTCGGGTCAACTGAATCCGTAATCAAGCTGACCCTGACCTTGTACTTCGGGGGGTTCGCCTGTGCGCAGCTGGTGGCGGGGCCGCTATCAGATGCATTGGGCCGGCGTCCGGTTACCATTGCTTTCATGGGTCTGTACTGCGTTGCTAGTCTGGCGGCGATGTTGTCCCCGTCGGTCGAGGTTTTGATGGCTGCGCGTTTTGTCCAAGGTCTTGGCGCGTCGGTGGGGGTCGCGATTTCACGGGCGTTGGTGCGCGATCTGTTCACCGATGATCAGTCGTCGCGCATCATGAATTTGATCGGTATTATTCTGGCGCTTGGGCCTGCGTTGGCCCCCACAATCGGCGGTCTGATGTTGCCCTTGTTTGGCTGGCGTTCGATCTTTTTGTTAATGACGCTGTTCGGCATCGGTATCATTGCGGTGGTAATTTTTGCGCTGAAAGAAACCGTTGTTCCTGACCGATCGCGCCTGAATTTTCCAGCACTTGGGCGCACTTACAAGATGCTCTTGACGAACAAGCACTTCATTTCTGCGTCATTGGTTATGGGCGGTGCATTGGGTGCGATTTACGCGCAGGCGACGTTTCTGCCGTTCATCTTGATGAATGAGGTAGGCCTGTCCCCCGCGCAATTCGGGGCGTCGATGTTGGCGCAATCGGGCAGCTTTTTTGCGGCGTCGCTGATCTGCCGCAAGCTGATGAGACGATACGGCGCGAACGCATTGGTGGCCCCGGGCCTTATGTTCGTCGCCTTGGGCAGCGTGGGGACGTTGACGCTGCTGATGTGGGCGCCCAGCTTTCTGCATGTGATGATTCCGGTGGGGGTTTATTCCTTTGGGATTGCATTTGTGATGCCGGCCATGTCGACAGCCGCCCTTGCCCCTTTCGGGCGTGCCGCGGGGTCTGCTGCATCTTTGCTGGGGTTCATTCAGATGGGGTCGGGTCTGCTTATGGGGTCGCTGGGTGCTTTGATGGGGAATGCCGTGATTGCGATGGGCACGCTGATCCCGATCATGGGGCTGACGGCGTGTCTGTCGTTTGTATGGTATCGCAAGCTTGGCCCCGCTGCTGCGAAACCTTTGCCCGATCAGGCGCGCGGTCAATGTGGGCCGTTGACTGCCCAATCCACCCCGGTGACGGCCCCTGACAAATAGGCAAAGTGCCTATGCGTCAGAAATGCAAAAGGCCGCCCCATACAAGGCGGCCTTTGTTGCGAAAAGCGAAACGATCTAGTCCTTGAAAACGGCCAGCCCCAGCCATTCGCAGATCAGGGCAGGGGTTTCCTCGCCCTCAATCTCGACCGTGAGCAGGTTTTCCCGCAGCATGTCGGTTGCGTTGCGCGCTGTGACTTTTTGCAAGGTAAACCGCCCACGCAGGCGCGATCCGGCAGGGACGGGCCGCAAAAACCGCAGCTTGTTCATCCCATAATTGATGCCCATCACCTGACCGGGCATCATGTTAAAGCAGTCATAGGCAAAGCGGCTGGCCAGCGACAATGTCAGAAAACCATGGGCAATCGTGCCGCCAAACGGGGTTTCAGCGGCGGCGCGTTCGGGATCAATGTGGATCCATTGCATGTCATGGGTGGTCTTTGCGAATTGGTCGATCATTTCCTGATCCACGGTGATCCAATCGGACACCCCAACTTCGGTTCCGATCAGGGTTTCGCTGTGCTCAACCGCCTTTTTCAGTGCAGACATGGTGGCTTCCTCCTATGCTGGATCAGCGGCAACGCGCACCATACGCTTGCCCTTGTTTTCGCCCGCTAACAGGCCAATCAACGCCTGTGGCGCGTTTTCAAGGCCGTCAACGATGTCTTCGGTCACCTTGATCTGGCCGTTTGCGACCCAAGTCTGCAACGCGCGCAGGGCCTTGGCATCGTCATGGGTCCAGTCCATCACGATGAACCCTTCCATGCGCAGACGTTTTACAACGACAAGACCGGGAAGATTGCGCGGGCCGGTAGGTGTTTTGGTGTCGTATTGGCTGATCGCGCCACAGCAAACGATACGGCCCTTTTCGTTCATGCTGAACAATGCGGTTTCCAACACGGTGCCGCCGACATTGTCGAAATACACGTCCACACCGTCAGGGCAGGCCGCGCGCAATGCTTTGGACAGACCCGGTGCGCGGTAATCAATGCAGTCGTCAAAGCCGAGCTCTTCTTTGACCCATTTGCATTTTTCGGCACCACCCGCGATGCCGACAACACGGCACCCAAGCGCCTTGGCGATCTGGCCGACATAGCCGCCAACTGAACCCGCCGCTGCCGATACCAACACGGTTTCGCCCGCAATGGGTTGGCCAACTGAGATCAGCCCGTGAAACGCGGTTTTGCCTGCGATGCCATAGACTGACATCAGGTTGGACAGTTCGGGTACCTTGGGCAGCTTTTCGCATTTGCGTGCCTCGGCGACGATGTAATTTGACCAAGTTGCGTCGGCCGCGACGATATCGCCAACGGCCAGACGGTCCGACTTGGTCTCGGTGACTTCGCAGATTGCATATGTCGGCATGGGGTCACCGGCATTCACGGCGGCGCGGTACGTCGCGCCCTTCATCCAAGACCGGTTCGCCGCGTCGATGGACATCAAAATGACCTTGAGCACCACCTGACCGTCGCCCGCAGTCGGCATATCGGTTGTGGTTTCTTTGAAATGTGCGGGCGTCAGCGCATCGGTCGGCAGCTCGGCAATAACGATTTGTCGGTTAGTCATGTTACTTTCCTTTCAGGCTCACGCGACGTCGAGCACGACTTTGCCCAGAACCTTGCGATCCTGCATGAGGGTCAACGCATCAGCGGCCTGTTCCAGTGGGAAGCGGGCAGAGATGCGCGGTTTGATTTGACCGTTTGCGTACATCCGGAACAGATCAGCCATGTTTTCGGCATGGGCTTGCGGTTCGCGGGCGGTGTGCGCGCCCCAAAAGACGCCAACGATCTGGCATCCCTTGAGCAGCGTCAGGTTCAGCGGAATTTTCGGGATACCAGCGGGGAAACCGACAACCAGATAGCGGCCTTTCCATGCCAGCGCGCGCACGGCAGGTTCAGCATAAGCACCACCAACCGCGTCATAGACGACATCAACACCATCGCCGCCTGCCAGCTTTTTGATCTCGTTCGAGAACTCTTTTTGCGTGGCGCGGTCGTCCATATCGCGGCTGTAGACGATTGTTTCGTCTGCACCCAAATCACGACAGAACTGCGCCTTCTCCTCAGACGACACGGCGGCGATCACTTTCGCACCGGCGGCCTTGCCCAATTCAATCGCGGCGGCACCCACGCCGCCCGCAGCGCCAAGGATCAACAAGGATTCGCCTGCCTTGATTTCAGCGCGGTTTTTCAGCGCGTGATGCGAGGTGCCGTAGGTCAGCACCAAACATGACGCTTCGTCATATGGCATCGCATCGGGGATTTTCATGACCCGACCCGCGTCAATACACATGTCGGTGGCAAAGCCGCCAAAGCCGGTCATCGCCAGAACACGGTCGCCAACAGCAACGTTTGTGACACCTTCACCAACCGCGTCGATATCGCCTGCAACCTCGCCACCGGGGGCAAAGGGGCGGGGGGGCTTCATCTGGTAAAGGTCCTGAATAATCAATGTGTCAGGGAAATTCAGGCCAGCAGCACGGACGCGAATGCGGACCTCGCCCTTTTTGGGTTCGGGCTGTGGCAGCTCTGTCAGCTCCAGAGTTTCAGGGCCACCGGGGGCGGTGCTTAGCATGGCTTTCATTTCGACATTCCTCCTCAAGAATTTGCAAAGCAATAGGCGCGTTCAGAAACTGTCTTGTCAATCGAATTTCGAAATGCAATTTTGCAGTGCGGAATTGTTATCCGCAAAATCGAGGGGGGAGAATACGATGCAGTCCAATCAGGAACTGGAGGGTTTCCGAGTTGAACTGCGCGATTGGCTGGAGGCAAATTGCCCGGCCGAAATGCGCGGTGGCGAAGCCAGTGAAGCATCCATTTGTTGGGGTGGCAAGAATTTCGAGTTTGAATCAGACGCGCAACGCGACTGGATGGAACGCGCTGCATCTAAAGGGTACACTGTCCCCACATGGCCGGTTGAATATGGCGGTGCCGGGTTAAACCGCGCCCAGGAAAAGATTTTCAAAGAAGAGATGGACCGTATCGGTGCCCGCAGTCCGCTGGACAGCTTTGGCATCTGGATGCTTGGGCCAGCCTTGCTGCACTTTGGGTCGCACGAACAAAAACTGCATTACTTGCCCCCGATTGCACGCGGTGAAATCCGCTGGTGCCAAGGCTATTCCGAGCCGGGCGCCGGGTCTGATCTGGCCAGCGTTCAGACCAAAGGCGAAGACAAGGGCGACCACTGGCTGGTGAACGGCCAGAAAATCTGGACCTCTTACGCCGACAAAGCCGACTGGATCTTTGCGCTGATCCGCACCGACCGCGACGCGCCCAAGCACAAAGGCATCTCGTTCCTGCTGATCAACATGGAAGACGCGGGCGTTGAAACCCGCCCGATCAAACTGATCTCGGGCGCGTCGGTATTTTGCGAAACCTTCTTTACCGATGTGAAGGTGCCGAAACACCAGATTGTTGGTACCGAAAACCGCGGCTGGGACGTGGCAAAATACCTACTGACCCACGAACGCGAGATGATCTCGGGCGGCGGTCAGGGTCTGTCTGGCGGGCGTGCTTTGGGCGCGGTGCTGAATGAATCCCTTGGCGAAGGTCAGGAAATGGAAACCACCCTGCGCGCCGACGCGATGCGCTGCGAGGTGGATGCACTGTCCATCGGGTTGACGTTGGAGCGTTACAAAGACCAAGCCGAAGCCGGAACGGGCGCAGGTGATGCATCGGCGATGCTGAAATACATGGGCACAGAATTGAACAAGCAGCGCCACGAATTGCTGATGGCTGCGGGTGGGTCTGATGCGTTGGAATGGGACGGTCCTTTGGGCAACCGCCCTGCGGATTGGCTGCGCACCAAAGCGAATTCCATCGAAGGCGGCACGTCCGAGGTGATGCTAAGCATCGTATCGCGCCGCGTTCTTGGGCTGGGGGCATAAATCATGGCAAATCTGGTAATGACCGAAGACGAAACCATGCTGGCTGATGCCGCGCGCGGTTTTCTGGATAAATCCGCCCCCGTCAAAGCGTTTCGTGATCTGCGGGATGCGGGCAAAACCCATGACGCGAAGATGTGGAAAGAAATGGCTGACATGGGCTGGGCCGGTGTGCTGGTCCCTGAATCCGCCGGTGGGTCCGACATGGGCCATGCTGCTGCGGGCGTTCTGGCGCATGAGATGGGCAAAACATTGGTCGTCAGCCCGTTTTTGTCGACCGCTGTGATTGCCGCAACGGCGCTGCGCAATGTCAGCGATGCGCGGGCAGAAAAGGCACTTGCCACAATTGCGACGGGCGATGTGACCTATGCGCTTGCTGTTGATGAGACGTCAAAGTTCAACCCCGAAGCAACGTCTATGACGGCGACGCGCGAGGGGAATGGTTTCCGCCTAAGCGGTAAGAAAACATTCGTCGTCGATGGCGCATTGGCGGATCGTTTGCTGGTGCT
>NZ_JBBMQK010000010.1:0-94436 GCF_038899995.1 Sulfitobacter sp. AS59
TCCAAGATTAGGTCATGCTCCAACGACACCATGGTGAAAGCCATGAGGTCGGCACGCCCATGATACGTCAGTGCACGGGAACCGGGCAGGGACATCGAGAGGGCACAAATCGAGTTCGAAAGAGCAGCCATCACGTGTGGCTGTTGGTACGTCGTCCGAAAATTGAACGCTTGCAGGCAATATCCAAGAACGCCTGATCCCGCCATATATGAGGTATCAGACGTGCATCATGCGCTGAAAACAGCATCTGATCGGTAATGCGTGTGTTCGAGCAAATTTTCAGGTCGCAAAGAGTGATCAACGCACATTGATCTGGCTGGCGTTGGGTTTTGTCCGAAAATTTCCAGAGAACGGTTCAGACAACCTGATCAGCCACGGTTGACCTTAGAAAAGCTGTCGCGCGCAGGTGTGAAGCGCCCGAAGATAAATCCTTATGGAACAGCGCCTCGAATAGCAAGACGTGGGTTCAATACGCACCATTCGGACCATGCGCTATAGCGTGGTTTGCCTCCTCGCGGCGGGTAACTGAACAATTGTATCAGTGAGCAACGCCGCTGGTAAGGGACAGCTTGAACAATGGACAACAGCGGGCTACGCACCAAGGTCTCATGGAAAAACCTGATCAGCCGATGGATACGTCAAATGGGCTAACCCCATTAAGCGAACTTGTAGATCATTACGACGGTCTGATCTGCGATATCTGGGGTGTCCTCCACAATGGCGTCGCTGCATTTGACGGTGCCGTCGACGCCTTGCGCAAAGCCCGTGCGCAGGGATGTTTTGTTATTCTGGCCACCAATGCCCCGCGTCTGTCCAAGGACGTCTATCCGCAACTGGCGCGTCTTGGCGTGCCGCGCGATGCATTTGATACCATCATTACCTCTGGTGACGTGATAAAAACATTGATTGCAGACCAACCCGACGCCCCCCTTTTTCATTTCGGTCCCGCACGCGATCATTCTGTTCTGGAGAACTTGCCGAACCCGATTGTCGGTCTATCGGATGCCCGGCTTTGCCTTTTGACAGGACCGCTTGATGATACGATAGAAACGGCAGAGATTTATCAGAATGATTTGCTCGAAATGCGCGACAACGCGGTCAGGATGATTTGCGCAAACCCCGACTTGGTTGTTCGAAGTGGGGATCGGATGGTTATTTGTGCCGGATCGATCGCAAAGCTGTATTCTCGGTTAGGGGGGCAGGTGATTTTTGCCGGAAAGCCTGAAGCCGCAATTTACACCGAGGCCTTAGACCGAGCAAAAACAATAGCAGGCCGGGACATAAAAAAGAGCCGATTGCTGGCGGTAGGCGATGGACTGCCAACAGATTTCAAAGGGGCTGCTGATAACGGTTTCGATGCGTATTTCATCGCGGGTGGTATCCATGCCATAGAATTTAATGAACTGGGTGCAGAAGGCGGCGTTAAAATGGCGATCAACACAATCAAAAGCCGATATTCGAACCTGAACCTTGTTGGCGTATGCGATCACTTGCGCTGGATATGAGGTTGCCGAAGTCTGATCACCGGCAAGTGGTTTACGATTGGATCTACCTAGACGCCAACGGGGACGAGATGTTCCTTAACCAGTCATAAAAACATCATATCGTGTCGTTTTGCCACGGATTTGGTGCGAGCATTTCTGAATACCTTCAATCGGATCAGCCTTAGCAGGCCATTTAAGAACCACCCGCTTACTTGCATGTTTGATCGCCAATCGCACCAAATCACCGGCGTCATCGTCGGTGCCGACGATGGCGCGGACCTGACGCAAGTCCTGTCTCACCAGCGCTGAATTTTTTCGTTCAGGATGCATTGGATCAATCAGAATTGCTTCGCCATGAAGATCAGGGATCAAATCCTTGGCGTCTCCTTTCAAGAGTGTCATGCGGCCGATAATCTCGCGAAAATGACCTCCCTCTCGTTCCGCGCGCTCCATCCCTTGGGTCAACAACATATGCATTTCTTCCGAGCGCTCGATCAAGGTCACTTGGGCGCCGAGAGACGCCAAAAGAAATGAGTCCCGTCCCAACCCCGCTGTCGCATCAATAATCATTGGCGTTTTGCCCGCACGCAGGCCCATTGCTTTCGCTAAGTCTTGGCCACGACCGCCACCAAACCGAAGTCGATGCGCTACTGTACCTTCGACGAAATCAACGCGTAACACTGCGGTAGCCCGCTTCAAACTCTATTCATTTTCAATCCCAGATGAGCACCATGCTCATGTTGCTCAAGCAATACAGCTTTTCTGGTTGAACCGCAGCCCCATATTATCAAGGGGTAAAACAACGCGCTGGCGCTGCTGCCATGCTGCACTGTCTTGTTCAGCAATGCTTTGCAGGTGCTGAGTAAAGCTTCCCACGCTTTTAGAGTTTCAAAAAGATGGTTCGAACTTTCTCGTGTGAGGGGCGTCTCGCAGTCCATTATTGGTCAACGGGCTGAAGGCATCGCGCAATGTGGCAATCATAGCTTCGATCGCTGGTGACGATCCTGCTGGGTTACGACGCAGCACCACGCGGGCATTGTCGATGGGCATAAACCCGTCCTCATCCGTCAATTCGCGACAGCCCGGCGGGATGGAGCTTCGCGCCAAGGGCGCGATGGCAATTCCGTTGATGACCGCGCTGCGCATGTTGGCGGACGTGTCGCATTCAAATGCTGGGTGATACGAGACCCCAATCTGATCCAGCGAATGCAAGGCGTAGTCGCGGCACCAGTCTGAACTGAAATAGATCGAAATCGGCAGCGGCTTGCGTAAATGCTGGGCGTGGGCGATGGACGTCACCCAGACAGTTGGATCGACAGCGAGCACCTCCACCTCGTCCGCGCTGTAGCCCTCATAAACCACCGCGAGATCGATTTTATCCGCGTTCAGCGCAGCAAGTTGCGGCGCGCTGAAATCGCAACGGATGGTCACTTGTGTGTCGGGATGGCGTTGCGCAAACGACGCAAGCGCGGAGGGCAGAATACTTTGCACATATTCATCGGGAATGCCGACGCGGACGGGCCCCGACAACGGCTTTTCCCGCAGGGCGGTCGCGGCTTCGTCCAGCAGGCCGACAACACGTTGCGCATAGGGCAAAAGTTGCTTGCCTCTTTCGGTCAGGCTAACGCCCCGTGGTTCGCGAACGAAAATACTCTGGCCCAGACTTTCCTCAAGTTTGCGAATTTGCATGGAGACAGCCGACTGTGTACGCCCCAACTGATCGGCCGCTCGGGTCACGGAACCCGTATCGACGACAGCTAGAAAGCCGCGCATCAAATCACTGTCGAGTGGCGGGAGCATGGTGGCCTCGTATCAGAATTTCTTATGCCATGCATAATTACTATTGGTTTGATTGATGTCAACTAATCGCCGATGCCTGTCCTATCGATTGGAAAGGCAGGCAGAGCATGATTTGGAAATTTTGGAAGCGCTGGCATGTCTTGCGGCGCCAACGGCAATCAATGGGCTGGATGCTGAGACGTAAGGACGACCGGTGGCTGAACGATATCGGGTTAACGCGCAACGATCTACGCAATCTGCTCGAAGAGAGGGAAGCCGAATGTGCGGCACCAGTGGTTAGAATTTGCCATAGCACTCGCAAGTAGCGGACCAGCAAAGCGACCGTTTCGCTGACCCGCTTATTTTATCACATCAGGCGTTGGCTGGCTTATTCCTAATATTAGTTTCGTATTTTTGCCAACGCTCTGCCAGATTCTCGCCGACTTGAGTATCTGACTGCACAGCCTCGAGACCTTCTGCAGACCGAAACAGCCAGTCCATAGAGATATCCATTTCGTCACAAAGCTTGATAGCATTCTCTATTCCGATGCTTTCACCAGCGGCCCATCTTCAGATGGTGCGCTCACTTACGTCCATCGCTGCAGCAAGAGAGGTGAATTTGTTATAGCCACGTTTCGAAATCGCCTTTTTTAGCTGACCACCCCAGTGCTGATCCATTTTGCAAACTCCCACTGCAAATAGGAAATTTTGCGCGCGCTATGGAAGTCTCGAAAGTGGCATTCGAAGCATTTGTGCAGTTATAGGTTATATTTTCGGTGTAAGGTTTTCCCAGATTCCTAGACATCTGATGCCTCTGCGGCTGAAGCTTGGATTTACAAGTGACGGTAGCCAGCCGCCCTATTCCAAAATATAAAGCTATTCAGGACCGGGGAGGAAGGTTCATGAGCGATGTAACAGGATGTCTTGAAGGACACTGTTTGTGCGGCGATGTACGGATCCGCATTGATGGTTTGCACGACCCCCGACCGGGTGTCTGCCACTGCCGCATGTGCCAGCGATGGTCAGGTGGCGTTTTCTTGTGCTTTTATGCGTCCAAAGACGCCGTTTCTATTGATGGCCCAGTGACGCGATTTGCCTCGGCGGATTTCGCTGAACGTGCCTTTTGTGCGACCTGCGGGTCCCATCTCTGGATGCGAAACTTAAAGAGCGACGATCAAGGCTACGACTTGATGCCGGGTTTGTTCGATGAGGCACGGGATTGGCCTCTGCGCTCAGAGATATACACTGACCGCGCGCTGGCTTCGATACGGCTGAAAGGCGATCACAACCGTGCCACACGAGCCGAATATGAAGCCAAGAACCCTCACATTAAAGGAGATGGCTAACGGCTGTATGAGGTGGGGGCATGGGGGAAACCCAAAATAGAATGTGCCCCCCGGCGACAAAATACATCCTGTAATCAATCTTATGTTATATGTATCGCAGCAAGCCGTAGATAATGTACCGTATAATGCAGCACGCTTAGCAAACCGACAAACCCCCACCCACGCATGCTCTTGCTCTGCGTAAACATATCGGCAACCTTGTGATCCGGTCGTGCCTCTTGTGGGCTGTCGTATACGAGGAGACGTGGAAGTGAGAAACACCCTTTGGTTTATAGGATTAGCGATCGTCTGCTTGATCGCCTATCTCGCTTTGTGGCCTGTGTCGGTGCGCCCTGTCGCTTGGGAAGCGCCGGAAAATGCGGGTTATACTGGGGATTTCACACCGAATAATCGCCTGCAAGCGCTTGAGCTGGTCGAACTGGATGGGCGGACGGGCCCCGAAGACGCAGATATCGGGCCAGATGGCCTGATCTATGTCGCGACCCACGACGGAGAGATTTTGCGCATTGGGAAAGATGGCACGGTTTTACCTTTTGCTCAGACACACGGGCGCCCTCTGGGCCTTGAATTTGCTGCGAACGGAACGCTCTACGTGGCGGATGCCTACCGCGGGTTGTTGGCAGTTGACGGGACGGGTCAGGTCAGCTTGCTTACCAACCAAGCGGAGGATGGGAGCCCTATCCACTATGCGGACGACGTTGATGTTGCCGCAAATGGCACCGTTTATTTTTCAGATGCCTCAACCCGATTTGGTGCACAAACAAATGGCGGGACGTTAGCTGCGTCAATCTTGGACCTTGTTGAGCATTCCGCGAACGGCCGTATTTTGAAATATGACCCTACTTCGGGCAAGACGACGGTTTTCGCCGATGGACTGAATTTTGCCAACGGCGTTGCCGTCGACGAGGTGCGCGCTGCGGTGCTTGTGATTGAGACAGGCGCGTATCGCGTCTGGCGCTTCCCTATGGATGGCAGCCCCGGGCAGGTCATTTTGGACAATTTGCCAGGCTTTCCAGACAACATAAACAATGCAGCTGATGGCACATTCTGGGTAGGCCTTGTCAGTCCGAGAAATGCGATCATGGACAAGCTGTCCGGCACTCCATTCCTAAGGCGCGTTATCATGCGGCTGCCGGATACGATGAAACCCGCGCCGACGCGCTATGGCTTCATTCTGCGTATAGACGCTGACGGCCGGGTGCTAGAGACGCTTCAGGATCCCACCGGAAGCTACGCGCTCACCACCGGTGCCGTCACGCTTCCAGATGGAAGTATTGCAGTGACATCATTAACCGAACCGGTTTTAGGCTTACTCCAGTATACCTCGGGTGATTGACGGCATTTGACGGCCGGCGTGCTCTACTTGGCAGGCGTCACCCGGATTAATGCCCCGTTTTCTGCATCAGTGAGGATCACGACCGAACCATCGCTAGCGACATCGACGTCGCGCACCCGGCCCTGCCCTTGAAGGTACCGCGCCTCGCCGGTCACCAGCCCATCCTCCAGCGTCAGCCGCACCAGTGCTTGACTGGCAAGACCGCCTACAAGGATACTACCTTGCCAGCCCGTGAACATGTCCCCATCGTAGAAATCCATACCGCTGGGCGCGATCACCGGGTCCCAATAGTAGACGGGCTGCTCCATCCCTTCTGATGCGGTGATACCGTTGCCGATGGGTCGCCCGCTGTAATCCTCGCCGTATGTGATGACCGGCCAGCCATAGTTGCGGCCGGGCAGGATATGGTTCAGCTCATCCCCGCCTCGCGGGCCATGCTCGATGGCCCAAAGCTCTCCATCAGGCCCGAGAGCTGCTGCTTGTACGTTGCGATGGCCCCAAGACCAGATTTCCGGTGCGGCGCCTTCAATATCCGGATTGCCGGCCGCCGCACCTCCCATAGGGTCGATCCTTAATATCTTGCCAATGTGTGTGGTCACGTCTTGCGCCAGCCTGCGCGCCCCTGGTAGCGACCGCTCGCCCGTGGTGACAAAAAGTGCGCCATCCGCGCCCCAAACCAACCGCGATCCGTAATGCATGGTCGAGGCCCAGCCGGGCATTTGCTGAAATATGACCTGCACGTCGGTCATTGTCCTGCGGTCCTCGGACAGTACACCTGTGGCAACCGAAGTGCCGTTCAGCCCGTTGCCGCGCGGTTCTGCATAGCTCCACCAAACGCGGCTGGTGTTGTCGAAACCGGGCGCAATCAAAACGTCGAGCAGCCCGCCCTGACGTCGGGCGTCTACTTCTGGCAGACCGCGAATAGGCGCGGAGAGAACGCCCGCGGCCGAGACAATCCGCATCCGTCCGGGGCGTTCTGTGATGATCCAGCCACCATCGGGCAGCTGGTCCAGCCCCCAAGGGTTTTGCAGCCCGTCTGCTATGACGACAGATGCCAGAGCTACGTCGTCAGCAATCTCTGGTGCACGGGTCTGTTCTGCGAAAGACGGCCTTTGGTGCGGTGCGTTAGGCGGGGCATCATTAAAGGATTGGGCGCTTGCGGAGCTGGCAATTGCAAGTGCGGCGGCGCTGAGAGTTAGCATCTTCATGTTTTATGTCTCCTCAACGCCATTCGATTTCTGGGTTTACCGACAGCCTGAACCCTTTGCCGGTTTATATAATGAGAATGAAATAGGAGCTAAGCCGCTGGAAGCCAACGTCAAGTCCGGAGGACCTGTGTGAAGCACCTGGAAACTGCGTTCCTGTTTTTGGAATCGCCGATCTGGACACTGCTCGGCAGACGTTAGAGCACGCCAAAGTGAAGTTTGATGGTGAGACAGACGTGGTGGAGGGCATGGTTAAGACGGCAACGTTTTTTGATCCCGATGGCAACGCCCTCATGCTCGCCGAAGATTTAACGGGCGGGTCGTAATGATCCCCAAGGTTTCTTTACGACATCGGCGCCGTTCATTCGCCGACGCCACCGTTATTATATCGTCATGCCGTAATTTTTTGACCGTTCTCAAAAGGTCAAAAAGCTGCCGCTAGGAGATAGTGGCCCCAAAATCTGGGCCGTCTGCCGCGATATCCCATATTTTTTGCATCAGTGCTGAACCCGTGACGGGCTTGCGGACCAGAACAACATCCAGTTCAAGGACAGCACTGCTTTCAGTCAAAATCTGCAGCGTATTTTGCTTCAATTCATCTGCGATCACACTTTTGGGCAGCCACCCAATCCCTTGACCCAAGAGGATCATTCGCTTGAGGGTCTCAGACATCGAACTCTCAAAAACAGTGTGAAACACGACGCGATTTGCAAGGTAATGTTTCGTCAGTATTTCCTGCATCTTTCCGAGAAAACACGCCGGTGAATAGGCAACCAGTGGCAATGTTTCGCCCTCTGTCGGTTGGCCCAATGCCTGCCCCATGCGGTCTGCAATCTGTGGTTTTGCCACCAAGACAAGGGGGTCTTGCATAAGCGTCAGCGTCTCGAACTGCCCAGAGTTCAGATATTGCGGGCCCAGAATATGGGAGTAACAAATGGCCAGCTCGCTTCGGCCCAGTGTGAGGCTTTCGATGCAATCATAGTAATCCGTCGCATTCATTCGAGTCGTGAACGGCCCAATCGATTCTTGCAGTTTTCGGGCGTAGGATGGGTATATGCTGAGTGCTATGGAATGCAGCGCACTGATGCTTAATGTATCAGCGCTTGGGCTATAGAGTTCTCGGCATTCATCGCGCAGCCGATACATATCTTGTGACATCGTGCGCGCATTTTCTAGAACGACTTCACCCGCAGGTGTCAGCCTTACCGGATAGGTACTGCGGTCGATAAGTTGCGTTCCAATCCAATTTTCTAAGGCTTTTATGCGTCGACTGAAGGCTGGCTGCGTAATATGGCGTGCGGCCGCCGCAATCGAAAAATTGCGCGTTGCATCAAGTTCGATCAAGTCTTCAAGCCATGTAATTTCCACACGTTATGCCTTTTTTGCATACCCTATCAATTATCAGCATTAGATCACTTTTGCGTTTCCTGCCAGCATTCTCGGACAAAATTCAAAAAGCACTGCCCAACAGGAGATACGAATGAAAAATGTAACAACACTACTGACAACAGTCGCCGTCATCGCGTCATCGACAAGCAGCGCGTTTGCCGCTTGTACGAACGATACCTGGAACAAGATCATGGACCGCGGCACCATCGTCGTCGGCGTCAAAGCTGATACGAAGCCATGGGGCTTTCTGGACAGCACCGGCGGTTTGGTCGGCATGGAAGCTGATATGGCTGCCGATGTTGCCGAAACGATGGGTGTCGAACTGGAATTGGTCGGCGTCCAATCGTCAAACCGTATGCAGTTCCTAGAACAAGGTCGGATTGACCTGATGATCGCGACGATGTCGGATCGTGCGGATCGTCGCGAAATCGTCGGTGTCGTCCAGCCGAACTATTACACGTCTGGCACAAACATCATGGCCCCAAAGGCGTTGGGCATCACCGAATGGTCCGAACTTGAAGGAAGGCCAGTGTGCGGCAAGCAAGGCGCCTTCTACAACACGATCGTCGAAGAACGCTATGGTGCTGAAATCATCGCCTTCACCGGCAACGCAGAAGCAAAGCAAGCTCTGCGCGACCGTCGCTGCGTTGCGTGGGTATACGATGACAGCTCAATCGCGGCTGACCTTGCATCAGGTGAATACGACGACTTCGAAATGCCACTGAAAACCGAAGACGACAACCCATGGGGCCTTGCTGTCCCGTTGGGCGAAGAATCCTGTGTCTTTGGCAACTTCATGTCAGGGATGCAGTACAACTGGCTCCAATCCGGTCGTCTGCTCGAGCTTGAAGAAAAATGGGGCATCCAGCGCAGCGCATTCCTTGAGGCGCAACAGGACCGGTTCTCGGACTGGCTCGCTGAATAATATAGTCTGACTTGGCGGGTGCTTTGTTACGAAAGCGCCCGCCTTTTATGTCACCCGAGGACCCAATGATCGCATATATTCAAGAATTCTTCCGCAACATGGCGGAGACCTACCCAAAGTGGAATTTTATCTTTTTCCACGACCCGACCCAATGGGAACGTCTGGTCAGCGGGTTGATGGTGACCATTCAACTGTCTGTTGTTTGTGTGATCCTCAGCGTCGTCATCGGCATTATTGGTGCTTGGGCACAAGGGTCGCCGTCGCGCATTTTACGGTGGTGCGTGCAAGGCTATATTCAGTTCTTCCGCAACACCCCACCAATGATCCAACTTTTGTTTTTCTACTTTGCCCTTGGTCAGTTCACGCCAAGCGTTACCGGGGCCGATGGCTGGACACTCCAACCGCTGATCACCAATGTTGGCTGGGCGATTATCTCGCTCTCATTCTTCGCGGGTGCCTTTAACGTCGAGATCTTCCGGTCGGGTATCGAAGCCGTCCCTGATACCACCCTCGAAGCCGCTGAATCCTTAGGTTTCAGCCGGATGAAGACCTATTTATACATCACCTTCCCGCTAGCCTTGCGAGTTAGCTTACCTGCGTTGACGAACAATCTGATCAATCTGGTCAAGACAACGACGCAAGCCATCGCCATTGCGGTACCAGAACTACTGTATGAAATGGTATCGATCTGGAACGACCACTCCTCGGCGCAGAATGCCGCGATGACGGTTCTGTTCTTCACCTATATCGCACTGGTTGGCATCCTTGCCTTTGGGATGCACCGCTGGGAAGCGAAGCTACACGTTCCTGGTTTCGGGAAGGCAAGCTAATGACACATCTCACACGTACCACCACCGATCTGCCGGTCATGCTGGAACCGACATATCATGAGCCCGATACATTGGGGTTCTCGCGCTGGCTGGCGAGTATGCCGGTATGGGTTCTACCTGCCGGCTTGGTCCTCCTGTTCGCATGGCCAACCGTCGTTCACGCACAAACAGTTTATTCTGCTGAGCGGATTGCCGCGATCATGACCAAATGGTTGCCGTTGCTGGTTACCAAAGGCTTTCTGCTGAATGTCATCATTAGCTTTTTCACGATGTTCTTTGGAACAATAGCGGGTCTTTTCTTGGGCTTGGGGCGTGTGTCGAACATCAAGCTGATCCGTGCCGCCTCTTGGCTGATAGTTCAGTTGTTCCGCAATTCACCTTGGCTGGTGCTGCTTTTCATCGTCATGCTGACACTGCCGTTTGAGATCGAAATAGGTGGCACCTATATCCCGGTACCCGATTGGATGAAGGCGGTCTTTGGCCTCAGCCTTCCGATCATGGCCAACCTTGCTGAAATCGTACGTGGTGCGATCCAATCAGTGCCCTCCGCCCAATGGGAAGCAGCTGAAAGCCTTGCGTTCACGCGGCGTCAAATTCTGTGGCAAATCATCCTGCCGCAGTGTTTTAAACGGATGATCCCACCCTGGATGAACTGGTACGCGATCATGACGATGGCCACGCCACTTGTCTCGCTGTTGGGTGTTGCGGAACTTGTGACACTGTCACGCCAAGCGATGGAAGCCGAAGGCAACAACCCCTCGCTTCTGGTTCCGTTCTATGGCTTCGCGCTGATCATCTTCTTCGCATATTGCTACCCAATTGCACGTCTGACGATGCGGTTGGAAAAGAAATTCGCTGTAAAGGGCTAACACGCATGTCAGAGCAAAACTGGACCGACGACCAGCCGATCGTATCGATCAAGGACGTCTATAAATCTTTCGGAAGCCTAGAGGTGCTCAAAGGCATTTCGATGGATATCATGAAGGGCGAGGTGATTTGTATCATCGGGCCATCGGGATCAGGCAAGTCGACACTGATCCGTTGCATCAATGCGTTAAACGACATCCAACGTGGCGCTATCACACTACAAGGCCAGGATGTGCACGATCCAAAGCTCGATAGGCTGGAATTGCGCAAAAAGGTCGGGATGGTGTTCCAACAATACAATCTGTTCCCGCATAAAACCGCGCTAGAAAACGTGATGATGGCGCCGCTTAAGGTGCTCAAAGAACCTAAGGCAGACGTCGAAGTGCGCGCCCGCGCCTTGATTAAAAAAGTGCGTCTCGAAGGTAAGGAAAACAGCTACCCCGGAGAGCTTTCGGGGGGACAGCAACAGCGCGTGGCGATTGCCCGCTCTCTGGCGATGAACCCCAACGTGATGCTGTTTGACGAAGTCACCGCCGCGCTTGACCCGGAAACCGTGAAAGAAGTGCTACTGACCATCAAAGAACTCGCTGCCGATGGCATGACCTGTATCCTTGTCACACACGAAATGGGCTTTGCACGCGAAGTCGCGGACCACATCTATTTTACCGACAAGGGTGTCATCGTCGAACATGGTGCGCCGGACACATTCTTTGACAACGCGTCTGACCCACGTACCAAGGAATTCCTTGGCCAGATCCTCTAGCTTAAACAAGGTGGCCCCTATGCGCACAGTCTATGTTAATGGCGTTTATCTACCCGAAGATCAGGCGCAGGTTTCCATATTCGACCGCGGATTTTTGTTCGGGGACGCCGTCTATGAAGTGACGGCTGTCATGAATGGGCAGATGGTCGACTTTGATGCGCATATGGATCGCTTGCAGAGATCCATGTCGGAGTTGGACATGAAAAACGGATATGACCGCAAGGATTTGCTGACGATCCAAAAAAAACTGATCGAGAAGAACAACCTGAAAGAAGGCCTTGTCTACTTGCAGGTGACGCGCGGGGTCGCTGACCGTGATTTCGACTTTTCCGATCTGGACGTGAAACCGGGTTTGGTCTTGTTCACGCAGGTCAAAAAACTAGAGGCCAACCCTTTGGCCGCTCGTGGCCAAAAGATCGTCTTGGCTGATGATCTCAGATGGGGGCGGTCGGATATCAAGACAGTTCAGTTGTTGTATTCCTCCCTGATGAAGACACGCGCAAAGCGTCAGGGGGCTGACGATGTATGGCTCTGCCGCGACGGCAAGATCACCGAAGGCTCATCGAACAACGCCTATATAGTCACCCATAACAACGAGATCGTCACACGCGAACTTTCAACCGACATCCTGCACGGCATCACCCGCGCCTCTGTTTTGAGAATCGCGAGGCTGCACCAACTCAAGATCGTCGAGCGGGCATTTTCGGTTGATGAGCTTTTGTCGGCAAGAGAGGCATTTTCAACGTCAGCGTCGGGCTTCGTCAATCCGGTTGTGAACGTGAATGGCACAGCAATCAGCGACGGAGAACCCGGCCACGTCACAACGGCATTGCGCGCAAGTTATGTCGCGGAAAGTCAATCCGCCTCAACCCGACAGTCGCTTTAGGCGCATTTTCGCGGCTCAATTGTCCGGGATTGTGCGAGCGTACCCATCTGTCGGTAAGTCACGCAACTTCGCCAACATGTCGATGAAACCAGCCACCTGAAGTTTACAGGCAGCTTTTCCTTTTTGGGCCGTGGCAAGGTGCGCTTCGCCAACGGTGCCGGCCACGTTCAGGTCTTTGGAAACCCAGGCAAGATTAACGGGGCCAATTGGGGAGATGGGCGCAGTCTCTGCGGTTGAACGGAAATCTTTGGCCCGCGCCATGTCCACGAGGTGAGGTTTGAAATGTAGCATCAACGACGTTTCGTAGTCGCCGCCATGTATCCCGAATTTGTTTTCTTGATCGGAAAACATCCCTTCGGGTTTGCCAAAATTGCCCCATTGGCACTTAACCACCATCATTCCCGCCTGCACCCGCAGCTCGCGGCCCAGAATGGAAATCAGATCAAGGTTACCGCCGTGAGAATTGACAATCACCATCTTTTTGATGCCGGCGCGCGCCACGGACAGGCCGATTTCCGTCCATGCGTCCAGCGCCGTTTTTGCTGTATACGTCAGCGTGCCTTTGGCGTGGATGTGTTCGTTAGATTTACCGACAGCCTGAACAGGAAGGATCAGAACAGTGATGTCATCGGGCAAAGTCTCGCGTAGGCGGGCAAGCATCCCTTCGTTGATGAACGTGTCCACCCCTACTGGCAGGTGCGGCCCGTGCTGCTCGATGGCGGCAGTGGGCAAAATTGCGATGGTTTTTTCGGGGTCGAAATCGGCGAATTCTGTTGTGCGGAATTCGGACCAGTCAAGGCGTCTCATTGTGTAGGCTCCGGCTTGTAGGTGGCATCAAGGCGCGCGCGCAGATAGTCCGCGCCCGTTATGGGTGAGTGTTTGGCGGGTCCTGTGCCAGGCAGCGCGGCAATGACGCTGTCGGGGTTAGGATCAAGGAAGAACGCGATAGATCGCCGGGCGGTTTTGGGGGGCAATACGCGGTGTGGCGTCGACACGTAGATGTCGTTGGACCAGCGCATCAGGCAATCACCGATGTTAACTATAAATGCGCCGTTGATATGGGGCACGGACGTCCAATCACCCCCGCGCGGCTTGACCTGCAGGCCAGCAACACCATCGGTCATCAATAGCGTGACCGACCCGTAATCGCTGTGCGCCCCCGCGCCGATCCCCTCGCCATCCGGGGCGGCGGGGTATGACAACACCCGTAAAGTCGCCATAGGTTCGGTGAAATGCGGTTCAAAATAGCCAAGCGGCAGACCCAAGTCCGCCTCGAACGCGCGATGCAATTCACGACCAAGGGTGAGGACGCGGGCGTAATAATCTAGCATGACATCCTTGAAGCCAGTCACGTTGGGCCAGACGTTCACGCCCCGAAACGGATCACCCGCGATCACGCGCGGATCATCGGGGGCCAAGTCGAACCCAACGTTAAAAGCTTCCTTGCGATCTTTCAGACCTGACGTTTCATCCAACGCCTCGCTGCCCAACTGGGCCCACCCGCGATTATGCGGGTTTTTCGATATGGCAACTTCCTCTTTTTCGGGAATGGAAAGGGCAAAGAACTTGTCGGCCATCGCAAAGACATTCGTGATCATATCTTCGGGAATACCGTGACCCTTGATGACGAAAAATCCAGTCTCTCGGCAGGCCTGACCCAAATCAGCCACGACCCCAGCAGGGTTGTCGCCGCTCGTAAAACGGCTCCAGTCTATGACAGGTATGTCCATAGTCAGGTTTCCTGTACGTTATACATGAATAAGTTGGTTAAGGCGGGTTTTGACAACATTCAGATGTGCTGCGCGGGTTTGAAGCGTGGAACTGTCCATCAAAAAATGCGCTGCAAACCTGGTCCTGCACCGTTTTGCCAGCAGCAAACGGACACCACGCAAAAGCGTACGTTTGCCCGGTGCCCCGACAAAGAAGGTAAGCCAACGGGACGCACCACATGTCGTAAAAACGCCCAGCTTTGTGATATGCGTCAAGCCTGGCTTGATTAGTCCGCCATCGGTATCGGGCATGATGAACGACACCCCGGGAACCATCACACGATCCAGCCAGCCCTTTAGCATTGCGGGCAACCCGTACCACCATGTCGGATAGATAAAGATCAGCGCGTCACACCATTCCAGATCACGGCAGTCGCGGTCCACGCGCGCACGGTTTTCGGGAACTGTCTCGTAGACTTCGTGATCATGCGCCGACAACGTTGGATCGAACCGCTCCGCATAGAGATCACGCAAGCGATATTCGACGCCGTTTGTCTTCAACTGTGAAATGACCAAATCGCGGATCGCGGCATTAAATGAACCTTCGCGGGGGTGGCAGTACACAACCAGCGCTTTCATCGCTAAAACGCCTCCATCTCACGGCGGACCCGTTCAAGGTGCGCCTTAAGCGTCGCCTCGGAATTCCGGTTCATATCATAAAGACCGATGTATTTTTTCTGCGGCATTCCACAGGCGTACCATACCGCGCGGGTCACTGTTTTGCGGGGTGGATCTGCATTCTGAATGGCGCGCCAACGGGTGCCACCATATGTCGTGCAGGCATATAGCTTCTTAATGTTGGTCAGGCCGGGCCGCACCTTTCCATCGACCAATTTGAACGAAATTCCGGGTAGAAAAACACGATCCAAGAAACCCTTGAGGATCGCGGGGTACCCAAAATTCCACACTGGAAATACCATCACAATGGCATCAGCCGCTTTGACGCGTTCGACGTAGGGCCGCACCGGCTCTATGTTCTCGGGTTCCTCATGGTACCCACGCCGCTCGACCTCGGTCAGGACAGGCTGAAACCCCTCTTTATTGAGGTCGCAATCATCAACGTCCCAGCCCGATTTGGTCAGCGTTTGCACGACGACGTCATGCACCGCAGCATTAAAGCTCTCGGGGCAAGGATGGGCGAAAAGGACCAATACACGTCCTTTGGGTGTTGCAGCCGTCATTCGACGGCCTCGGGCTTGGCGCGGATGTTTTTGTACGAATACATATCAGCGTAATCGAAATCCGGTTCGTCCCACGCAATCATCTTGCCAGGATTAAGAAGCCCCTTGGGGTCGGATTCGCGTTTGAAATCAAGCTGGCGCATATCCGTGGATTGCCGCCCGCCCTCTTCAAGCGTGTAGCGGTGTGGGTTGAAGATCATGCAATCCATGGCTTCATGCTCTGCGACCAACTGATCAAGCGCATCTTTGTCCATCGGTTCCACAATTGGCAGCCCGGCAAACGAAATGCCCGCACCGTCGCGCATCACCTCAAGGTGCATATGTAGCTTGCCCTTAAACGTCTCGTAGGCGGCCATGACTTTTTCAATGTCGCTACCATAGCGGACCTGCAAATAGGTCAGGCCCTTGTTGAACTTCATTGCCCGCAATGTCGTGTGGTTCCAGCCGAATTCATACATAGGACCGGGATGGCGGTCCCATGTGACGTCGTCAGAACGATAGATCACATTGCCACCTGCAAAGCGTTCGAGCAAAGTCACCAACCCATCCATATTGTGAGGCGCGACCATCAGCCCGACGAGGTGGTCGTCTTCGGTGACATGGGGTTTGACCCGTTGAAAGTAAGCATGTGCAATGGGTGCCGCGTAAACTGACGCGAGCTTAACCAAAATTCCGGGCTCGGCGGTGGCGGCACCTGCAAACTCTGTCGCCGCGCGGAAAGTATCGAACCGCACGAACAATTCCGTCCAGTCGTAGGCAGGGGCTAAGGGCAGTTCCAATTCAGTGATGATGCCGTTGGTGCCATAAGCATGAGACACCCGGTGGAGCTCTTCGCCCGTGAATTCCAGAACCCGTGGTTCAGCCTCCATCGTGACGACGCGCAGGCGCTTGATGTTGCCGATATCGCGCAAGGCACCCCAAGCAGCAGAACCGCACCCCCCCGAACCGCCAGCGATAAATCCACCGATGGTCGCCTGCGAATAGGTTGATGGATACATGCGCAATTCTTGGCCGCTCTTTTCCTTTAACTCGTCGTCGAGTTCTTTGATCACTGCGCCGGGTTCCACCACGACGTAGCCCGCGCCGATTTCCTTGACCTTGTTCATTTTGGCGACATGGATCACGCAGCCCCCCGCAAGCGGCATGGCTTGGCCGTAGTTGCCTGTGCCACCCCCGCGCATGGTCACGGGGACATCGTGGGCGTAGCAGACACGCAAAATCTCGATGATCTCGTCTTCGGATTTTGCATTGATCACAAAGTCAGCTTCAAGGTGATCCATCGCATCCTTCAAAACCGGGGAATACCAAAAGAAATCACGCGACTTGTTCCGCACGGTAGCAGGGTTTTGCTCCATATCCAGATGGGACAGTTCGGCTTTTGCATCGGCGATATTGGGGGTCATGGCTTGCTCACAATCATGTCGAGTTCTGTATAGGACGGTAGGGTGCGGTCGATCGGATCCCCGTTTCGCAACACGATGCGATCCGACTGAGGACGAGAGAAAAACTCCGTCCATGTGCGTGCACTGCACAGGATCAGATCGGCGGGTGTGCCCGCGTTCAGGCTTGGTGCTTCGAAACTGCAGGCACGTGCCGGGTTGGTGACAAAAGACGTGGGCCAGTCGGTTAACCCGTGATCTAGGTGGCAAATCCGC
Organism: Sulfitobacter sp. AS59; assembly: GCF_038899995.1. Classification (NCBI taxonomy): domain Bacteria; kingdom Pseudomonadati; phylum Pseudomonadota; class Alphaproteobacteria; order Rhodobacterales; family Roseobacteraceae; genus Sulfitobacter; species Sulfitobacter sp. AS59. Next base: position 17,416 of record NZ_JBBMQK010000010.1, read on the forward strand.
GTGGCTTCGCGCATGACCTCGATCATGTCGAGATCACCATAGGCATAGAACGGGTCGCGGGTGTTGTCTGAAGCAAACGAGACGTTGACGCCTGCCGCCTTTAATTCATGCGCCATTGTGACACCGCGCCAACGTGGTGTGCGGCCGGCTTCGCGGTCTTGCAGGTACATGTTGCACATCGGCAGGGATACGACATGCAACCCTGCCTTGGCGACGAGCGCAATGATCTCGGCAGCGACGTCATCAGGCATCACAGAAATCGAACAGCAATGCCCCACGGTGACCTTGTTTTTGAACCCAAGCCCAAGCACCGTTTCAGCGATTGTGCGCAGGGTGTCTGAAGTCGGGTCGTTGGTTTCGTCCACGTGAAAATCCACGTCGAGGCCATATTTTTGCGCGAAGTGGAAGAAGTCGTTAAGGCGGTCTTGCAGGTCGGGCACCGGATAGGTCACTGCGCCTAGGACATTGCCCGTATCTGCGACAATTTTGGCAACCTCGGGAAAGATGTCCTTGTCGCGGAACACACGGTCAATGGCGACCAGACAGGACGCCTGCAATGCGACCTTGCCGGCCCATTTTTTCTGTAGTTTCGCCACCACGCCAAAGGATGACACTGCAAGGTCGTCGGCGCTGTCGATATGGGTGCGAATGGCCTTGGTGCCGTGGGCATAGGCACACCGCAAGCCGAAATCCATCCGTGCCTCTACGTCTGCCGCCGTCCAGTTCGCATGGTCTTCGCGTACTGTCGTCAACGCCCCCATGAACGATCCGTCAGGGTTGGACGCGCGCGGCCAGATATGCCCTTTGTCCAGATGCGTGTGCATATCGACAAAGCATGGCAAGGCCATTGCGCCGTTCATTTCGATTACAGTTTCGGCCGGTTGCCCAGCGTCCGTTGATGTAATCATACCATCTTTGATGGTGAGGTCAGTGGTTATTAGATCACCGCTTTGACCGATAAGACAGGCCGGTATGGTGACATTTCGAAGTGTCTTCGCGCCGCTGGGCAAAACGCAAAATTCCATTAATTCTCCCGTTTGATGGCACTTTCATGCCATTTGTGCAAAAGCGCGTGGCTAAGTAGTGAGGCCAGTGTGAAAATCACGACCCCGGTGACGGCGATCAATAAAAGCGCCGCGAACATGCGTGGAATATTTAGGCGATACCCCGCTTCAAGGATGCGGAACGCAAGGCCTGAACCGATGCCGCCGGTTCCGGCGACATATTCTGCCACAACCGCACCAATCAGCGACAGCCCGCCTGCAATCCGTAGCCCGCCAAGGAAGTAAGGCAGGGCCGTTGGCAATTGCAGAAACCTCAGGCGTTGCCAGCGTGTCGCACCGTAAATTTTATAAAGGTCGCGCAGGTTGTGATCGGTGGAATTAAGGCCAAGCGTCGTGTTGGAAAGGATCGGAAAGAACGCCACGATCCACGCACACAAAAGCAGTCCGGCAAGGCGGTTGTCGACGTAGATAAAGATCAGCGGCGCAATCGCGACGACAGGCGTTACCTGCAAAATCACCGCAAAGGGATAAAATGCCATTTCAAAATAACGCGACTGCGTGAACAGAACCGCAAGCCCGACACCACCAACAACAGCAACGCCAAGTGCCATAAGCGTGATTTTGAGCGTCACCCAAAGTGCATCTGACAACATCGCCCAATCTTCGATGAGGGTCTGCATCACCAGATCGGGGCGCGGCAGAATATAGTGGGGAATGTCGTTCCATACGACAATTCGGTCCCAAAAAAAGATCGCCAGAAACAGCATAATCGCGGGCAAGGCCCATTTTGCGATGTTTTCACGCTGTTTGGCCCGAGCGTATTGCTGTTCTTCAAGATCCACAATGGGGGGCTGCATATCTGACACGCTCATGCTGATGCCCTTTCGCCATGTTGGTTCATCGCGCCATGCAACGCACCGGATGCTTTGCGGCACAGGTCCGCATAATCAGCAGAGGTGCGGAATTCTTCGGTGCGCGGGTATGGCGCATCGACGGTGACTTCGGCGGACACCCGACCGGGTCGCGCTGCCATCACGACGATACGATCCGACAGAAAGACCGATTCAAACACAGAATGGGTGACAAAAATGACGGTGCATTTGAGCTTGTCGCGCAGCATCAGCAAATCATTGTTGAGCTTGTGACGAGTGATTTCATCAAGTGCTGCAAAGGGTTCGTCCATGAGGATCAGCCGCGGCTGCGTTACCAGCGCGCGGGCAATCGAAACCCGCATTTTCATACCGCCCGATAATTCACGGGGATAGGACTTCTGAAAATGCTCGAGCCCCACCATTTTAAGCGCCCACATAATATCACCGCGCACATCGTCCATGGATTTGCCGCGCAAGCGATGCGGCAGCCAAACGTTTTGTTCAACGGTCGCCCAAGGCATCAGCGTGGGTTCTTGAAACACAACGCCAAGATCGCCTTCGTTCAACCCGCCGTTCCATGTGATCTGCCCCGACGTCTGGCGCATCAAGCCCGCAATCAGGCGCAAAGCGGTGGATTTCCCGCAACCCGATGGTCCAAGCAATGATATGAAATCTCCTTGGTTTACGGTCAGGTTCAGGTCCTTGAGAGCCTCGACATTGCCATTAAAAACCTTGTCGACATTGGACATCTGCAACAGCTCGTCACGCTGCCCCATGGGTGGAATTGAAGAGGTATTGGACATTTCATGCTTTCTTGAGCAGTGACAGGGGCGAAGGATGTCGCCCCTGTCAGTCAATTCGGACGTGGATTAACGAAGGTCCATTCCAACCTTCGCGTTGACGAATTGAGTGTTATAGGCGGACGAATAATCCAGATCGCCTTCGATGACGCCGGCCTCGACCATCTTGCCGTAGAAGTCGCCGATCTTCTCATCCGTCATCGCCCCGATCCCAAGTTCTAGCGCGTCCCCACTGTCGACGATGCCTTCTGAGAGCATCTTTGAAATGGCGAAGTCGATCTTGTCCTGTGTCATGTCAGGGTTGGCGGCGGTGATCATCGCGTCGGCTGCGGAATGATCGTTGTACAGGTAATTGTACCAACCCTTGATCGACCCATCGACAAAGCACGCAACCTGTTCGGGGTGTTCGGCGATGGTATCGGCCATCGTTTCAACCGTCGTCGCGTAGGTGGAGTATCCGGCATCCGCGATCAAGAAGATGTCGGGCACGAAACCGGCTTCCTTTTCGATCACATAAGGTTCGGAAGACAGGTAGCCCTGCATCCCCATCCCTTTATCGGCGACGAATGGCGCGGGGTTAAAAGTATAGGGTTGGCGTTGTTCAACGGTGAAACCGTATTCCGCCATCATCCACTGGTAGTAAGATGCAAACCCGTTGTCGCCGATCAACAACGTCAAATCCTTGAGGTCTGCGAATGTTTTCGCCTGACCTGGATGGGAAATGATAACCTGCGGGTGTTTCTGGAATGTCGCCATAACAGCCACGACAGGAATACCTTCTTTGGCGGCCGTAAAGGCCTGCAACAGATCGCCACCCATGTGATAATCAATGCGCCCCGCCAACATGAGCGCGCGGTTATTCACCTGCGGGCCACCGGGCACGATTGTGACGTCCAGACCGCATTCCGCATAGGTGCCATCTGCTACGGATTGATAAAACCCGCCGTGCTCGGCTTGCGCCAACCAGTTGGTGCCGAATGAAACAGGCGTAAGGTCTTGGGCCATCGCGGTGCTTGCGGTCACGGCGGCCAGCGTTGCGAAGGCAACGGATTGCTTAAGGGTCATAATAGTCTCCTAGGGTGAATTCCGAAGACGACGTTAGTGTGTTGTCCGCATGGGAAGCACAGAGGGATCGACAGGTTTCATAAAGTCGTGAGCCTTTTGGGTTAAATTTTACGCGTTGCCTGCCGAGCCGCCCAAGTAATGGGCAAAAACAACTTAACTCCGCTCTGTTTTAGGCGCGCGCTATACGTGTGTTAGCCATTTATGGCATCACGTGACGACTCAAAATTGGCGCGAAAAGGCATTCCCAACCATGACCACAGCCCTTAATCCGACCAGCATCGCGCCGCCGTTTGGCGATTATAGCCACGGAATCAAAAGCGGCCCTGTGTCCTGTTTCGTCGTCACTTCAGGGCAGCTTGGGCTTGCCCCTGATGGAAGCTGTTCTGCGGACGTGCGCAAGCAGGCTGAACAGTGCTTTGCCAACATCGACGCGATCCTGCACGAGGCGGGCTGTGGCCGCGCTGATATTGTCCGGCTCAGCGCCTTTGTCACCGACCGCGCATTTTTCGCCGACTATATGGCTGTGCGTGATGAATGGCTGGCCGATGTCGCGATCCGCCCTGCCTCCACCCTGCTTATCGTAAGCGGCTTCACCCGCGAAGAGTTCAAGGTCGAAATCGAAGCGACGGCCATAAAGAGAGATTGATCTGGCATTGCCGTCTCGTAAGTCACTATTGATGGCAGTGGTTACAATCGGATTGTCGCCACGCGGCAAGGAAAGCAGAACTCGGACAGCAGATCCCCATCATGACTGATGTCAAAACTTTACTTGCATCAAACAATAGTTGTATAATACAATTATGTTTGATTATGAAGAAATCCCCCTGCATTGGGTGAACCGTCTCGGCTTTCTGACTCGCAAGAAGCTAAGTGCGTTGTTTGGCAAGGCTGGCCACACCGTCGGCCCAGAAGAGTGGGCTATTCTGCTGGTTCTTTGGCAAAAAGGCCCCCAGAGCCCGAGCGCATTGGCTGATGTTACGTTCAAAGACAGAACGACAGTCACGCGCTTGATCGACGCGATGGTGCGCAAAAAGCTTGTCACGCGGACCGAGGACCCGGTGGATCGACGAAGGAGTGTGGTCACCCTTAGCGCACTTGGTTCAAGCCTCGAAGCCAAGTTGGTGCCAACTGCCCAAAAGCTTATCAAGCAAGCGCTAAACGGAATTTCCCCCGCAGACATCGAAATCACAACACGCACCTTACGGATCATGACAGAGAACCTATCCGTCGCGCCGAAAAGTGCTTTGAAGGAAAAGGAAGACGGCAAATGACCAACTATAACTATGACGAGTTCTCGACCGGAGACTATGATTTCGATACGGCGTTCGGCCCTGATGTCGGCGACAAAGCCCCTGACTTTGCGCTAACAACAGCAAGCGGCGAAACCAAGAACCTGCTTGATTTTTCGGGCGCATTCTTGGTGCTGGAAATGGGAAGCATCACCTGCCCTTTATACCAAAGCAGGCGCGGCATCATGGAGACACTGACCCACATAGACGGAGCCAGCTCTGCCGTGCTTTATGTAAGAGAAGCCCATCCCGGAGCCAACATCCAAAGCCATAAGAGCTTTGAAGACAAAAAGGCCTGTGCCACGCGTCTGACCACCGAAGACGGCGAGAGCAGAACCGTTTTTGTAGACGGGCTGGAAGGCAAAGCGCACGCGGCCTATGGCAGCATGCCGAACGCTGTCTTTATCATCAACAAAAACGGATGCGTCGTATATCGCGCCGAGTGGAACAACCCGTCGGCGACGCGCAAGGCGTTGATCGCCCTGCTTGCTGGGCACGCTGTCACTGCAAAGCCTTACTTTCGGCCAGCACTTCCCACGACAGTTTTGAGGACACTGGGCAACGCTGGCAAAGGGTCTGCCGCTGACTTTTTCAAAGGGTTACCGTTCTTGATTTGGACGAACATCATCAAGCGAAATCTGAGATTGTTCTTTGGTCGCGCTAAAACCGGTTCAGGGCGCACAACTTGCTAAGCGCCCAATCTGCATGATGCTGCACTTCGCTCGAATGTCCGCTAGGTTTAGACATGCGGGCTTGGTTCCTCGCCACACAAGAACGACTTCAGGCTGTTCTTGAAGAAATGGTTCCAGCCATCAAGGCAAATCTCCCAACAGTTCAGCGTCGGTGTCAATCCATCATGGGTCATCTTGATCTCGGTCCTGTCTCCAACCGTTTTGAACTCCCAGATAATCTTTGTTCCCAGCCACTCTTGATCGATCTCTTCTGGTTGGCCTTCGACTTTATGATGCGCGTCTGTGCACATCATCTCGATGCGGTTGGGACTTTCGAAAGATGTGGCCTCGAACGTCCAAAACCCATAATCGGGCGGGAAACGCACAGTCACTTTGTCACCAACCCTGTCCAGTCGGCCTTCGGTGAATCGGGTCCACCACTTGTCCATTTGTGTCGTAACGGCCTGGAAACACGCTTCTTGAGGTGCAGACACTTCAATGACTTCTTCATAATTTTTTGACGGTTCGACCACGCTAGGCTCCATTTTGCTGGGTTGATCTAGACTTACTCAACGCATTCGGTTTGAAAAGTAGGCAGTATTTTGATACTTAAGTATCAAACGATACTAATGGAGCTTCAATTGCACGACAAATCCAGTTCGAACCTTTGTCCCGCACCACTTGTCTTCGCGATGATCGGTGGAAAATGGAAGCTGTCGATACTGCAGATACTCATCTTTGATGGGACAAAGAGGTTTGGAGAGCTGCGGAAAGCGATCCCTGAAATCACACAGACGATGCTGACAAAGCAACTACGGGATCTTGAGCGCGACGGTCTCGTTGAAAGAGTGGTCTATGCCGAGGTGCCGCCAAAAGTTGAATACAGCGCCACTGAAGACGGCGTTGGGCTGATGCCCGCATTCAAGGAAATGCACACATGGTGGGAAACACGAGAGCGTTAATCAAAGGTCCCAAAAATACAGCGGTATCGCTGCGAAATATGGTCAGAGATTGAAGAAACCTACCGAAAGCAGATCTTGCCGAAGCCATCCTAAATGGCAGGTTTGTCCGCATAACAGCATTGATGCAACTTAATGCCCCCGGGGGGCCAACGCATCGAGCAGTTCTGGCCAGCGCGGCCCACCTACCAGGTCCAGCACAATGTCGAAGGTGTCTTTAGGAATTGCATCGTTTCGGTCCATCACCGCATCGGCCCCGAGCGTTTTCAGCGTGTCCATTTTGGCCGGGCTCGTGGATGCGGTGCCATGCGTAGCGCGCTGCTTTTGATGTTTTATTCAGGTATTTTGGGCTTGGTCGCGCAAATTGCATAGCGATGTTCGGATCGCCGCAGAAGTGATTTTCGCCAGTCGAAATGTGTGGCCTGTGCGCGATGGATCGGTGCAAGCCGTTTATCGATAGTTATCTCGTCGTATCCACTGGAAGATAGCAATGCAGCCACTTGATCGGCCCGCGCGCCACCGCTGAAATGCACCCTGGCGAGGATATCCTTGTGGCGCTTGGCATTAGCAGCGGAAATTGCACCGTGTGATCCAGTTGGCACCATCCGCTGAAATATCCGGCCCAGCAGACTGCGGGAAACAAAATCGCCATCCACAATCAGCAGTTTCCCTTCCGGCTTGAGCACACGAAACCACTCAGCAAAGGCGGCCATCGGGTCCACCAAGGTCCAGACCAGATGGCGTGTAACGATTACATCCATGCTTGCCGAGGGCAACGTCGTGCGCTCTGCATCGGCCTGTATAAATGTCACGCCCGGCAGTTTTACACGCGCGCGTTCCAGCATCGGTTCCGCCCAATCAAGGCCCGTCACAGCAAAACCCAGCCGCTGGCACAAACGCGAGATTTCCCCTGTGCCTGATGCAAGATCAAGGAGCGCGCGCCCGTCCCCATCGCCAAGCTGAAGCCGAAAGAGAGCCTCCCATGCCGCCATTTCGGCACCGTCATCAATGCGATGGCCGGGGTCATCGTCAAAAGTGGCCGCGCGATCTGACCAATAGTCGCGGATATCGTCGCGCAAATCTCGGTTGGTAGATGTCATGATGTTGCTCTGGTGCTGTTATCGCTGTTTCATTTAGTCGAGTAAAACTGTCAACTTGTTAATTGACTAGAACAGTCGGAAATACTAGGCGGTTTGAAGAGATTATTCTTCAGGAGCTTTACATGACCCTTCGTCCTCTTCTCTGCGCCAGTGCGCTGAGTCTTTTCGCAGCCAGCCTTGTGCAAGCCGATCCCATCACCCTGACCGACATCGCCGGTCGCGAGGTTACGGTCGACGCACCGGTCGAGCGCGTTATTCTGGGCGAGGGTCGGCAGGTCTTCTTTACCGCCGTTTTGGATAACGAAAACCCCTTCAACCGCGTAGTTGGCTGGCGCGACGATCTCCGCCAGGCCTCGCCGGAAAGCTATGATATTTACGCAGAGAAATTTCCGCAACTGAAGGATATCGAGACTTTTGGCGGGTTCAAGGACGGGTCTTTTGATATCGAGCAAGCGGTGTCGTTGAACCCCGATGTATTGATCATGAACCTTGAATCAAAGGCCGCGACGGACGAAGCAGGATACGAGGCCAAGTTGGCCAAGGTCGGCATCCCCATCGTATATGTAGATTTTCGTGAAAAGCCGTTCGAGAACACCACACAGTCGATGAATATCGTCGGCAAGCTCTTTGGCGAGGAAGATAAAGCCGCTGAATTCCAGGCCTTCTACGAAGAACAGCTTGCGCGCGTCACCGACGTTATCGCAGCACAGACGGATCTGAACCGTCCGTTGGTCTTCGTCGAGCGTGCCGGTGGTTATTCCGAGGATTGCTGCATGTCCTTTGGTAACGGCAACTTTGGCCGTTTCGTCGAACTTGCTGGGGGCACCAACATGGGGTCAGAATTTATTCCCGGCACCTTTGGCACAGTGAACGCCGAGCAAGTTATCGCGTCGGACCCGGATCAGATCGTGGTTACGGGCGGCAATTGGGACGCTTATGTGCCCGGCGGCGCATGGATTGGCATGGGGCCTGGCTCGGACATGGCCGAAGCAGATCGGAAACTTGCAGCCCTGATGGAGCGGCCCGCGTATACAGGCGTGAAAGCAGTAAATAACGGTCAAGTACACGGCATTTGGCACCAATTTTACAACTCGCCCTACAGCTTCATCGCGGTACAAAGGTTGGCAACATGGCTTCACCCCGACCTGTTCCCCGATCTGGACCCCGAAGCGACGCTGAAAGAGCTGCATACCCGCTTTTTGCCGGTGGATTACAGCCCAGGCTATTGGGTTTCTCTTGGTGACACAGCCAACAACTAAGTCTGTTTTCATCTAAACTGGGCGGCCCGTAATGGGCCGCCGAATACCATTGGATACACGATGACAACCGCCGAATTAGATCCATCAGAATCCGCAAGCGTACAAAGTTACCGCGGGCTGGTGGCCCGACGCATCGCGATCCTTGGCGGATTGACCGTGGCGCTGGTGTTGTCGGTGGCGGTGGACGTATCACTGGGGCCTGCGCGCTATGCCGTATGGGACGTCCTGAAAACACTTTTTGCGCCGGGCACCGCAGACTTGCAGATACGGGTCGTCGTCTGGGATATCCGGATGCCGATGGCATTGCTTGCTGTTACAGTTGGGGCAAGCCTGTCGTTAGCCGGCGCGCAGATGCAGACGATTTTGGCAAACCCGCTGGCGAGTCCCTTTACCTTGGGCCTTTCGGCAGCTGCAAGTTTCGGGGCGGCCTTGGCGATGGTACTGGGCGTTTCTTTGTTTCCCGGCGCCATTTCTTTAATGGTACCGATCAATGCTTTTGCCATGGCTATGGCAGCGTCTCTTTTGATTTTTGGCCTGTCGACGCTTAGGGGCGTGACGGTGGAAACGATCGTATTATTGGGCATCGCGTTGGTGTTTTCCTTTAATGCAGCGCTGGCCTTGCTTCAATATTTTGCCTCCGAACAAGCACTTTCGGCAGTCGTTTTCTGGACTATGGGAAGCCTGTCCAAGGCCACATGGGGCAAGGTCGCAGTCACAGCGATCATTCTGGCGATCTGCACGCCGCTGTTTGCCCGACGCGCTTGGGCGCTAACGGCAATACGGCTTGGCGAAGTTCGGGCCTCGGCTATGGGGGTACCCGTGAAACGACTGCGTCTTGAGGCCTTGGTGTTGGTCTCGGTTCTTGCCGCGGTGCCAATCAGTTTTGTCGGCACGATCGGATTCATCGGCATCGTCGGGCCCCATGTGGCGCGGCTGCTTTTGGGCGAGGATCAACGGTTTTTCCTGCCCGGTTCGATGCTGTCCGGCGCAGTGATCCTTTCAGCCACCTCAGTTCTGTCCAAGGCAATCCTGCCCGGCGCCGTGCTTCCTATCGGAATTATCACCGCCCTTGTAGGCGTGCCGTTCTTCGCGGCGTTGATCCTGACGAAGGGACGCAAATCATGGTAAGCCTGACCCTAGACAAGGTTGGCGCGCGCTATGGCCGGCGCCAAATCCTTTTTGATGCCTCCGCAAGTTTGCAAGGCGGTATGTTGACGGCGTTGGTGGGGGCGAATGCGGCCGGAAAATCCACCCTATTTCGCCGCATCACCGGACATTTACGTGGTGCGGGTGCCGTTCGATTAGAAGGGGCCCATACCCATGACCTGCGGTATATGCCCCAAGATACCGGCATGACCGCCGCGCTAACGGTCTATGAATCTATCATACTATCCCTGAAGCAGGGCGGCGGTGGCTGGCGGTTGAGCACTGAAGAACTGCGCGCCGTTGACGAAACCGTGCACCGCTTCAACATCACGCATTTGGTGGATCAACAACTGTCGGAGCTTTCCGGCGGGCAGCGGCAGGCGGTTTCAATTGCACAGACGCTCGTGAGCCGTCCAAAAGTCGTTCTCATGGACGAGCCGACCTCAGCGCTGGATCTCAACCGCCAGTACGAAGTGTTAGAGTCATTGCGTCTTTATGCCGAGGAAACGCAAGCGGTGTTGATCTTGGCTATGCACGATTTGAACCAGGTGATGCGCTGCTGCTCTACGACCATAGCACTGGCCGAAGGGCGCACCCTTGCCTGCGGTCCCACCCTCGACGTTTTGACCCCTGCCCTGATCCGTCGCCTTTATGGTATTGAAAGCCGGGTCGAACGTTGCTCACGCGGGAACCCTGTTATGATCGTGGACGGACCTGCTGCGCAGGACATGCGCGGCGCACGGTAGGTTCGAGCCGTCCACATTCAATCATACGCCTTTTCGAAGCTGGTCAATCTAGCGCGAACCAGCATTCTTGACCAAATCCGTTTCCTGCAAAAACCGTTCTCTATTCACTATGGTTCTGGATCGCGGGTAATTTTGCCGCCGTCAGGATCTCTTGCTGCAAGTCTTCGTCGTTGACAGAACGGGCCAAAATCAATGCGCCAATCATCTGCGACATTGTTTGAATGGCCTCTGCCCGACTGTCAGGTTTGTCGCCAAGTGCTTGGGCTAAGAATTCGATTTGCTGCGCGACGGCTGCATTGAAAACGTTCTGCAATGCTGGGCGCTGGCGGTTTGCTTCAGCAGCCAGCGTGGCATAGGCACAGCCCTGCCCGACCGCAGAAAGATGTTGAGGCGACAAGTACCACGCCTTAAGTGCGGCCACCGGGTCGCTCTCCCCTTCTGTCGTCTTGGCCCAGAGATCGAAGTTATCATTCAAGGCCTGCTCGGTCGCTTCACATTCAAGCGCCTCCTTATTCTCGAACTGTTTATAAAAACCGCCTTGGGTCATCCCCGCAGCTTTCATCAGGCTTGCGATGCCGATGCCATCATAGCCGTGCGTGCGAAACTGCTCACTGGCCGTACGCACAACGTTTTGGCGGTTCTTCTTTGCGATCTCGCGGCTCACTCTCATCTGTTTTGCCCCTTTTGTTAACGTGACCCCTGCCCCCGCAGCGGGATTGGCCGCCGGTTCGGCGCGATAAGATATCGAACGACATCTAACGTGACGTAACATAGATTACAATCACACTCTATTATTGACTCATTTAGATTATGATCGCACGCTTAATGCACACCCTCCCACTGGAGGCTCAACCTTTGCCTTACCGAGGACCAAGCCATGCAAGATGTTAAAAACGCCGATCAGAAATTCACCCCAAGTATTATGCCCGACGTCCCTTTCGGAATTGCCCGCCCTGAACAGGTAATCGGGCTTTCAGGACTCGAGGCCATTCGTTCAATCCCAACGGGTGCTTTGCCTGCGCCCCCGATGGCACGGACCTTGCAGCAGTGGATCGAGACTGCTGAAAAAGGCCGCGCGGAGTTTCGCGGCAATCCATCGCAAGAGTACCTGAACCCCATGGGCCTTGTGCACGGCGGCTGGACAATGGCGTTGTTGGACAGCGCAATGGGCTGTGCGGTGCAAACCATTCTGGACGCGGGCGAAATCTATGTGTCGCTTGGCACCGAGGTCAAATTTCTACGCCCCATCACAGCAAAAATGGGACAGGTCCGCGCCATCGGCACAGTGATTGACCGCACACGGCAAACCGCCTCAGCCGAAGCACGCGTCGAGGACCAATCAGGCCGAATTCTGGCAACAGGCACAACCACATGTTTTCTAAGCCTTGTCAAAAAGGGTTAGTTTGATGCCCGTCCTCGCCCTTATGACCGTGCCTTTTGTATTTACTTTGGGTGGGTTCGTCTTTGTCGGTTTGCTTGAACCGATGGCAGCATCGCTTGGCGTCTCAATTGCGAAGGTGGCCACACTTCAAGCAGGGTATGCATTTGCTTGTGCGATATGCGGACCGCTTATCGCTCACGTGACCCGCAATTGGCGTAAAAAACCTTTGCTGCTGGCGACCTTGGCCTTCTTGGCAGTGGTGAACGGATGGTCGGCCATTGCACCGGACTATGCCACTTTGATGGGAACGCGCATATTGATCGGCGGCCTGGGTGCGCTTGCGGTACCGCTGGCCGTTGCAATGGGCGTTGCCGCTGCCCCAGCGGAGAAACGCGCAAAGACCATCGCTGCAATCTATGCAGGTGTTGTGTTGGCGCTGATGATCGGCATTCCTGCGGGATCAGTGATTGGCGGGCTATTCGACTGGCGGGCCAGCCTGTGGATGACATCCACATTCTGCGTCGTTTCCCTTGTACTGGTTGCCATCCATGTCCCAAACTTGGCTGCCAATGTGGTGCCAAAAGGTGCCAGCTCTATGCCTGCGCGGTCTTACGGATATCTTGCTGTCACATTGCTGGCCTTCACCGCCATGTTTTCCATGGTTGGTTTCATCGGACCGGTAATTTCAGCACTGACAGGTTTTGGTGCCTATGGGATCGCCGGTTTACAGGTTCTGATTGGTCTGTCGGGCTTTGTCGGGCTGCGCATTGGGGCCACCCTTGCCACACATCCCACGCAGAAAGGGCTACCGCTGCTCTTTGCCGGGATCGCTTTGGGTTTGGCTATTCTGGTCTATCCGCTCTCGATCGGGACGGCTTCCGTTTACGGGCTTGTGGCAATGGTGTTGAGCATCCTGATCGCGCCCACCTCACAGTTTGGCACTGCCCCGATTGTCCAAAGCCGCCTCGCCCACGCAGCGGGACCAGCCGCAACCTTCGCGCTCGCGATGAACGGGTCCATGGTCTACCTCGGCCAGGGGCTTGGCGTGGCCTGCGGCGCCTTTGCCATCGCGCAATGGGGGCTGGCCGCAGCCCCGGTGACGGGCGCTTTTTTCGCTCTTCTTGGCGTTGCCCTGTCTCTCGGAATGCACCGCGCCACCCGGACACACCCCTCTTGAAACTACACTTCAACCGAAAGGAAACCCTATGTCACTGGACATAAATAAGTCGAATGAAACAAATTTTGCGCAGGTCGGCGATGTACAAATTGCGTGGCGCAGCACGGGCCAAGGTCAGCCTTTACTGATGCTCAACCGCTTTCGCGCAGCCATAGACGACTGGGATCCGCAGTTAATCGCCGCTTTGGCGCGCACATACCAAGTCATCACCTTTGACAGTGCCGGTGTCGCCGCAAGCGGGGGCAATGTTCCAGACACGCTGGAAGGCGCTGCAGATATCGCGATTGGATTAGCGCAAGCCATTGGGCTGGACAGGCCACATGTGCTGGGCTGGTCCATGGGCGGCATGATTGCCCAGATCCTCGCCGCCAAATACGGCGACCAGATCGGCGGCGTTATCCTTGCTGGAACCACCCCGAGCTTTGCATTGGAAGGTACGGTGCCAACGGCTCAGGAATGGCTTGCGACAGCGACAAAGGAGGTAAACACACCCGAAGACATGCAGTTTTTGTTTTATGCCGACACCGAAACCAGCCGCAGCGCTGGCCTGTCATCGCTTGCGCGTATCGGCCAAGGGGATGCAGCCGCAGGCGCAGCGTCCAAAACGACGATGCAAACTGTTGCCGCGCAGGGGGCTGCCACGCGCAAATTCTTTTTCGGAGAGGACGGCGCATTCAAACAGTTGGGTAAAATTAACGTCCCGGTTCTTGTGGCAAATGGCGATCAGGACAGGGCATTCGCAGTCGAGAACTCGATTGCACTGGTGCGCGCAATACCTAAGGCGCGGCTGGCCATCTATCCTGATGCGGGTCACGCGTTCCTTTTTCAGCACGCCGATCAGTTTGCGCAGGACGTGACCCAGTTTCTATCTGAGATCTAAATTAGCTCTAAGCGTGGTGCATTTGCTTTTTAAGGTGGATGCACCATTGTGTGGGATATCTCTGCGCAGTCAACGCCAATGACGGGTTAAGCAACGAAGGTGATTATTCTCTAGTCCGTGGCAGAACAGTCCAACGCTAGTTTTGGTCGCCGCCCTTCCATTTTACGGGGGTGACGTAGACAACGCTGTCATCGACACTCACCATCACGTCGCCGTCCTGAATATTCACCTGCAGCTTCATTGCGCGGCTTGCCAGGTTTGCCAGTGCGCCTGTATCGGTCTCGGAAAAGTTTACCACTTGAAGATTGTCAAAACGGGTGGTGCTGTTTTTGATCTTATCCCACCACATCTCGGCGGTCCTGCCGCCGTAAGAATAGACCACCACCTTGCCGGCTTTACCGCAAGACTGCCGCACCACCTTCTCGCTTGGAAGTCCGAGAGCCACCCACACATCAAGCTCTCCACTCAGGCTCTTTTGCCAGATGTCAGGCTCGTCATCGGTTGAAAGGCCCTTGGTCATTTCCAAGTGTTCGTGGGCATTCAGCGCAAAAGCAACAATGCGGACCATCAGCCGTTCGTCCGTCTCGGAAGGATGCTTGGCCACGGTCAGTTTATGGACCTCGTAATAATGACGATCCATGTCGGAGACTGAGAGTTCAATTTTGTAAATGGTGGCATTTTGCGCCATGGTGTTTCCCAATCTTCTAAAGATTGGAATGCCTACTCCGTCTGGCGACCTTTGGAAAGCTGATACAAAAGTAACGCCTATCTACATAGTGCCTGCACTACGCGGGCCCATGGCGGGCCTTCGTTGAGGGCACCGTGCCACGGGTGAACTTTCCGAAAGCGAACGTTGTTGGATCGCCCAGCATTATGAGACCCAAATGCCCGCAATGCGCGAACCAAACAGCCGTCTGCATTCAGTTTGCCATGGGCTGTTAGATGTGCCCCTCCAGATACGCAACGATGGCATTTGACAGCTCGCGGTGAATCTCCACACGCGGGCGGCCGCCAGCATCATCGCAAAGCGGATCAAGCTCGCCTTCGTCAATCAAGATCTGTGCGCCCCGTGGTTTGCACCGCGCCAGAAAGCTAAAATGGGCCGCGTCCCCGACCACAGTGTAATGCGCCTTGGGTATCAAATCGGACGCCGCGCGCGCGTAAACCCCAACGGGAATAGTTTCCTCATTACCAAGGTTGATCACCAACATCGGGATATCGATCTGTTTAAGGCTTTGTTCCGTCATCGTTTCAACGATACCGGGGTCGATAATGACGGCCGTTGTGATCCGAGGGTCGCGCAAATCCTGTGCCGCTGGCGACAGATCAAAGTCGTGTAAATTGATGCCAAAATGGGCCAGAAATGCGCAATCGGACATGCCGTGATCCGTTTCATCGCAAAAGCCTTGCAACAGGTCAGGATCAACACGCGCACCCGCTGTCGCCATCGTCGTATATCCGCCCGCCGAAAACCCCAAGATCGAGATATTGTCCGTATCGATATAAGGATATGTCGCAGCGTTTGCAGTAATTTCATCCAGAACCGCGGACACATCGGCAGGGCGTTCCCAAACGCGTATCGCGGCTTCGGCAGATGCATTCCCGGTCGTGGTTCCCGGATGGTTTGGCAGAACAACAACGAAGCCTGCTTGCGCAAGTTCTGACGCAATCCAGCCAAACTGGCCTGCATTACCGCCTGCCCCATGCGAGATAATAACCATCGGAAAGCGGCCCGTTTGATGTGGCGCATTGCGGCCGGCGGGCGTGCCATAGAAAACACCGTTCCCACCAACTGTGATGGCTTTGCCGCCCGGTGTTGCGGGGTACCAGATGTTGAATTCAATGTCTGTGCCACGGATTGGCGCGGGCGCGGCACCATAGGTGATCCCGGCGGCCCCATCATAAGCGGGGCGCGTGAGATCGTAGGCCACCCAGCCTGACAATCCGAGGACAGTGGCAAATGCGGCTGCTTTGGCAAGTGTTTTGAATTTCGACATCGGTTTTCTCCTTAGGTGTCGGATGAGTGATGCCGTTGTTGTGACGGAAATGCTTATAACCAGCGTCCTAGAACGCGTTTGAGGTCGTGCTGAAACGCGTTCTAGGATAAATATCACCGCAATAGTTCCCCAGAATGAGCGCGCATTTCATGCTGTTTGTCCCCCTTCCGTTGTTCGCCACTTTGTTTCTGGTGTTGTTGCTGTGCCGTTTTGTGTTGAACCGGGACATGACATTGCGCGCCCATCAGTTATTCGCGGGCCTTTTGGCGCTATACGCAGTGCAGTCGCTTTTGGTGTCGCTGCGTTGGGGCTATGAGATTGAGGGCGTCGCGCCCTACCTGATCGTATTGGCTCCGGTGTTACCTGCCGTGGCTTACCTTTCTTATGCTGCACTTGCAGGGGGCCAGACGGGACGCACGTTATGGCCGCTGGCCGTGATTGGATTGAACTGGGTCGCATTTGCAGTGCTGCCTGTCATTCCAGACCCGCTTATTTTGGTGACCTATCTTGGTTTTGGTTTTCTGCTGCTTGGATTGTGGTGGAAGGGCGCGGATGCGTTATCGCTGTCGCCCATAAACGATGCACGTGAAATCCGTTTCGCGATGTTTCTGACGGGCGCTGCCTTGGTTGTTTCAGGGCTGACGGACATCTTTCTGGTTGTCGATTTCATCCGAAATGAAGGGCGCAACGCGGGGCTGATTTTGACCTTTGTCCAAACCGGGTTTGTTATCGTGATTGGCTTGGCGGCGTCCTTTGGGCGCGCGGCGACTTTGCCGGAGCAAGAAGACGACTCCATTGCGCCGCCCCCCCAGCCGACCGAGCATGACAGCGAAATCATCGCACGGCTCGAAAGGCTTTTTGCTCAAGACAGGCTGCACCGAGATGAAGACCTCAGTTTGAGACGCCTCGCGCGTCGGCTTGGCTTGCCAGACCGTCAGGTATCAAATGCAATCAACCGAGTTCGAGGCATAAGCGTGTCGCAGTTCGTGAATGATTTTCGCATTCAGGACGCCTGTTTGCTTTTGAGGACGACAGACAAACCGGTGCTTGAGATCTCACTGGCTGCAGGGTTCGCAACGAAATCCAACTTCAACCGAGAATTTCTGCGTGTGACTTCGCAAACGCCATCAAGTTGGCGCAAGAAGAACCCATCTCCATAAACCTAAGGCGTTGCTCCCTCACAGCCGCCCTTAGTGAAAGTCGCGACGACTTATAAGGACCCTAAGTGCCGACACTCACTTGCAACGTGAATGCCGGCTTCTGGCTCAGGAGTATGCGCCGTTAGAGTATGTCAGTTCATAGCTATGGCTGTAGAGCTCAAAGACGATCCCAAATGGGTCTTCGATATAAACCATGCGATATGGTTTTTCGTCGGGAAAATATTCGCGAACGGGCATGCGCTGCTTGCCGCCAGCCGCGACGATTTTTGCCAGCAGATCCTCAAGGTTCGGGTCCTGAATAGCAAAGTGAAACGTGCCATGTTGCCTGAAGTTGAGGTTATCATCCGGGGCTTCGTGCCCTTCAAATTCGAACAGTTCAAACCCGATACGATCAGCCGTCGCTAAGTGGGCGATGCGCATGCGCCCCCAACCTTTGCCAAAAACGTCCGAGCACATCTGGCCAATGTCGCTGTCGTCTTCGACAATGACCGTAGGTTCCATAATGACATAGAAGCCAAGAACGTCGCCGTAAAATTTGATCGCCTTGTCCAAATCTGGAACAGACAGACCAATATGAGAGAATGAGCGTGGTGTCGGTTGCATAGTGTTTCCTTTCAAGAGTGTTGAAAAAGAAATAGATGGACTACGCCCGCATTAAAAATTATCATTTCGTATGATTTCCATAACATTTTGAGATGGTGATGCTAAACGCCACGTGGCTGGATACCTTTACGACGCTGTGTGACGTCGGACATTTCACGCGGACGGCAGAGTTGTTGGGGATGACCCAGCCAGGCGTATCGCAACATCTGAACAAACTCGCGTCCCAAGTCGGAAAACCGCTGATATCAAAGGATGGAAAGTCCTTCACACTCACCCCCGCTGGAGAAGCCGTGCTGGCCATTGGCCGTGCACGTCGTCAGCAAGAGCGCGAACTGCAAGACACCATCAATTTTGATGATCCAGACGTCGGCAACATCAGCATTGGGTGTTCGGGCAGCTTTGCCATGTGGCTGTATCCGCATATTCTTGACCGGATGCATCACGCGCCAGAGCTTGTGATAGGTGTTACGGCTGCCCCCCACATGAGCATTGTGACATCCGTTCTGAATGGTGAGTTTGATCTGGGGATCGTCGCTGAACCGATCAACCACCCCCGGCTGGACGCAATTGAATTGGCCCGAGAGGAGTTATGTTTGGTTGTTCCGCGATCCCTCGCCGGACAAGATATTGACCTCCACCGCCTGAACGAGCTTGGATTTGTAGCGCATCCAGACGGGTACGCATATGCGGATGATCTCTTTTCGCTGAACTTCCCAAAAGACTTCAAAGGCGCTGACCGGTTGAGGGTAAGGACCTTCGTCAACCAGATCGGCCAAATCCCCATCCCAGTAGCCGAGGGGCTGGGATACACAATATTGCCAAAATCCGGCGTGGATGCCTTTGCCAGAAAGCAGGAGCTGGCAGTCATTCAACTTCCGAAACAACGCCACCACGATCTATGGATGATTTCCCGCAAGGGTCGGAGTGAAATCGCGCGTGTCGCTGCATTGAGCAACTCTATTCGCGATGCGGCAACTGCTTTGGGGTGACATCTCTTAGAAGAGAGCGGCCAGGCATTCCCGGCCGCTCTCATTTAATTTTATTTTGCAAGTTGCCTGCGCCTCGAAAGGGATCAGGCGCGGGTTATCCCCACTTCATCTCACCGGTCAAAACCTTGGCGCCGACGTTCAATGCAACGCCCATGCCCAGATTGGGATAACGGGCTGTCATTGCAGCGATCAGGTCTTCGGAGCCGTCGGCCTTGTCGAGTTCCTCTTCCAATGCCAGAAGATACCCCTTCGTGAACTCCACGGCTTCAAGGCCCATCGGTGCATCCGGCGTCATGTGACCGGGCACGACAACCTGCGGGTTGCGGGCGATGATGACGTCCAGATTGGCGACCCATGCGGCGCGCTGTTCCTTGGTCGGTGTGTCTGCAGTCCAGACATGGGTGCCGGAAAAGACCATTACGCCACCGAACACGGCTTGCAGATCCTCGACCCAGAGGTAGCGGCGGTTGTCCAGCCCGTCGGCTGGGACAATCTCGATCTCATGGCCATCCACCGTCAGGGTCGTGCTGTCGTCGGCCGCCGGAATGATGACGTCATTAACCGACGCCGGACCGTTTTCGCCCAATTGCGGGCCCCAGGTTTCGACCTTTTTCGCCACATTGGCATTGATGGCCGCGACGGTTTCGCTGGCTGCAATAACGCGGGCCTCGGGGAAGGCTTCGGTGATCGGGCGCAGGCTGAAGTAGAAATCAGGGTCGCTCTGGCTGATATAGATCGTGGTCAGGATCTTGCCCGTTGCTTTGATTTCCTCGGCCAGTGCGCGACCGTCCGGAAGGGTAAAGCCGCCGTCGATCAATACGGCCTCGGTGTCGCCTTGGATCAGAACGGGCGCACGGAAAAAGCCGTTTTCGCCAGCGGGAAAATGTGTCCAGGTCAGGCCGTTCGCATCTGCAAAGGAGATGCCGGGTACAATCAGGGCGGCTGCCCCGGCGGCGGTTGTGAGTTTCAGCATGTTTCTGCGGTTCATTGTATTGTCCTTTCGTTAAAGTGGGATCAGGTCAGCCCGAGGGCGGCGAGCACCGTATCGGGTCCGGAATAAAGTGTGCTGGCGTCTAGCCCGCGGCGGGTGCCATCGACCTCGGCAATCAGGGAGGGCACGCCCTGCATATTGTAGGTCTCCATCAGGTCGCGAGCCTTTGCGGTGCGATCGCGCAGCTGCTCTGCAAGGGCGGCATCGGGGCTCAGAACCCGCGCAGATGCGTCCACAAGACCGAGGTTTTCAAGCAAGCTTGCCACAACAGCAGCGGATGTCACATCCTTGCCGTCTACATAGCGCGCCGTCTGAATAGCGGCCAGCACCTCGATCACCCGTTCCGGCGCTGTGTCGGCCACAGCCGTGACGGCCAGCGTCGCCACGGTGGAATCCAGTAGCGCATCTTCGGCACCCAACACCTTGTTGCGGTAGGCATCGGAGAACTGGCGACCACTCAGCGCGGCAATGCGCTGGTCGTTGGCCCATGCTTGCGCTGCAAAGCTTTTCATTGGCCGCGCGCCGCTGCCGGCGAACAACCCGGTGGCCTGTGGCTGCAGGTCAACATCAGGATGTTTTGCAAGCGTGCCGATGGTTCCCGAGGCACCGTAGCACCAGCCGCAAAGCGGGTCGAAAAGGTAATGCAGTGTCACTGTCTGTATCATGGTGTATCTCCTTGGACATGTATATAGGCGCATCTATTGTCCGCGATAAGACAAACGATTTTGACAGTCCGTATGCCAAAGGTTAACAGTGAGATTATGGCCAAATCACACAACCTCAACCGGCTGGCCTATTTTGCGGCCGTGGTCGAAACTGGGTCCTTTACCAATGCCGCAGACCGCCTTGGCGTGACCAAGGCCGTGGTCAGCAGCCAGGTGACGCAATTGGAACAAGAGCTCAAGGCGACGCTATTGGTACGCAACACGCGCAAGGTCAGCGCCACAGAGGCAGGTCAGCTTTTCTACACACGATGCACGTCGATCCTGAACGAGGCAGAAGAAGCCTTTAGCGAACTGTCGCAACTGTCAGAACAGCCCGTGGGCACATTGCGCATGACGGCCCCGAATGATTACGGCACGGCGATCGTAGCCCCGCTTGTCGCCGCGTTTCGACGCGAATACCCCGATTGCCGGGTCGAGCTGTATCTGGGCGATGGTCATAGCGATCTTATGGCGGGTGATCTGGATCTGGCCATTCGGGTTGGGTGGCTTCGCGACTCGACCCTGTTGGCACGTAAGATGGGCGGTTTCAGGCAGCTTCTTGTCGGCACGAGCGACAGCCCCGGTCAGTTCGATCATATCCACCACCCGAATGATCTTTCGGCTGTATCGTTCGTCGCAAACAAGGCGCTACCCGACCCTCTGAATTGGCTGTTCGAAAACTCTGCCAGCGAAACGGTTTCCGTCAAATTGCAAAGCGACCTTTCAATCGACAGTGCGCCCGCGATCATGGCCGCCGTAAAGGAGGGAGCAGGTCTGGCCATCCTGCCGGATTACCTGGTCCGTGACCATTTGGTGTCGGGCGCACTGACCCATGTGCTGCCCGATTGGCATCTGCCTGAAGGGGGCATCTTTGTGGTTCTTCCTGCGTCAAAGTTCCGCGCCGCGAAGGTGTCTGTATTCACGGAAATGCTGCGGCACGCGGAAAGGAGTCGAGGCAGTGGTTGAGCGGCCAGTCGGCGACCGCATGACTTGACGTGTCCTAAATTGTCGCCAACCCACTTTTCTCAACCGCAGAGAACGCTCAAACCGATATCGATCTGCAAGGCCGTTCTGTGATAAGAGTATATCGTTCAGTCACAAATCCAGCGAGTAACGGCTATTTCAAATAATGATTTCCAGAAGGCCATAACGCTGCGCCACTTGCGCGTAATAGCTGCCTTGTCCGACCTAAAACTGGTTGCGCGGGTGTCGGAGGAGCTTAACGTAACTCAACCCGCTGTCTCCAAGCAGATTGCAGAGCTGGAAAAAATCGTCGGCGTTCCGATCGTGACCCGCGATCGGAACCGCCTTTTCTTGACGGCAATAGGGCGGCGTCTGGTAGACCATGCCAAGCAAGCTCTCAATCAGCTTGATCGGGCTGCCTTCGATATTGAAGCCATGGCGAGCGGGATTTCGGGTGCCGTTACTGTTGGCGTCGTCAGTTCTGTCGCCCCTACCCTTTTGCCCGGCACTATTGCGCTCTTCAAAAGCAGCACGCCGCAGGCAAGCATCTCGGTCAAAGAGGGGCATTTCGTAGAACTTCTTCCAGAGTTGCAAGGTGGCGCGTTAGATTTGCTGATCGCCAGAATCTGGCAGCCCCGGGAGCTCTCTGGCATTGAACAGCTAAAGCTTTTTGCGGAACCGATTGTCGTCGTTGCAGGCCGCAATCACCCGCTGGCAAGGCAGCCCGACATTGAGTGGAGCGAAGTCGTCGATTTCCCTTGGATTATGCCGCAGGCAAATTCGGTTGCTCGGCGGGCGGTCGATGCACTCTTTGCCGAAAGCGGACTGGCACCACCGGCGAATACGATTGCCTCTCTCTCTTTGATGCTGAATCTCGCATTGTTGGATGCAATTCCCGCACTGGGGCTGATGCCGCAACGCCTTGCCCAGTCCCATGCGGCACGCGGAGACATCGTTACACTTCCGCTGGACACGCGGGGATTTCTGTCCGAGGTCCGATGCTTCTGGCGAAGCGGCCAAGAAGAGGCCAATCATGCGTTGTCGTTTTTTCTTAAATGCTTACGGAAAACAACTGAGGATCTAAAAACCATTCCTTTTGGTTAACGTTATAGGTCAATCTTTCATTATTTTTCCTGTCAGCCCCGTATTATCATAACTTCAGTCATTTTCTTGGGAGGGACAAAGTGACTAAGTTGAGTATGCGAGATATGTCATCGGTGCGGGGATGAGTGTGGCCGGATTGATGGCCCTCTCGGCGCGAGATGTCCTCCGACGATTTGCGGATCGCAGGCTAACGCCGACGGATTACCTTGCGGTGTGTCTTGAGCGCATTTCCAAAGTGAATCCCAAGATAAATGCCCTGACAGCTATAGATACGGAACGTGCGGTCTTAGAGGCGGCGCAGGCATCCAGCCGGTGGAACGCTGGAACCCCTAAGGGGCCGCTCGACGGGTTGCCCATTGGCGTAAAGGATCTTCAAGATACCGAAGGGTTGCTAACGAGCCATGGTAGCCCACGAATGCGGAGCTATGTGCCAAAAAGTGATTTTCCGATGGTTGCGCGGCTACGTGACGCCGGAGCGATCATTCTGGCAAAAACAAACGTTCCTGAGTGTGGCGCCGGCGGTAACAGCCGTAATCCGGTTTGGGGTGCCACGGCCAATCCGTTTGACGCCAACCTGATCGCCGGCGGCTCTTCTGGCGGATCTGCGGCGGCGCTGGCGGCAAATCTCTTACCTGTATGCACTGGGTCAGACACTGGTGGCTCGCTCAGATTGCCTGCCGCGCTCTGCGGGATCGTCGGATTTCGCCCATCGGTAGACGTGATTGCGCATCCGACCCGACCGCTGGGGTGGTCAGGTGTTTCGGTTCTTGGCCCGATGACCCGTACCGTGGGTGATCTGACATTGATCTTGAGCACATCACATGGGTACCACCCTGACGATCCGCTATCAGCACACTACCCGGAGGCCAGATTTACGACCTTGCCAAACGTCGACCTTAGCACCTTGCGGGTCGGTTACAGTGAGGATTTCGGGGGCGCACCAGTAGACCCGGCTATTCGGGAAACATTCCGCGATCGGATCGAGAAGATTGCACCCCACGTTCGAGACTGCCGCCCGGTTGATCTCAATCTCGGAAATATGGACCGATGCTTTGACATCCTGCGTGCCGAGAGCTTCTTGGCCGCCTTCGGCGAGGTGACCAAAACCGAGCCCACAGCCTTTGGCCCGGATATTCAAACGAATGTCGAGCTGGGCCGCTCCATGTCTTTGGCGGATCGGGCATGGGCGCATGCCGAGCAAACGCGCATTCTGCGTCGCTTCAACGCGCTGATGCAGGGTTTTGATGTTATCCTTCTGCCGACCGCACCGGTATCCCCGTTCCCTTGGACCCAAGGTCATGCAACCGAGATCGAGGGGCAGAGCATGGATATCTACTATCGTTGGTTGGCCCTGACCTATCGCGGATCACTGGCGGGCGGGCCATCGATCACCCTGCCCTGCGGTCGCGACCCCCACGGCATGCCCTTCGGACTTCAGGTTCTGGGCGCTGTCCGCAGCGACGAAGCGTTGCTGGCTGCGGCCAAATCGCTGGAAACACTCTTTGCGGGAAATCCGGACATGGCGCGGCCCTGCCCTGATATGACAAGCCTCACACCGTCAGGCATAGACTTACGTTCAATCGTAACACACCCGCCGATCATGGACCGAGATGTTCAATCCAAGACGGCCCCCCTTGGAACGGCAGTTTAGCACTATGTACTTTATTCCGATCATCTTCATTCTCTTGCTGATTAGCGGCACTGCCTTTGCCTATCTCATGGGTGCGGTATCCGTTCTTACCTTTGTCGCAGTCGATAAAACGCAGTTTCTCTCCATCCTGCCGCAGCGTATCTTTGCCCAGCTTGATGTCTTTGCCTTTATGGCGATGCCGCTGTTCATCCTGACCGCCGAGATCATGAGCCGCGCGGGCGTCACCCGCAGCCTGATTGATTTTGCCATGTCCATTGTCGGTCGGTTTCGCGGTGGACTGGGCCATGTGAACATCCTGACCAGCGTATTCTTTGCGGGCATCTCGGGGTCGGCCATCGCGGATAGCGCAGCTTTGTCGCGCACATTTGTGCCGGAAATGAAGGCACGCGGTTACGACCCTTACTATGCAGGCGCGATCACGGCGGCCTCTTCGATGATCGGACCGATCATTCCGCCGTCGATCATTATGATTATTTATGGCGGCCTGACCGGTGCCTCGGTTGCGGCACTGTTTATCGCGGGGGTCATACCTGGTCTGGTGTTGGCTGTATCGCTCATGGTGTTGAACGCGATCATTGCGCATATAAAGGGACATCCGGGGGGTGCCTCTGACGATCTACCGCGCTTTTTGCCCAGCTTGTTGAACGCGGCACCGGCCCTGTGCCTACCCATTGTGATCCTTGGCTCGCTTGTCTTTGGATTGGCAACCCCCACCGAAGGATCGGCAATCGCAGTCGTCTTCGCGCTGCTGGCGGGCCAGTTCTATAAAGGACTAAACTGGCGCATGATCTTTGACGCGGTCGAGGCCACGGCCAAGATGACTGGCACGATCTTTATCATTCTCGCGGCGATTTCGGTGTTGGGCTATCTGGCAGGCCAATTAGGTTGGTCCAGTGCGCTGGCCAACTGGGTAGAATCCTTCGGGCTGACCGGTACGAAATATCTGTTCTTCCTTGTGGGTATCTTCTTGATCGCAGGCATGTTCATGGACACCCCCGTGGCCCTGACCCTGCTGATCCCGTTGTTCGCCCCCCAAGCGATGGAGCAAGGCATTAGCCCGATCCACCTTGGCATCGTGCTGTGCTTCAATCTGTGTGTCGGCCTGATCACGCCACCCTTGGGCAAATGCCTTGTGGTCGTATCAGCGCTGACCAACCTCAATTACTGGCGGCTGGCCTATGCGGTGCTGCCCTTCATTCTTGTTCAGGTGCTGCTGTTGCTGGCGCTGGTCTACTGGCCGGCACTCAGCCTCACGCTGCCGCGCCTGTTCGGATTTTCTGTGAATTAACTAAACCAAAGGGAGGAAAACCAATGAAACTCAAGGCACTTACACTGGCGACGCTGCTCGCCATGGCCACATCTGCATCCGCAGAGGTCAAAATTGCATTAGACGGGAAACCAGACCTCGAACAATCAGGGTCCTACAACTGGTCTTTTGCCTTTGCCAAGGCGTTGAACGAAGGCGGCATGGAGACACGTGAAATGCCACGTGGTTCCGTCGGCAACGAAGCCGAGAAATTCGATCAGGTCTCAACCGGTCTGCTGGAAATCTCGATGTCCGACGTGCGCGCCGTCGCACAGGTCGAACCGTTCATCTACGGCATCCGTTTGCCTTATGTCTTCGACAACATTGAACATATGGATCGGGCTTTGGCGGCGGGGGATGTTTACACCCGTGTCAACGAAAGCCTCGCTGCGCAAGACGCGATCCTGCTGGCGCTGGCACCGCTTGGACCAGCTTCGGGTGTGATCACCACAACGCAAGCCGTGCGGTCGCCGTCCGATATGTCCAGCCTGCGTATGCGGGCCTTGGATGATGCACAAATCGCGATGTACGAAGCATGGGGTTCAAGCGGTACAATCGTGCCTTGGGGCGAAGTGCCTGCCGGTCTGCAAACCGGCGTGATTGACGGCTATCTGAATTCGCCCTTCGTACCTGTGATGTTTGGCCAGACCGATTTCGTCAAAAACTTTGCCACGGCTGATGTGATCTGGCCACTGCGCGCCGTTATCGCATCAAAAGACTGGTACGATGGTTTGTCCGATGCAGACCGCGCGACTGTGGATGCGGCTGTTGTGACCGCAGACGCTGCAGCGCGCGCATGGTTGGGCGAAGCTGCCGAAAAAGGCCTGACAGCGCTTGAGGAAAAGGGCGTGACAGTTCAGCGCCTGACGGCAGAAGAACGTGCCGTGTTCCGCGAGGCTTCCTTGCCCGTGTACAATACGGATCTGATGTCTGCAGAAGACACCGCGCTGTGGAAAAAACTGTCTGACGAGAACCGCTAATCCAACGGGCGGGACGCTATACCTGCGCCCCGCCCAAATCAAAAACCAGAGAGAAAAAACATGCGTCACTACATCATCAGCATCAGTGATCGTTTGCATCAGCTCATGCGCCGCGTTTCCGTATTTGCGGTATGCCTGATGTTCCTAACGGTGGTTGTGCAAATCATTGCACGCTATGTTTTTTCATCCCCACCTGTCTGGACTGAAGATGTCGCCCGCTATGCGATGGTCTGGACCGGATTGATGGGGGCCACGCTGTCGTTCAAAACCCAAGCCGATGCGGTTTTGATGGAAAGCGTGTTTCCAAAGCCACCGCATGCTCTGGCGGTCTTTTCAAAAGCCATCCAAAGTGCCGCGGTTCTTACCTTTATCCTGCCGGTGATCTATTTTTGCTTCATCGGACTAAGGGGTGGTTTTGCAAAGGGATACCTTGCGCGGCAATCTGGTCTGACGGCAGATACCCTCGGGATTCCGATGGTATGGATTTCCGTGGCCGTGCCAATCTCTATGATTATCATTTTGCTGCACCTCTTTGCCAGATGGGCTGGTGATGAAACCGCAGAGCCCGCCAATACACAACTGGATTGAGCCGGCACGGATAAGAAGACGGCTGCGCGCGCGCAACGCGCCCAAATCTGATGGAAATCAAGGACACCAATATGACTACGGACCACACCGATCTTGCACTTTCTGCCTTGAAGGAAATGCTGGGCGAGCGGCTTTCAACTGGCGAGTCCATCCTCGAACTTCATAGTCATGATGAGGCGTATTCCGAACCTGCCCTACCCGACGCTGTAGCCTTTCCTGAGACCACCCAAGAGGTGAGCGAGATCATGAAGATCTGTTCCCGCTATGGTGTTCCGGTCGTCCCTTTCGGTATTGGCACCTCGCTTGAAGGTCACGTGATTCCAATTCACGGGGGAATTAGTGTGGATACCAGCCGCATGAACAAGATTTTGGAAATTCACGAAAGCGATCTGGATGCAGTCGTTCAGCCTGGTGTGTCGCGATCAAAGCTTAACGAGGAGCTGCGCGCGACCGGGCTGATGTTCACTGTAGACCCTGGCGCGGATGCAACACTTGGTGGCATGGCCGCCACGCGGGCGTCCGGCACCAATACAGTGCGTTATGGCACCATGCGCGAGAATGTTCTGGCACTCGAAGTTGTGCTACCGGATGGCACAATCATCCATACCGGATCGCGCGCCCGCAAATCCTCGGCGGGATATGACCTGACGCATCTGTTTGTCGGCTCTGAAGGTACTCTTGGTATCATCACGCAGTTGACGGTACGACTGTTCGGACAGCCCGACACAATTCTCGCGGCAACCTGTTCGTTCGAGACTGTCGATAACGCGGTGAATTCCGTGATTATGGCCATCCAGATGGGTATCCCGATGGCGAGGATAGAATTGCTGGACGAAGTTCAAATGGAAGGGATGAACATATTCAATCCCGATCTGAACCTGCCAGAAAAACCACATCTGTTCCTTGAGTTTCATGGGTCGCAAGCCGGTGTAAAGGAACAGGTTGAACTGTTTGAAAGCGTTGCCGAAGAATTTGACGTGGGCAGCTTTCAGTGGGCAACCAAGGCCGAAGATCGCAATCGGCTGTGGACCGCACGTCACAACGCTTATTATGCTGGAAAATCCCTTAAAAAGGGCTGTGAGGGCCTCATCACCGATTGCTGTGTGCCAATTTCAACTTTGGCCGGCTGTATCGCCAGATCAAAGGAATTGGTCGCAGAGTCTGGGTTGATTGCCCCGATTGTAGGTCATGTAGGTGATGGCAATTTCCACCTGATGATCCTGTTCGACCCGAATATTCCCGACGAACTTACTGCGGCGAAATCGCTGGCCGCAAAGGTGAACCATGTCGCGCTGTCATATGGCGGCACAGTCACGGGAGAACACGGTGTAGGCACCGGTAAGAAGAGCTATATGGCTAAGGAGCACGGTGCGGCTTACGCGCTTATGGCGGTCCTGAAACGTGCGGTTGATCCCGGAAATATCATGAACCCCGGCAAGACTGTCGAGGTTACTGACGCATAGCTGGGCCTTTCCAGCGCAATATCCAGAACCCTCACACTGAGGGCATGGCCAGTGGCATAGCAAGTCGAGGGGCAACCTGCGCCACGCGGCAGATCGGTTCGACCCCGCAGACATCTTTTTGCGACTTCGTCGAAGGTCGGTTTTCCCTGTTACCCTATTAATTTTGCTATTTATAGAT
The DNA here is from genome assembly GCF_038899995.1 of Sulfitobacter sp. AS59. Classification (NCBI taxonomy): domain Bacteria; kingdom Pseudomonadati; phylum Pseudomonadota; class Alphaproteobacteria; order Rhodobacterales; family Roseobacteraceae; genus Sulfitobacter; species Sulfitobacter sp. AS59. The sequence continues at coordinate 46,442 of NZ_JBBMQK010000010.1, forward strand.
AAGGGTTTAAATTCAACACGCGGTCTGGCAAGTCACCTCAACCAACTTTAACAAAGGCTTTCCCATGGCCAATAAAACCAAGCTGCACCCTCGCAACCGACACAGGGACGGCTACGATTTTGCGCGGTTGGTGGCGGATTCACCTGAACTTGAGGCTTTTACGGTCAGTAACCCTGTCGGTCAGACGACAATTGATTTTCAGGACGCGGGGGCGGTGCGTATGCTTAATCGGGCGCTGCTAAAGACCTATTACAGCACTAATTATTGGGATATCCCTGCCAATTATCTATGCCCTCCAATCCCCGGTCGTGTCGACTACATCCATTATCTGGCGGACCTTCTTGCCTCCAGCAACAACCAAGAAATCCCGCGCGGGCCTAATATCAAAGCGCTAGACATCGGTACCGGTGCCAGCTTGGTATACCCCCTTACAGGCCAGAGCGAATACGGCTGGCACTTCACTGGCGTCGATATTGATCCGGCCGCTCTCAAATCGGCGCAGCAAATTTGCCAATCCAACAAGTTAAACGTCACCCTGAGACAACAAAAAAACCGCGAGGACATCTTTCGAGGTGTGATCAAACCCGACGATGTTTTTCACGTCACCCTATGCAACCCGCCGTTCCATGCATCTATCGAAAAAGCGACGAGAGGCACCCAACGCAAGTGGAGTAATCTTGGCAAAGGGCAGTCCAAAAAGCTGAATTTCGGCGGTCAAAATGCCGAGCTTTGGTGCCCTGGTGGCGAGATCAAGTTTATCGCCCGCATGGTTGAACAGAGCATGGAGTTCGCCGACCAATGCCTTTGGTTTAGCTCACTGGTATCGAAAAAGGACAACCTCCAGCCACTTCACAGAATTTTAGGCAAAGCCAAAGTCGCTGACTTTAAAGTAGTCGAAATGGCACAAGGCCAAAAAACGAGCCGTTTCATTGCTTGGACTTACATTAAGAAAAGCCAACGATCTTTGTTCCTGAAAGGGAGTAAGCCAAGATAGCGGCCCCAGTGGGGAGCAGGTCAGTGGAAGCGCGCAGTGAGGCCGATCATCTGCATCGGCCGCTGCGCTCTAAAAGAGCCTATTTCCGTATCACCATTTAGCAAGCAACTCTGACATACGGGAAAGTCCAAGTTCAAGCTTGGCTGAGGCCCCTCCCCCAACCCCCATCCTGATGTGGTTCGAGAGCCCATATGCGCTGCCCGGAAGTAAAAACGTCTTGTAAGGCTCTGCAAGAAGGCGTTTCGCAAATAGATCTCCGTCAATACCTGCTGACAGTCTTGCCAACCCTATCAAACCGGCCTCTGGCCGATGCCAGGACAGTTTCGGTTCAGAGGTGATGTAACGATCCAGATACTCAAGCGTCGCGATGCTGTCACGGCGTGCGTCGTCCAATGCTTTGCTTAGCCGGTCTGGGCGCAGTGCAACTTCGGCTATCACTTCGCCCATGACGTTCATGATCTCGCTACTGTTTTCACGCAGGATGATCGCATCCATCACCATGTTTTTATCTTGGCAAACAAGCCAACCAGTGCGCAAGCCCTGCAGCCCCAGTGCCTTTGAAACGCTGCCGGTCGTGATCCCGCGCTCATAAATACCGGCGATTGATGGGGCTCTGTCTGCGGTCCACTCGAGCCCGGCGTAAACCTCATCGATAATCAGCCAAGCCCCGACCTTGTCAGCCATCTGCGCAATCCGGCGCAGATCCTGTGCGCTCAGCAACTTTCCAGTCGGGTTGTTTGGATTGGTTAGAAAAATCAGTTTGGTATTTTCAGTGATCAGGTTTTCCAATTGATCCAGCGGCAAATCCCAGCCATTTGCCTCGTCTCTTTTCACCAGTTTGACCTGCGCCTGCCGCGCCTTGGCCAATACCTCAATCTGCGGCCAGCCAGGTGTTTCAGTGATGATCTCGTCCCCTGGCTGAACAAGCTGCATAAACGCCAAATAGTTCGCTTCTGCGGCCCCAGCGGTGATCACAACGTCATCTGCTGTACACAGCCCAGCCAACCCCGCCTGATCAATGACCCGTTGCCGCAACTCAGGTAAACCCCGAAAGGATTTAAGGTTCCAGTCAAGCGACATGTCTGGATCAAGATCATCCAGAAAGTCACCTAGCTTCGGCGGTTCAGCCAGCGAAAAGCCGATGAACGCTTCAGGATCAGCCTGAGTCGTATCAAGCAGGTATTGGAACAATGTGTGAATCTTGACTTTCATCTGGAACCCATGCTGCATGAATAAAACATGAGGTGAACCCTATGCCCGCCAAGAATTTTTTAAAAGGACGCCCTGTTTCCCTGCAAGTTCTGGATTACGGGTTGTTCAAGGTGCATGCGAACGATCGGATCATCGGCATTTGTGGGTTTTTGATCCAGACAGACGCCGGTGAATCCGTTTTGGTTGATACGGGATTTCCTGAAAAATATGCCAAAGACAAAGAAGCGGCGACCAACGAGGATAGGTTATATGAGTTTGGTGAAGTTCTAGAATGTGAAATGACAAATATGCCGGCGCATCAGCTTAATCTCGCAGGGGTTAAGCCAAATCAGGTTGACCTGCATATTCTGACCCATACCCACATCGACCACGTCGGCGGTCTGGGTGATTTCCCGCAGGCACCGATTTTGGTTTCTGGTGCAGAACGGCGTTTACCCAAGCCGTTGTATTGGGGCAATGTGCAGCCGCTTGAATGGCCTGATCAGGACTATCTGGTGATTGAAGATGATATCCAGATCGGCCCCGGATTTCGCGTTCTGACTGTGCCAGGTCATGCACCAGGTCAGTTGGCACTCCTGCTGGAACTGCCCGAAACCGGCCCAGTATTACTGACCAGTGATGCCATCTCTCGCCCTGCAGAAATCGAAGGAAAATTTGTCGGCTCTTGGGATGAGCCTAAGGCGATTGCCAGCGCTGACCGTTTGATGCAATTGGCCAACGATACCGGAGCATTTGTGATCTATGGCCATTCTCCTGAGCAATGGCCATCGCTCAGGAAATCGCCAGAGGCGTACTATTAACGCACATCCCGCCCTTGGTTGAGAATAATGATATTCCCGCTGGAAATGTCTCCGGCAGATGAAATCAGAAACCCAACCCAGTCGGCAACTTCACTCGGTTCCATCGCTCGCCCGTGCGGCATCTTAGAGATCGCCTGCTGCAACACATCCTCTGTCAGCACATCGAACAACGGTGTGACGGTCATTGCCGGAGCAATGGAATTGACGGCAATTTTATCCGTCGCATAGCGGCGCGCAAGATCCTTGGTCAACGTGTCCATTGCCGCTTTGCTGGCGCGATAATGTGGTGGGTCGAAGGCGTCAAAATTATAGGCCCCGTTGGATGAAATGTTTACGATCTTGCGAACGCCCGCGCGGCCTATCATCAAAGGAATGACTTCTTGGCAGCAATAGAACATCGAGTTGAAGTTAATCGCCATCTGGCTGTCCAGTTCCTGCGCCGGGATATTTGGAAAGTCTGACATCAGGCAGGTACCGGCATTATTAACCAAAGCGTCCACGCCCCCATGCTGAGTTTTGATAGCGGAAAACGCTTCCGCTACTGCGGAGGGATCAGTCAAATCTACTGTTAGATCACTGAAATTTGGGCCTACAAAATGCGCAGTTTCTTCCAACCGCTCAGCGGAGACATCCAATCCTATTACCGTCAAACCGTCTTGTATCAGCTTGTGGCAAATCGCACGCCCCATTCCGCCGCCGGCTCCTGTGACGACTGCGACTTTTTCTGTCATGATGATCTCCGACCCCGATTTTTATAGTTAAAAACGTTAGGTTTGGGCGGCCAGATTGTAAAGGTGACAGGCACATCGGGACACCGTGGTAGAGGGTTTCGCTACGATCATAGGAGTTCTCTTAGGGCCGTCCTTACAATCCGCCGATCTCGATTTTGCAATCAATACCCGCGACCAATTTCCCCTCGGGGTTATCCAATCTCAGGCGCACGCCAAATGTATCACTTGCCGCGTCAAATACGCGGTCGATCACAATCACTTCGGCTTCGTACTCTCCGCCGATGGGGGCGGCGGGTTTGACCTTGGCGATCTGGCCAACCTTTACGTTTTTGAAAAGCTCAGTGGGCAAAAACACCTCGATATGCAGCGGATCGATGCGGGCAATTTGGATAATCGGGGCCTGCGCAAATACGTATTCGCCGGGCCCAATCATGCGAGTGATGACAATCCCGTCGACGGGCGCGTGAATGTCACGTCTTGCCAGTTGCGCGGCGACGCGGGTTTCATCCAAGGCGGCGAGCCGTTTTTCAAATTCCGCCTGACGCAGTTCAAGGATCGCCTGTTGATGTTGGCTGACGGCTGAATCGACGATGGATTGCGGGACTAGGTTTTTAGCCCCCAGATCTTAAATTGCCGCCATGCACCGGCCTTCGCCGCGCGGCGATGCAAAGATGCGCTGACATCAGACATAGCGGTCTCGGCTTATCGATGTTATGATTTTAAGACGCCCTTCTCGAACCAAAGGGACAAGAATTGAGCATTTTCTTGGTGCACCGAATCTAGACACTTTGATTTTGACCGGATTTGGAAGCGACGGTGTCGTCAGATCCATCGGTTTGGGGAAATTTCCGTGGATTCGGACACCTCACGTAAGATGCGGGGAGTATCTTGCGCTGAACTATGCCTCATAAGCTCCATAACGATCCTTAAGATGCCGTCTCAATCCAAAACTACCATGTGGGTACCATCACAAGTTATGGTTTTTATATGGACACAATTATTTACACATCAACAGATATGCAAAACTACAAACCGGCACTTCAACACATTGCAGACTTACAACTCAGCACATTTACAACTCGATAACGTACACTTTTACGCAAATACATTATGCACATCTACATTCTCACATTTTGCCATATTGCTTTCGTACACACTTACACGTAATACTGTTTACAAGCCTTCATTCTTACAGAAAGGCATTGCAGCAATTTTACATATTTACATGAGGCATCGAAATGCTGGTCATCACCTTGATCAATCAAAAAGGCGGCGCAGGAAAATCGACGATTGCCCGCGGTCTGCTGAGCGCGGCGAGCGCGGCAGGGATTTCTTGCGGGTTTCTGGATACAGATAAGACCGAAAATCTTGTGCAGTGGGCAGGGCGCGCGACAGTCGCTGGCAACTGGAGCGATAAAGTTGAAGCTTTCAAAACGCTTAACCCGCAAGAAGCCCGCGAAATGGTTCTGGATTTGGAAGACGAAGGCGATCTGGACCTTTTCATCGTCGATACCCCGGGCGACGCAAACGAGCTGCATGATCAATTGGCCACTGTGTCCGATTTGATTCTGTGCCCCATTCAGCCATCCACCAGCGATCTTTCTACTGCCGTCGGTACGGCAAATTGGATGTACCGGATGCGGACCAGGGTAGAGGACCCGACTGCGCTTCCTCCGTTCCGGGCGGCGATTAACCGCGTTGGTTCAAAACCGACGAAAACAGAATCCGGGGTGATGTTGCATGCTCGGGCGAATAAGCTGGTCGGGGACGGTAAATCCCCGCCTGTTGAAAAGCTTAAGTTCGTGCCGCGCTACGTACAGCAGCGCGACGCATATCGCCGGATGGACGAAGAAGGCTTGCTGGACCGCATGATCCAGACCGAGAAAACGCGTAAAGAAAGATATTTTAAGAACCCCAAGCACTTGCAAGATGCCTTGGACGAGATGACCGAGTTTTTGGATCTTTGTCTTGAGATAGCGGAGGCGAACAATGGTTAAACGTAAAAGAGTTCCACTGCAGCTTAAGGGAACCGATGAACAATATTTTCGGACCAAAGAGATTATCGGCAAGCCCGACCCAGTAGAAGAGGGCAGGGCGGTTGAACCTGAAAAACCCGTTGAGAAACAAACACCGGCCAAGGCTGAGCCGGCAAAGAAACCAGAACTGGTCAAGCGCGCTGCCCCTTCGAAACCCGCGCGACCCAAGCCCAGCTTAAAAACTGAGCAGGATGAAGATCCTTCAAAGGGTGAAATTGTCAGCCGGATTATCCACTTGGGTGTGCCACTGACCAAACGCCTACATGATACGGCCGAGAAATTCGGTGTCCCAATTGATGATCTTTTATATGCCGCCCGAAAAAAGACCATCGCAAATTTCCGCCGCCGTATTGCAGTGACCAAGAAGCCCACGGTTGATGAGTTTGAAAAAGGTGGGGAAACCTTGAGGGTCGCTGTGTCGCTTTCTCAAGACGAGATGGACCGCCTGCGCAACTGGTATGATCCCCTTGATATCGGATTGGCGACCAAAGTCGTATCGCCATTGATGACAGCCTCTTTCCGAGCCGAAGTTAAAGTCATCTGTGATGGGGCGGATGCCGACTAACTTTCTTAGCCCTGTGGTTCGGTTAGTCTGGATGGATTCGCTTGCTTGTTTATGCGCAGCCTTATTTCATTGCATATCTATGGGATATCAAAGGCGGATAAGCCTAAATCTGTAGAGTGTTATATATGTGTTATAAAGGGTGTTAGGGCTCTGAATTGGTATGGTAACTAATTGAGATCAAATACCTATTCAAAACATGGCGTGTGTGAAGTCACGATTATATGTGTGTGAACTCACAAAACTACGTGTGCGGAGTCACGACGAGGCCCAATGTGTGGGTGAAATCACGAAAAACCTTGACCCCGTGTGTGAAATCACGAAATCTGTGACTCGATTCGACTCTTTCTATTGGTAACACGATTCTTAGCAGGGTGTGTGTGAAATCACGAAAGTGTAGGGATTTGTGTGTAAAAACACGAAAAGGGAAATAGTGTGGGTGAAATCACGAAAGAAATCAGATCACCGCTTTTGCCAGATCGGCAGGAGCAGGGGGACTTCTTTGTCTGCGATATCTTTGATGCGGCTCCCAAGGGCGATATGGCATCGATGGCGCACCCTATTTTTTCTCTCTCTACAAAACCTGATCACCGCGTTCGCAGATATGAAGATGAGACAGGAAAGAACTATCTTGAGGTAAAACCCTCGAGCGAGGGTGTGGCGACGATCCATGACAGGGATGTCCTGATTTACTGTATCAGCCAGATTATGGCGGCCCTTAACGAGGGCAGGCAGGTGTCGCGGACCGTACGATTGCGTGCGTTTGACCTGTTAAAGGCGACAAACCGCGTCACGGATGGGCGCGGATATGATGCTTTGAAAAGCGCGCTTACCCGCCTGCAAGGCACGCAGATCGAAACGAATATTGTCACCGGTGGCACGGAACAGATGGACCTGTTCAGTATTATCGACCGCGCCCGCATCGTGCGCCAAACCCGCGATGGCCGGATGCAAGAGATCGAAGTGCAATTATCCGATTGGGTTTTCAACGCGATCCAAGCCCAAGAGGTGCTGACCCTTCACCGGAATTATTTCCGGCTGAGGAAGCCGCTTGAAAGACGTATCTATGAAATTGCGCGCAAGCATTGCGGGCGTCAGAAGTCTTGGCGTGTATCTTTGGAAGTGTTGCAGCGGAAATGTGGGTCGACCTCCACGAGCCGCGAGTTCAAACGCCTTGTGGGCAGCATCGTTGCCCAAGACGAAAGCCATGATCACATGCCAGACTATGCGGTACGTCTGGATGGGAATTTCATGGTTTTCCAAAATCGGGGAACCATGGTTAAGGAAGGGCCGGTCAATGATGAAATCAGCAGCATCAAATTATCGCCTCAGGCATATGAAGCCGCGCGTGAAGCCGCACCAGGGTGGGATGTCTATCACCTCGAGCAGGAGTGGCGCACTTGGATGGATGACGGGGGTTTGGATGCGCCCAAGATCCCAGACAAAGCATTTGTCGGCTTCAGTCGGAAGTGGTTTGAAAAGCGCGGGCGTCCGTAGGTTGATGTTGCCGGGAACGCGCTGCGGGTACCCCCTTTGACAGAAGGATCAGTAGTGTGCTTAACTGTCCGCAGTCCATGGACAAGGGACGCATAAGGGTACCGCATGAAAAGCCAGGACATTGTCATACTGCTCAAGCTCGTGAGCCTTGAAGAACAAGAACGCGCTTCCAACCGCGACGGTCCATCCTCGCGAGAAGACCCGTATTCTGTCCGCAGCCTTGAGGCGTCCCTTGGTATCAGCAAGTCCGAGGTGAATGCCTCGATCAATCGCAGCTGTGCATCCGGGCTTGCCCTCAAAGGCGGTCCTGACGGACATGCCAAACCAAATCGCCGCGACCTATGTAGCTTTATCATACATGGTCTGAAGTTTGTGTTTCCAGCCAAGCCCGGCGCGATGACAAGAGGTATCCCAACCGCCTTTTCAGCCCCGATGCTTGAGCCGTATTTGGTGGCGGGTGGCAGCTATATTTACGTCTGGCCATATGCCTATGGCAAGGAAATGGGACAAGCAGTTGACCCCCTTTTCAAATCCGTACCGGATGCCGTTCAAGAAGATGAAAAACTGTACGAATACCTCGCACTCATTGATGCGATACGATTGGGCCGCCAACGGGAGGCCAAGCTCGCATCTGACCGTCTATCAGAAAAGTTATTGAGCAGATGACAACCGTTCACGGGCAATTGCGAAACATGCTTGAAACGGTCGCTGTGGCGCTTGGCCCCGAGCTGCGAAAACGTTTTGTTTTTGTGGGCGGATGCACAACGGCGCTGTTTATCACCGACACCATAACTCTTGAGGATGTCAGAGCCACGGATGACGTTGATCTGATTATCGACCTGGCCGGTTACGGAGAATGGGCGCAATTGCAGACCCAGTTGCGCGAAAAGGGATTTTCAGAAACCCATGAGGACAATGTCATTTGCCGGATGCGCCTGGGCGAGCTGAAGGTCGACTTTATGCCTGACGACGAAAAAATACTGGGGTTCAGCAACCGGTGGTATGCGAAAGGTATCGAAACAGCAGTTGCGTACCCTCTGACGGATCAGCTGGAAATCAAACACCTTGTGCCAGAACTGTTTCTCGCCACAAAGCTCGAAGCATTCTTGGGGCGCGGGGATGACGACCTGCTGATGAGCCGCGATATCGAGGATATTCTGCTGGTTGTGGACGGGCGCGAGACGTTGGTGGGCGATGTGAGGAATGCTGATGCAGACATCCGGTCTTTCATTGCTGAACAATGCCAGGCGCTGCAGCGACATTGGGATTTTGATGGCTTCGTCGCGGGAAATATAAGAGGGCCTGAGGGGCGCGCCGATATCGTTCGGAAACGTTTTGCGGCTTTGGCCGCGGCCGATGATGGGCATATGTGAAGTGGGTGTTGAGATAAGCTGGCGCAGTGTTAGGGGCGACGGCACAGATACAAATCAGGATTACTGCGGCATCGGCCTGCGGGATGATACGGTGCTGTGCATTGTGCTAGACGGGGCAACCGCAAAACCGCAAAGCGGTGAGCTGGCACAATTGATCGCGCGCGATTTGGTCGATTGGTTCACCTCTGCGAAAACACGTGTATCCGCCAATGACATCGTCGATCAGCTGCGGCAGATTCATATAAAATGCTCGAGGGAACTGCGATGGGCGTCGGCAAGCTATCTTGTGGCGCTGATCGAGCCCAAACGCCCGATAGAAATTCTTTACGCTGGTGACTGTCTGATCGGACGTTTCCGTACACATGCCGCGATAGAGTGGCTGATAAAACCACACACATTAGCCAACGCGATCAAGGATATGCCCCTAGATGAGATCATAGGCTCACCGCTAAGGAATAGGCTGACACGCAGTTTTCGGGCTACGGAATTCATTGCCCCTGATATCTTGACCCTTCAGGGTGAGGACGCCGCGCCGCTTGTTATCGCCACGGATGGCTTTTGGGCCGGAATGGACGATGATGCACAACGCCGTTTCTTGGAAAGCACGGATATGCCGCCAAACGGCATCGTGGACGATTGCAGCACCCTCATGATCCGGTTGCTTGCGTCAGACAAACCCGCTCTGATCAGGCCAAGTGCGGCTGAAAATCTCTATATTGTTCAATCTGATTGACGGGCAGGGGCCAGCGCACCCCGCCCGCCGTCCTCAGCCTTAGGCGTTTTCTGGCGCTTTTGCTGAATCATTCACTGTTTTATCGGCAAGTTTGGTAAGATCCTCGTCGGTCTTCCATTCTTGCTGCAATGTTTCATTCAACAGCTTGGCCGCGTCCTTCATGCCCAGCTCTTTCGCCCAGCGATGCAGGGTACCGTAGCGGGTTATTTCATAATGCTCGACAGCCTGCGCTGAAGAGATCAAGCCAGCATCAAGGGCCGGAGAGCCTTTGAATTCGTCCATGATTTCTTCTGCTTCGGCGATAATGCCTTCGATGGCGTCGCAGGTCTTGCCACGGGCGGTCTTGCCCATGCTTTCAAAGACCTTTTGCAGCCGTTCGATCTGCTCTTCTGTCTCGCTGTGGTGCTTTTCAAAAGCCTGGGCCAGCTTTTCGTTTGTCGCCGCGCGCTTCATCTTGGGCAATGCCTTTAGAATTTTGCGCTCTGCATAGTAAATGTCTTTCAGGGTATCTAGAAAAAGGTCTTCAAGCGTCTTCGTCTTGGCCATCGTTACGTCCTCTTTACTGATAAGAAAAATGTGGGTCACGACACTGCTGTATCGTGACGGATGAACGTTGGATTTCACAAACGGTTCCCGCGTCTCGTTGTGCTTTTAAAAAGCTCGGCGGCTTTCCGCGCCATCGGGTCTCCGCCGCCGTGGAGCGGGTTTGGGTCTCGCGGGGCAAGGTGGCACTAAATCCTTCACCGGTTTGGACCGCATTTTTGGCCTGACCGATGACGTCATCAGTGTTACTTCGGGGTTCGGGATCACCTCTTCGGTTTTCTTTGTACTTGTCGCTTCGGGATATGCGTTTGCGCGGGTGGTTCGCACTGAAAGCAGGCATGCCGAGTGAGTTTCACCCGCCATGCCTGCGCGATATTAGTGTGCTTGCATCGCGTCGGCGATTTCAGTCCCGCTTAGGTTGGCTGGATAATACGTCGGCCAGTTGGTGACTTCATTTAACAACGCGGCGCGGTCGTTACCCCAATAAAGGTGGTAATGGTCGGCTTTGGCTGGCGCGATACGGTGGTCGCTGAACTGGAAGTATTGAGGCGCATCGGCGTCGCCGCTTACCTTTTCAAAGATATAGCGTACGCCGCGGTTTCCTGCTGCATAAGTCAGTACTTCGTAGCCGTCATTCTTGTATTCGCCCTGAAGCGGAACGCCATTGCGAAAGAAGGTTGCGGTGTTGCCTTGAAACAGGATGCGTTCCACATCCGTCGCGTATCCGATGTCATAATAGGCTTTGTATTCACTGGCGGTGCGTTCGCCATGCTCTGCCTTATGCACCATCACCTCATCCAACGTTCCATCTTTCAGGAAAGGATAGACGGACTGCCAGTCACCCTCCCAATCTGACAACTGCCGCGGTTTGATTTGGTCGTCTTCGAAAATCCCGCGGTAAATGTCATCGGCTGTATGCGCATGCGTGTGCGCCTTGTCGGTGGCTTGGTTGGTTTGTGCGCTTGCTGGTGCGGTCAGTGCGACAAACGCGCAGACAATGAATGTGCTAAGGTTTTTTGCGGCTGTGAAATGCATGTGTGATCTCCATTCGGTTGGTCACCGGGTGTTTGATAAGTTATGTTATAACATAACGAATCAAGATTTAGCTGATCGCGTCGGCATCAGCAACACGCATTTCCAAGCAGGAGTGTTGAGACAGGTAGCTAGCTAAGAGCTACGTAAAGACTTTGCTGGCGGGCAGGGTCAGTACAAAACAGCTGCCCTTTCCGGCTGTGCTGCTTACGGTGAGGCGGCCATTCTGCAGCTCGGCTAGGCTTCTTGAAATGGCCAGTCCCATGCCTGTGCCCCCTGCGCGCCGGGTCGCCGTTGAATCGACCTGATAGAAGACATCAAAGATACTTTCGAGCTGGTCCTTGGGTATGCCCATGCCGCTGTCGTGAACCTCAAATCTTACCATATCGCCGTCCGTCTTGACGATAAGACGGACAAATCCGGCATCGGTAAATTTGATCGCATTTCCAATCAGATTGAACAAAATCTGGCGTGCTCTGACTTTGTCGGCAAATACCGTTTCGGCGTCTTGTACGACCTCGAAATCAAGCCCCTTTTTAACGGTGAGCGTCTTAAGCTGCTCTGCGACCGGGTTCACGATATCGCTAATTTGACAAAGCTCCGGCTCGATAATCAGGCCACCGGATTCAATTTTGGTAATGTCCAAAATCTCGTTAATCAAATGTAGAAGATGCTCGCCGGATTGGGTCATCCGCGCCATTAATCCGTCAAGTTGATCGTATAGCTCGTTAAGCAGCGCTTTGGCGTCTTCCGGTTTAACGTCGCCTTGGTCGTAGGCAGATGACAACTCCTTTGACTTACTGAGCTCCCGAGTATTCTTTAGGATCTGTGCAACGCCCATTATAACCGTCAACGGGGTTCTAAGCTCGTGGCTGAGGACACCCATAAAATTGGTCTTGGCCTCGCTTGCTGCTTCGGCGGCTTCTTTTGCTTGGCTTAATTCCGTTACATCGACACGCAGACCCACATAGCCGCCGTCTTTCAGGGGGTGGTTTGATGCTTTGACCACGCGCCCATCAATAAGATGCGTTTCTATCTCAATGTGATCTCCGGAACGATGCAGCCGAAGCCGGCGTTCGATCCAGTCAGACTGATCGGGGGTACTGGGTGGGAACTGCCGGCTCTCGACACCTGCCATTATGATGTTGCGGTACGGGGTGCCGGGTTTCAGAACCTTCTCAGGAAGGTCATAGATTTTGCGATATTTTGAGTTGCTCAGTATCAGTCGGTCATTGTCATCGAACATAACGAAACCATCCTCCAATGCCTCAATCCCCATATTCAGCAGCAATTCGGCACGCTTGCGCGTATGAGAAAGCCATAGGATGTAAAGCAAGGTGCCCAGCAGTACCAAACTTGCCAATAGCATGATGTTTCGCTGCCGCCATTGGTCGGGAGAAGTTTCCGGCCACCCGCCTTTTGTTATAGCGTGTAAAATCCAATCCTCGAATTCAAAGTCAAATGCCAGGTTTACGGTATCCTGTCCGACCAATGATTGATCGCCATATACAAAGGAGCCTTGGCCCCCGTCTGGGTTTTCGGCAATATCAATCAGGAGATCATATTTTTCTTCTGCTTCGGCGATGCCGGATTCAATTAGAAACTGATCGTAGTCCAACACCAACGATACGATGCCCCACGGCTCTCTGAGCGATTGGGCGGTGTCGTCGTCGTCGGTGTTATCAGCATCAGGAAGATAGACAGGTGCGCGCAGAATAAGCCCCAACCCCCCCTGAACCAGATTGACCGGTCCCGTGATCAGTTCGTTTCCGGTTTCTATCATCCTCATCACGGCTGGAAGCTGCTCGGCGTTCTCGCGATAGTTAAGCCCCAAGGCACCCTGATTTTCCTCGGCTGGGTAGATGAGCGAAACAACCATATCAGGGGCAGCAGCGATATTGATCATCAAGTCGTCCAAGCCGCGAATGTTCTTTACGCGTGCCGCAAACTCATCCTGGCTGACGCCCGGATTTTCACTGATAAATGTGGCCAGTTCTCTGAGGACAAGGGATTGAGAATGAGTGATTTCTTCAAAGCTTTCCCGAACTTCGAGTAGCTCAAAATATGTGTCGGATCGCACTTGCTGAATGTATGATGAATACAAAAGGCGATCAAATCGATACGCTGTGATCAATATGAGCAGGATAGCCGCGCATAATACCCCGAAAGCCCAGATACTGCTGATTTTTGTCTGCTTCGAAAAATTAAATTTCAAAATACCATCCACTAGCTACGCCTGTTGGGGTCGTGGGCTTAAAGCGCACATGACACTTCATATCACGCGCTCGCTATGGTTGTCTTGTTGGTTTGTTGCCCTTACCATAGGTATTTAAAGAAATATCTTCCACATGCCCATACCTGCGGGCAAAAGATTCATAATTAGCGGGGTCGAACCCGCAGAAATACAGCGCGGGCCGATTTGCACTGCGGCTTGCGCGCTGAAAGGCGCAAGGTGCTGGGTGTTTCAGCCGCCAAATCAATATTTGCTAAATAGATGTAGAGTGGACGCCTACTTCGGCGTAAATTGCCACTATCTCAGGCGTTTTTCCGTTTTGGCGTCAAACAACATCGCACGGTTCAGCGGTATCTTCACGCCAACACGCGCGCCCTCTTTCGACCGCTCGTCGCCGCGTTCTTCGATGATGATTTTTGTGCCGGTATCGGACAGCAGATGAACATAGGACACACCACCCAGTGCTTCGGTCATCTCTACCGTGAAACTGTTCCCGCTGGGGTCGATTTCGATGTGTTCGGGGCGGATGCCGAATATAACGGCTGTGCCTTTCTCAGGCAGTGCTATCGGCAGGGCGTAGGTACCGTCGAGGCCAGCAAGCGTGACGGCGTCACCTGTTGATGTGCCGTCGATAAAGTTCATCGCAGGCGATCCGATGAATCCGGCCACAAATTTATTGTCCGGGTTTCGGTAGAGATCGAGTGGTGCGCCGACCTGTTCGATCCTGCCTTTTCTAAGCACTACGATTTTATCAGCGAGTGTCATCGCCTCCACCTGATCATGGGTCACATAAACCATGGTGGCACCGATTTCCTTGTGAAGCCGCGCGATTTCAACGCGCATCTCCACACGCAGCTCGGCGTCAAGGTTCGATAGCGGCTCGTCAAACAGGAACACCTCGGGGCCGCGCACAATCGCGCGCCCGATCGACACACGCTGTCGCTGCCCGCCCGACAGGGCAGCCGGTTTACGGTCAAGATACTCTTCAAGTTTTAGGATCCGCGTGGCTTCGGCGACTTTCTGAGCGATTTCCACTTTGGGGTGGCCGTTCATCTTGAGGCCGAAACCCATGTTGTCGCGTACGGTCATATGGGGATAAAGCGCGTAGGTCTGGAAAACCATCGCCACGCCGCGCTCTGCCGGGTCCATGCGGGTCACGTCCCTGTCCCCGATGCTCATGCTTCCCTCGGTCGTCTCCTCCAACCCGGCGACCATGCGCAGCAACGTCGATTTGCCACAGCCCGACGGCCCGACAAAAACGCAAAACTCGCCGTTTTCGATTTCAAGGTCGATCCCGTGGATCACTTGAACTTCGCCATAGCGTTTTACGACATCTTTCAGGACGACACCGGCCATAAGGGAATTCCTTTTATGAAGGGACGGAGGGGGATTGCCACGATTGCGCCTCGGCCCCGATAAGGGCGGCACAGTCAAGCAGGGCAGGGCGGAAAGCATTCAGCCCATCCAGTGTATGGCGGTTTGTGGCAGTCGCGATCGACACAGCACCCACAACACGGCCTGCATCGGTCAGGATGGGCGCTGCAATGCTGATGATGCCAACCTCGTGCTCTTCGCGGTCAAAGGCGACACCCTCGGAATGAATTTGCTCAAGCTCGCGCAGGAGTGTCTCAGCGCTGGTATGGGTTGCATCGGTATATTTAAGGAACGCCTGCTGCCGCAGCGCTTGGGCTTGTTCTTCTTTCGGAAGATGGGCGAGGATGGCCTTGCCGACCCCGGTGCAATAGGCGGGCGCAACCTGACCGGTGCGCGCCAATGTTGCAAAGCGGTTGCTGGCTTGTCGTTTGTCGACGAAAACAACCTGGCCATTGTCGAGTTGGGCAAGGTGGATCGCCTCGCGCAAACTGGCACCAAGCGCACTGATATGGGGGGCCGCAATCGGGGCAAGCGACGCTTGCGACCATGCGGAATGGGCAAGGCTGACCAACCGGATACCGGGGGCATAGGTTTGCTGTTCTTTATCATAGCTCAGCATGCGTTGGTTCGTCAGAGTTTGCAGCAATCGGTATAAGGTCGGTTTTGGAAACTCGGACGTTTCAAGCAGTTCGCGCATTCTGACAGGCCGCCCCATCGCGGTTACCTGGTCAAGCACACTTAGCGCTTTTGCGACGGTGCCATCGCTGGTCACAACATTCATATCACTCTCCGCCGTCCCTCGTCTCTGTGCATTTTGGCATCAAATATACCGTATTTCCCGCAGTCATGCACCGCACCAAACTGTTGACAAGGCTAGCGAGCTTGCCGTTATATATCAATATACAAAACTAAGTTTCAAATAATGAGACGGTTTTGAATTGCGGAAGCATCAGGGAGGATACCATGCATTCCATTCTTAAGGCGTCACTTGCGGCCGTCGTCGCGGCGAGTTTTTCAACATCGTTTGCTTTTGCAGACGGGAACCAGTTGTCCGGTGATCTCAAGATCATGTCGGACATGTCGAACCCCGCACCCCGTGCCGTGATGGAGGGGCTTGTTGCAGGGTTCCAAGAGTTGCATCCGGATCTGGATATCGAGTTGACGATTGTTGACCGTGAGGCATGGAAAACACAGATCCGCAATGCGTTGGGTGCGAACCCCCCGGATGTGATCAACTGGTACGCTGCCAACCGTATGGGGCCTTATGTGTCTGCCGGTTTGTTCGAAGACATCTCTGACATGTATGCCAATGGTGATCTGCCGGGTCTGGAGTCCGTCAAGGGTGCCCTGACCATGGATGGCAAGCAGTGGGGCGTTCCCTATACGTATTATCAGTGGGGCATGTATTACCGCGAGGACATCTTTAAAGAACTGGGTCTAAGCGAGCCGGCGACCTTCGAAGAAGAGCTGGCCAACTGCGAGAAAATCGTGGCATCGGGTCGTGCCTGTTACGCCATCGGGACCAAGTTTCTTTGGACGGCAGGCGGTTGGTTCGATTACCTGAACATGCGCACCAACGGTTTTGATTTCCACATGCAGCTTGCCCGCGGCGAGGTGGAATGGACCGATCCCCGCGTCCGCGAGACATTTGCAAACTGGCGCAAGCTGATCGACATGGGCGGCTATATCGCCGACCACCAGTCGTATTCTTGGCAAGAAGCGTTGAACTTTATGATCGACGGCGAGGCGGCATCTTATCTGATGGGCAACTTTGCGGTTGCGGCGATGCGTGAAGGCGGGCTGACCGACGAGCAGATCGATTTCTATCAGTTCCCGAAAATCGCGGATGTCCCACAGGGTGAGGACGCGCCGACCGACACATTCCACATCCCGTCAGGTGCCACAAACAAGGAAAATGCCCGGGCATTCCTTCAGTATGTGACCTCTGCCGATGTGCAGACCAAGATCAACGCGGGCGATGCCTTGGGCCAGCTTCCTGTCAACGCGGCCTCCTCCGTTGATGCGGACGAGTTTCTGGAGCAGGGTTTCGAGATGCTGACAACCAATGCCAAGGGCGGCGTTGCCCAGTTCTTTGACCGCGACTTTAGCGCGGAAATGGCAAGCGTCGGCATGGAAGGCCTTCAGGAGTTCATGGTCGTGCCTGACAACCTTGATGACATCCTTGAGCGTCTAGAAGAAGCGCGCCTGCGCATCTACCAGTAACTTAAATTTCTGCGCCCTCCCGCCTTGGGTGGGCGCACCCCATTTTCAACCTATCCGCAAGCCTGATGTTCCGGGGTTTTCGCATGCGTTGATTTTCCGGAGGCCACGGCATGTCATCAATGACAACACGCACCAAGCGCAGTTGGTACAAGCGCAACGAGATTGCGCTGACGCCGTGGCTGTTTCTGTTCCCTGCGATGCTGTTCTTTGCGGTTTATGTGATCATTCCCATCGGTCAGAGTTTCGCAATCAGTTTTCACGAGTGGGATGGCCTGGGTGAAAAGACTTATGTCGGAACAGCAAACTACGAACGTCTGTTGGGCATTGGCGATCAGAAAATGGATCGCAAATTCGAGACGTCGTTCTGGAATAACCTCAAATGGCTTGTGCTCTACATGCTGGCGGTACCTGCGGGTCTGTTCATCGCGCTTTTTCTCAATCAGACGGTGCGCGGAATTCGTTTATATAAATCGCTTTTTTTCTTTCCCTTCGTGATTTCTCAGGTGGTGGTCGGTTTGGTCTTCTCATGGTTCTACCTGCCACGCGAGGGGCTTTTGAACGCGATCCTTGCGGTATTTGGGGCAGGGCCGGTGAACATTCTGGGCGATCCGACAACAGCGACCTACGGGATTATTGCCGCGGGGCTGTGGCCCCAGACCGCCTATTGCATGATCCTGTATCTTACCGGGCTGAATGCGGTTGATCCTGAACAAATCGAGGCCGCGCGTCTGGACGGGGCGAAGGGGCGCAAGATGCTGTGGTATATTATCCTGCCCCAGCTCAAGCCCGCGACTTTCATCGCCTTTGTGGTGACGATCATCGGCGCGCTGCGGTCGTTTGATCTGATCAGTGTAATGACCAACGGCGGGCCGTTCGGCTCAACTCGCGTGTTGTCCTTTTACATGTTCGAGGAATCCTTATCCGAGTTCGGGTTCCGCATGGGGTACGGTTCTGCCATTGCGGTGATCCTGTTCCTGATCATGCTCGGGTTTATCGCCTACTTCCTTTATGCCATGTGGCGTGACGAGCGGGGGGCACACTGATGTTTCCAACACCCATCGCAAAACGGTCGCGCCACTGGCAGCTGACCTATCAGGCACTGTTGCCTTTTGCGTTGATCCTTTGGTTGCTACCGCTGATCGCCGTTGCAATGTTTTCCATCAAACCTGCGGCTGATTTTGCGAATGGCAATTATTGGGGCTGGCCTTCGAGTTTTGAGGGGTTCGCCAACTACGGCAAAGTCTTCTTCGAGAGCAACATGCCGCGCTATCTGTTGAATTCCGTCTTTATTACTGTGCCGACGGTTCTGGGGGCGATTGCGCTGTCCAGCATGGCAGGATTTGCATTGGGACTGTACCGATTCAAAGGAAATCTGCTGATCTTCTTTATGTTCATCGCCGGCAATTTTGTCCCCTTCCAGATTTTGATGGTGCCGGTGCGCGACCTTACGATCAGCTTGGGGATGTACGACAGCATTCAAGGTCTGGTGCTGTTCCACATCGCGTTTCAGACAGGATTTTGCACGCTCTTCATGCGCAACTTTATCCGCGCGCTGCCCTTTCCGTTGATCGAGGCAGCACGTGTTGAAGGGGTGGCCGAATGGCGGATATTCTTCTTTGTCGTGCTGCCCCTGATGAAGCCTGCACTTGCAGCGTTAGCCGTGCTGATCTTTACCTTCATCTGGAATGATTATTTCTGGGCGGTGGTGCTGACCCAAGGGCCAAGCGCGCAACCTGTAACGGCGGGCATAACCGAGTTTAACTCCCAATTTCGCGCCGCCTATCACTTGATGAGCGCGGGGTCGATCGTGGCGGCCTTGCCGCCGGTTGCGATGTTCTTTCTGATGCAAAAGCACTTCATTGCCGGCCTCACGCTTGGCGCTGTAAAGTAGATAGATATGACAAAGACTTACCGCCTAGATGACGGGCGTCAGACGCTTGTTCTGGCCTCGGAAAATGACCGGCTGCCGCAGGTCGTTTATTGGGGCGGAAGCTTGCCGTCAGGTGAAAACCTCGGCGCGCTATGCGCGGCCCATCAGATTGACGTGACGGGTGGGATGCTAGACGAAAACCCCGCAGTGTCGCTCTGCCCCGAGGCTGCGCGCAGTTTTCAAGGGCAGGCGGGTCTGATGCTAAGCGCCAGCGATGGTAGGCCATTGCTGCCAGAATTCCGCTTGCACAGCGTGGAGGAGGGGGATGCCCTGCGTTTCGTCTGTCAGGATGCAGGCAACGGTCTCACGCTCACGTTCGAATTTGCTGTCGATGCGCAGACGCGTATTATCACCTGCCAAACCAAGCTGGACGCGACGCAGCCCGTTCGGCTGCATTGGCTTGCCGCACCTGTGATGCCCGCCCCGCAGTTGGCGATGGATATGATTGATGTGTCGGGCCGTTGGTGCGGTGAATTTCAGCTGAATAGAACGCCATGGTCCGCAGGTATCCGCACACGCGACAACCGCACGGGGAGTACAGGTCACGAGCATTTTCCCGGCCTGATGGTCCCCGTGACCGGGGCCACGAATACGCAGGGTGAATGCTATGGCTTTCATTACGGCTGGTCGGGCGGTCACACGATGATCGCAGAAGAGTTGCAGGATGGCCGCCGTCAGGTGCAATGGGGCCACGCAAAGGACTCCGAGATTGCAGCGGCCACACGTTTTGAGACTGCACCGCTTTATCTCACATATTCTGATACCGGGCTGAATGGTTGCGCCGTCAGCTTTCAGCGCCATTTGCGCGAGCGGATTGTGACATGGCCCAAGCCCGATACCCCGCGCCCTGTGCATTACAATTGCTGGGAAGCTGTCTACTTCGACCATAAATGGCCTGTCCTCAAAGACATCGCAGAGCGCGCAGCGCATTTGGGGGCAGAGCGTTTTGTGCTTGATGACGGGTGGTTCGGCCTGCGGGATGATGACACGAGCAGTTTGGGCGATTGGATCATCGACGCTCGCAAATACCCCGACGGTTTAACGCCGTTGATTGATCACGTTCACAGCCTTGGCATGACGTTCGGCCTGTGGTTCGAGCCCGAGATGATCTCGGAAAATAGCGATGTCTACCGCGCCCATCCTGACTGGGCGCTAGGGCCGCAGGACCAGATACTGGGGCGGCAGCAAAAGGTGCTGAACATGGCGCGGCCGCAGGTCCGTGATTTCCTCTATGACCGTATTTCAGCGATTCTGCGCGACAATCCTATCGACTACATCAAGTGGGACCATAACCGCGTCTTGCCGACACCCGATGCGGCCCAAACGCGTGGCACCTATGCGTTGTTGGACCGCCTGCGCGCGGATTTCCCGTTGGTCGAGATTGAAAGCTGTGCCTCTGGCGGCGGGCGTATCGACTTTGGCATTATGGCGCGGACCCAGCGGGTGTGGCTGTCCGATAGCAATGATGCGCTTGAGCGGTTGCGCATCCAGCATGACGCCGCATTGTTCCTGCCTTCGGCTGTCACTGGCAGTCACGTCGGACCGCGCCACTGTCACACCTCTGGTCGTACGCTGGATATTACCTTTCGCGCGTGGGTCGCCGCACAGCGCCACATGGGGTTCGAGATGGATCCGCGCGAGCTGGACACCCGTGAAACGGAAGTTTTGATGCGTGTGACGCAGTGGTGGAAAGATAACCGTGCGTGGATGCGTACCGCCGATATTCTGCGCCTCGATAGTGCCGATCCCGCCGTCATCGCAGAGCAGCAACAAGACCCCGCAGGCGCACGGTTTGTCGTCTTCGCAGGCAAGGCCGCTACCTCTGCCCAAATCTCACCGCGCCCGCTAAGGCTTACGGCGCTTGACCCCGCCGCGATGTATGAAATCACCCTTGCCAACCGCGACGAGTTGGCAGGCCTGTCACGCGGCACAACCGCCTTAAAAGAGCGTGATCTTGTGCTGTCGGGTAAATATCTCATGAACCATGGCGTGACCCTGCCATGGTCGTTCCCTGAACGTATGTGGGTCGTTGAAGGAACTCGGCTATGACAAAAGAAAAACGCAACCGCGCATGGTATGGCAAGAATGATCGTGACGGGTTTATCCACCGCAGCTGGATGAAAAACCAGGGTTTCCCCGACCACGTTTTTGATGGCCGCCCGATCATTGGCATCTGCAATACATGGTCCGAACTCACGCCCTGCAACTCGGGCCTGCGCGATCTGGCCGAGGGTGTGAAACGCGGCGTTTGGGAGGCTGGCGGTTTTCCGGTCGAGTTCCCGGTAATGAGCCTTGGCGAGACGCAGATGAAGCCCACTGCCATGCTGTTTCGCAACCTGCTGGCGATGGACGTTGAGGAAAGCATCCGCGCCTACGGTATCGACGGGGTGGTGTTGCTGGGGGGCTGTGACAAGACAACCCCGGGTCAGTTGATGGGGGCTGCAAGCGTTGATTTGCCGACCATCGTGGTCAGCTCTGGCCCCATGTTGAACGGCAAGTGGAAGGGCAAGGATATCGGCTCTGGTACGGACGTTTGGAAATTTTCCGAAGCTGTGCGTGCGGGGGAGATGACCCTGCAAGATTTCATGGCCGCTGAATCCGGCATGAGCCGTTCAAAAGGGGTCTGCATGACCATGGGCACGGCCTCGACGATGGCGAGTGTGGTCGAGGCGATGGGCATGTCCTTGCCCACGAATGCCGCGCTGCCTGCGGTGGATGCACGGCGTATGGCGCTGGCGCATCTGACGGGTAAACGGATTGTCGAGATGGTCGAGGAAGATATCAGGCTGTCGCAGGTCATCACCCGCGCCTCGATGGAAAACGCGATCCTTGCCAATGCGGCTGTGGGCGGGTCGACCAATGCGGTTATCCACCTGCTTGCGATTGCGGGACGGGTTGGGATCGAACTGTCGCTGGATGACTTCGAGCTTGGCTCGGACATTCCCCTGCTGGTCAACTGTATGCCCTCGGGCAAATACCTGATGGAAGATTTCTGCTATGCGGGTGGGATGCCTGTCGTGCTGTCGCATTTGCGTGATAAATTGCGCCCTGCAAAAACGGTGATGGGCGGTGATATCCTCGCCTATGCCGAAGGCGCGGAATGCTACAACGAGGATGTGATCCGCCCGCTGGACAATCCGTTGCGCCCTGCCGCAGGGCTTAAGGTGCTGCGCGGCAACATCGCGCCCAACGGTGCGATTGTGAAACCTTCTGCCGCGACCGATGCGCTGTTGGAGCATGAGGGCGAGGCCTACGTGTTCGAGAATATCGAGGATATGAAAGCCAATATCGACCGAGAAGATTTGCCTGTGACGGCCGATACCGTGCTGGTTCTCAAGGGATGTGGCCCCAAAGGATACCCGGGCATGCCCGAGGTCGGCAATATGCCGATCCCTGCGCGCCTGATCAAAGAGGGGGTGCGCGATATGGTACGTGTGTCCGATGCGCGTATGTCTGGCACGGCCTACGGTACGGTCATTCTGCACGTTAGCCCGGAATCGAACGCGGGCGGTAATCTTGGGCTGGTCCAAACGGGTGACCGCATCCGCTTGTCGGTGGCTGACGGCACGCTTGATGTGCTGGTCTCGGACGAGGTGCTGGCGACACGCCGTGCCGCATGGATGCCGGAACCGCCGCATTACGTGCGCGGCTACGCCAAGCTTTATATCGATACGGTTTTACAAGCCGACCAAGGCGCGGATCTTGATTTTCTGGTGGGCAAAGACACCCGCCCTGTCACACGGGAAAGCCACTGATGAACACACACGCCACTTTCCCCGATCTGCGCGGACGTTCCGTTTTCATCACCGGCGGCGGTGCCGGTATTGGCGCATTCCTGACCGACGGCTTTATGGCGCAGGGGGCAAAGGTCAGCTTTGTCCAGCGCAGTGATGCCTCCGCATTTTGTGACGAGATGGAAGCAAAACACGGCCAGCGCCCCTTTGCCCAGACCTGTGATATCTCTGACATTCCCGCGCTCAAGCGATGTTTGGCCGCGGCGGCCGACGCGCACGGCCCTGTCAACATCCTCGTCAACAATGCCGCCAATGATGCGCGGCACTCAGCAGAAGAAGTGACCGAGGAATTCTGGGACCAATCCCAAGCGATCAACCTCAAATCCTATTTCTTTGCATGCCAAGCCGTGATTGCGGGCATGCGCGCGGCGGGGGGCGGTGCAATTGTGAACATGAGCTCGATTTCCTACATGATGGGCAACGCGGGCTACCCTTCCTACACAACCGCAAACGCGGGGATTAACGGCATGACCCGATCGCTTGCGCGCGAGTTTGGACCCGACAAAATCCGCCTCAATGCGCTGGCACCCGGTTGGGTTCTCACTGATAAACAGATCGAGAAATGGGTCACACCCGAAGCGCTTGCTGCACATATCGACCGGCAATGCCTCAAGGATACGCTAAAGCCCCAAGACATCGTGGACACGGTGCTGTTCTTGTCCTCAACCTCCAGCCGCATGATGACGGGTCAGCTGATCGCCGTTGATGGCGGCGTCGTGGTCACGGGATAGGGAATGGACACCGTGCAACAAAGCGCTGAATGGATTGCCGTTGATTGGGGCACGTCAAACCTGCGGGTCTGGATGATGGGCCGTGATGGTCTGCCTTTTGCGCAAGACAGTTCTGAAAAAGGGATGGCTGGTCTGGCGCGTGACGCGTTTGAGCCCGCGTTGTTGGAGCTGGTTGAACCCTATCTCGCGCCTGACCGTGTGACGCCTGTCATTTGCTCAGGCATGGTCGGCGCACGCGAAGGGTGGATGGAAGCGCCCTATGTCGCGACGCCCTGTGCCCCACCAAGCGGGCAGGCCGCTGTCATCCCCGCCAGCACTGATCCGCGACTGGCCGTGCACATCCTGCCGGGGGTCAAACAGATGTCCCCCCCTGATGTGATGCGCGGTGAGGAAACCCAGATCGCTGGTGTGCTAAGCGCTCAGCCCGATTTTGACGGTATTTTATGTCTGCCCGGTACCCACACCAAGTGGGTACATATCAGCGCAGGCGAGATTGTCAGTTTCCAGACCTGTATGACGGGCGAGATGTTTGCGCTTTTGTCCCAGCATTCTGTGCTGCGCCATTCGGTCACCAGTGATGGCTGGGATCAGGACAGCTTTTTGGCGGGGGTGGCCAGCGCGATGGACCGTCCGCAGGCTTTCGCCGCGCAACTGTTCGGGACGCGCGCCGCTGGGTTGTTGCTGGGGACCACTGCCGACGCAGGGCGGGCGCGGCTGTCTGGGCTGTTGGTCGGTTTGGAGTTGGCTGGCACAAAGCCTTATTGGCTGGGGCGTCATGTTGCGATCCTTGGTGCCGATGCTGTTGCCGTGCATTACCAAAGCGCATTGGCCGAGCAGGGCATTCAAGCCGAGATGCTGGAGAGCGCAGATTTGACGCTTGCCGGTCTGACCTCTGCATATAACCTAAGAAAAGGGGCCTCGACATGAGCCGGAATATCATCGCCATCCTGCGTGGCATCCAGCCGCATGAAGCTGCCGAAATATGCGCAACGCTGATCGCAGAAGGCATTACTCGGATCGAGGTGCCGCTGAATTCGCCCGAACCGCTTAAATCGATCGAAGCGATGGCGCACAACCATGGCGCGGAAGCGATGATCGGGGCGGGGACCGTGCTGGACGTGCAAAGCGTCACGGACGTTGCGAATGCGGGCGGCAAAATGATTGTATCCCCCAACGCTGACACGGCTGTTATCGCTGCCAGCAAGGCGGCAGGCATGAAGTCCTATCCCGGTGTGATGACCCCGACCGAGTGTTTTGCGGCCCTCAAGGCCGGGGCGGACGGGCTGAAGCTCTTCCCTTCGTTCTTGCTGGGCATCGAGGGTTTGAAAGCGATCAATGCGGTTTTGCCCGCAGGAACCGAGACCTATGCCGTAGGCGGTGTGGGCCCCGCCAATTTTGCGGAGTGGCTGGCGGCAGGCGTCACTGGATTTGGTCTAGGGTCAAGCCTGTATAAACCGGGTTACAGTGCTGCCGATGTTGGAAAAAACGCACGTGAAGCAGTGGCGGCCTATGACAAAGCGTTGCGCCAGTGACCGCTGAGATTTTCGATGCCCGTGCGTGTACCTTGGGAGAGGGGCCATTGTGGCACCCCGAGCGCGCGCAGCTGTTCTGGTTTGATATTCTTGGCAAGACGTTGTTGTCGCAACACGATGGTGAGGTCCTTTCGTGGAACTTTGACGAATGTGTCTCTGCTGCTGGATGGATTGATGCAAATACGCTGCTCATAGCCTCGGAAACCGGTCTTTGGCAGTTTGATCTGATCAGCGGTGAACGGGCGTTGGTTGCGCCGCTTGAAGCGGAGCAGCCGCTGACCCGTTCAAATGACGGGCGCGCGGACCCTTGGGGCGGTTTTTGGATTGGTACCATGGGGTTTGATGCAGAGCGTGGAATGGGCGCGATATACAGGTTCTACAAAGGCGAATTACGCAAGCTGTTTGGGGACATCACAATCTCGAACTCCATCGCCTTTTCGCCTGACCGCCGCTTTGCCTATTACACGGACACACCGACGCGGCAGATTATGAGGGTTGCTCTCGACGCGGAGGACGGCTGGCCCGAGGGTGATGCAGAAGTTTTTGTGGACCTCAAGCAGAGCAAAAGAAACCCCGACGGATCGGTTGTGGATAGCGAAGGGTGCTTGTGGAACGCGCAATGGGGTGCGGGGCAGGTTGTACGATACGGCCCTGATGGCACATTGATGGGGACCTATGACGTTCCCGCAGCGCAGGCCACATGCCCCGCTTTTGGGGGTCCTGACCTTAAGACCGTTTTTGTAACCTCGGCTGCGCAAGGGCGCGATGGCGCGCAGGATGGCCAAACCTTTAGCTTTGCGGCTGGGGTCAAAGGCCAGCGGGAATACCGGATAATTTTGTGAGGCATGATGAAACGAACCCTTGGGACCTGCTATTACCCTGAACAGTGGCCTGTCGAGATGTGGGAGAGCGACGCTCGCCGTATGGTCGAGGCCGGTTTGACATGGGTGCGGATCGGGGAGTTCTCATGGAGCAAGCTAGAGCCTAAACCCGATGAGTATCACTGGGACTGGCTTGATCTTGCGATTGAAATATTGGGTACGGCCGGACTGAAAGTCGTGTTGGGCACGCCCACGGCGACCCCGCCGCGCTGGATGTTGAAACGTCACCCCGATATGCTGGCGGTGGATGTCGAGGGACGGCAGCGCAAGTTCGGGTCGCGCCGACACTATTGCTTTAGCCACGAAGGCTACAAGAAAGAATGCGTAAAGATCGCCGAGCTAATGGCGCGCCGCTATGGCACCAATCCGCATGTTGCTGCGTGGCAGATCGACAATGAATATGGCTGCCACGACACAACAATTTCTTACAGTGATGCAGCGGCTGCGGCGTTTCGCATCTGGCTGGAAAATCGCTATGGCACCATCGCACGGCTGAATGCTGAATGGGGGAACACGTTCTGGTCGATGGACTATGACTGCTTTGACGATATCGATCCGCCGAACCTGACCGTAACCGAAGCAAACCCGGCGCACAGCTTGGCCTTCCGTCGTTTCAGTTCGGATCAGGTGGTGCTGTTTAACCAGCTACAGCTTGACGTGATCCGACGTCACAGCGCCGCGCCTGTCAGTCATAACTATATGGGCAGGATCACAGACTTCGATCATTTCGCCGTGGGCGAAAATCTGGATATTGCCACATGGGATAGCTACCCCTTGGGTTTCTTGGAGGACAGGGTCGGTGCCGATGCCGCGCACCAGCATAAGTTTGCGCGCCAAGGCGATCCCGATTTTCAGGCGTTTCATCACGATCTCTACCGGGCCGTGGGCCGCGGCCGCTGGTGGGTGATGGAGCAACAGCCCGGTCCGGTGAATTGGGCACCGCACAACCCCGTGCCCTTGGCAGGCATGGTGCGGCTGTGGTCATGGGAGGCGTTCGCCCATGGGGCAGAAGCGGTGTGCTATTTCCGCTGGCGGCAAGTACCATTTGCCCAAGAGCAGCTGCATGCAGGCCTGCTGCGCCCTGACAGCAAAGATGCGTTTGCGATGGAGGAAGTCCGGAAAGTGAGTGCAGAAATGCGCGACGCCCCGGATGTTGTCAGCGGGCAAGCCCCCGTTGCCATTGTGTTTGACTATGACGCGGATTTTGCATGGGCAACCCAACCCCATGGCCGCGACCTAAGCTATTTCGGGTTGGTATTTCATACGTATAAAGCGCTGCGAAGACAGGGTTTATCAGTGGATATTCTGCCTTCCACCACGCGCAATTTTGACGGCTACAAGCTGATCATGGCCCCCGGTTTGATGTTCATGCAAGACGCGCTGAAACACGCGCTCGCAAGCTGCGATAGTGCTGTTGTCTATGGACCGCGCACTGGGGCGCGTAATGGGGAAATGGCGATCCCTGTGCCGTTGCCGCCAGATATTTCCGGTCTGGATGTCACGGTCGCCCAGATCGAAAGCTTGCGCAGCGATATCTTTGTTCCGCTACAAGGTGGGGGGCGGGTCATCTGCTACCGCGAGGTGTTGGAGGGCAGCGCGCAAGTTACCCTGCGAAGCGAAGCGGGTGAGCCGGTTGCGATGTGCCAGGGCAATCAAACTTATTTGGGTGGCTGGCTGGATGATGAAGCGCTCGACCAGTTTATCGTGACGACCTGTGCCGTGGCACAGATCAAGACCCTTCCCATGCCCGACGGTGTCCGCATTCGCACAACAAAAGCAGAGCGGTTCTGGTTCAATTACACAGACCAAAGCGTTGCATGCCATGGGATAGAATTAGAACCTGCCGGCGTGTTGCGCGTCACCATGTGAGCGAGGTTGTCATTGGTGTCTGTGCCATCCTAATCCAGTTCGCGGGGTGGTCATTTTGTGGGCGCTGCCTTTTGCATTGCGACAAAGGCGGCCGCCTTGGACGCTATGGGTTTGGACGTGGCAATCGTCTGGCCATGGACAAATTGTTCATGATTTTTCTCAATCCGCTTCAGGTCATAGAGATAGTTCACCATTGCGCCGCTTGATTGCTCGCGACCTTTTGCTGTCAGGTCGGCGTTCGCGTGAACTTCGTGCAGGATCGCACCGTTGCCTAGGTGAAACCGTGCCACGGGATCACGGGGTTTTCCGCCCGGGCGCTTGGCGTTGACCAGATAATGTGCTGCAGCCGTTTCGACTTCCGTTTCAGACGCATCACCCGCGATAATACGTTGTGCGATCGGGGTGTCTGTCTGCGCCGCGAGCCAGTCATTGAACCCCGGAATGGGCGACAGTGTGACAAAGGTATCAAGCTGCGGCAACTGCTGGCTTAACTCATCAACGACCTGCTTGATCAGCAGGTTACCAAAGCTCACGCCCTGCAGCCCGTCCTGACAATTCGAGATGGAATAGAAAACGGCGACATTTGTATCGGCGGCTTGATACGGCGTGCGGTTTTCAGCCAGCACGTGCTGGATCGAGGATGGCACAGACTTCATCAGCGCTACCTCGACAAAGATCAACGGCTCGTCCGGCATTGTGGGATGGAAATATGCGAAACAACGGCGGTCCGAAGGATAGAGCCGGCGCCGTAAATCTTCCCAATCATTGATGGCGTGGACGGCTTCGTATTCTACAATCTTTTCGAGTATGCTGGCCGGTGTCTCCCAAGAAATCTGACGCAATACCAAGAAGCCCCGATTGAACCAGCTGCGCAGCAGATGCAGGAAATCAAAATCGCACCGTTTGAGCTCAGGGTGGTCTCTCAAAAACCCGAGCAGATCGACCCGCATTGAAACCAATTGCGCCGTCGCGCCAGCGGATTGGTTCAGCCGACGCAACAATTCCTGCCTGCGCGGTTCGGCAGCGATTGTGATGGCACGGTAATCCGCGACGCTACCTGTATCGAGATAGGCCTGCGTCAGGTCACACAAATTGCCAGCATCCATTTCCAATGTGTCGTTCAGGAAACGAAAAAATTCCAGCTTCTGGGCGGTGCCAAGCTCCGCGTAGCGGTCTAGGATCGCCTTAGCGAGATAAATACCAGACACCTCGCCCGCGGATGCCAAAAGCGACAGGCACATTTCTTCTATCGGGCGGGTATCGCTGCTGGTGCTGGTGTTGCGGCGACGCTCGAACAACGAAGTCAGCATATCCCCGAGAAAACTTGTCTGAACCATGTTTTCGTTCCTCTCACTGTAACTTCAAGTTTGAGCTCTGTGCGGAAAGGTCGGCAAACAGACCGGTCATCGCCACCAACGCCTGACGCGACAGGCTTTTGAGCACGTGTTCGTCGGGGGCATGTTGCGAACACCCGGCATAGGAATGGGGAACCCAGATTGTTGGTAGCCCCAGCACTTCGGCAAAGCAGTCATTGGGGAGCGAACCGCCGAGATTGGGCAGGATATCCGGCGCAACACCTATGCTGTTTTCAATTGACGCACTTGCAAAACGAACCATCGGGTGATCGGGGGCCAGCCGCGTCGCCGGAAAGCTGTTTTCGCCGTGTTCGACCACTTTGACCTTGTCGAAACCGGCGCGGTCCAGATGGCGGCGCAGGGCGGGCAAGATATCGTCCACGTCGGTCCCAACCACAAAACGCAATTGACATGTCGCCCGAGCAGAGCCCGCAATGGCATTCAGCGGCGCTTCTGGCACCCCGGCCTTCATCGCCAGAATGGTAAAGCTGTTCCAACCGAAAACCCGTTCGGCGGGGGTCAGGTCTGCTTCGCCCCAATCGGGGTCCAGCGCGATGCCGGTGTCATGCGCGGGCAGGGCGGCCAGAATTTCGCGGATGCGGGAGGTCAGACTGTCGGGCCGCCACTCGGCAATCTGGATTTGGCCGTGGTCGTCGGTGATACTGGCCAAGGCATGGGCAAGGATCATCGCAGGATCGGCCAGCAAACCCCCAAAATTTCCCGAATGGTTTGCCCCATCGCGCAGGTTGACCTCTAGATCAAAGCTGACCCCACCGCGTGATCCGGTAAAGATGGTTGGTGCTCCCGGTCGCAGCCGCGGCCCGTCCGACGCAATAAAGACATCAGCCTTCAGCAAGTCCTTTTGTTGGGCGCAGAACTCTTTCAGGCCCGGCGATCCGGCCTCTTCGCCCATTTCAATGATGATCTTGGCGTTGAAACCCAGATGCCCTTGGGCGGCAATGACTGCGCGCATCGCCCGCAGATTGATCAGGTGCTGTACCTTGTTGTCAGCGGCGCCGCGCCCATAAAGACGGTCGCCTTCCTCAATCAACTCAAAGGGGGTCAGCCCCTCGCGCCACTGGTCTTCTTGCGCGCGTACGACATCGCCGTGACCATAGCTAAGCACTGTGGGCAGGGTCGCGTTTTCGATCCGCTCGGCTGTCAAAATCGGGGGGGCATCGGGCACAGGATTGTCGTGAAACCGGCAGGTAAAGCCCATCTCTTGCAGCATAGGGGCGATGTCTTCGTGCAGATAGGCATGCAAATGCGGCTTGCCGCGCGGGTCCTGGCTTTCGGTTGGGCGGGCCACCAAAGCGGCCAATTCGGTCTGAAACGCGCCAGTGTCGAAATAGGACTCAATATTGGCGTATGCGGCGTCATGTAGGGTCATGGGGGTCCTTTGTGCTTTCGGGCTCTGCGACGCCATCGCCCCAAGGGGACATTGTCTCGGTCGTGCCGGAATTTGTGGTGCCGTGGCGCATGACAGCTGCGGGGCAGGCAAAGGCATAGGGAAATGGCAAACGTTGGGCCAGAGCCAGCGGGAATTTCGCGGCCAACGCATCCGTCACAGGGCCAGCAAGACGGGTATCGGCCAACACCTGCGCACCGCCTGAAACATCCAGGCGCGGGGCCTCGATTGCATCTTGCAGGGTCATGTCTTGCTCCATCAGATAGCTGCTGATCTGGGCCACTGCCGGCATGATCTTGCGCCCGCCCGACGCCCCCAAGGCAAAGCGACCGGTCGCGGTTTCACCAATTACGGGGCAGACGTTCATCAGACACGCTTTGCCCGGGGCAAGCGAATTGGGTTTGCCGGGTTCAGGGTCGAACCACATGACGCCGTTGTTCAGCATCAATCCGGTGCTGCCCGACACGACCTTTGAGCCGAACACAGACAAAAGCGTCTGGGTCATGGCAACCATATTGCCGGCGCGGTCCACGATCGAGAAATGTGTCGTGCACCCCGGAGCACGTGCGCTTTCATGATCCCCCATCGACGATAGGCGGTGCGCATAAGCACGGTGCAGCCCGTCGGCCCGGGCCAGATGCCCGGACGGCGCTGCAGCTTCGGCCGCGTCATAGCCATCTTCCCAGTGGCCCATCGCATCGGCCAGTGTCGGCCCCGCAGTGAGGCCGGGAACAGCATGCACAACGCCGTCGCGAAACCGGAAGGACAGCGGATCGGACCACGTCACGCGATAGTCGCGCATATCTGCAATCGACAGAAACCCGCCCTTGTCGGTCACATCGCGCACAAGGGCGCGGGCGATGTCGCCATGATAAAAGGTCGCCGCGCCTTCTTGGGCGATTTGGTCCAGTGTTGCGGCCATCGCGCTTTGGTCCAGACGCTGATCAGCCTGCGCAGTCCAGCCGGACCCCTTGGGCCAAACCCCGTCATCGAGGTAAATCGCCGCTGCATCCTGATCGCGCGCCAGATCCCGCGCGCTGGAGGCGATGATCAGCGCTGCATACCAATCCACATGCAAACCGCGCTTGGCCAGCGCGACAGCGGGTGACAGCAGTGACGACCACGGCATCCGGCCATACCGTTCATGGGCGGCTGCAATGCCCGCCATGGTGCCGGGAACAGCCACGGCCGTGGCTCCTGTCACGTTGCGGTCGTCAACCACAGCCTCCCACGGGAACAAGTCAGATGCCTTGCCCGCGCCAGATAGGGGGTACTGCGCCAGATCAAGCCCGGCTGAAGAGCGCATCCCATAGTTCAGGGCAACGGCGCGGCCTTCGTCCTCGCGCCACAGCATCATCGCACCGCCACCCATCGGGCCGGACATCCAGGGCTCCAGCACGCCCAAAGCAAAACTGACGGCGACCGCCGCATCAACCGCATCACCGCCCGCGGCCAACACGTCGGCACCGACCTCAGCGGCCTGAACATGCTGGGCTGCGACGACCCCCCCGGATGTTGCCGTGACCCCGGGTTTACGGGTCGATTGACTGCGTGAGAACGACCCGCTCATGCGACGGCCGCGGGCAGGAGGGACACGTCGGGCGCATTCCATTCCTTGCCGGCAAATGCGGATGATGCGGCGATCAGGCCAAGGACCGTACCGGTGATCAGTGCTTTGATAGTCATCCAGTCCTCACTGTTGGTGATAGATTATTTGTATTTGTATTTTAACTTATTGTATACAAGACTGGCCATTTATGACCCGTCAAGCAATTTATAAATATGTCTTTGCCTCTTTCAGGGCCGGGATATTGCTACCCAAGTACGATGCACAACTGAACAAGCCCTGCCCATCGAGTGAGGGCTGGGAACATTTTTCGTAACGTTTAAGATGCTAAACTGGGCACCACTTAAATATGCAGGGGGCAGATTTTATGTCAGGGCCTTAGCTTGCAGCGGCGCTAAGCCCTGTCATCAGGCTGTGAAACCGTTCGCCCTGAACGCTGACATGATTACGCAGGGCGTTGGCCGCTCCTTCTGAATCGCCAGATACCAGCGCATCAACAATGGCCTCATGTTCGGCCATAGACTGTGCCATACGGCCACGCAAACGCAGCTGCTGCCGCCGGAAAGGGCGCAGACGTTTTTGCAGTTTCAGGCTTTCCTGCTCAAGAAAGCTGTTGCCAGATTCGCGATATATGGTGGCATGGAAAGTTTCGTTTTCGTCGTAATAGAGGTCGGCATTCTGAGCGTCCGATGCCGCTTGACACCGCGCATTTGCTGCGCGCAATTCATCAAATGCTTTGTCTGAAATCCTCCGCGCGGCCAATCGACCGCAGACCGCTTCAAGCTCGGCCATCACTTCGAACATCTCAAACAGTTCTAAGGGGCCCGGTTGACGTACAAAGGCGCCGCGCCGCGGGATCAACGTGACAAGTCCAGAACTTTCCAGTCGCTGTAACGCTTCTCGAAGTGGTGTGCGTGAGACGCCAAACTGTTCGGCCAAACGCACCTCGTCGAGCCTGTCACCATCGGCAAAAGTCGCGTTAAAGATCATTTTCTCAAGAGAGTTTGCTATATTGATAGCACTGCGTTGTTCCATAGTAAGAACGTTAGCCCTCGTGCGGAGAAAACGCAATTACTACCGTGTTGTATACAAAATATCGATTTTTGAGACTTTGAAGCGGCCCTTGTTTGGGCATAGGACCAAGGGTAGGGATACGAGACAGGGATTTCCGAGGTTGGATAAGATGACACCGCATACGTCTGCGCACGCGACAACTGCTGAATGTAACGCCGCGCTGGATCACATTCTGGCAGCACCTAAAAGCGGTGCCACAATTGGGCAATTGTGCTTTCGACCTGATTACGGCCTTCGGACTTTCCCTGACACGCTAGAGATGGCCGTCGAGCGCGGGATTATCGGTGAAAGATGGACCAAAAAGCCGTGGTTAACACTGCCCGACGGCGAACCCGATCCCAGAATACAGGTATCCATTCTCGCGCAGCGGGTCATGGATCTGTGTTGGCGTGATCGTACAAACACGGTTCATCCGGGCGATCCGATCGTTGTCGACATGAACCTTGGTGCCGCGAACCTACCTGTGGGCGCACGGTTAAGTGCTGGTTCCGCGATCCTAGAAGTCAGCGATAAATTCAATACCGGTTGCATCAAGTGGCATGAGCGGTACGGGAACGATAGTCTACGCTGGATCAACAGGCGCGAAAATCGCGATCTTCGATTGCGCGGAATTCTTTGTAAAATCGTGCAAGACGGAACCGTCAAAGTTGGGGATCAGCTGATCAAGCTCTGATGTATCTCGGCTACCTTGCCAATTTCCCGCGCCAAAGAATGAAAAGCCCCGAAAATACGATCAAACCGGAACCCAGTATCATCGTCGGACTCAGTTGCTCGTTGAACAGTACAACACCCAATGTGATCCCGAAAAGCAGCCTTGTGTATCGGAACGGTGTGACGGCGGATACCTCACCGGTCCGCATTGCCTTCATCAGACATGAATAGGCGACGACACCCGCCAAGATCGCACCCAATAAGTAAAACCACGTCCCAACATCTGGGCCTACGAAAGGCACCCCTTGCCAAACGGCAAAAAGCGCACCAGCCGCGACAATTGCCAAGAAACCATACAGCCCAAGAATGACTGTGCTGAGTGTTGCCGGTGCAGCACGGCTTGCCAGGTCGCGCCCCGCAAATCCTATCATGCCGATAACCGCCAAAATCGATAGGGCCGAAAAACTGTCCGTTCCAGGTTGAACGATGACAACGACCCCAATCAAACCAATAAAGATCGCAAACCACCTGCGCCAACCAACCTTTTCGCCAAACACCAATGCTGCACCGGCGACCACGACCAACGGAGTGGCTTGCAAGATGACGGTTGCGGCAGACAATGGTGTTAACGCAATGGCGAGGACATAAAACAGCCGGCCTGCAATCTCGAACACCACCCGGATGCGCATCGGCAGGGATAGGATATCCGGGACAAACAAAGGTTCATTATTCAGACGCGCCAAGCATGCGAACAGCGCAGCACCGCCCAAGCCGAAGATCATCAGGATTTGACCGACAGGCAGCACCGTTGACGCCGCTTTTAAAAATGCGTCTTCGACGGCGAAAATGGCCATCGCAGCAATCATCCAAATACTGCCCATCAGGTTTGCCCTGCGATCAATTGGAATCATTGTGGGCATATTTGTTCCAATTCAGATGTCAGATTTTGGGAGAATTGCAGCGTTACAATTCAATCTCAACGCTTTGTGGATCGATGCCGTAAACACCCTGATCTGTCAATCTGGACGCATGAAGGCTGGTTGTATCTGGCAGGTGCAAAACAGCGGCAAAACCGCGAGGGCTATTTTTCCGGGGCACATAGATTTCAAGTCTACATCCGGACTGGTTACACAGATCCTGAACAATCGTCAGACCAAGTCCGTATCCGTTTGACAGCAAGTCGCGCCGGATGAATCGCTGTTTGATGCGGTCAAGGTCTGCGCGGGATAACGGGTCGCAATCGTTCGAGACCGCAACATGCCCTGATTGGCTGGCGTCCACAATTGTTGGCGAAGGGCCGCGGGCGTGCTTCAGGGCGTTGTCGAATATGTTGTTCAAGATGATACCAAGCGCATCTGGATCAACGCGGGTTAAAAAGCGTCCTTCGGGGAACTTCAACTGGAGCTTGTCTGGATTGGGGCTTCGGGTGCGCATTTCAGACATAAGGAGTGCGATCACAGGATTTACGTCTGTCATTACCGCATTTAGGCCCAGCCCCGATTGCGCCCTCGACAGTTGCAGAAGGCGTTCGATAAGGCGCTCCAGTCGCTTCAGAGCGGTTTGAATTTCGACAATGTTTTCGATTTGAGCGGGCTCATCGAGCTTTGCCCGAAGTCGTTGCGCCTGTGCCTGACAAATGGCAACGGGGGTTCGCAATTCGTGTGCGGCATTTGTGGCAAAGGCACGTTCTGCATTCATCGCGCGGTCAAGTCGCGCCATCAGCGCGTCGAGTGTGTCAATCGCAGGGGTGATCTCGGAAAATACATTCTCGCGATCAATCGGGGACAGGTTGTGTTCGTTCTTTTCAGCTATGTTGCGGCTGAGTTCGGCAATCATGGCGACCGATCGTCGAACCGCCCAGAAGGAAGACAGACCAAAAAGCATTCCTAGCATGGCAAAACCGGCAATGACGCCGATCACCACATCGGTTATCGCTTCGTTGCGTTCGACCATCGGCTCGGCTACCACGACGCTGCCCGTCCCAGGCTGATCTGAGCGTAGCATGATGAAGCGATGCCCGCGCGTGGTGCTAAGTCCTGGAACCAGTGACGCGGGAAGCGCGAAACCTCCAACGGTCTTTGACTGCGCATAGACCTCCCCATCCCTATCGAGATACCACATCAACGCGCGCTCATCCGGCTTTCGCAGTTTGCTTTCAAAATTTAGTAGGCGGCCCACGTCGAAATCGGTGGAGCTTTGGGTGGTTTCGATAAATTCCAACACCAGGTGCGCCTTGCCGATCAGGCTGGCATCGAGCAGCTCGTCATACTCTTCTTTGAAAACATGGTGGACGATCAAAACGCTGATCACCATCACGGCCAGCCCGGGCAAAAGCAAAGAACCAAGCAGCGACTGAAACAAACTTTTACGGCGGAGTGTCATGAGGTCAAAGCGTATCCCATGCCGCGGTGCGTGACGATCAGGTCTTTGCCCAATTTAGTGCGTAGACGGCTGATGTGTGCTTCCAGCGCATTGCTTTCAACTTCTTCACCATAGGCATAGATGGCCGCTTCAAGGCTCTCCTTTGGCACAATCTGAGACTTACGGCGAAGAAGCGTCTCAAACACGCCCCATTCTTTAGCCGTCAGTCGCACGGGTTCCGCAGCGCGCGTGACGGTGTGATCGGACAGATTCACCACCAAATCACGCAGATGAACGGTTTGCGCAATCTGGTTGGCGCTGCGTCGACACACGGTATGGATACGTGCCTTAACCTCGTCCAAATCGAAGGGCTTGATCACATAGTCATCGGCACCCCGGTTCAATCCGTCAATCCGGTCCGAGACTTTGTCGCGAGCGGTCAAAATGAGGATCGGCGTGCGTAGCGCCTTCGCCCGTAGTTCGCTGAGAAATACCAACCCGTCGCCATCAGGCAGGTGCAGGTCCAGAAGCACCACATCATAATCCAGTGTACGCAGCGCGGCGTCTGCCTCGTCCAGCGTACAGAACCATTCGACGATGTTATGATCATCTTCCAGATGCTCTTTCAGCGGACGCGCCAGAGCTTTTTCGTCCTCAATCAGCAATATGCGCATTGTGCTTCTATCCAATTACTTGACGAGCTTTGGCCAGTTCGGCCCCCGCTGACATCATCACGCTTTTTTGCATAAAGCATTCTATTTTAGTTGATCTGTTCATCGGACTTCCTTCACCCCATGCCGTAAAAGCGCAAGATCACCGCGCCCAGGAAAACGCCATTGGCGAAGAGCAAACACATCGTCGCAAGTGACCCCAGATCCTTCGCGTCACGGGCGAAAACCTCCCATTTTGGTGCTAAGTGGTCAACGATGCATTCGATCGCCGTATTCAGAGCCTCGACCGCAACGAGGCCCGAAAAAAGGATCAACAGGACAAGGAAATCTGCGACACCCGCATCCATGACGTAGAG
The DNA here is from genome assembly GCF_038899995.1 of Sulfitobacter sp. AS59. NCBI lineage: Bacteria > Pseudomonadati > Pseudomonadota > Alphaproteobacteria > Rhodobacterales > Roseobacteraceae > Sulfitobacter > Sulfitobacter sp. AS59. The sequence continues at coordinate 83,965 of NZ_JBBMQK010000010.1, forward strand.
GAGCAAACCACAGAGCGGCAGAGCAACGACGATATGCCTGAACGCAGTTTCCATCCAAAGCCGTCGGATGCCCCCGATCGAATAGCCGGCAGCGGCAAATAAATGTGCTGCCCCCGTGACCCGCGCAGGTTTTTCACGTGGGTTTGTTATGTCGGGCTTCATATCTTGGCCACCTGAATGTTTGTTTTGCAGGATGTAAAGATATCCAGATCGGGATTGCGCTCTGCTGTGTGGATATCAAGCAGCCCAAGCAAGGAATGGAACAGATTGTCATGCGACAGCGCCTTGTCCTTCTGTTTGGCCACACAGCTTTCATCAATGCCAAAGCGGGATTGGAATGCGTCAGACATCCAAAGTAACATCGGCACATGGGTCTGTGTTTCAGGTGCCATGAAATAGGGTGCCCCATGCAAATAGAGCCCGCGTTCGCCAAGCGATTCACCGTGATCAGACACATATAATAGCGACGTGGCCAATCCCTCATTTGCTGCCAGCATGTTAATGGTTCGGGCGAGCATCTGATCCGTATAGGCGATTGTGTTATCGTAGGCGTTGGTGATTTCCTTCGGCGTGCATTTCTTGAACTCTGCGGTACGGCATGCGGGTTTGAAGCGTTCAAATTCTGCTGGGTAACGCTGATAATAGGTCGGCCCGTGACTGCCGATCTGGTGCAGAACCAATACCGTGTCCTTGTTGACCGATGCTATGTATTCTTTTAGCGGTTCGAGAAATATGCCATCGATACATTCACCCGTTGCACAGAATTCTGGGTTCTTGAGATTGGTCAATGTGCGTGTGCCGAACCGCGCGGCAATCGTTTTGTCGCCGGTGTTGTTGTCCCACCATTCGACGTGCAGCCCTGCATGTCCCAACACATCCAGCACGTTCTCAGTCGACGTGCCCTTTTCAAAGGTATAGCTGTCTCGGCTGAACTTTGAAAACATGCAGGGCAGCGACACAGCTGTGGCAGTGCCGCACGAATGAGTGTTACTGAAATTGATGATAGGCAGCTTGGATAATTCTGGGTTGGTGTCGACATCATATCCGTTCAGGCTAAAATTCTGGGCCCGCGCGGTTTCACCGGCAACGACAATTGTCAGCATAGGCTTTTGCGGCGCGTCATACGCAGAACCGGCCCTTGCGTCCAAACCTGTGCTGGTAAGGACCAAGTTGGCCGAACGCGACATCATTTTGGCATATCGGATTGCGCCCACCAGCGGCGCGCCGGGCTGGTAACTGCTCATGAAATCTTTCCGTTCGCGCAGGATCGATGAATAGGATTTCAGATCTGCCATCAGCAACCCTGTCGCCAAAGCAAGGCTGAGAACACACGTCAGTATCGGCGTCACAGCAGCCTTGACCCGTCGCTGCGGCGCAATGCGCACCCACATCACAAAGAGCGAGGGGAAAACACCAAAGACAACAACATGGGTCACGTAGCCAAGCGTTATCAGATGCCTGGATTCAGCTACGGTGGTGACCATGACATTCTGGATCATGTCGCGGTCAACTATGATGCCCAGCGTATCGACATAATACGACGTCATGGCGGCCAGTATTAGCATTGAAATTAGAAATGGTTTGACCGTCCACGGAAATGCGAACAGGCTGAAGGCCCCCAGCGTCAGGCAGAACACAGCCCCCATATAACCGATAAGAGAAAGTAAGTGGCCCGAGAAGACGTCGCTGGCGATGTACCAGAACGTGCTATTGTCGACACTGAACACGAACGCGATGGCAAGAACGGTCAGTATGACCGGAGAGATGCTTATCCGTTCGCGCAGAATGGACGATCGGAATAAATGGGGCTTAACAGAGGGCATAGCAGAGCTTTCGCAGGATTATTTGCGTGCTCATGACCAGCGTAAGCTTACGAGAAGCTTACGAACTGATCATTTTCTTTTTGGAAGGCGCGTTTCTTGGGTTTCTCAGAGATAACCTAAGCGAGATTGCCGTGTGATCGCGATCTTCAGAGAGGTTCCTTGATATGCGGCAAGAAGCTTGGTGTCCAAATGCCCGCTGTTGGCCAGAAGCGACACTGGTCGCGAAGGGCGGGAATCGGGAGTTCAATGCGTTTTGTACCGAGGTCTGCAACGCGGGAGATTTGCGTTCCATATCTCCCTTGTAGCGAAGGACCACCATCCCGCCGTAAGCCGACTTTAGACGTGGTCCTAACGAATTTCAGCTGCCGCCGTCAGCCGCAGCCATCCACGACAGGCAGGGAGTTGCCTATTTCTGCAGCGTTCACAAAGGTTTGTAGTGCGGATGGCACCGCCGTTCAGCAATACCATTTGAATGTCAGAATTTACCATGAAATTGATTCTAAGACTCTTCACACGCAGATGAATTGCCAGCCGTACGAACCCTAGTGGGTTCGCTACAGGGCAATTGCGGCAGCTACTTGTGCAAAAGGTCTTGCCAGGACTGTAATTAAGGAGCGACCTTTTTGCTATCAGCCGTATCGAATATTGTGCTGGCCCAACAGGAGCTCGCGCAGCGCCGATTCAAGAACGTTTTAAAATATACGCGCAAGGCGCAAAAGGAAGCGCCGGGGTCCCCTGTCCCCGATAATCTGGCCGGCATAGCACTCAGCGCAATGTCGCGCCCCGGCGAAGCGGTCAACAGTTTCAAGCGGGCCATTCTCTTGGACCCCAGCTATGCAGAAGCTCGAAAGAACTTGGCTCAAACCTACTTGCTTATGGGACAGTACGAGAATGCGCTTCTCGCCCTGCATGCCGTGCCTGAAACACCTGATGTCCTATATTTGAAAGCACAGGGTCTAGCGGCTCTGAATAGAAAACAGGAAGCTCTGGCGGCAGCAATGCGATACATTGCAGGCAATCAAGAGGACAAAACAGGCTACAAGCTTAGGGCATTCATTAGGCTTCAGTTTGGGTTGATCGCTGATGCATTGGAAGACTACGAAAAAGTAATTTCAATCGATCCGCAGGATGCGGAGACGCTGACGCGCATGAGTTTGCCGCTGGCGCGCCATCTGAGGTTCGATGATGCGTTGAACACTGCCCTGCGCGCTGTGGAGATTGATCCCGGCAACATAAGCGCGCAGCTGCGCCTCGCGGCGCAATTTTCAGAGATGGGGAAAACGGAGCAATCAATTGCCCGATATAGGCATGTGTTGAGCTTGGAACCCTCTCAGGCCAGCGCGTTGAAAGCTTTAAGTGAAATGCTGAAGGGCGAAGACTTGGCTGAATTGGAGCCACAGGTTGCCGACGTGCTATCCCGTGTTGGCAAAGGTTCGGAAGACGAAGCCTTTCTGCTTTTCGCTCGTTTTCATATCCTTTCGGGCAAGGGCGCGCGTGAACAGGCAGATCGAGATATTATCCAAGCAAATAAATTCTTCGCCAACCGCAGCCGCTATAATGCGAAAGCCGAACGCGAGGCCGCTGAGGGTATACTGAAACGTTTTCCCAATGCTCTGCCACCGAAACAGGAAACCTGTACCGCACCGACGCCGATCTTCGTTTTTGGCCTGCCAAGATCGGGTACTACTCTGGTGGAGGCGATGCTTGGACGCCACGAGAAGGTCGTTCCCTTGGGTGAACGCGGCACGATCGGCTTTCTTCTCGAAGAGACAATCCATCGCGGCCTGCCATTTACTGCGCAGGAGATCGAAGAGCTGAGGGCCGAGGACGTCCGGTTGCTCCCTGAACTGCCTATTCATGCACAGGCCTATGTCGATAAAATGCCTGCAAACTTCAGGATTGTTGGCTTCCTCAAGTCAATATATCCCGAGTCTAAAATCGTGAACGTCCGGCGGGATCCGCGCGATATCGCCCTTTCGATGTTCCAGGCCCATTTCTCAAGCTCAGCGCTGAATTATACCTATGATCGGAAGGCCATGTCCGATTACTTCAATCTATACGCTCGCATGATGCAACATTGGCATAGGGTATTCCCGGGGCAAATCTACGATATCCGCTATGAGGCTTTGGTTGAGGGCGTTGAAGGCGAAGGTCGCAAGCTTGCCGAGCATTGCGGGATCGAATGGAACTCTCAAATGGCATCGCCGGATCAAACGACGTCCCAGGTCCTGACAATGAGCGCCAATCAGTTGCGTACGCCTATTCACAAGCAATCTATTGGAAAGTGGCAGGATCGCCGAAAGTTACTGGCCCCTTTTCTGCAGGGCCTGGATCACGGGCTTTGGCCTGAGGTCGAAACAGATTAAGCTAGTCCACCCGAGATTTATCGGTTTATTTAAGGTCTGTCCGGTCGATACCATGCATGGTTTTTATATGTTGGGCTCGAAGACTACTCTCGTGTTGGTTTTCAAGCAAAGCAGATATTGGCGCAAACAGTAACGCATATCTGATTTGCGCCGTTTGTGTTGAGGAACGCAATGGGCTCAATCCTGCCGTGCTTTACGACGTGGCCAACATTCGCTTCGGGCCGTAAGCTGCCGCCTTTACCAAGGGCGGGAGGCTGCTGTTCGCCGCCGAGTGTACGAACCTCGGCTATCGGGGGCTTGCCGGGGCTGAGTTGGTGCGCGAGAACAGGTTGTCAAAGTGTTGAAGGCAGTGGACATCTGACCATAACGCGACAACTGGCAGGCCGTTCGTCAGCAGCCGGATGCCTAGTCAGGCCTTCTTGAGATGAGATCCAAGCGCAGCACGGTCCAGCCCGCCTTGTTTGGTGGGTGGGCGTCGATCCGAGTCGATATCAGGGACCAGCTGGTGCAGAGCTTGCAAGACCTGATAGAGTGTAATGCCATCAGTATGGGCCATACCTTCTTCTTCAGCGACACTAACCTCGCTTGCATCGTATTCCCAACGACGAAGAACCTCGATTATCTGGGTGTCGGTTAGGTCAGGATCGCTCAGAACATCATTGGGGGTTTTGTAAAAGTCCTGTGGATCAAGGAGCGCACCAGCGAGTTTGGTTTCATGTGTCATCATGTGCCTCCTAAGCCGTGTGATGCGCAAGCTGCGCTATTATATGTAACGCAGTATATCGATACCGAGCGTTGGCGGTTTGATGAAAGTCAATCGTTCGCGCATTTGTATATCTAAGGGTAAAGGATAGTCGGAAACGACGAATATTATCTTATCGAGACGGCGCGGGTGCCTGGTCGAAAAGTAGAGGATCTTGAGTATGGAAAACGCAGTTTTACTTACTTGCTTATCGTGTGGGCAAGTAAACCGAATTCCTTCGGCTAAGCTTCAGGCCGGGCCCAAATGCGCGACGTGCGCAGCGCCTCTGGTCGCGGGTAAAGTAGGGGCGGTTGATGTGTTGATCCATGACAAAGCCACTCGGTCTGACGATATGCCGCTCATAGTGGATTATTGGGCACCGTGGTGCGGACCGTGTAAAATGATGGCCCCGGAATTTGCCAAGGCTGCTGAAGCGCTTCGTTATGAGTGCCGTTTCGCCAAGATTGATACGGAGCAGTTTCCGGCAGTGTCCCAGCGTCTACAGATCCGCGGCATTCCACTTCTAATACTATATTCTAAAGGACGGGAGGTTGCCCGACTTTCGGGCGCACGCCCCGCAGCCGACATCAAAGCATTTGTAAAGCAGCACGTTTGAAGCCCCGCCGACCGTCGACGCGATCCTGCTGGCTGGATACTGGTAGGGGTTGATGTAGATCAACGTACCGTCGCTTAGATCGTGTTCATATTCACATTACTGAAAGTGTATAATCTTTGAAAATGGAGCGAGAAAATGTCCGACATCGAAACAATGGATTATCTACAAAAAGCACTACACATGGAATTGACAGCTGCTCATCAATATCAGTTGCACGCCCATGTTCTCGATGATTGGGGCTTGGATAAACTTGCGGCCCAAATGCGAACAGAAATGCAAGAGGAGTTGGGACACTCTGACTTGTACATTGCAAGAATTATGTTCTTCAACGGAAAGCCTGATTTAGACTTTTACAAGAAACCTGTTCAAGCCGACTCCCTTGTCGATATGTTCAAATCTGATTTGGCCGACGAGGAAGAAGCAATTGAGTTTTACACTCTTGCTGCCCAACATGCGATGAAGACTGGTGATATTGGTTCTCGGACTCTCTTCGAACAGATCGTGCTTGATGAAGAGGGGCACAAAAGCTGGCTTGAGCTTCAACTGAGCCTCATTGAGCGTCTCGGTGAAAAGTCATTTAGCGCAAAATATGTTTCGGGTGCGGCCTCTTCAGAATAAGCGCCATTATCTGGGTCTCAACTGCCTGAGATCCTATATAGGGGCGCAGTCATAAATGGCTTTGCAGCATTCCGGCAAGATGGGCTGTCATCTACCGTTTGCTGCAAAGCGCCATTGTTCTCAATTGGAAGTCCGCATCGATCAGTCTGTACTGAACTCGGAGAATGTCGCCGAAACGAACGCCTCACGATTTTCCACGACAGCGATGCAGTGTATCAGGAAGCACCCGGTATGACGGTCAGCCCCAACATGTTCCAACTTTGCATGCCGCCTCGGTAGTAATAGATTTTCTCTGCAGGAAAGCCTGCTTCGATCATACGACGCGCTGCGGTTGGTGACTGGCCGCACCAAGGGCCGTTGCAAAATAGCACGACCGCAGGAACTTCAGCCTCGCAAATCCAACCATCGAAATCGATCTCGCACCCAAACTCGCCCAGCCTGTCGGCAGCTTCGGTATAGGGTACAGAGATTGCTCCCGGAATAGTGCCCTGCTCGTATTGCGGGCGTATGCGTCCGTCGACGAGCACGGCATCACTGGACTGCAGGAACTCCAGCACCTCCAATTCTCCAATCGTTGTCACGCCAGGGGCAGGGCTCATCGGTTGGATGCAGAAATTGGGACAGGGCCGTGAGGTTCTGACCCAAGGCTCACCCAAACGCGCTTCGGTATCCTGGTTGCGCATGATCTCGACGGGACCGTTAACTGTTTGAACGGTGACGCTCATGGTGTCCGCGGAAATACCGACGTCGTCCGCCGCAGCGGCTGTGGCGATCATTACCAACAAAGGCCCCCAAAAAAATCCTCGCATCTGCGTATCCTCCTCACGTTGTGATTAATCTCATCTTACAGATCTTCAGTCGACGGGTCGAGAAGTGCGGACAAGGTCGGCTCTGGGCCGTTCGTGTTGATTGACCCTAAGGGTGGAAGCCTGGCCTTCGCTACGTAAATCGCGAACGGCAGCTACGCACTGGTCTGCACTGTCCGAAATACTTCTTACGCTATAGATTATACCAATAATCTAGGCCTCGGTAAAACGACTCTGTCACATTTGTTTGCTCCTTCTAAAGCTGAGCAAACTCTACATTAAAGTGAGGAAAGTCTATGAGGGCAGGTCAATGCGCCCTAGTTGAATGGATCGCTCAACTAGGGCGTATGGTTAACCTGATAATTAGGGGAGCAGTATCGGCGGTTACTTCACTTTTTTCCCGCCAATCGCTACCGTCGGCTTACCCGTCAGAGAATTTGCCGTCGCTAAAACCTTGGCCTTTTCTTGCTTTGGTTTCTTGACCTCTTTCTTACTGTTCTTGCCTTTAGCCATGGGATGTCCTTCCGGTATGCAGCGATCCGGTGCCGGAATGGCAGGGGCATTGCTGCGGTCGTATACCTTTGCCTGTCTTGGGCAAAAGTGGTCTTGATCTGACAGGCCTACGTTAGCTTAACCGCTTTTTTGGGCGCTTCGTCTATCGCCCTTTGCTGGCCGCGCGAAATGGTTATGACCGGGGATCCAAACATTGCGTTTGCCGCCGCGAAATCTTCGGCGGTATCGATCTCTGTCCAGTTCAGGCCCGTAATATCAAGAGCGCGGAAAACCACGCCTTGCCCTACCAGACGTGCATAAGCTGCCTCGTAATATTCTTGTAGGTTCGCGTAGTTTTCCATCATTTTTGCGAGTTCGGCAAAAAGAAGAGGACCGGTCTGAGAGCTGATCTTTTCGATCCCGATGGATTCACCCAATGCCAACTTCGGATCTACAGTTTTCCCGACTTCAAGGACCTGCAGGTCGTCGTCTGTGATGACTTTAACTTCTTCATCCTCAAGTGCGATGTTCCGGTCGATGCACAGCACGTTTGGCTGATTAGTATCAACAAGCTGGCGTAAGATTTTGACGTCAAATACGACGTCAGCATCGAACTTGATAAACTCGGCCGCGCCAATGGCGGGCGCGGCCAGCATCAAAGAGTAGCCTGTGTTCGTGTCGCGGTACCGTTCGTTGATCACATAGGTGACGCGGATACCCCTAAAAGTTTTGTCGATGAACTGTTTAATTTCGTCCGCCCGATGGCCAAGCACCAGAACAAACTGCGACAGACCACAGCTTAGGCAGTGACGGATCATTCGTTCCAGAATGACGGACCCGCCGACGGACAGCAGGCTTTTGGGACAATTATCCGTCAGAGGGCTAAGCCGTGAACCGATGCCAGCTGCCAGAATTACGGCCATAGGGGGGCGGGTAATTTCGTGATTCATGTGATGTTTTCCTATTCGTGCCGGGGTGAGAAAGATTATTTTTCGAAGCGATGTTTGTGGCTTTCGCCAATGTTTTTACCCCTGAGCCAGGACTTGTAGGTGCCCCAGAAAACTTGGCTTGCCGCAAAGACCAAAAGCATCGGGACGAGTTGATCGAAGATCAGGCCGACTGAGAGCATGAAGATGAAGACGCCTTCATCAAAGGCGAGTATTTTGCGTTGCTCCCTCAGGAACCACGACCAGTTTTCCTGGAGGGAAAAGCCCAGACCCGCTGTGATTTCGACCTGTTTTAGCCCCGCCATTCGTGTGGGGTAATCGGGATCGCTAGCGGTTTCGATTTCGAGTGAGACATACTTTGCGTAGCCCCGCAAATTATAGAAGCCAATGCCAATCATAGCGAGGAATACGGGGATCACGCTGGCTGTTTGCACATAAGCGGCGTAGCTCACGGCACCGAACCACAGCATGACCTGCACTTGGTCTGTAAGACGATCATAGTAGCTTCCGATGGGGGAGGACACCTTTCGATACCGGGCCATCTGCCCATCCATACAATCGAGGATATGGCTAATGTGGATTAGGACGGCCGCTGCGATGAACCATCCGGTGCCGCCGATAATAATCCCGATCGCCGCGACCACCGCGACCAGAAAGGATGCCGCTGTTACGCGGTTCGGCGTAATCCAAGGGATGCTAACAGCACCGTAATTGGCGATGATGGCGAGGGGCGATGTAACGAATGATGACCACCATTCATCGTCGCGGGTTTTTGTGGCCCAAAGTCTTGTTAGTTTAACTGTCATGATACCACCTTGGCGAACACGCGGTCAGGTTTTGGCAGCAAGATCAGGTTCGCGTCTTTTGGACGGACAGGTGTTACGATATCGGCCACCTCGGCCTGCAATGTCACCAACACATCTTTGAGCGTGGCAAGAAAGAACCGGATGTCATAGTCGGACAACTCACCGATATTTCCGACTTGAAAAACCTTGCCAGTAAAGCAGCCTTTGCCCTCGTATATGATGATGGATTTTTCACGTAGACGTTCACGCAGGTCGCGGACTGATAAAGTCAGCGGCATACGAACCGTTGTCAAAATCGAGCACATGTCACCTTCGTCAATCAAAAAGTCGAGATTGAGCCGACGCATACCCACACGTAGCTGATCAGCCCGTGCCTTGATGCGCGCATAACGCTTAATGACACCTTCGCGCAGAATATCTGTCAGTGCCTGTTCCAGTGCAAAGAACAATGGGACAGCGGGTGTATTGGGCGTCTGGCTGTGATTTCTCAAGAAAGCATAGAAGGTCGCAAGGTTCAGATAGGTCGTTTTCGCAGCATGTCTTTTCAGTCGTTTGAAGTGCTTTTTGCGCCCAACGACAAAGGACAACCCCGGATAGGAGCCTATGGCCTTGGAGCTTGAGCTGGACACGAAGCCGATGTGGCAGGCCTCCATGTCGATGACCTCTGCGCCAACAGAACTGACACCATCCACTACGAACAACGCGCCGTTCTTTTTGGCCAAAGCGCCAATTTGGGCGAGCGGGTTCAACATGCCCGAACAGGTCTCGTGATGGACCATGGCGACGACATCAATTTTATGCGCTGCCATGTAGGTTTCGATTTTCGACACATCGAAGGGCGTGCCCCACGGCATTTCGAGGAAATGGGTGCGCTTATTGTGGATCAAAGAGGTTTTGTGCAACCGCTCGCCAAATTCACCGTTCGACAGGATCAAGATCGCGCCTTTGCCTACGACAGAAGACAATATTGCCTCGTTTGCTGCCGTGCCAGAGCCTGTGATCACCACGGCACGATACCGCGCCCGGTTTCTGATCTGAAACAGTGAAATTAATTTATGTTCGATGCTTCTAAGAAGGTTATCAAAATCGGGTTCACGATGACAGATATCTTCCTTGCTGATCGCGGCACGCAAAGTCTGGGCCACATTCACAGGGCCAGGGGTGAAAAGCAGGTATTTGTCCAAGATTAGGTCATGCTCCAACGACACCATGGTGAAAGCCATGAGGTCGGCACGCCCATGATACGTCAGTGCACG
>NZ_JBBMQK010000011.1:0-53273 GCF_038899995.1 Sulfitobacter sp. AS59
CGGGGCCGCGCCCCGGGCAACAATCTGTGGTCTGAAAAAGACGCATTAATCATCACCTACGGCAATTCGATCATTGATGGTGCGTACAAGCCATTGGATTTGCTGCATGATTTCTTGCTCCGCTATCTTAAAGGGGCCGTGAACAGCGTTCATATCCTGCCGTTTTTTCCCTATACGTCTGACGATGGTTTTGCCGTGTCCGATTTCAGATCGGTGCACCCGCAACTGGGCGATTGGCCGGACATTAACCGTATCGCCAAAGATTTCTCGCTGATGTCGGATTTGGTGCTGAACCACGTCTCAAGCCAAAGCAACTGGTTCAACGCCTACCGTCAGGGCCAGCCGCCCTATGACCGGTTCTTTTTCGAGGCTGATCCAGCCGACGATCTCAGTATGGTGGTGCGCCCCCGCACGACCCCGCTGCTGCAAGAGATCGAGACCACCAACGGCCCGCGTCACGTCTGGTGTACCTTCAGCCATGATCAGGTCGATCTGGATTTCCGCAACCCCGAGGTTTTGCTCGAATTCCTGCGGATCATCCGGCTGCATGTGGACAACGGCGTGCAGATCATCCGCCTTGATGCCGTCGCCTTTGTCTGGAAGGTCGTCGGCAGCCCGTCCGTGCATCTGCCCCAGACCCACGCCATCATTAAACTGATGCGCCTGCTGTGTGATTACACCCCCGAAAAGATCATTCTGCTGACCGAAACCAACGTCCCCAAGGGCGAAAACCTAAGCTATTTCGGCAATCGGGACGAAGCACATGCAATTTATAACTTCCCCCTGCCGCCGCTGATTTTGCACGCGATGATGTCGGGCTCGGCCCAGTATTTGCGCAAATGGCAGCGCGCCATGCCCCCTGCCCCGCTGGGCTGTGCGTATCTTAACTTTACCGCCAGCCATGACGGCATCGGAATGCGCCCCGCCGAAGGGTTGCTGCCCGAGGACGAAAAAGAAAAGGTCATTGAAACCGTGCGCGACTTGGGCGGGCTGGTGTCCATGCGCGCCCTGCCGGATGGCGGGCAATCCCCCTACGAGCTGAACACCACGTTTTACGACGCGATGAGCCGCACGTTCAAAGGCACCGATGCCTATCATTTCGACCGGTTCATCTGTTCGCAAACCATCGTGATGTCCCTCGAAGGGATTCCGGCGTTCTACATCCATTCGCTGCTCGCCACGCCAAACGATCATGCGGGCGTGGAACATCGGGGCATGAATCGCGCCATCAACCGCCACCGCTGGGATTACCCCACGCTTCAGGGCTTGCTTGCCGATCCGACCAGCCCGCAGGCCGCCGTGATGGCCGCGCTGACCGACCGGCTAAAACTGCGCGCGCGGCAAACTGCGTTTCACCCCAATGCGACGCAATTCACCGTTAACCTTGAAGACGCACGGGTTTTCGCCCTTTGGCGGCAAAGTCTGGACCGGCGGCAATCAATCTTTGCCCTGCACAATGTCAGCGATGAGACTGTCGCGATCCAGGGTGCGGCGCTGAACATGATCGAAGACGAAACATGGGTTGATCTGCTGTCAGGTGAAACCCTGCATCCCGAGATCGAGACCATATCGCTGGCCCCCTATCAGTGCCGCTGGATCACCAACCACCCTAGTTAAAGTCGGCCTCATCCGCCGCTGCGGCGGCATGTAAATCGGCCAAAAACTCAGGATCGGCAGAATGCACCCGGTTCCAAGCAGGGATAAACGGCGTCTCGCTCAGGTTCTCCAGAAAATGGCTGCCCGCGCGCATGATGTTTTCGGCAAAAAGCTCGATCGCCTGCTCTTCTTTGTGCCGGTCAAGGTGCAGCCCGTTCATCACGGCATCCGTGTGATAGGCCTCAAGCAAATCCAGCGCGGTGCGGTAATATGTGGCCTTTAGTGTGCGGAAGATATTGTTGGAAAACACGGTCCCGTCCGCGGCCAGTTTGCGGAAAATCGCCTTGCAAATATCAGTCGACATGCGGCTTAGCCCGGCCGAGGCATCCTCGGCAGACAGATCTTGGTGCTTGTGATCATAGTTATCGCAAATCTCGACCTGACAGACGGAATGCGGTGCCAGATTGCGCCATGCCTCGGACAGCACCCCGATCTCGAGCCCCCAGTCGGACGGGATGCGAAGATCTGGTAAAATCCCCGTCCGCATCGCAAATTCGCCCGACAGCGGATAGCGGAACGACCGCAGATAATCGATATAATCGCGATCCCCGACCACCTTTTTCAGCGCAATCAACAGCGGGCTGACCAGCAACCGCGTCACGCGCCCGTTCATGCTGTTATTGCCGACCCGCGCGTAAAACCCCTTGGCCACCTGATAGGGGAAATGCGGGTTTGCCACGGGGTAAATCAGCCGCGCCAGCAGTTCGTTGGTATAGGTCACGATGTCACAATCATGCAGCGCCATCACGGAACTGTCTTGGCACGACATCAGATATCCCAAGGCGGTCCAGACGTTTTTACCCTTGCCCGGCTCGGACGGTGCCAACCCCAAGGCATCAAGCCGCGCCCCCAGTTCCAGCATCCGCGGGCTGTCGTTCCAGATCACGATATGGTTCTGGTTCAACCCTTCAAAGAATTTCTTGGCGTGGCGAAACTGCGCCTCGTCCGCGCGATCAAGGCCAATGATGATGCGGTGCAGATAGGTGACCTTGGAAAGCTCTGCCAGAATCTTGGGCATCGCATCGGTTTCAAGCTCGGAATAAAGACAGGGCAAAATCAGCGTCATCTTGCGGCTCTGTGCGAAGGTCTCCAGCTCGTGGGTCAGCTCCCGCAACGACCGGGTGCGCAAATTATGCAACGTCGCGATATTACCGTTTTGATGAAAATCTGACATGCTTGGTCGCTCCTATCTAAGCTTCAACTCTAAGAGTAGTTCTAGGAGTGCAGCGTTCCACCCCTGCGGTCCGGGTAATGTTGTACGAATGATGCGGCTGGTTTCTTCGCCCGGCAACCGGGGCAGCGCGGCCCGGTACGGGTTCGCGACAATCACGCCGGTATCTGCGGCCTGCAGCATCTCGACGTCGTTCGGTGCATCGCCCAAGGCGACCGTATGTGCGGGGTTAAACTGTGCGATCAAATCCGCCATCCTGTCGGCCTTGGTTTGGCCGAAAGACAGGGTCAGGAACCTGCCGCCTTCGCGCGCCGTCACCCCCTGCCCCGCCAGATACTCTAAAAACTGTTCAAGCTGCGGGTCGTCACCTGTCCAAAGCCCCGGCTCCGAAAACCCGCGCTGTTTTGCCAGCGCTGCTTCATCCGTCGAAAGTCCGGTAACCTCAGATACCTCGGCGACGCTCATATCGCCAAAACCGCGGAAGCCCTGCCGGAGGTTTTGCGGTGCCTTATCCAACACGCCGCGCAGCGCTTCATACTGCGTCGCATCCCCCTGCCCCGCCTCGCCCGCGGGCAACAGACCTGCGCCGTTTTCCACAATGGCGGGGAAATCGGCCCAGCCAAGTGTGTCGCGGATGCGGGCAATTTCGGGGCCGGTTTTGCTGCTTGCCATGATCAACCCACCACCGCAGGCGCGCAAAGCATCCAGCGCAGGCCCAGCCGCCGAAGCGTCATAGCTGGCGTGATCTATCAACGTCCCGTCGAGATCGGAAAACACTAAGATCGGGATCGGGGGCGTTGCTACCATTAGTAATAGTTGCCGCGTAGATGCCGGCGGCACAACAGCGAAAGCAACAATTTCAGGCAAATGGACGGAAGGCGCTCAATATTTGGGCACTTATCCATATTATATTTCAAAATCAATGTGTTGAGACGATATCGCTGCTTTCACGCCCGTGGGCACCACAGGATCACATTCAGTCTCTAATCCGCATGATAGAGCCTATATCTCTAGGTTATCGGGGTACCCTGCCCCGGTTACCCATGGGTAACCATCGGGGCGGGTTACCCATGGGTAACCCGCTGGGTTACCGAATGCGCGGACCACCTTTCAAGGCTTCCTCGAAGGCGCGAACCGCTTCTTCAAGCTGCTTCTTGGGCAAGGTTGCAAAGTCGACTTCGCTGACCAAACGCACCTCGCCGTGGCGGGCCGTCACCTTTGTCTCCCCCACAAAGAACTCGAACTTCTGCTTTGGCTCCGAACGCGGTTGCGCCTTGGTGCCCGGTTTTTGTGACCCTTCGATGAACTGCTTCAGCACATCATTTTGCGCCTCGGCTGATGCGCACCCCGCCAGACGTTCGCGCAGGCTTTCCGCTTGTTCTGGCGACTGCAAGGCACGCGCGGCATCCACGCCTAGATTGCGGGAAATCGCCTTGGGCCACTGCAAGCTATCGCCAAGCGCGCTCAGCAGGAACACAAAGCTTTTGATGTAGGACCGCTTGGTTTTATGCAGCGCGCTATAAAGGTGACTGACCAGCTCCGCCGCGTCGACCTCGCTCACGCTTTCATCTTGCGCCGCGGTGATCGCGACCTGCGCCATCTCGGCAAAGGACAGATCCTCGCGCACAACATTTTCTTCGACCATGTCGACATAGCGCGAAATGCGGTCTTCGTTTCCGGATTCGATCCGCGCGGTAATGGCACTGAACTGCTCGTCCCGGGTCTCGGCGAAAAGCTGGGACAGCGCGGTGAAGCGACGCCAGCCTTTTTTCAACTGGTAGCGCCCGTTCGGCCCGACATAAACTTCGACCGGCTCACGCTGGCCACGTTCGCGGATTGACGATTTCAGCTCTTCCATCTCATCGGATTGGGCGACTTCCTCAAGCGCGAGACGGTCGCGCGGCAGATCATCGGTAAAGATTTCGGCCAGCGGGATTTGGTAAAGTACGCGGCCCTCTTCCTGCGCCTGACGAAATGTTTTGGCATCCTCCGCATTGCGGCGGCGTTGTTCAATCTTGGCTTCTGTCGCCTCTTGCAAATTTTCGGCCACGTCACGCACCGCAGCGCCCATGGGGCCAGGCTCGCGGGTCCGGCGTTTAACCGGGGCGGTTGGCTCAACAGGCGCAAATCCGAATTTGTTTTTACCACTCATTCAGCGGCCTCCTTACGTTTGCCGTTCGCTTTCCAAGCTTCAAGCACGGTGCCCAGAAACTCATCATAGGCGCGGTCAAAACTTTGCCGCGCGCGTTTCCACGTTTCGCGGGTCATCTGGCGATAGTCCTGTTCATAAACCGACATCTGGAACCGCCCCGATTGTTCGACCGCACGGGTCATTTCAATCGGATGCGCGCAGACATCGGCCCCAAAGACATTTTTGAACGCGTCCATCATGGCGCTGTGCAACGGGTTATTGGTTTCAAATCGGGTCATCAACAAACGGATGTCCGAGAACTGTTTAGGAAGTGTAATACCAGCGTCCGCAGCAAGGGCAGAAAAGCCGTCAGAAATATCGGCCATCGCATCGCCGAGCTGACCCAGATAGCTGGTCGTGCTGTCATATTCCCAATAGCCGGGGCCGGAGGGGATATAGAGGATGTCCGCCGCGAACGCCGCATTCAGCGATTGGTAGCCGATCGCGGGCGGGCAGTCGAAGATGATCATGTCATATTGGTCGTCGGGAAGTTCATCCAAGTAGCGTGCGACGCAGCCAAAAAAGCTCCAGGCTTTGTGCAGTGACCGGTATTGCGCCGAGGCAAATTCGACAAAGGCGGCATTGGAGCAGGAGGGGATAATGTCGATGGTCGGCCAGCAGGTTTTCTGAATGAAATCCTGAAACCGCTGCGCACCGATGGATTGCACATCTTCGGGCAGCTCATCAGCGGAAGGGTAGGGGCAATCGTCGGGGTCATCATAGCTTTCCATGATGCGGTTCGCCTCGCGACACAGATCCCGGCACATGATGCCCCAAACGGTGTTGCCCTCCTTGACCTCGGTCAGACCCATGGAGTGGGTCAGCGTCGCCTGCGGATCAAAGTCGATGCACAAAACGCGGTAGCCATCCAGGGCGGCAGCATGAGCGAGATGCTGGGCGACGACGGTTTTACCAACGCCGCCTTTGAAGTTGGACACGGCGACGCGCATCGCACGGCCACGGGGGCGATCTGGCAACAGCTTGCGGCCCCGGAATTTGGCACGGCGGCGCAGCTCGTTAATCTCTTCGAGGCTGAACCAACGCTGACGGCCGTCTTCTTCGGTCAGGCCTTGGGGCAGGGTAGGGTCCTCGGCCAGTTTCTTGCGCAGGGTGTCGGCGGGGACGTCGAACATGAACTGGCTGATTTCCCAGATTGAGAAGGGGCGCAGTGTCTTGACCTCTCCGGGGGAGAAGGTCGCGCGACGCACAGCGGCCTGTTGTTCCAAGCTGCGCTCGTTCATGTTAAGAAGATCGTTGTGGTCTCTCATTTTTTCTACTCGCGTTTTTTAGCCTCACATTCGGGATAACGCGATTTTCGCAATTTGGCAAAAGCTAATTTCGGGAATTCCTGAATACCAACCAGAGGCGCATCTTAGCGGCGGCCTATATTACAAAGGCTTACCGGAATATGGTGACAGATACAGGCGGGCAGGGGGTGTTTTGGTGACAGGTGGCAGCCGATAAGGTGACACTAGGCTGTCCCCCTTAACCTATTAACCTTAATCTATTTAGATTAATTGGTAAGAGAACCAGAAATCCTGTATTTTCCTGTGGGTTGACAGAAGACGGGATTTAGCGCTTTCTAAACACAGAAATGGAATCGCCCGGCAGAGGCGGACATTGAGGCAATTATAGGTTGGAAACGGGCGGGCAAAAGCGTGATAAACCCACAAAGGCTTACGGGCCCTGAAGCGAGTGTTATCAAATACGATCTGTTGACGGCGCTTAGCGTTGCCGGATTGAACGGGACGCCAACCTTGCAGATGTCATTGATGCGATTGATCGCGGCGGTCACGGCAAGATATAATTGGCGCATGGATGAACTGACCGTCGGTCAACGGGATCTGGCGCGGATGTGGTCGGTCAATGAACGTACGGTCAAGCGCGAGATCAAGCGGCTGACGGATACGGAGATTCTGATCTGCAAACGGCGCGGCGTGCGGGGCAGGGTGGCCGCCTATCGGTTGAACTATGCCCAGATTGCGAAACTGTCCGAGCATTGCTGGCAGTTGGTTGGCCCGGATTTCGACGAACGCATGAAAGGCCGCTACCGCGAGGAAGCACCCGTGAAGGTGGTGCAGCTGAGCGATTATTCGAAACCGGTCGGGGAGGAGATGCCGGATAGCAGCCCCGGCACATGGCAACGCGCGATGACGCGGCTGGCACAAGATAACGCCGATCAGTTCAAGGCGTGGTTTTCACAGTTGCAGTTTATTGGGTTTACGGGCGGCGTTTTGACCCTGCGAACCCCGAGCAAATTCGCACAGCGTTATATTGAGACGCATTTGACCCGACCCCTGCTGAGGGCAGTCGAGGCAGAGTTGGGGCCGGTCACCCGGCTAGAGTTCGAGAGTTAGAGGGGGATTAACGCAGCTCTCTGAAATCGGACAACACGTTTTGGATGGCGCAGGCGATATAGGGGTCACCACCCATCATTTGGCCGGGGTCCTGTTTCAGCTTATGGATGCTTAGGCTGGAATTGCGCGTTTCTTCGCACATATCTTTGCTTTCATAGGCCATCTTCCAGTCATCAAAGGCGCGCTTTTCAGCATCGCCTTCCCACATCAAGAAGAGTTTCCGGTGCCGTTGGTCCTTTTCAATGCGGTGATAGCATGCTTCGACCTTGTCGCGGTCGCCTTCCAGAATTTGGAAAAACATCTTGTCATAATAAACAAGAAGGCCGGTGATGCCGTCGCGGGCATTGTTCGCTTTGGATTGTTTCAAAAGATCACTTATCTGCGCGGCATCCATTTGGGTTGGTGTCGTGCTGAAATAGATCATTTGATAAACCACTGGGTGCGATATCCTTCTGGATGGGATGCTGATGTGTGAATGTGTTTTGATGAAATAAGAATTCAACAATCAACGCAGCAGGTTCCAATAGGTTCCAAAAATATTTTCCATTGGGCGATTTATTTTTAGATAGCCCGCGCAGCACGGGCATCGGCTGGTGCGATTTTCCGGTAATGGGCAAATACCGGACACCCTAATGATCAAATGGTGATGCTTCTAATAGACAAATGGTGGGGGATTTAGTACACAAATGGTGGCGGCCTGACAGGTGCTGCTGAAAACAGCCGTAGCGGAGGGCAGGGCGATAACACAGACAGAGGCATATTTACCCCGGCACCTTGTGACCGAGCTGGAAGAGGCGTTGGCATCGGCGCGGGTGGTGAACCTGATCGGGCCGCGGCAGGTGGGCAAGACGACCCTTGTCAGGGATCTGTTCGGGCATGGCCGTTTTATCACCTTGGATGATGCCGCGATCCTGTCCGCGATCGAGGCTGACCCGGAAGGGCAGCTTGCCAGTTTGATGCAGGATTTGGGGCCAGCCCCGCTGATTATTGATGAGGCGCAGCGGTCAAAGAAGCTGGCCTTGGCGATCAAGCGTGTTGTCGATGCGGACCGCCGCAAAGGGCAATTTGTTCTGACCGGATCGTCGAACGTGTTCACGACCACCGATGTGGCGGATTCGCTTGCCGGCAGGATGCGGACGCTCAAGCTTTGGCCCCTGTCCGTGGCCGAGATTAAAAGCGCGCCGGTCAGCCGTCTGGTGGATTGGGCGATGCAAAAGCAGCCGCAGCTTGGACAGATATCCGAGCCTGAGGCCCTTGGGCGGGGGGAGTACATCGACCTTATTCTGGCGGGCGGGTTTCCGGAAACCAGAACGCTGCCCCTGCGGGCGCGGCAGCGCGGGTATCGCGACTATATCGACGCGGTGGTTGAACGGGATGTGGCCGACATCACGCCGGTTCGCAAACCGGATGCATTGCGCATTCTTATTGATCAAATGGCGGCGCGATCTGCGCAAGAGATCAATACATCCGAGTTGGCCAAACTGACCAAGTTGCAGCGGGTGACCGTTGACCAATATCTGGACGTTCTGATGCGTCTTTCGATGCTGACCAAGCTGGGGGCGTGGACATCGGGCGAAGGCAAACGTGAGATTAAGCAGCCGAAATATCATTTTGTGGATTCGGGGGTCGCCTGTGCCTTACGGCGCTTTACCGACACGAGTTTTAACATTGATAACACGCCGCAGGCGTTGGGCGGGTTGTTGGAAAGCTTTGTCGTCGGAGAGTTGCAGCGCGCCTTGCCCCTGCAGGACGCTGATTACCGGATGTACCATTGGCGCAGTGCTGACCAGCGGGAGATTGATATCTTGATCGACGGGGGCAATCATCTGGTTAATGTTGAGGTAAAATCCTCTGCCACCGTCAGCATGGATGATTTCAAGCATCTAAAGTGGTTTGCCAAAGACGGGCCGGGTCGGACCAAATCCTGCACCGGGGTGGTGTTCTATTTGGGGCGCGAAAAGCTGTCGTTTGGCGACGGGAATTATGCCCTGCCAGTCAGCGCGCTGTGGAGCGAGATCGCGCTCTGACCGTTTAACGCGGGCTGGTTTTCACGCGTGGCCCTGCCGCTATTGTCGCCAATTTTACGTTTCACAGGTTGTTAGGGACCGGTGCCTATATCCTCGGGCCGACCGCCTGAAGGAACCTAGTATGCCGTTAACCTGGGACGCGCTTTACCTTGGCAAAACTGCCCTGGATATCGACGAAGTTGAAAACGATGGGGAACAAGCCGACAACGCGGCTGTGTTGGTCGGGACAACCTATGGTTCGACCGGTGACCCGCTTTGGGATCACGTTGTTACGGTCACGGCCATCGACAACAGCGGGCAGGCGAACATGCTCGATAGTGATAACAATTTTAACTATGACCAACTGCGGTTTGATGCCGATGACGGGAACGGTTTGCAGACCAATATCTTTGACGCGGCTTCGATCTATAATGCGACGCTGACCTATACCGACGGCACCACCGCAGGGATCACGGCGGTGATTATGCAGGACACGCAGGGGAATTTGTTTCTTGCGCCGGAATATCAGGCCGGACCCGATATCGCCGCGATGGAGGCTAAGGCGATCAAAAGTTTGTCGCTGGATTCGGTAAACTCACCAGTCGGTGAAGCGGTCATATCGCGCATTCAGACCGATTTTGTGTGCTTTGCCTCGGGCACCATGATTGCGACGCTTGAGGGGGAGCGCGCGGTCGAGGATTTGGAGCCCGGCGATATGATCATGACCCAGGACAACGGGCCGCGGCCGTTGATGTGGCGGGGCGCGCGCAGGCTGAGGTTTGCCGTCGGGGCGCATCATCCGCAGCAGCCGATTGAGTTTAAGCCCGACACGCTTGGCAGGGGTCGCCCCTCACGCAGGCTGGTCGTGTCGCCGCAGCACCGCATGTTGATGCACAATGGCCATCGCGAGGTGTTGGCCCCCGCGCTTGGGTTTGTCGCAGCGGCAGGGGTGCGGAAAATGCGCGGGGCGCGGTCGGTTACCTATCATACATTGCTGCTGCCCAATCACGAGATCATCACGGCAAATGGCGCCCTGGTCGAAAGCTTTTATCCCGGTCGTATGGGTATGGAGGTGCTGACCGCGATGCAAAAGCTGATTGTGGGCGTGGTGCGACCCGCGGTCCTGACGGACCCTGATCGTGGATATGGCCCCTATGCGCGCAGCACCATCAGCCGCCGCGAGGCGGAAACGCTGCTGCGTGGCGCAGGAATCCGCAACATGTACAAGAGCGGCGGCGTGACGGGGCAACGGCCCCTTGTGCAATAGGGGTGCGAGGGCAGGGGCGACAGCCCCGCTAATCAAGGCCGCCTAGAATCGCCTGTCAGGCATGCGCTGGAAAGCGGGTCATTCACCGGCGCGCGGGCAGGGGGGCTGGCAGATTCGGCCCGTACCACCTGAAACTTCACGAAAAAGCCATATTCTCATACGCCGAATGGTTAACACACCTATCCGGAGGGATAGCCCCACAACCAAATGCATCCATTTTCTAGCCAGCCGGGGCCAAGACGCGGCTGCTGGTCTTCTCTTAAAAGCTTCTCATGACCGGTGCGAAACAACAGCACCTCCCCCGGCTGGATCAACGGCCACAAACGAGAAAACGGGAAGAGAACGAGATGGACAAGCAACTGAAAAATATCTTGGTAATTGGCGGCGACGGTTTTTGCGGATGGCCCACAGCACTGCACCTGTCGCAGCTGGGCCACAACATCACCATCGTTGACAACCTGTCACGCCGTCGGATCGACGAAGATCTGGGCGCGAACAGCCTGACCCCAATCCAGCCAATCGACGTACGCATTGCCGCATGGCACGAGGCGACCGGCAAAACCATCGGTTTTGAACATATCGATGTCGCACTTGAATATGACCGGTTCGAAGCACTGCTTGGTGCGCTGAAGCCCGACACAGTGATCCATTTTGCCGAGCAGCGCGCAGCACCCTATTCCATGAAGGGGATCACCGAGAAACGCTATACTGTCGATAACAACATCGGCGCGACGCATAACCTGCTGGCCGCGATCACCAACCTGAACCTTGATACACATATCGTTCACTTGGGAACGATGGGGGTTTACGGCTATGACGACGACGGTATGGAGATCCCCGAAGGGTATCTGAAAGTTTACATCCCCGGCGATGACAAGCAGATTTTCCAGCGCGACATTCTGTACCCGACAAATCCCGGTAGCGTCTATCACATGACGAAATCGATGGATCAGATCCTGTTCCAATTCTACGCCAAGAACGACCGCATTCAGATCACCGATCTGCATCAGGGGATCGTTTGGGGTACACAAACCGAAGAAACCAAACTGGACGACCGCCTGATGAACCGGTTCGACTATGATGGTGACTATGGCACGGTTTTGAACCGCTTTTTGATGCAATCGGCAGTCGGTCACCCGTTGACGGTACATGGCACCGGTGGTCAGACACGCGCCTTTATCCACATCCAAGACACGGTGAAATGCCTTGCCTTGGCTGTCGCGAACCCCCCGCAAGAACGCAACAAGGTCAAAATCCTGAACCAGATGACCGAAACACACACCGTACGCTATTTGGCAGAGTTGGTTGCCAAAGCGACGGGTGCCCATGTTGCCAATGTCGACAACCCCCGCAATGAGGCCGCTGAGAACGGTCTGCGTGTATCCAACAAAACGTTTATCTCACTTGGTCTAAAGCCGATCACTTTGGCCGAAGGTCTGTGTGAGGAAACACAGCAAATTGCACAGCGGTTTGCAGATCGTTGCCGCATGGACATGATCCCATGCGTCTCGACCTGGACCGAAAACCAACGTCCCGGCGTGGTCCCCTCGTCTGCCGTGGCGGCCGCTTAATCCAGGCGGACTGGGCTGTCGACATCGTCCAGCGTCGATGTTGGCAGCCCGGATGGCCAGATTGGAATTGAAAAATGCGTTTGATCGGCATCGGATTGTTAGCGTTTGTTTTGATGGGCGCGGCTTTTACTCTTTCTTATCTTGATGCTTGGCAACGCAGTATGCACCACCTCAAGGGTCTGGTGAGCGGCCCGCAGCTTGTGTTTGAAACCAGCGCCCCGTTGCAATCAAAGTTTGGCTCGAACGAGACCGTGATTTACCGCCGCGACACGGCAACCCCCATCATTCTGTCCGGTTTGCCAGCTTACCAAAACGCCATATTCGGGTTGCCCGTCGATACGCGCCCAACCGAAGGTTATCTTCAAATTGATGCGACATATCAGGTTCTTAGCGAAGTCGAAGGCACCTTGCGTATCTCGCTGAACGGGACCCGCCGCGCCGAAGTATTGCTGCGCCCGGGCGAGGTTAAAAAATCCGTCCAAATTATTCTTACGCCCGCAGACCTTGCTGGCGACAAAATCGAGGTTTCATTTAGCATGATCGGTGCACGGCCCAACGCAGGATGTAGCGCGGAAACCAGCCAGGTCGCCACGGTCGAGATCGAGCCGAGCAGCGCGCTTTTCCTTGCATTGGATAGCCCGATCGAGAGCGCACGTGACCGGATGATTTCATCAAGCGGCGCCGCGACTGTGGGATGGTCACCGTGGTTTACGGCCACGCGTAGAACAAACCAGATGATTGCAGCGGCGCAGTTGGTGCGCGGCAATACCAAGGTTAACTTTGTCGCCGGGAATGCGGCCAACGTGCTGACCACGCCCGAGCTGAAAATTCTGGCCGCCGAAGAAGGCCCCATCGTCGAGCCGCCCAAACAGTGGCCATTGGCCGTTGCCGCCACAGGGCCGAATGCGGGCCTGCGCCGGTTCCAGCGTCGGGTCAGCTGGCGCACCCGCTATGATCTGACGGAATACGAAGCCTATGAAATGCCCGCGACGTTTGATTTCGATCTGTTGCTCGGGTTTTTGGATGCAGATGCGTATTGGACTGTAACAACATCGCTGAATGGCCGCGTTGTTCAGATGGATAAGGTGCCGGTCGGCGATACGTCATTTGGCGCGACGGTTGATCTGCCCGCCGATCTGCATGAAGCGGTGAACGTGATCGAGGTCACGGCCTCGTCCTCGCAACTGCTGGTCGGTGTGTGCAACAACGGGCCCGAGCTGATCGCGGAAATGCAATCGGATGCGCAATTGATTGGCGGCGGTCCCAGCTATCTGGGCAAGCTGTCCGAGCTGCGCGCGACATTGGCCAAACGCGCGAACGTCGGCATGCCTGAGGTGCCCGCGCTGACGCCCGCAGAAGCCGAGGCGGTCGCCTTGCTGATTGCTGCGGTGTTGCCTGAAGAGATGAAAATCAAAAAGGCACCGCAATGGGCCAACATTACCCCGTTCAGCCGCGCTGATTTGGGTGTGCTGAGCCTTGAGGATGACGGCACCGCAAACGGCTGGCTTGTTTATACGCATCAAGATGACGACGAAATTATTGCGCAGCCGGTGTCTGACGCAGCGATTGCGGCGCTTAAGCTTAATCCGGTCACCGGCATTTTGGTGCAGTTTTCAAACCCTCAAACCAAGCAGGCGGGCCAATGACAGCGGTAGAATCCTCAGACAACCGCGATCAGATCACGTTCGTGTCGGTCGACAGCGCCCCGAAGAAATTTGCGGGGCCAGTCTCGCAGTTGCGCGGGCCGGCCATGCTGGGGGTGTTCTGCATCATTTCGGCGGTGCTGCTGTGGTTGGTGAACACGCCCACCGGCAGCGTGATGTTCCCCAATCGCGATATTGTTTTTTCCCCCTACGAGGGGCGCCACGCGGTTGCGGTGCGTATCTTTATCATTTCGTTTTTCATCTCGTTCGCCGTGTTCTCTTCGGCGGGGTGGAAAGGCAAAACGCTGTTCGCATTCGATCTGGTGCTGACATACGGGTTCGTTTGCGGGATCTTTGATCTGGCCAATGCGGTGTTGGAAGATACGCTTTCCGTGGCCTATTCGCTGCATTTCAGTGCCTTTTTGTCGGGGCTGCTGGGGTTTGCGGTCTATTCGTTCAAACTGCTTGAACGCGGGCGTATGCCGATGCGTATCCGGATTGAACATCGCCCGACAAGCAACAAAAAGGCGATGCTGCGGCTGGCTGTGGTGACGCTGATCGCGGCGCTTGTGTCGGCCAGTTTGGGCAGTATGGATCTGTGGATCGTGCAGAAAATGCGCAGCCTGACCTTGCTGGGCGGGATCGGGCCGGGTGTGTTTTTGTTCCTGCCAACGCTGTTTGCCCAGCTGTATATTCTGGCGATTTACGATGTGAAAACCGCAAAACGCGCCGATTTTAGGCCGCCGGTCAGCATAATTGTTCCGGCCCATAACGAACAATACATCATCGAGAATACGATCAAGGCGATGGACAAAGCCGCCGCGCATTATCGGGGCGAGGTTCATATTCTGATCATGAACAACAACTCAACCGACGACACAGAAAGCATCGCCCGCGAGACGCTGGCCGCCTGTACATCGGCAAAAGGGCGGGTGATCAACGTCCCTAAACCGGGCAAATCGAACGCGTTGAACGCCGGGCTGGACGCGACAGAGACTGAGTTTCTGGTGCGCGTCGATGCCGATACCTTGGTGGGCGAAGACAACCTGACACGGGCCATGGCCTATTTTTCGGACCCGTCTGTTGGGGTGGTGGGCGGCGTGCCTGTGCCTCCGGGTGGCGCCTTGTTCGACCGCGCGCGCCTGCTTGAGGTTTTGGTCAAGCACGGGTTCTATTCCGTTGCCATGGGGGCGGTAAACGGGGTTGTCGGTATTCCGGGCATGTTCGTGGTCTACCGCACAGAACACCCGCGCTATCTGGGCGGTTTTGTTGAGGGGATGAACGGTGAAGACACCGATATTTCCCTGCGTATTGGTGAATTGGGCTTTCGGTCTGTGGTCGACCCAAAGCTTAGATATGTGTCCGAAGTGCCGTCGTCCTATGCGCATATGCGCGAGCAGCGGATGCGCTGGTTCAGGTCCATCTATCACATCAGTTCGCGGTGCCGTGATCTGATCTATTCAGACTGGATGACCCTGCGCGGCAAAATGATCCTGCCCTATATGCTGATCAATTCCGGGCGCCGTGCGATGTTGGTGCCGCTGATCTTGTTCGGCTGCATCGAATACGGTTTCGGGTTTAACCCTGACAGTCCGCTTGTCTGGCAATCAATCGTGGCGGTCACCACGGGGGCACCGGCGATCATTGCGGTCATATCGTCCTTTCTGAACGGCGTGCCCAAGGGGGTGATCTGCCTGCCGGAGTATCTGATTTTCCGGATTTTGCGGGCCTATTTCACGCTTGAATCGATGATGAGCATCTTGATCAAGACCGAGGGTGAAAACCTCGAGATCGCGTTTAAGCGCGACATCATCCCAAGCACACCATTGAGGGTCGCATGACAGCTTCAAATCACATTCTACGCGCTTTGGCGCTAGCGTTTTGCGCTGGGTTTTGGGGCCATCAAGCGGCGGCTGATTTCAAAATGACCGCCGTTGCGGATATGGCCATTGGCGTTGAATCCAAACTGCTGGGCGAGGGGGATGCACAGCGTCTGGGCCTTGCGAATGTTGCAAGCGTGGACGCGCGGATGAAATTCACCAATCGTATCGGGGCAGGGCGGGTGCTGTCTTTTGGCGTGGGGCTTGAGGCGAGCGCATACCCGTCAGAAGACGCGAGCGACAAAGTCGCGTTGGCCTTTACGGGCAGCTATCAGTTTAACCTGGATGCTGCGAAGAAATGGCAGGCGCGTGCGTTTTTCAAACAGAAGTTTTCGCGCGCACAGGGGACCTTGGCCTTTTCCCGCACCCGGATCGGTGGGCGGCTTCAATACAAACATAGCCCGGCCCACACGACCCGTATGCAAATGCGTTTCGGCCACCGCAATCAAAACGAGGACCTGTTGGCCGGGTATGACCAAGGGGAGCTTTTGCTGAGTGTTACCCACCAATATCGCCCCAGCAAGGACCGGTTGATGGTCGCGGCGACGCTGTATGGTGAGGCGCGGCGCGCTGACGATCACAAGTTTAGCTATGATGAAATTGGCGGCCGTTTGGTTGTCAGCCTGCCCCTGACGGAAAAGACCACTGTGTCGGGCCGTATCGCCGCATTTACCCGCAATTATGACGGGGCGTTTTCCAACCAGTTCAACGTCGCGCGCGCGGACAAGCGTTTTTCGGCGAAGGTGCAGATTGACCGGCGGTTTTCCAACCGTTTGCGCGGGTCGGCCTATGTCGGGTGGGAAAAGAACCAGTCAAATATCGTGGCGCGTGCCTACGGCGGCCCGGTGGCCGGGCTTGGGCTGCGCATGTCGTGGAACTAGAATCCGCCCATCCTCCCAGATGGCGGGTCAGGCCCATTGCCCAATCGCATAACGCGTCAGGGCAATGGGCACATGCCGCAAGGTTTAGCGGCTTTCGAAGTAGTTGAGCGGCAGTTTCAAATAGGACCGTCCATTGTCCTCTGCCGGGGGAAGGCGACCGCCGCGAATGTTGATCTGAAGGGCGGCCAACATCAGTTTTGGCAGGGCCAATGTTGCATCGCGGGCATCGCGCACGGCGCGGTATTCAGCTTTGGTCGGGTTGTCCTTCCAGTGGATATTTTTGGCGCGATGCTCTGCCACGGTTACTTCGCAGGCGGCGGGGCGATCGGGCGCATAGTCGTGGCCGACAAAGATACGCGTGTCTTGGGGCAGGGCCAGAATGGCAGAGATACTGTTGTACAGCTGCCCCGAATCGCCGCCCGGAAAATCAGCGCGCGCACTGCCGCTGTCCGGCATCATGAGCGTGTCGTGCACAAAGGCCGCATCGCCCGCGACATAGGTGATCGACGCCATCGTATGACCGGGTGAAAACATCACCGTCACAGGCACGTTGCCGACCATGAATGTATCGCCATCCGCGAACAGATGGTCCCATTGGCTACCATCTGTGGGGAAATCATCGGGCAGGTTATAGATGCCCTGCCACAGGTTCTGCACGCCGGTTACCTTTTCGCCGATTGCCGTTTTGGCACCTGTTTCAGCTTTCAACCACGGCCCGGCAGAGAAATGATCGGCATGGGGATGCGTGTCGAGAATCCATTCCAGATCGATCCCGGTTTCGCGCACATAGCGTAAAATCTGTTCGGCGTTTTTGGTCGATGTGGCACCGGCCAGCGGATCGAAATCAAGTACAGGATCGACGACCGCCCCCTTCATGGTGTCGGGGTCGTGAAAAACATATTGCCAACTTCCGGTTGGTTCGTCCCAGAAACTTTTTACGACTGGATTGGTCATATTTACCGTCCTTATGCTCGGCTTGTGTGGCCTATAAATACTGTCTAAAAACATATATAATATATTGAATATATATTTCCAGTGATAACAGAATTTAACCGTAACCCGCGCGGCAGCGTGGTCATCTGACCTAAGTCAATTTCCGCCGAAACCCGCAAGACGTCTTGACCCATCGCGCCAGATAGTATCTGAGTGTTTAAGTAAGAATAGCGCGAGGTCATGAATCCTCGTATGGTAACGATGGGTGCTGTCCCGCAATGGGTCACACTCATTTACCCCGCCTGCTATGCCCCGAACGGGCTCGCCCGGCATTCAGTAACCCGGAGGCACATATGGCAGAGATCGCCCAAACCCAGACGCCCCGCACCCGTTCCGAGGGTGAGCGGATGTTTAATCCGGCGGATCTGGAGGCCAGACCAACTTGTTGCAGGCGCGAAGTGATGTACGATGCGCTGTGCGAAGGTGTGTGCGATACGGCCTGTTTGGAAGCCCTGTTTGATTGGCTGGATGAGCGCAAACAATGATGCAAACATGTGGTCGAGGTAAAGTGACGCGGGGCAGGGGGCAATTTACCCTGTGGTGCCTTGGCAAGCGGTGCCTGTCCGCCTAGAACTCCGCAGAATCTCCCTCTTGTACCTTTTCCCCCCAGCTTGATTACGGATCAGCAAGGTGTCTCATGGCTAAAACCCCAAGTCCCTGCATTGACGTTTGCAAATTCAAACGCGAAGGGCATTGCATCGGCTGTTCGATGACAAAGGCGCAAAAATCGCTGTTCAAGTCGCTGAAAAAGGACGGACACCGCACGGGCTTCATTCAGATGTTAACCGCGCAGCAAGAGCGGTTGGGCAAGTATACGCATTGGGATGCGGCGTATCGCAAAAAGCTGGCGAAACGCAAAATCGCGGCCGAGAAGGTTCTCTAGCCGCGATTTGGTCTTGTAACATGGTCTCTATCAGCCCGCGAGATGTGCGCGCAGGAACCAAGCGAATTTTTCATGCGTCGTGCCGCGCGAGATGCACAGATCTTCGGTCAGTGTGTCGCCATGTTCAGCCGCCAATTCGCCGGCACCCGCAAGTGTAGAGGCCAGCGTTTGCTGCGCTTCCATCATGATGCGGATCATCTCTTTGTCTGTGGCGTGGCCATCATGTTCGCTGACTTTGGAACGCTTCAGCATACCGGCAAGCGTGCCTTCTGCATGTACGTCCAACGCGCGAACGCGTTCGGCCAGATCGTCCTGACCGATAAAGTGGTCTTCGTAAATCTTCTGGAAAAGATCGTGCAGCGGGCCGAAACCCATGCCTTTTACATTCCAGTGGAAATTTTGCGCAAGCATCGTGGTCACGGCGGTTTCTGCAACGGACTGGTTCAATGCGTCGGCAATTGCTGTCTTGGCGTCGGTGGTCAACGCGGCTGCGGTCTGAGTCATCTGCTCACCCCAATTTTGGTGTTAAAATATGTGGCTGGCTGGCGGGCAGCTTGCTTGCCTGACCATTAACATAGACGCCAAAATCGGTTTGCCAAGTCTTTTTAGAATTATTCTAAATCTGAGAGAATTGATCGGAAATGCGACCCAGCAAAAAACCTATATATCTACGGTCTGCGGGGGTGATCCGCGACTTTAACAAAAAGCTGAGGTTGCTGGTTTCGTCGTCCCAAATACAGAACAAGCAGCGCATTACCCACGATTCGTCGAACGACAGCTCTGCCGCGCCGGGGGCAAACCAGGTGATTGGTTTGCGGGTGGCACCGGGCAGGCATTTGATAAAGGTTTCGACAAACGTCCGTTTTGCGTCTTCGCCATCAAGGGTCAAAAGCGCGCATGCCTCGTAAAGGTCGGTGCGTGCGGCGGCCCGGCAGGCCATTGCAGCCAAACGCAAATGATTAAGAACCGCCCGTTGCGCCAGTGTCATCTGGAATGTGGGGGCAGGGCGTTCAAACGCGCCGTGTTCCATCATCGGCAGAGTAGAAAGTTGCGCCATAGAAATGGGTATCCGTTGGTTCAAAGCTGCGGGATGAATCGCCCGCTCTTATTCCCGACTATACTTATAAGGTATTAGCATAAATTCAAGCGGGGAAATTTTTCTGAGCGGTTTTTGCCGATGGGTGTTCTGTAAATGACGGTGCGGGAAACCGTTTCATTGCCGATCTTCGCCAAGACGCTTGAAACCGCTCGGTAAAATGGGCAGAAACTTGGCAAACGGCCCCCAGCCAGATGTCGCCCCGATGACAGGACACAGCCAGGCCGCCTTCATATTTTACGAGATGGATGCGCGCATGAAACGGCTTGCCTTAAGATACCTGTTCCCGCTGGCGATGATGGTTTTTGCGGTGCCTGTAATGGCGCAAGAAGCAGACGTAACGGAGAAAATTTCGGTCGAGCTGAATGCGGTGCAAACCGCCAACGCATCCTGCACGCTGACCTTTGTCATTACCAATGATCTGGGTGCCGATCTGGACAAGGTTGTTTATGAAACAGTGCTGTTCGATACCTCGGGTCAGGTTAACCGTCTGACCCTGTTCGATTTTGGCGCACTACCTGCCGGACGCCCCCGCGTGCGCCAGTTCGCGGTACCTCAGGTCACCTGCGATCAACTGGGCCGCGTTTTGTTCAACGGTGCGAATACCTGCGAAGGGGACGGGCTGACCGAACAAAACTGCACAACTGGATTCAGCCCATCAAGCCGGACTGAGATTGAAGTGTTGGGGTAAGGGGTTAGAACTCCCTAATTATTACATAACACTCATTATGGTCATTTGGTATCCCGCCCAGATCGCCTGTCGTTCTTCAGCGCCTCAAAGCCGATGATCACGTCCAAAAGCTCGGTCGTAATCTCGCTTTGGCGCAGGGCGCGGGTGTCGGACTTCAGGGCATCCAGTTTATCATCGACCGATTGCTCGGCTTGTTGCATCAGCGCAAGGCGCGCAGCGTTTTCGGTGACCAATGCTTCGGCGGCCGCCCGGAAAAGCGAGGCAAACAGATGACCGCGGATCAGGGATAGGAACAGATCCCCCGGCTGCATCGAAAACCGGGGCAAGCTACGCGAGACCCAAGGTTTAGATTGCAAATCGCGCACGAGATCGGGGTTTAGCGGCAGCAGCGCGTCAATCTTGGGGGTCTGTCCGCCTTGTTCAGAGCGCGCGAAATAGGCAAGGGTTACAGATATGTCGTGGGGGCGACGGGCGCGGCGCAGATCATCCAGTTTCTGCGTCAGCAGATTGGCAAGCCGCCCGATGCCATCAACAGATGCGGGCGGGAAGAACGTCTCCTCCACCGCGAGGCCAAGGTCAGACAGTGCGCTTTCCATCTGCGCGCCGATGCACAGAACCGTGGTTTCCGCATCGGTATCCGCTTTGATATGGGCACCGACATGTGCGGCCAATGCCTCGTTATAATTGCCGCACAGCCCGTGATCGGACCCGAATACCACGACGATGCGCGCGGCGTTGCCCAGCCCCTCCTCCGTGACCGGTCCGGACTGTGAAAGAAAGGCATGCAGCCCCGTCAGAACCGTTTCATGATAGGCCTCAATCGCGCGGGCGGCTTGTTCATAGGGGGCCGCGTTGATCACCGACAGGGATTTCATCGTATGCACCACGCCGCGAATGCCCTGCATGCTGGTTATACGGCGGGATAGGGTCTCAAGCGATTGTGCCATCGGGGCTTTCCAATGTAGCGCGCGCTTGTTTTCCAAGGGCGATCATGCGGGTGCGCGCGGCGTCTTCGAATGGTTCGTTCTGGGCAATCTGTTTGGCAATGTCGTCCAAGTCACGCGCGGCGGCGGTTCTGATGGCCCCCATCACGGCAAAGATGTCAGCCTCGTTCAGACCATCGAACTGCCCCTCCATCGCGGCGACCAAAACGGCCAGTTGTTCGACGGCGGGAATGGGGTCGCCTTCGGCCTGGCGCAGCGATGCGCGCACCGCCGCCCCTCGGGCCAGTCGGGCACGGGTGGCGTCATCCAGCCGCGTGCCAAAGCGGGCGAAATCCTCAAGCTCCTCGAACTGCGACAGGGTTACGCGCAGGTTGCCCGCGACGGAACGGAAGGCGCGGCTTTGTGCTTTGCCCCCGACGCGGCTGACCGATACCCCTAGATCGACGGCGGGAAACTGGTTCTTGCGCACAAGGCGGGGCGACAGATAAATCTGCCCGTCTGTGATCGAAATGAGGTTGGTGGGGATATAGGCCGACAGGTTTTCTGCCTGCGTCTCAACGACGGGCAGCACTGTGATCGACCCGCCGCCAATGGTGTCGGCGAACTGCCCCGCGCGTTCCAGCAAGCGGGCGTGGATATAAAAGATATCGCCTGGAAAGGCCTCGCGGCCCGGGGGGCGGCGCAGCAACAGTGATAATTCCCGATAGGACCGCGCGTGATGGGTTAGGTCGTCCAAAACCACGAGCACATCACGACCCTGCGCCGCAAAAAACTCGGCCATCGTCATCGCCGCATAGGGCGCGATATAGGCCAAGCCAGCTGCGTCGGCATCGCCTGCGGCTAGGACAATCGTGCGGTCCAGCATGCCACCTTCGGTGATGGCACCGATTACCTTGGCCACTGCATCGCCGCGCTGACCAATCGCGCAATAGATGCAGATCACATCGGTGTTTTTTTGGTTCAATATCGCATCAACGGCCAATGAGGTTTTGCCGGTCTGCCGGTCCCCGATCACCAGCTGGCGTTGGCCAAGCCCGATGGGCACCGCAGCATCGACCACTTTGATCCCCGTTGCCAGCGGACGCGTGATCGCCTTGCGGCTCAGGATTTCAGGGGCTTCAGCCTCGACCGGTTTGGTGGTTTCGGTGTTGATTGGGCCTTTTGCATCAGCAGGATTTCCAAGCGCATCAACCACCCGACCCAGCAAGGCGCGACCCACTTTCGTACTGACCACGGTATGGGTGCGGAACACGTTCTGCCCCACGCCGATATCTTCCGAGGGGCCCAACAGCACAACCCCCAGCCGTCCGGGTTCAAGATCCAACACGATGCCCTGCACGCCGTTCTCAAACCGTAATAGTTCGTCGGACAAGGCCCGCTCTAACCCCGTCACAATGGCGATGCCGTCGGTGATTTCGGCCACTTGCCCGATCTCGCTTAGGCGGGGCGGGGGTGCGGGGCATTCCAGCAGGGATTGTACCAACGCGTCGGGGTTCGTGTCGATCTTATGGGCGTCAAAGCGCATTGGCAGCCACCTTTGGCCCGGCGCTCGTGTTCAGGCGGTCTTCGATCAGGGTTTCCAGCCCCTCGATATAGGAATCGAGCGTCCAATCGACCTGCGCACCGCCCAAACGAAGCACGAGACCCGGCGCTTGGGCGACGTCGGTTTTGAAGGTAACATTGGCCTTGGCGAACAGCGTCAATATCTCGGCTTTTAAGCTGTCCTGAACTGAGGTCGGCAATGCATTATGGCTTACGATTGTTGCGGCGGTTGCGTCACCAGTGGCCTTTTTCAAATCATCGGCCATCGGTTTAAGCTGCTGAACAAGATGACGCGCCATACGTTCCTCAAGCGTTTCGTCTGCCAAATCGGTCAACGCCTTGCGCGTCAGAGACAACAACGTTTCCGCCCCCACACGGTGCAGATGCGCGGAAAATTTCTGGGCCTCTTCGCCAAGATGCGCCTGCCAACTCTCGCGTTCGCTTTGCATCTGTTGCGCGGCTTCGGCCAGCAATGCATCACGTTGGTCTTCTGCGGATTTGCGGATCGTTTCGGATATCTCGGCTTGCGAGACGTTCAAGGCGCGCAGTTTCTCGTGATAGTCGGCTTCGACCGCTGCGGCTTTTTCCTTGGCCTCGACCGCGTCGTTCATTCTGTTGGAAATCTCGGCCTCGCGGGCGTCGATACCGTCGAGAATGGGACGGTACAAAAACCGTTTCAAAAGCCAGACGAGCACCAGAAAATTGGCGATCTGGGCCAAGACAGTGATCCAATCAATGGACATGCCTTACCCCCCTGTGGCTTGCGCGGCGGCCAGTGCGGCGATCCAGAACGGGTTCGCAAAAAGCAAAATCATAGCAACGACAAAGCAATAGATCGCGGTGGATTCGATCATCGCGAGGCTAACAAACAGCGTGCGTGAAATGGTCGGTGCGGCATCGGGCTGCTGTGCAATCGCGCTCAGCGCAGTCGACGCTGCACGGCCTTCGCCCAAGGCGGGGCCAATTGCCCCGAATGCAACGGTCAGCCCTGCGGTAAAAATCGAAATGGCGGCGATAATGGCAAGTTCTGTCATGGGGTATCCTTTTGAGGCTGTGAAGAAGGTGCGGTGGCACTGGAGATGTAGACTGTTGCCAAAATCGCAAAGATATAGGCCTGAATCATGCCGGTCAGCAGACCCAGCACATCCATCACCACGGGAAAGAAAAACGGCGCGACCGACAGCAGGATCGCCGCAATCACCGCACCGCTCATGATGTTGCCATAGAGCCGGATGGCCAGCGATATGCCGCGCGAAAATTCCGAGATGATGTTGAAAGGCAGCATGATGAACGATGGCTGCAGGTAGGTTTTTAGGTACCCACCAATGCCGCGACTGGTGATGCCAAACAGCGGCACCGCAATCAGAACCGATATCGCCAGTCCGGTGGTCGTAGACAGCGACGACGTCGGCGGTTCAAACCCCGGAATAACGAGCAATAGGTTGGACATCGCGACAAACAAAAACAGCGTGCCGGCATAATAAAGCAGATAGCGAGAGGAGCCGCGCGCGACTTCGTTGATCTGGCTTTGGATGCCTTGAACGATCACCTCGAGCGTGGTGCGCCAGCGGTTTGGCGGCACGTCGGGGCGCAGGTTACGCGTGATCAGCATCGACACGACGGTCAGCAATGCCATCACGATCCAAGTGTAAAAAATCGTCGCGTTGATCGGCAGGCCCCAGACCTCGAACATGATGGTTTGGTCGGGGGACAGGTTCATGATGTGCCTCGTGCGGGCAAACCAATACGGGCAAAGGTCGTGGCAACGAGGCGGGTTAAAAGAAACGCAACAGCATAGCCAAGTGCGGCCCATGGCCCGACCTGCCCCAACACCAGCCAGCCAACCCCAAGCAAGGTCGCGACCCTGATCACACCGCTGAGTGCGAGCAGCACAACGGGATTTTCACGACGTAGTGCCTGCCGCAT
This sequence comes from Sulfitobacter sp. AS59, assembly GCF_038899995.1. Lineage (NCBI taxonomy): Bacteria > Pseudomonadati > Pseudomonadota > Alphaproteobacteria > Rhodobacterales > Roseobacteraceae > Sulfitobacter > Sulfitobacter sp. AS59. The sequence goes on from NZ_JBBMQK010000011.1 coordinate 24,699, forward strand.
CCCGATTGCCAATCCGGCAAAGAAGAATGTACTCATGGCCAGCCCGATGGCCGCCCCCATCAGCACCGCGTTCCAATCGATAGCAGTCATTTGTCATCCCTTTCTTTGTTAATCCAAGATGCGGCGATGATTGCGCCGATCACCACGCCGCCCAAAATCAACGCAAGCGTCCACGAAAACCCTTGCGGCGCGACGCGGTCGAGCCAGAGACCCAGAAATGCGCCCCCAACGGTCGGCACGACGATGGACCATCCGATCATGCCAAAGGTGCCGATGCCACGCAGCGGGCTGGGGCCGGGATTGTCGCGGTGCGACTTCATCCTCTTGGCCTGACGGATAATGTCGCCGCTGGATTTATCTGGCTTTGGCGTCATAGCTGCGGCCTTTGTAGTTCGGCAAATCTGCGCACCATATCTGCCTCGAGCCGCGACAATGCTGCCCGCGCTTGGCGCTCGTCCTCGTCCATTTGAAGAAAGCTCGTCTCGACCGTGCCTTGCAAGCTGCTCAGATCATCACCATGCACGCCGCGCAGGGCGCAGACGGTGATCTGGTGGCCCTTTTTGACCAGCAATCCCTCATCCAGCCCAAATATTTCTTCGGACCCGTCGGCAAGGCGCAGGGTCATGACCGACGGCACAATCGCTGTGACAAAATCCATGTGGTTCGGCAAAATTCCGAACGATCCGTTCGGGGCCATCCCTGTCAGTTGAACCGCCTGCCCTTCGAACAAGGTGCTGGTCGGCAAGCGCAGCGTCACGGTCATGTTGGATGTCATGCTCATGATGCGGCCCCCAGATCATCCAGCCCGCCGATCATGTAATAGGCGCTTTCCGGAAATTCGAACTCGGTTTGGCTCAGGATCGTTTCGCAACCCGTCAGAGTATCTTCGATCGGGACAAGCTTACCCTCGACCCCGCTGAACGATCCTGTCGTGAAAAACGGCTGCGTCAGGAAACGTTCCAACCGGCGGGCGCGGCCCACGGTGGCGCGGTCAGCCGAGGAAAGTTCCTCAAGCCCCAGCATCGCGATAATATCGCGCAGCTCCTCGTATTCAGCGAGGGTCCGGCGCACCTCGCGCGCGATGTCATAGTGGCGCTGCCCGACGACCGAGGGCGTTAACATCACCGAAGCCGAGGCTAAAGGATCAACCGCCGGATACAGCCCCTCGCTTGCCCGTTTGCGTGACAGAACAACCGAGGCGGATAGATGCGAGAAGATATGCGCGGCGGCAGGGTCGGTGAAGTCGTCGGCGGGCACATAGACCGCTTGAATAGAGGTGATCGCACCGCGCTTGGTTGAGGTGATCCGCTCCTCTAATCCCGCAAGTTCGGTTGCCAAAGTCGGCTGATACCCCACGCGCGACGGCATGCGCCCCAGCAGGCCCGACACTTCCGACCCCGCTTGGACAAAGCGAAAGATATTGTCGATAAGCAGCAGCACGTCTTGGCCTTTGTCATCGCGGAAGTACTCGGCCATCGTCAGGGCAGAGTGGCCCACCAGAAAGCGCACGCCGGGTGCCTCGTTCATTTGGCCAAACAGCATCACGGTTTTATCGCGCACGCCCGCTTCGCCCATCTCACGGTAAAGCTCCTCAGCTTCACGCGACCGCTCGCCAATACCGCAGAACAGGCTGACGCCCTTGTGGTGCTGCACGGTGTTGTTGATCAGTTCGGTGATCAGCACGGTTTTCCCGACACCAGCGCCGCCGAACAACCCGGTCTTGCCGCCGCGCTCAATCGGTGAGAGCAGATCAATGGCCTTGATCCCGGTTTCCAGAATTTTTGATTGCGGTGCCCGGTCGCTGAGCAATGGCGGCGGCTGGTGAATGGCGCGATGCTCCGTCGCGACGGGGGCTGGTCGCCCGTCAATCGGCGCACCGAACACATCCAACATGCGGCCCAAAACGGCATCGCCGACAGGTACTTTGATCGGGCCACCCGTGGCCGTGACGGTCATGCCAAGGCCCAGCCCGCGCACGGGGGCCATCGCCATAGCGCGCACTTTGCCATGGCCAATCAGGCCCGCGACTTCCAATGCAATATCGCCTGCACAAAGCAGATCATGGATACGTGGCACGACCCCGTCAAAGACCACATCAACAACGCCGCCGCGAATGGCGACGATGCGGCCGTCCGTTGTCGTGGCGACCTCAGTAGCGGCGGTGGCGGTCATCGTTTTGCCCCCGCGGGTTGGGCCACAAGCGTGCCAGCGGTGCGGTTCAGGATCGACAATGCATCGGCCAGACGCCCGATGCCCGCGATCCCGCCCCGATCGGCAAAACCGCATGCCGCGTCCAATTTCGGCCCCATCGACCCTTTGGGCATATCAAGTGCGCGGCCTTGGTCGGGGGTCAACGACCCGATGCGGGTGGCGGCGTCAGTGCCGAACCCGTCGTAAACCGCATCAACATCCGTCAACAGCAGCAATGCATCTGCACCAATATCCCCGGCCAAAAGCGCGCTGGCCGCGTCTTTGTCTATCACCGCCTCGACGCCGATCAGGCTGTCATCAGGACGGCGCAAAACAGGGATGCCGCCGCCGCCTGCGCAAATGACGATCACCCCTTGATCCAACAGCAATCGCACCACGCGCAGATCCGGGATTTCGACGGGCTTGGGCGACGGTACGACACGGCGCCAATATTCACCGTCTTGCGCAATGGTCCAGCCCGCCGCTTTCGCACGTGCTTCGGCCTCTTGCTTGGAATACGTCGGGCCCACAAATTTGGTTGGCGTGTGGAACGCCGGATCGGCTCCGTCGACAATCACTTGGGTCAGCAGGGTCGCCACCGCGTGATCATGGCCAAGGGCGTTTTCAAGCTCTTGTTCGATCAGATAGCCGATCATGCCCTCGGTTTCGGCCCCCAAAACATCCAGCGGATAGGCTTCTTCCGGTTTATACGCAGACGCTTGCAGGGCGAGCAGACCGACTTGTGGCCCGTTCCCATGGGTCACAATCAGCTGGTGGCCGGCGCGCACAATCTCGGCCAATGCCTTGGCCGCGACGACAACATTGGCGCGCTGTGCTGCGGCGGTTAAGGGTTGTCCCCGCTGTAAAAGGGCATTACCCCCGATGGCTGCGACAACCAGCATTTCAGGCCCCCAAGGTGGCGACAAGAACCGCCTTGATCGTGTGCAGCCGGTTTTCCGCTTGATCAAAAACGATCGAAGCGGCGCTTTCAAAAACCTCTTCGGTCACTTCCATGCAGTCCAGCCCGAACGTGTCCTTGATCTCGGCCCCGACGGTGGTTTCCGTGTTATGAAACGCAGGTAGGCAATGCATGAAGCAAGCACGCGGGTTACCGGTTTTGGCCATCACCTCTGCCGTCACCTGATAGGGCTTTAATAGCTTGATACGCTCGGCCCATTTTTCCTTGGGCTCGCCCATGGACACCCAGACATCCGTATAGACAAAATCGACATCCTTGACGGCGGTATCCACATCTTCGGTGACCATGACGCGGGCACCGGTCTCTTTGGCAATCGCCTCGGCTTCGTCGATGATCGCTTGTTTGGGCCAGCAGGCCTTGGGCGCGCAAAGCCGGACATCCATGCCCATCTTGGCCCCGCCAATCAGCAGGCTGTCGCCCATATTATTGCCGGCGTCGCCCAAAAACGCATAGGCTACGCGGTGCAGTGGTTTTTCCACATGCTCTTGCATGGTGAGGAAATCAGCAAGGATTTGCGTGGGGTGAAATTCGTTGGTCAGCCCATTGTAAACAGGCACGCCGGAATATTTTGCCAACTGTTCGACGATGTCTTGACCAAAGCCGCGATATTCGATCGCGTCGTAAATCCGGCCCAGAACCCGCGCGGTGTCTTTGACGGATTCCTTGTGGCCGATATGCGATCCGGTTGGTCCAAGATATGTTACCCGCGCGCCTTGGTCATAGGCCGCGACCTCGAAGCCGACACGGGTGCGCGTGCTGTCTTTTTCAAAGATCAACGCGATGTCCTTGCCTTGCAGCTTGGGTACTTCGGTGCCGGTATATTTTGCGACCTTCAGATCGGCGGCGAGCTTGAGCAGGAACGAAATCTCGCGCGGGGAATAATCGCGCAGCGTCAGAAAATGCCGGTTCTTTAGATTGTAAGCCATTGGGTGTCCTTTTCGCTACACAGGGTCGCGCATGGTGGGGCAGCTCATGCAGTGGCCGCCGCCGCGACCGCGCCCCAGTTCGGCACCGGGAATGGCCAGCACCTCGATCCCCGCCGCCTTGAGCGCGGCATTCGTATCGTCGTTGCGGTCGTATCCGATGACCACGCCGGGGCGCAGCGCCAGCACGTTGTTGCCGTCGTTCCACTGTTCGCGGGCGCGTTCCTCGGCGGTGTTGCCGCCGGTGGGCACGATTTGCAGCTTTTTGTAGCCAAGAACCTCGGCGACGATATCGAAGATCGGGCGCGGATCATGGCGAAACTGCAAAGGTAAAGGGCCATCGCCGGGGCGTATGTCGTAGCAGACCAATTCATCAGCCACCTCTTTAAAGGTGGTCACCACATCGCCACCGCAGAGGGTGAAAATCGTATCAAGATGCATGGCCGCACGTGATTTCGGGATGGCAAAGGCCAGAACCCGCCGCGCGGCACCTGTGTCAAACAACGCTTCGGCGAGCAGCCCGACGCCTTGCGGCGAAGACCGTTCGCCCATGCCGACAAGCACCACACCGTCACCGACGGGCATGATATCGCCCCCCTCGACCGTGGCGAGGCCGTGATCGGCGGTGGGATCACCCCAGTGGATCGTGGTTTTACCGGCAAACTTGGGATGGAATTTATAGATCGCCGTGTTCAGCAATGTTTCGGGGCGCCGCGCGGCCCAATGCATCGGATTGACGGACACCCCGCCATAGATCCAGGCAGAGTTATCGCGGGTGAACAACGCGTTTGGCAGTGGCGGCAGGATAAACCCGTGCGACCCAAGATAGCTGCCGAACAGGCCCGATGGTTTGAACGGCAGGTCATCGGTTGCAAGCCCGCCAAGCAGATATTCGGCCAGCTGGGCACCGGTCAGCTCGCCCATCCACGCGCGCAGTTCCGACATCATGCCAACGCCGATCTGCTCTGGCGTAAGCCGGTGATCCAGCACCCAATCGCGGGCTTTGGGAATGTCCAACGTCTCGGCCAGCAGGTCGTTGACGTCCAACACCTCGACCCCCTCGCCCCGCATCGTGTGGACAAAAACATCGTGGTCCTTCTGGGCCTGCTTGACCCAGAACACATCATCGAACAACAATTCCTGACAGTTGGCTGGTGTTAACCGGCGATGCGCCAGACCGGGCCGGCAGACGATCACCTGATGCAGTTTCCCTGTTTCCGAATAAACACCGAGCTTGCCAAAATTTTCCATGAGAACGGTCCTTTTTCTTGGATAAGTCAGAGGGCGCTAATGACGCCGGTCCACATCATGTAGGCGGCCACAATTGCCGCACCGACCAGCACCAGCGCGGTCAGCAGCTCGACCCCGGTGAATGCCCGTTCGCGATTTGAACGGCGCGCCCAGATGTAGAACGGAATGCCCACCGCATAGAGGATCGCACACATCAGCAGGTATGTAGGCCCGGCGGCATAGACGAGCCACGCGCCATAGAATGTCGCCAGCCCGCCAATCGCCATATCGATGCCGCGCCGCTCGCCCGACCCATAGCTTTCGCCGGTCAGTGCAAGTTTAAGCGCGTAGGCCCCCGAAAAGACGTAAGGCACAAGAATGGCGGTCGAGGCGATGTAGAACAGCGCAAGGTAGGTCGAGTTGGCATAAAGCGTCACGATCAGAACGACCTGCACGCAGACGTTGGTGATCCAAAGCGCGCCAGAGGGCGACCCGTTCTTATTCTCAATCGCAAAGAACGCGGGCAGCATCCCCTCTTGCGCGGCACGGAAAGGGATTTCTGCAGCAAGCAATGTCCAGCTGAGGAAGGCACCTGCCACCGAAATCACCAGCCCGATGCGCACCAGCACAGACCCCCACGGGCCGACCACGGATTCCAACACATTCGCCATCGACGCCGCCGCGGGCAGTTGCGCCAGTTCAGGCTGCGACATCACCCCAAGCGAAAGCAAGGACACAAGCATATAAACCAGCAAAACGCTGACAAACCCAAGGATGGTCGCCTTGCCGATATCGCTGCGTTTGGCCGCGCGGGCTGACCCGACGCTGGCCCCTTCGATGCCAATGAAAACCCAAAGCGTGACCAGCATCGTGCTTTGCACTTGGGTCGTGATACTGCCCAGAGACAGCGCTTCCTTGCCCCAGAAATCCAATTCAAAGGTGGGCATGTTGAACGCAACGAAAACCAGCACGATAAACAAGAATATCGGCCCCAGCTTGGCGATGGTGGTAATCGTATTAACGATTGCCGCCTGCCGGACCCCCATAAGCACAAGCGCATGGACCAGCCACAGCGCAATCGAGGCACCCACAATGGCCTGCCATGTGTTTCCTTCTTCGCCAAAGGGCGCATAGAAATAGCTCAGCGCGCCAAAGATCAGCACCGCATAAGATACGTTCCCGAGCCACGCGCTGAGCCAATACCCCCAGGCGCTGTTGAACCCGACGAAATTACCAAACCCTGCCCGCGCATATGAATACGGCCCCGCATCCAGCGCCGGTTTGCGGGTCGACAGGTTCTTGTAAACAAAGGCCAAGGCCAGCATCCCGATCCCGGTGATCAGCCAACCGATGGTGATCGCGCCGGCAGAGGCCCCGCGCGCCATGTTTTGCGGCAGGCTGAACACGCCGCCACCGATCATCGACCCCACCACCAAAGCGGTCAGCGGCAAAAGCCCCAACTTACCCGACGCAGGTGCGCCCTGTTTTGCGTCGGTTGCACCTATATCTGCTGGCATCGGTTCTCTCCTTTTCGCAAACGGCTCGGGCCGTCGCATCGAATGTCCCAAAATGCTGAACCCGGTGCCGTCTGTTGGACGACTCAGCGCGGTTAGCTGGAACAGAACTGTCAGAATTGGCAGCCCGGCGGATTGATCTTGGTCAATCGACGCAGAAACTTCAGTGCGTGTCTCCGGGCGTTTTTTAGCCACCATTCCGGACTGGCGAACCGATGATTGATGCAGGTCAATCCGGCACCCGCGCAAACCGCTAGAATCGGGCGAACTTCAAGTGAACCGGAAAGGACACGCAATGAGCACGACGACAAAGACGACGGATCTCGCCCCTTCAATGGTCAAATTGATGAAATCCATGCAGGAAACCGGCCTTCATGCGCCCTCGATCTCTGGGATAGACTGGATGGAAGCGATGGTCGAAATGGGCAATGAAATGCTGAGCTTTACCGCCGCCCGTATAAAAGAAGACGTGGAAACCCAGCAAAAACTGATGAAGGCGAAAGAGGTGACGGACGTCCAGAAAATACAAACCGCGTTCTTTCAAAAAGCGATGGACGATTATGCCGCCGAATACGCCAAACTGCTGGAAATCGGCAAAACCGTGATTGAGAAACCTCAAGCACATACCGTGCCGGTTTAAACTGCATCGCTCGCTTAGGAACCCAACATGAAAAATAGCACAATCCTATTGGTGATCGGTACAGATACGCCGCTCACCACCTTGGCACAAAAGCTCGAAACGATCCGCGCCATTCCGGCCCATGCTGCCATCATTATCGTGGCCGAGATGCCGGTGTTTTCCTACTACGCCGTCGGTGTCGAACCCTTTGGCAACCCCGATATCTCGCCAGAGTGGCAGCAGCAGGTCACCGCGACCAAAGCGGCACTGCATGCAAAAGAGACCGAGGTCGAAACCTTGCTTCAGCAACACGAGCTGTCCGGCGATGTGACCACGGTCGCTGCTGAACCTGCGGCCATCGCAGATCACGTGGCCCGCCGCGCCATGCTGTGCGACATGGCATGGATTGACGAAAGCCTGCGCCCCTCCAAGATGCTATTCAAACAGGCGCTTTACGGTGTTTTGTTCCAATCCCCCGTTGGCGTTCTGTTGAACACACCGAAGGGGAACGTTCTGCCGGATCCCAAACGGGTGTTCGTCGCGTGGAACACCCAGTTGCAAGCCGCACGCGCCGTCCAACAAGCGCTACCGCTGCTACGTGCCGCCGACGAAGTGATTATCGGAACCTTTGATCCGGTTATGACCGAGTTTGGCGAAGGCGAGGACCCCGGTGTCGATGTCGCACAATGGCTGACCCACCATGGCTGCAACGTCACCGTTCAGCAGTATCCAAGCGGCGGCCAAACCGTGAGCCATTGCATTATGGAGCGCGCCAAGGAAACCGGTGCGGACCTGATTGTAATGGGTGCCTATGAGCATTCCAAAGCCCGCGAAGCCATCTTTGGCGGCACAACCCGCACGCTGATCGAACAGACAGATCTGCCGGTGTTTCTGGCCCATTAACCAAGGTGACTGCATCTAGCGCCCGATCGTACCCCTGCGATTGGGCGCGCTGGCGTAGCGTATCAGACTTCCCACGATGACGCTGGACGCCCCTCCTGATTTCAGAGACATTGTGCGAAAATGCCCGCCAGTCGGCAGGGTTAAGACAAGGGGAAAGCTATGAAACTGGTACGTTATGGTGAGGTCGGTGCAGAAAAGCCGGGTCTGATGGACGGCGAGACACTGCGAGATTTATCAAACCACGTGGCAGACATCACTGGCGATATGCTGAGTGACGCGACGCTTGATACACTGCGCGGGATCGATCCGGCATCCTTGCCCGAAGTAAAAGGCAACCCGCGTCTAGGCCCCTGCGTTGGTAATATCGGTAAATTCCTGTGCATCGGGCTGAACTACTCGGATCACGCGGCAGAAACCGGTGCGGCGATCCCCGAACACCCGATTTTATTCTTCAAGGCGAACTCCGCCATTGTCGGGCCAAATGACGACGTGGTCATGCCGCGCGGCTCCACCCATACAGATTGGGAGGTCGAGCTGGGCGTGGTGATTGGCAAGAAGGCGAAATACGTCTCGAAAGAGAACGCGCTGGACCATGTCGCGGGGTATTGCGTGATTAATGACGTAAGCGAACGCCATTTTCAGACCCAGCTGACCGGGCAATGGACCAAAGGCAAAAGCTGCGACACCTTTGGCCCCACCGGCCCGTGGCTTGTCACCCGCGATGAAATTCCCGACCCGCAGACGCTGGACATGTCGCTGGACGTCAACGGCAAGCGGATGCAGACCGGCAATACCAGCACCATGATTTTTTCCGTGGCCGAGATTATCGAACATCTGAGCGGATTGATGACCCTGCACCCCGGCGACGTGATCACCACCGGCACACCGCCGGGTGTGGGCATGGGGATGAAACCAAACCCCGTCTATCTGAAAAAAGGCGACGTGATGGAGTTAACCATTCAAGGCCTTGGGAAGCAGCGCCAAAAGGTTGATCAAGACGTCTGACATCTGTTGATCCATGGTGCGCGCATGGACCAGATCAACTCAGGATCACCCCTGCCGTGCGTGATTAGAAAGCTGCTGCCGAACCGGGGGCTTTTGCGCTTGGGGCGGCGGACCTAGGATTTTATCTTTATCCCCGAATTTGGTCATACGCCCCTGATCAAGGATCAAAATCTTGTTCACAGCCGCAATTGCGCTTGGCCGGTGCGCCATCACGATGACGGTGCTGCCGGCCGCGCGTAGCTGCGTAATCGCATCTTCCAGCGCGGTATCCCCTGCCCCGTCAAGATGCGCGTTCGGTTCATCCAGCACGATCAGCGCCGGTTTGAAAATAACCGCGCGGGCAAGGGCAATACGCTGGATCTGCCCGCCGGACAAAGGCAACCCAAATGCACCGCCCACCCTAGTCGCATAGCCGTTGGGAAGCCGCAAAATCAGGTCATGTACATTGGCAAGCTGCGCTGCCGCAACGATATCGCCATCGGTTGCATGCGGGTCAAACCGGGCGATGTTCTGACCGATTGTGCCCGGCAAAAGCGTAACCGACTGTGGTAGATACCCGATGTGACGACCAATCGCCCCGACGGGCCATTTGTCAAAACCGGCCCCGTCAAGGCGCACCTCCCCCCGGTCGGGTTGCCACGCGCCCACCAAAAGACGCGCAAGTATTGATTTCCCCGCCGCCGATTTTCCGATCACCCCCAAGCCATCGCCGGGCTCTAGGTTAAAACTAACGCTTTGCAGCAGCAGTTCTTGCCGTGTGGCGCTGGCACCGGCGGCAAATTTCGTCAGCGATGTGACGGTCAGACGACCAGAAGGTTTGGGCAGATCGATATTACCATCCTGATCTTTCGTATCTTCGAAAAAACCCATTAGGGCGCGATGGGCGAAAAGCGTCTGCGCAATGGCGCGCCATTGTCCGATGGCTTGGTCAATCGGGGCAAGGACACGGCCCGACAACACCGACGACGCGATAATCATACCCGGCGAAATCTGTTCCCTCAGAACCAAAACAGCGCCAACCGTAAGGATAGAGGACTGGAGCAAAATGCGAAATGTCTTGCTAAAGGACGCCAGAATTTCGCTGCCCTGCGCCGCGTTCTGATGGGTTTTCAGGCTTTCCAGCTGCATCGCTTGCCAATGCATCGCAAGGTTATTTTGCATGCCCATGGCGACCACGGCTTCGCTATTGCGCAGCGCTTCGGTCGCGAATTCGGATTGACGGGCGGCCCCGTGATTGCGTTGCTCTTGCCACCTGCGCGCAATGAACCCTGCAAGCCACGCGACCCCCCCCGCAACAACCGCGCCGCCGACGACAATAAAACCAAGTACCGGATGCACTAAAAACAATACGGCCAGGAACACAGGCACAAAAGGAAGATCAAACAAGTTGCCCGCCGTGGGCCCCGACAAAAACTGACCGATCCCCGACAGATGTCTAAGCGGGTCAGAGCCGTCGGCATTACCGCCTTGTTTTGCCTGCAGTTGGGCAAAGAATCCGCTGCGGCCAAGATCACATTCCAGCCGTGTGCCGATGCGCGATAGCATGCGCTGGCGCAACAGGTCGAACAGCCCGAAAAACAGATATAAAACAATGACGATGGCAAAAAGCCCCATCAATGTGACGACCGATCCGCTGGACAAAACGCGATCATAAACCTGCAGCATATAGATCGACCCGGTGAGCATCAGAACGCTGATAACCCCACTGATGATCAGGACGAATGCAAACCCCGTTCTTTGCCTGCGCAAGGCCGCAACATATTTATTTGACGCGTCGGCCGCCACCATTGCAGCTGCTCCTGGGAAAATTCGGATCGATCCGATGCTAGGGGCAAAACCTTTCGCTTTCGAAAGCACGCCTAATCTATGCGCAGAAAAATTTAGGCAACTCGGCTAAGTATCAGTGCGGACGTGCGTATCGCGCCCCGCCGCGCCCGCATAATTCGGCCTTAGGGACTGTGTATATTGAACCGGGTGTGCGTTCCTAAACTTTGGCAGCGGGCGTTCGGGAACGTACCAGATTTTCGGACTGCGCAGCACGGCGGGCTTTTCCGGGAACAGCCACATGCCAGCCCCGAACAGAAAGAATACCAGCGCATATAGCGTGCCCCAAATATGCACTGTCGCCAGCGCCAACGTCAGCCCGACAAAGCAAAACACCCATGCCCGCCGCAAAGGCCATATCGGGTCGTCTTCGCGCAAGGGCCGCAGGCCGATCCGCCAAATTGCATAGCCGTAACCGGCCGCCAAAAAGGTAAATCCGGGGATGCCGTACCGCATGGCGGATAGCAGCCAAAAATTATCAATGCTGGGCGTGTGCATCCAGACCGGGCGAACCCAATCGTTCAGACCCAAACCCCAGATCGGATGGGCCCAGACATTAACCATACCCCAGTCGAAAATGGTGGCGCGCCAATAGGCACTTTCGGCTGAAAAGGTTGCATAGCTCATGAAAACGCGCAGCGGCGTCCGGTTCGACAGCAGATCAACAACGCAATAGCACAGGACCAGGCCCAACAGCAGGATCACCCATCGCTTGGCCTGCGCACGAAATACCGCGGCCCACATGATCAATCCGATCTGCACAGCGACCGATAAAATTGCCCCACTGGACAGCGCCAATAGGCCAGACAAGCCAATCAAAACTGTCAGCACCAAGCGGGTGAACAGGGTTAATATCGTTTGCAGCCCCACAAGGCAGATCGTTATGCCAAGGGAGCAAAACACACCCCAGTGGATCGGATGTTCAAATCCCATCTGGACGCGTTCCAACCCCAACCGTCTGTCGATCGACAAATCAGGCGGCGCAGTCAAAAAGGGAATTTTCCTTGCCATTTCAATCAGCGGCGAGGTGCCTGTGATCGCTTCGATCAATGCAAACGGCAGACACAGAATGATCAGCGCAACAAGCGCGTGGATCAGCGTCAGAAAATCGTCGCGGTCGCGGATGCAGGCACGGCCTAACAAATAGGCCCCCAGAAAATCCGCCCCCGTCGCGCCAGCGTTTTGCAGCGCTTGATCGGGGTTGTTCACCCACAAGGCCAAGGCCATCCAGACGAAATGAAGCGTAAATAGCGCATCGGTCGCGATCAACGGCCCGTAACACCCCCGCATCAAATTCACCGCAAGCGGGAGGATCAGCAGGATCAGCAGAAAACGCGTACCGCTTAGATAAAGCGGCCCAATATTAACCCCGATCGGCAAGATAACCAGTGCAAGGAAGACGCCAACCACGACGCCAACAAAACGACGACGACGCGTGCCTGGGGCATCCAACCCGCCAAAATTGCGCGAAAATGCACTGTCCGCGATGCTCATCCAATAGACCCTGCCTGTGGCACTAACACTCGAAACGCCCGGCAACGAGTGAACCCTGCCAAGCTTAAAATACCGTGAAGATTAACGGCACCGCCGACCAAACCCCTGCCCGCGCAACGCCAAAGGGCCCGCTGATATACCGGGCAGTCTTGAAGAATTGGTAACGGGAAGGTCTGCCATGCAAATGACAATCGGGATCGGCACGCATCTGGGACAAACACCAACGGGCAACCAAGCGGCGACCCCCGCCGCCGGCATTTCCCATATCCTAAGCGACGGTTGGCGGGCATTTCATCCGCAAGCTGCCGATGTCACCACCGCGCCGCCCCCCATTATCGTCACCAGACAGGGGTTCGATGGATCGGGCAATTCGACCACGCACAGCGACAGTGTCGCAATCACAACCCGCACCCGCGACCCCTATCCGGATCACGATACCCTGACTGAAACCGATGTTGCCTTGTCTGATTTCATCTATGCGGGTGACACCATCAGCGGGGTCCCCAACACCAGCACCCTTGCCTATCCCAAGCCCATCGCGATGTGGCTGAACCATGACCGCGAACATGCGAACGGGCCGGTTCACAGCTTGCGCCTTGCCGTCGCGCATGGGTTTGCAAGGCTGGGCCGTCCTGTGGCTGCCGTGAAATTCATCGCCAGCGACGGGGTGACCAGCGTGGCGCAAACGGTGTCGTCCATGACGTCCGCTCAGTTCGAAGCCTCCAGCCTCCATGTCCCGCATTTCGCGACTGACATGGATTTAACGCCCCTGACCCAAGGCGCGTTGCTGACAATCGATGCGGTGATTTATCCGTGGGTCGGCGACGCGTTTACCATCTCGACCGATGCGGATCCCTACCCCTCCCCCAACCTGACAACCTTGCGTTTGTTGAACGACCGGACAGGCGCATATGGCACTGCCTTGGCCTATGTCGACAGCGCATCAGGTGATGACAGCACAGGCACTGTGGCAGGTGATGCGGCGGCGGCGGGCACCCCCTTTGCCACAATCGCAGCGGCCGCGGCGGCCATTGCGACGTTCAACGCAAACACCTATGGGCGCCCGAATGATGCGGGTGGCGGTATCATCAGGCTGGTCGAAGGGGTACATGATTTCACCCCTTTCAAAAGCCAAGGCACCAGCATCGACGTGCCGCTTGTCGTAGAGGCTGCTGATCCCGCCAAACGCGACACCACGATCCTGACGGACGGGGGCAGTAGCAAGTTTAACGGCATCCCGGCCCAGCTGAAAATCCGCGATCTGACCCTGCGCAAAACCGGGGGCAGTGTGGTATTTCTGGACAGTGGTGCCGCATCGCCCAACCATCTGTTCGTCACCGAAAATTGCATTTGGGACGCCAATAACACCAGCTATTACGGTGCTTGGGTGTACCGCGTCGGGCGGTTCTTTCAACGCAATTGCATGATTGGCGCGGGCGGTGACCCGCGGCAGGGCAACTTTTTCTCAACCGAAGCCACAATGGTTACGGCTGTTGGATGTGACCGCTGCGCGGGCTCCATCACCTATCAGGCAGCGGGCTGTTCAAACCTGTCTGAATTCAACTGGCGCGCGCCCACCACTGCGCGGCCCGCGATGGACGGTCTTTTTCTGGGCTGGAATGTCTTTACCAACGGCACGACCTCGAACCCGATCATCAATATCAACGCCCCCATCGGCCCGCGCGGCTTGGCCTTTGTCGGGAATATCGTTGAAAGCTGGGGCACCAGCAGCAATGCGGCCCTGCGCCTGAATGCAGACGGTGATACCAGCCCGGCCGAAAACGTGGTGTTCCAGCACAACAGCATCATCGGAGAACGCATTAATCTGATGTATCTTGATGGTGTCGTAAATGTCGCGAAATCTGCGCATGTCAGCTTTAACCTGTTTGAGCGGCTGAATATCAAAAGCGATGTGTTCGCCAGTCAGGGCGAAAATACCGGCAACTGGCCTGTGCGTTACAAGGTTGGCTGGTCGCATAACGCAATTGCCAGCGGGTCGAATAATAACGCAGGGTATGGCCCCGTTTCATGGTTGGGAGAGACCCCATCGGCGGGCGAGATTACAGGCACCCCACCCGCCTTTGTCGATGACAGATCGCACCTCGGACCTGATACAGGCGGCGGCGACTACACCCCGACGACGGCCTCCACCCTGCCGGTCATCCCCGCCGGTCGCGCCGCCTATCCGGTGGATTTGGTCGGGAATGCCATCATTGCCGGACAATCTTGCATCGGGGCCATCACCCCACCCGTTTAAACAGCGGCACCTTAGCGGCCCGCGCAAGCCCGAGCGTGGGCCGCTCCACCCAGTGCCACGAAATCACCGCGCAGATCAAAACCATCGGGAAGGACAACAGGATATTACCGCCGGGCGATCCCGCCCCCCACAGCCAAACCGCCAAACCTTGCAGCGGGAAGGCATAGATGTAGATGCCATAGGAATAATCGCCCAGCCGGTTGAACTGCCTGACATGCCCCGACGGCGCGTAGCCCAGCCAAAACACCCCATAGCTGAGCGCTAAAATCAGCAACGGATAGGAAAAAGCGGTGTTGTGGCCAAGATATGCAAGCACGCTCAGCCCTGCCAAAACCGGCAGAGACAAGTTTATCCAGCCACGCCACTTCCAAAACATGACGCCCATAACGAACGGTAGCGACAGCCATTGGAACTGCACAACACGGTGATGAAACTCGACAGGTGCAGCATAAAATGCGATGTACAGGACCAACATGCACATCAGCAAAACACGCGACGCCAGTAGGCCAGTCACGCCCAGAACCAGCACGATGAAATAGCACGCAACCTCATGCGACAGCGTCCAGATTGACCCTTCTACCTTCGGATAGGGGTTGTCTGCGAACACCCCCGGCAAGGTATATTGCGGCCAGACCAATCCAATATTCCGAAAGAAAAAAGTGCCTGTTTCGGGATCAGACCAGTAGTCTGACACAGGCAAGCCCGTAACCAGCGGCCCCATCACGCAGGCCACAAAAACCAGCGATACGGCAAGGCAGGGAAACAGCCGCGCCGCGCGCGCTGTGATGAAAACGGCGGCTGAGTTCGACCGTTCGAAGCTCGCCGTGATAAAAAACCCCGAGAGCGTAAAAAACACATACAGTGCCAGCTGCCCCAAAGAATACCCAAGCGCAGCTTTCAGCGGTTCGATCTGCGCAGGCCCCAGTGTGACGGGCCAAGCATGCGAGACCAATACCGCCGTGGCCGCACAAAACCGGATCAGATTGAAATTATTGTCACGCCCCTGCGCCACATCTTGCAGCCAGATGCCAGCGGCCCAATTGGCCTCCATCCTCATGACCCCACCGCGAAACCCGTCGCGGTATTCTTGCGCAGATAGGTCACCAACTGCGGCATGCTCAGGAATACCAAGGCCAATAGCGCGGTCAAAATCCCCCCGCTGGGCCACCAATCCGCCTGAACGTCTAGCGTACATGCACAGGTCAGCAGCGCCATGGCAGACAGGATTGGCAGCACCAGCGGTCGCAGCGGCAGGTGTTGTTTGGCAAGGGCCAAGGCCAAACCGATCGCATAGCCTGCCGCCTCTCCTGCGATACCGATCCAGATCAATGTCATGATGTCAGCCCCCGCCTGCACGGCCCCCCACGCGACAGGGAGCAGCGCCACCCGCACCACATTCGCCATCACCTCGTTTTTCGTATGTGCCGCCGCAAGGGCCACAATCGCGCATCCACCCGCAAACACACGAAATGCCATTAAACTGGCCAGCCAGACCAGCAACGGCAGCGCCGCCGCATATTTTTCCCCCAAAACCGCCAACAGGAATGGCGCGCCAAACAGCGCCACGCAAACAACCATCGCGCACCCCAAAAGCAGATGGACCTGCAAAATGATTACTGCCAAATCGGAATAGCGGCTGGTCCCCCGCGCCGCCGATAGCTGCGGTAAGAAAAGGCTCATCGTGCTGCGTGTCAAAACCAACGCGGGTGTCAGGGTCAGGGACAAGGCCATTGAAAAGATCGCCATCATCTCCAACCCGAAATGGCGCGCGATAATGCCCCTTTCCCCGTAAAATACGAAAAACATCAAGCCACCGCTGATCATCAACGGCCATCCAAAACTGAACGATTGCCGAATGAATGCGCCGTCAAAGCACAGCCGATACCGCCGAGTCGCCACCGCATGCGAGATCACCAAAGACAGCGCGGCCTGCACCAAAATCGCATAAAGCAGCACGCGATAGTCGCCGAAGTGATAAAACAGCGGGACCACCGAAATCAGCGACGCAATCGGCGGCAGCACGGTCAACCAAACCGATGCCCGATACGCCATCTGGCGGCCAAAGCGGAAGGCGTCGAAATGCGCGCACCCCGACATCAGCGGCAAAATTGCGATCAGGTAAAAAGCCCACAGCGCATCTGGTAGTGCGAAAAACGCCGCAAGTGGGGCGGCAAGGACCAGCAGCAACCCCGCGTTAACCATACCGCGCAGGACAGAAAACCCCTGCATGGCTGATTGAAACTCTGGCGCATCACCATTGGCCGATTGTGCCATTTGCTGTTGAAACCCTAGGGCCGACGCCATCTCGACCAAGGACACGGCCAGCAAAAATGCCGACGCCGTGCCGAAATCCTCAAGACTGATCAACCGCGATACCAACAAGGTGCGTGCCATCATCAGGGCAGCACTTGCGACGTTACCTGACAGGATTAAACCAGCAGAACGCAGCATCCGGCCTCAGCCGGCATCTGATCGGTTCCAGCGGCTAACGTAATAGCCCGCGTTCCCGTCTTTCATCATTTGCAGCATCCGCACCGACCGGTGGATGCGGATAGCGGCAAGGCAGATAAACGCCTTGGCACGGTTGCCCAGCCCTTCGATCCGTTTGCTCGTCACAATGCGCGGTATCTCAGACACAGGGGATACGGCCAACGCCAATGCCTTTGCCGCCCATCTGACATTCCCCTGCCAGCCCGTGCCCTGCCGCATGTCGTGTGATATCTGCCGGTCCCATTTGGCCTGCAACGCGGCAAAGCTGGCGCGCGCGGGGTGAAAAACCCGCATATCAGGGGCAAAATGGATAGGTTCGCCCATGCGCGTCGCCCGCTGCCCCCATTCGCGGTCTTCGGCTGTGTTCAGCCCGGCAAATGACCCGACTCGATCAAAGGCTTCACGCCTCACGACCAAATTTCCGGTTCCGGCGAACCCCTGACGCGAAATATAGCGATCCATGCGATAGGCAAAAATGCTCTCGTAGGCCTGAACCATCTTTAATGATTTGGGATCATCGCAGGCAATCCGCACGTCCCCGCCGGCAATCGGCGCTTGCTCTGACTGCATGACGTGCTGTGCCGTGGCCAGCCATTCAGGGCTTGGGATGCAATCAGCGTCAATAAACGCAATAATATTCCCCGATGCGTGTTCCACACCCAGATTGCGCGCATGTCCCGGACCCGCAGCAGGCTGATGCAACAGGCGAACATTATCAAACTGGTTGCAGATTTCCGTGGGTGGCCGCGTCGATCCGTTATCGACAACGATGATCTCATCCGCGCGGCGGTGGCCCGCTTCGAGGGCGGCCAGACACCGAAACAACGCAAGCCGTTGGTTAAGATGCGGGATCACGACGGTGATGACAGAGGGCAAATGTGTGTACTGCATCCCCTTTTAGGGCATCGTCGAGGTTAATTATTCTTTAACGCGTGACATCCTCCCGTATTTATTCGCGAAACCCGTGGCTCAGCTGCGCCATCAACGGTTCCGTAAGATAGCTCAGTACGGTTTTTTCGCGGGTCTGCAAAAACACCTCTAGGGGCATTCCGGCGATCAACCTTTCTGCCTCTGGCAACCGGCCCAGCTCCTCCTGCGCGATATGTACAGCCACGCGATAGAACGGTTGACCGGTTACCGGATCCTTAACTGTCTCGGGCGACACGGCCCCGACCCGCCCGACAAGTTTCGGCGTTTTCTGAGGATCAAGGGCCGTCATCACAATCTGCGCAGGCTGTTCGCGGCGCACTTTGTTAATGTCGCGCGGCGGCACCCGTACTTCGAATGCCAACCCCGCATCTTGCGGGATCACCTGCAACAGCGTGCCGCCCGCAGGGATCACGCCGCCCAATGTCGTCATCTGCAATTCATGGACAATACCACTTGTCGGGGCGCGCAATTCCACCCGTTTCAACTGCGCCTGCCGCGTGATAATTGCCAGGGTCAGCTCTTCTATTTCGACGAACAGCTCGCGCAGGTCTGTTGTGGTTTTTTCCTGCAGCGCGCGCGCCTCTTGATCGGCATTTACTGCAATCTCGCGCCGTCGATTTTTCACGCTTGCCAGTTCGGCCTGCCGCTCGGCCAGATCACCTTGCAACGCCGCTTGCCTGCGCAGAATCTCGGTCAGTTTGTCCCGCCGCGACAACCCCTTGGCCATCAGCGCGTTGATAAGCGCCAAATCACCCTCAACAAAGGAAAGCTGCCGTTCCAGCGCGATCATCTGTCCCGAAATCCCCTGCGCCTGAGTGTCCAAATCCGCCAACCGCCCGCGCATCTGCGTCTCAGCGCCTTGGCGCATATTCTGGCGGGCCTCGAATATATCGCGCTGGCGATCTTCGGCCCGGCGCAGAACCGCCCCCAGATGCTGCAGGGACATTGGGAAATCGGCGTAGTCAAACACCAATTCGGCGGCCCCCATACGCTCCGCTTCCAACCGCGCCCGCAGGCTAAGTGCTGCTGCCAGGCGTGCGCGCGCCATATCCAGATTGATCTGCAACAGCGTCGGGTCCAGCCGCGCCAACACCTGCCCCTTTGCAACATGATCCCCGTCGCGCACCAAAATCTCGGCAAGGATACCGCCATCCAGCGTTTGCACGATCTTCGGCTTACCTGCGACTTCGATCTGGCCCTTTGCAGTAACAGCACCGTTGATTTTCGTCGTCGCCGCCCATCCGCCAAGCACGACAACCAGCAGAAAAATGGCCATGGCCCCAACAACGCTTAGCGTGGCCAGACTGGTTTTCGGGGTGATCGGTTCGTCAGATTGCATGGGTTTTCTCTTGGGTTGGGCGGTCGTCCCGCGCCGTGACAAAGCACCGCAAAGATGTGTCAACTTCGCGGCAAACAGCGGTCAAACACAGGCCCTATTCAGACAGTTTATGAATAAGTCGCCACAGGTTTACCGAAAATTTATAGGTTCAGGCCCCAATAGGCGCACCCTGCCCCAGCCACGTTGGACATATGACGGACCATCCAGATCGACACATCCTAATCGTCGTGGAAAATCTGCCTGTCCCCCTAGACCGCCGTGTCTGGCTCGAGGCGACAACCCTGCAGCAGGCAGGGTACGAGGTTTCCGTCATCTGCCCCATGGGGCGCGGATGGGATCAAGACTATGAGCAAATCGACGGCGTCCACATCTATCGCTACCCCCAACCGGCCGAGGCGCATTCCGGTACGCTCGCCTATGCGCACGAATACGGGCACGCCCTTTGGCACTGGTTCAGACTGGCCAGAACCATCTGAAACGCCGCCCCTACGACGCGATCCAAGGCTGTAATCCCCCTGATTTGGTGTTTCTGCTTGCCCGTTGGTACCGTCCGCGCGGTGTGCGCTATGTCTTTGATCACCACGATGTCAGCCCCGAACTGTTCGAGGCCAAGCTTGCCAAACGCGGCCCCGTTTACCATTTGATGCGCCTGCTGGAACGCATGACATTCAAGACCGCCGATATTTCGATCGCCACCAACGACAGCTTTCGCACCATCGCGATCACCCGTGGCGGGATGCACGCCGATGATGTTTTCACTGTCCGCTCCGCCCCAAAGACAGACGAATTTTTACCGGCCGCAGGGGATCAAACCTATCGCAAAGGGGCCGCGATCCTGATCGGTTATCTCGGCGTCATCGGCCAGCAAGAGGGCATGGATTTGCTTGTCCGCGCCGCCGACCACTTGGTTAATAAAATCGATGCAAATGTTCATTTTCTGATTATCGGGTTCGGCCCCACCCACCACGACATGATCCAGGACGTGGCGCGCCGAAAGCTCCAAGACCACTTTACCTTTGCCGGTCCGCTGTATGACAACGCCCTTTTGGATGCCCTGAACGCCATTGATATAGGCGTGGCCCCTGACCCCAAAAACACCATGAATGATATTTCCACCATGAACAAAGTGATGGAATATATGACACTGGAAAAACCCGTCGTGCAGTTTGACCTGACCGAGGGGCGCGTGTCTGCCGGGCCTGCGGCGCTCTACGCGCAACCAAACGACCCCATTGATTTTGCGCATAAAATCCAAACGTTGATCGATGATACGTCGCTGCGTTGGGATATGGGGTGGGCGGGCCGCAAACGGGTGCTTGATCAGCTGTCTTGGGCGCATTCAGCACCACATCTGTTGGCCGCCTACGCGCGACTGTTCGACAAAACGCCCTAGAACCGCGCGCTGAATTTGCGGCGGAACGACATGAATATTTCATTCGACCGCCCCACACCGGTAACACTATCGCGCAGCTCTCGCCGGCGCAGCCCGATGTTGAAACGCGCTGTGCGGCTCAGCTCTCGGGCATAGAAAATCGCAAGAACGCGGTTCATCGTGGTTAACCCCGACTGGGTGTTTTTGGCCTCCGCCCAGTCAATATCAACGGTGATCCCATCCAAAGGCGTCGCATCAAACTTATACCGCACCCCTATCGAGGTGTTGATTTGTTCGCTGTCATCCTGATCGCTACTCGTCAGATCTCTGCGCAGGCGCGCCTCAAAACTTCCCCGCGCCAGCGCTGTCTTGTATCCCAGATTGCCGGTCACATATCGGCCCCCTGTCGCCCCGCGTGCGGCACCAATACCCGCGCGCGCAATGCCATCGGGCAAGGTTAACTCACGGCGCACCATCCCGCTGAACCGGTGCCCGGCTTCTGTTTTGGTATACCTCAAATTAACCGCGAACGGCCCCCGCGGCCTGTCGATCTGATACATATTATCAAGGTGAAAACTCTCGCGGCGACCCGTCGTGGCCTCTTGCCGAAAGGCACGGTATCCGATGGTCGCGATCACATGATGTGCCGCATCCAGATCAAGCCGCGCCTGCGCTTCAAGCCGGTGCCGCGTGGTCCCGCGCAACACCTGCCCCCCCTGGCCAAAGGCGGTCCCATCCATGAACGCAGTCTTTTGAACGCTGGCCAAAACACCAAACCCAAGGGGCGCGGTCTCTCTCCATTTCAGGCCAATTTCCGCGCCAACCTCCCGCCGTTTCGCCGTGCCGGTTTGGATGCTGGCCCCGAATGCACCGGGTGCCGTCTCCACCAGATCCGTCTCTTGAAACCGCAGATCAAAGGACAACGACGCATCCCGCGCCTGCCGCGAATAGCGCAGAGCCAGAAATGGGTCGACGACACCATTTGCCATGCTCTCTCTGCCCGGCCCATCCGTCGCGTGCAGGGATACGCCCCCCGTTAACGATAATTCCTGGCTGCGGGTTTGGGTCAACACACCAAAACTGAACGCGCTGCCGATTTGGTTCAAATGCTGCGGATTTGCCCCGTCCAATTGGGGGTTTGATCGCCCCTCGGCAAAGGTTTCAAACGCCATGTCCAGCGCAATACCACCCGACCCGGCCCCTTGCGCCAATGCGGGCAACCCAAGTAAGCACGCCGCCGCCCCCCAACGCCGCAAGACGCAGCCGATCACGGCGCTAGCCTTATTCAAACAACCGTCTTTGGGGCACGACAATCACATCGCCCTCGCGCAGTTTCATATGCGCCGCTTGCGACCCCGCTTCGATGTGCCGATAGTTCAGCGGCACGATCTGCGCCGCCCGCCGCAGTTGAATGCGTTTGATCGCCGCAAATTTGGTGAAACCGCCCATCGCGGCAAAGGCCTGCAAAACGCTGGTATTGGGCGGTATTTTCAACAGGCCCGGGCTGTTCGCCTCTCCCATGACATAAACAGAAATCAACTCCGGCGCGCCTGCGTGCCCCACATCCAAACGCGGATCGGCCAACCGCTCGACCGATACGAAAACATTGGGCGGGTTGGTAAAGGCGGCGGCCAGACGCCCGGCCAAGCCACGTTGAACAGCTTCAATCGGTTGCCCCGACGCGCGCATGGTGCCGGCCATTGGCACCGATATGCGCCCATCCGGCGTCACCAAAACCGACCGGTTCAACTCAGGGTCTTCCAGCACTTCGATCCGCAGAACGTCGCCCGGCCTGATGTGATAGGGCTGTGCCATAGCACCGCTTACCCCCCAAACCATCACAAGCCACAGCAAGGCGATCCGCCACAGATTGTCTGTTTTCCAAGCACTGAAGCGGCGCATTTTCTCTCCCCATAACCTGACTGTGATTGCCTTAGCTTGGCCCTTTAGCGGTTAAAGAAATGTAAATGGTTAACCATGATCCTGACCCCAAGCGCGGCTTGCGCGGGGAAAAAAACTGGGCGGGCAATGGTCAAACCAATATTGCTGATCAAGGGGAAAGGCGGCTTGGGCAACCGCATGCTGTCGGCCGTCTGCGGCCTTGCCCTTGCCGATCTAACCGGCCGCACCCCGATCATCGATTGGCGCGATGGCAGCTATGCCCCCATTGGCACCAACGCTTATCCGCTTCTTTTTCAAACGCCCATCACCCAGAAATGCGAAACATATGACGGGGTGGCGACCTCGGTCACGCCCGCCATTTGGGCCGGAAATCTGGACCTTACCCCCCAACAGATGATTGAAAAATTCGCGCCGCGCAGCCATTCAAACCCCGTCGCCTATCGCAGGTTTTGCATAAACCTCGCCCGGCCTGACACGCCCGAGGATGTCGCTGTGTTCTGGTCTTATCTGCCGAAATTCAAACGGATCGCCAGACATCTGCGACGCGACTCAAATTTCGCCACAAGGTCCGAAAAAGACATCATCGCGGGGTATCTTGCGCAATTTTTCACGCCAAACCGGCGGATTTTGCAACCGATAGATAGCGCTACCGCCACTCTCACCTCACCCAATATCGGCGTACATATCCGGTATACGGATCGTAAAATTCCACTAAGCCCCGTCAAAAAAGCGCTGAGACAAAAATTACTTCACATGCCAGACGCGTCGATTTTTCTGGCCACCGATAACGCAGAGGTTCAGACACAGATCGCGTCGGAATTCAGTAATGTGCAGCACATCGACAAATACCTGCCAGCCGATGGCAGCAGGTTGCATTGGCCGACATCCGATATCGAAAAACTGCGCGAGGCCGAAAATGCCCTGACCGACATGTGGCTTTTATCCCGTTGTGATCACCTGATTTATTCGCGCCATTCGACCTTTTCGGTGACCGCGTCCTATCTGGGAGGTATGAACCGCGCACAGCTGCATGACGTTGATCGCTGGTCCCCGACCGTCATCGCGAAACGGTGGATTCAGGCCTACGCATAACCTTGCAACCATTCCGCCCGCCGCGCCCAAACCGCGCGCCAATGATCCGCCGACGCGCGCCGGCACCTCGTGAATGGGCGCGAGGCCACATACCGCAAAGCGGCCCATAACCACATCAATGCGATCCCGGGCCCAACCTTCCAAAGCGGCCAATGATCACGAATGATCGACGCGCGCGCCTTCATCACCAGTATCGTTTTCTCCTCGCTTTGCCGGGTGGATGCCCCGACATGGTGGGTGATCTGCGCATCCGGCGCCATGCAAGGCCGATAGCCCAGACCACGCGCCCGCAAACACAGATCCGCGTCCTCTCCGTACATGTAATATTTGCGCTGAAAGCCACCCAGTTCCTGCCACAGCGGGCGGCCAATCAGCAAAAAGCACCCCACGACGATATCAACCTCGCGGATCGAATCGCGTTGCCAGCCGCCATAGGCCTCGGGGTTCGCAAATGCGGATCGCCTAAACACCGCAGAGATGCCAAACGCCCGGAAAAACAGACTGCGAAGGGACGGTATCGCCCAGCAGGACGCGATGTTCAGCGATCCGTCGGCAAAGACGGTCCGCCCGCCCCAGATACCTGCGTTTGGCCGCGATTTGGCAAACCTCACCAGCGCATCCACCGCGCCGGGGTGGGTTTCCGTATCCGGATTCAGCAGCAGAAAATATGGCGTCACGCTGGCCCCAGCCACATGGTTATTCGCCGCCGCAAATCCAATGTTCTGATCCGATGCGATGACGCGCACGTGGGGGAATGCCGCGCGGATCAACGCCGCCGAATTATCCTGCGACGCGTTGTCGAACACCACGCAATCGAATATCGTCTCACGCGTGTTGGCGTATAGGGTTTCGATCGCCTTAATCGTCAGCCGTGCCGTGTTGTAGCTGACGATAATCACCGTCACCTCGGCGCGCGTTTCAGTGGCCATTGGCCCTTAGAACCACGCGAACGGTTTTGGCCAAAATCCCCAGATCGCCCCGCCACGACAGCGTCGAGGAATAGGCGCTGTCGAACGCCGCACGATCGGCAAAATCCACCTGATTGCGCGCCGACACCTGCCAGTTCCCGCTGATCCCCGGCACCAGATCGTAATAGTCCCGCCCGTGATAAAGCGGCTCTTGGCAAATCATCATCGGACGTGGCCCGACAAGGCTCATCTCGCCCTTTATAACGTTCCAGATTTGCGGCAATTCATCCAAGGACGTGCGCCGCAAAAAGGCCCCCAAACGGGTCACCCTAGGGTCGCGTTTCAGTTTTTGAAGGCAATGCCATTCCAGCTTTGCCACAGGATCGCGGGCCAGATGTCGGGCGAGGATTTTATCGCCGTTGTTAACCATAGAACGCAGCTTCCACATCTTGAAAACCCGGCCATTCAGCCCGACCCTGAACTGCGCATAAAACGGACGATGCCCGGTTAACCAAATCAGCCCGGCACATAGCCCCACAAGCGGAATCACCAGCGGTGCGATGGCCAGACAAACCAGCATATCAAACAGGCGTTTCCCGCCATTCCGGTACAGACCGCGTGGGCCATCATCACCAACCTTGTAAGGCTGCAGCGGGTGCGCACGGGCGATGCTAAACGCGCTGGATGCAGTGTCAAAGTCTTGAAAAATCATATCGCAGCGCCCTCCTTTTTAGGTCTGTAAGACCAGCCTGGATCCGGTCAATCGGGACCCTGTTGTGGTTAATCGCTGCCAGATTGCTAGGCGCAGGACGGTTACCAGAAGGTTAAATTAACGAAGTAAATCCGGCACCGCGCAGGTCAGCCGACAGAGGTCCGAAAGCCGCTGCGCCGTTAACTACGATTTAACACTATGCGGCCCAACTAAAGGGCGATTGGTACACCTCTTGTTCACATTTCACCGAACCGAAAGCACCCGCGCCTATGACCAACAACCGGCCGTTGCCCATCGCCCACCGACCCGCGCGGGTTCAGGGTTAGGCCGTGGATATCTGGTTTCATATGGCCCGGCTGGTGCGACAGCTGCATTGGGTTTTGATGTTCGGTCTGTTGGGGTTGGCGGGTGCTGCCGCAATCATGGAATTGCGCGCCCCGACCTATGTGGCGACCGCGCGCATCTTGGTGGAATCGGAACAAATCCCCGGCGATCTCGCCCCCTCAACCGTCCGTCTGCAAGCGCTTGCGCAGTTGGAGCTTGCCTTGCAACGCATTCTTGCCCGCGACACTCTTTTGCAGCTGGCCGCGCGTCGGGGCATCAATCAAACCGCCGCGTTGTCACCCGATGATCTGATCCGCGATCTTCGCACCAGAATCGAAATGACCCACGCCCCCGGCCGCGATGCAGCCCCCCTTGTCAGCATCAGTTTTCAGGGGCCATCTGCCCAGCTCGCGGCAGATGTCGCGAATGATATTGCGCAGATGATCTTGCAAGAAGACATCGCCACGCGCACGCAAACCGCGCGCAAAACATTGGCGTTTTTCACCCAAGACGTTGCCAGGCTGGAGGCAGAGCTGGCCGCGCAAGATGCTGAAATTCTGGCGTTTCGGCAGCAAAACGCAGACGCCTTGCCAGACAGCCTCGCGTTTCGTCGCAGCCAGCAAACCACCGGTCAGGAACGTCTGCTACAGGTCGAACGGCAAATCGGCGACCTGCAAGACCGCAAGGCCAAGGTGCAGCAGCGTCAGAACGCTCTTGCCGCAAAAACACCGACGGTTTCCCCATCAACCGAGGCCCAGCAACTGGCCCAGCTTGAAGAAGACCTCGCGACCCAATCTGCCCTGCTGTCGCCCGATAATCCGAGGGTGAAAATGTTACTGTCTCAGTTAAAGGGGCTTCGCCAGCGGATCACGTCGCCCGATGAAACCTCCCCTGATCCGTTAACCAGTTACCACGTTGAACGCGCCGAGATTGAAGCCGATCTGGCCGAACTGACCGCCCGCAAAACCCGCATACATGCCTCGATGGCCGCACTTGCGTCGTCGATCCAGGCAACACCATCGAACGCCATCACCCTTGGCAACCTTGAACGCGCGCAGGCCAATACGCGCCTGCAACATGATCAGGCCGTTGCTAACAAGGTCCGCGCGCAAACGGGCAAGATGATCGAAACCCTGCGCCAAGGGCAGCATATTTCCCTGTTCGAGGCGGCCGTGCCCCCGTTGCACCCCCAAGGGCCCAGCCGGTTTGTCGCCTTGGCTGCCGGCCTTGCGCTTGGCCTGTTGAGCGGGTTGGTTTTCGTCGTCCTCAGGGATCATTTCAGC
Source organism: Sulfitobacter sp. AS59 (assembly GCF_038899995.1). NCBI lineage: Bacteria > Pseudomonadati > Pseudomonadota > Alphaproteobacteria > Rhodobacterales > Roseobacteraceae > Sulfitobacter > Sulfitobacter sp. AS59. Next base: position 51,989 of record NZ_JBBMQK010000011.1, read on the forward strand.
AAACGCATTCGCCGCCCCGCAGACATCAACGCCGCGTTGGGCATCACGCCTTTTGCCACCCTGCCCTATCAACGCAGCCGCGCCCATGCCGCCACAGCCCAGCCACAAGGATAACCGCCCAAGGTGACCGCCCCGCGCCCCATAGATGTTCCGCCAAGGTTGCCCCTGAACCTGCGTTTGAAACCCATTCCGTCGGTGCAGGAAACCCGTGCCTTTCACGCCGCTTGGGATGCGCTGACGCCCGGCACGCTTGACCCCGATCACCTGTCCTCAAACCGTATTTTTGCCCATGGCTCCGGTCTGGATGCCATGCCTTACGACATGCTGCGCAGCCGCCTGATCCGGCATATGCGCGATAACCGCTGGCGGCGCGTGGCCATCACCTCGCCCACGGCAGAATGCGGCAAAAGCACCCTTGCGCTGAACCTCGCGCTAAGCCTGCAACGCCTGCGCGATCGCCATAGCATTCTGTTGGAAATGGACATGCGCCGCCCCTCCCTTGCCGATATGATGGGCATCGCACCGCCCGTTGATTTGGCGCATTTTCTGCGCGGGGATCGTGCTTTCGGCCCTGCCGCAATGCGCATTGGCAGCAATCTGGCCATCGCAACCAACAGCGCCCCCGCCCCCGATGCGGCACCGATCTTGGCCAGCCGCTATCTGCCCCTCGCCCTCGACGATATCCAGAAGACTTACGCCCCCGAGATGATGATCCTTGATACCCCGCCCATGCTGCAAAGCCACGACGTGATGGCCATTGCCAGCCACGTCGATTGCGTCCTGATCGTCGCCGCCGCCGATGTGACAACAACAGATGAGATCGCCCAATGCGAACGTGAACTGTCTGGTCAGGCGCAAATGCTGGGCGTGGTCTTGAACAAATGCCGCCATCAGGGGGCGGGTATCGGCTATGGTGGATATGATTAACCAACGCCCGTGATCAAACTGCCCAATCGTTAGGCCATCCGCCCCGCATAAACGCGCTGATTCCGGCGCGATCCCTTTGAAACCTTTTGCTTTTTGCACAGTCTGGTTAAAATCGCAGCACATTTCATTAATCAGGCAAACCCTTCATGGCAGACAAGACACCGCCCCTTAGCGTGAAAATCGCGCGGATCGTTCAGGATATCTATCCCGATCAAGACGCCAATGTTCTTGCCAGTCTGGTTGTTGACGCCTTTTGGCCGGCCCAAGCCCCGCGCCGCAAACGGGGCCGCGCCCCGGGCAACAATCTGTGGTCTGAAAAAGACGCATTAATCATCACCTACGGCAATTCGATCATTGA
>NZ_JBBMQK010000012.1:0-27090 GCF_038899995.1 Sulfitobacter sp. AS59
TGTTCGGAAAATGCCACCGCGATTGATTGCAAAGATACCCTGCTGCGGTCGGAAACCGACGGGTTGCAGCTGGTTGGCATCGGGCTGGACAATATCGTGGCTATCGCCATGGGCGACGCGGTGCTGGTCGCCGACAAATCCAAGGCGCAGCGCGTGAAAGAAGCGGTTGATGCGCTCAAGGCCAAAGGATCAAGCCAGGCGATCCAACTGCCCCGCGATTACCGGCCATGGGGGTGGTACGAAAGTCTGGTCATTGGCGGGCGTTTCCAGGTGAAACGCATCGTGGTGAACCCCGGTGCATCGCTGAGCCTGCAAAGCCATCACCACCGGTCGGAACATTGGATCGTGGTCGAAGGCACCGCCAAAATCACCGTTGATGACAGCGTGCAACTGATCAGCGAAAACCAATCGGTCTATATCCCCCTCGGGGCCGTGCACCGCATGGAAAACCCCGGCAAAGTCCCCATGGTCCTGATCGAAGTACAAACCGGCAGCTATCTCGGAGAAGACGATATTATCAGGTATGAGGATGTGTATGCGCGGAGTTAGCCCCTGGCGCTAAGCGCGACTTACAGCGGGCTGCAAATCATAACGGGGCTGTTCGGGATATGGGCGAAAGCGCCCCGTCATCAGGGCGCTTTCATAATCGTTTAAACCCTTGGCTTTAGGCGCGTGACAACACGCTTGCCGGGCGGGCCTTGAACAGCGCTGCTGTGATCAGGCCAGCCAGTACCGCCTTGATGATGTCACCGGGGATAAACACGGTAACCAATGCGGCCGATTCCAGTAGGGTTTTGTCCAGCGCGATGGCAAGACCGGCAATCCCAAAGGCATAAAGCACAATGATGCCGCCGATGATCGACGCGACACCCGCGACGATGGCCAGCGACGGGCCCTGCCATTTTTCAACGATCAAGCCGGTGACAAATGCGGCAAAGGGGAAGCCGATCAAGAAGCCGGACGACGGCAACATGAACGCGCCCAGACCGCCACGACCACCCGCCAGCAAGGGCAAGCCCATGGCGACAAGCAACATGAACAGCAACACAGCAAGGGCACCGCGTTTGGACCCAAGAACGGTCCCGCACAGCATGATACCAAGGCTTTGCGCCGTGATTGGCACACCAAAGGCCAGCGTGAATTGGGGGATCAGCGCAAGCGCTGCGATAAGTGCTGCGAACAAGGCAACAAGAGTAAGATTACGTTCCATTTAGACTACTTTCTATTAGGTGCGCTTGTATCCCCTTGATCCGATCAAGACACAAGAGTGCTTTGGCGGAAGGCTTAGACCGGGCCCGCGCTGTCTAGAATCGCGGACACATCTAGATGCTGCTCCATATGGTCGGCCAGTTGGTCCAACGTATCCTCGACCATTTGGCTATAGGATACCGGTGCCGCCGCCAGCCCGTATTGGGCCAGCCATGATTTCCTAAAGCTGTCATTGGAAAACAGCCCGTGCAGATAAGTGCCTGCGATCTTGCCATCCCGCGCCATCGCGCCATCAGGCACACCGTCGATCTGGCAATAGGGGCGCTGGCAATCGGGGCCTTTGGTTTGACCGATGTGAATTTCATACCCGTCAATCTGGGCACCTGTGGCAATATGGGTCGCGGTGACGCGGGTCAGGGTTTTATCCGCCGCCATGCGCGTATCCACATCCAAGAGGCCAAGCCCCGCGTCCTGACCAGCGGGGCCTTCGATCCCTTGGGGGTCGTCGACGGTTTGCCCCAGCATCTGATAGCCGCCGCAAATCCCCAAGACATGGCCGCCGCGTCGCACATGCGCCAGCAGGTCGATATCCCAGCCTTGCGCGCGCATGAAATTCAGGTCGCCACGTGTGGATTTTGTGCCGGGCAAGATCACCATATCCGCATCCGCAGGCAGCGGCATGCCCGGCGGGATCATGGTCAGCCGCACCGAAGGTTCAGCGGCCAAGGGGTCAAGATCATCGAAGTTCGAGATGCGCGACAGCATCGGGCAGACGATATGAAACGCGCCGTCGGATCGCGCGCGGGCCAGATCAACCGCGTCTTCGGCGGGCAGCAAATGCGCGCCACTGAACCATGGCAAAACGCCAAACCCGGTCCAGCCGGTGCGGTCGATGATGTCTTGGTACCCGTCATCAAACAGGCGCACATCGCCACGGAATTTATTGATCAGAAACCCCGCGATCATGGCCGCGTCATCAGGGTCCATCACCGCTTGGGTGCCGACGATCTGTGCGATCACACCGCCGCGATTGATGTCGCCCGCGAGGATCACCGGCACATTCGCGGCGCGGGCAAAGCCCATGTTGGCGATGTCATTCTTGCGCAGGTTCGTCTCGGCGGGGCTGCCTGCCCCTTCGACGATGATCAGATCAGCGGTTTTGCCAAGGATGCCAAAGCTTTCCAAAACGGGTTCCAGCAACGCCTTGCGGGCCGCGCCAAAATCACCGGCCTCAAGTCGGGATCGGGCACGGCCCTGCACCACAACCTGCGCACCGGTGTCGGTTTCAGGCTTGAGCAGCACGGGGTTCATATGGACCGACAAGCTGCGCCCCGATGCGATGGCTTGAAGGGCTTGCGCGCGGCCGATCTCTCCGCCGTCATGGGTGACCGCGGCGTTGTTTGACATGTTCTGCGGCTTGAACGGCGCGACCGAAATGCCCCGCCGCAATGCCGCGCGGCACAGCCCCGCCACAAGCATCGATTTACCCACGTTAGAGCCGGTGCCCTGAATCATGATTGCGCGTGTGGGCATGGCTGGTCCTTAAGAATGAGGTTCGCCAAAGTCGTGTCAGCCACCACGCGCGGCGTCAAGTCTGGGGATCAGATACCGGTGCGGTTTGCCACCTTGCCCGCGCTTACAAGACGGCCTTGGAGCCAAATAGCGCGGCCTTTATCTGCATCACGCGGCGCGAGGTTTTCGGGCCTGCGCAAAACAGCGCGGCGGCAGCGCAAATGGTGCGCAGTGATTGACCGGGGTCTTCGATCAAGGGCGCGCGCGATTGCGCCATTGAACCATAGGTCAGATTAACCGCACGTGCCCCGTTAAGATCGCGGATCGCCCGGCGTGACATGTCGCGCAGCTGATAGGCGCGGGCCGCAGGGGCATTCATGCGAAAGAACGCGGGGTCCAGCGGCGTCAGCTTGGCGACCATACGTTCCCATGCGTCCAACTGGCGGTCGGCCTTAACACACAGCCCCCCGTCGGTAACGCGGGTCTGGGTCAACGCATCGCGTATCCCCTCGAACGCCCAATCGGTGGTCAGGGCCATGCGCATCCAGCATTCGATATCCGCGCAATGGCGAAAGGTTTCGTCGAAATACCAGTCGCGTTGGATTTCGCTGCGGGGACGATAGGCAATGTCGGTTAGCGCGGCGCGGCGGATCACCATCGCGGACCCGTTATCAATCGGGTTACGTTTAAAAATGCAGGCCGGGGAGATGCCGGTCACGCAGGGCATCGGCACGCGACCTTTCACAGTGCCTGCCCCGTCAATTAATGTAGAGCCGGAGAAGCTGACCCCGACCTTGGGGTGCGCACGAAGATGGCTGACGTGGCGGGCCAGCTTGTTGGGCAGCCACAAATCGCCCGCGTTGCAAAAGCCGATGAATTCACCCTGTGCGACGGAGATACCCACGTTGCGCGCCGCCGCAAAACCGCGGTTCGCCTGACGCAGCACGCTGACCCGTGGATCAGTTGAAAACTGCGCGGCAATCTGGGGGGTCTCATCGCAAGATCCATCATCCACGATGATGATTTCATAGGAGCCATAGGTTTGAGCAAGCAGCGCCTGCATCGTTTGTTTGAGCGTGCCGGCCACATTAAAGGCTGGCACAATAATTGAGGCGCGCGTCATGGGAGAAACCTTTCCGGGGATACTGGTATATGTGCCGCCAGACCGAACGGTGACGTCAACGGGCGTGACGTCGCAGCGGCGCGACCAGATTTGGGAGGGGTGCATCTGGGTCGCGCGGTACGGGATATGTCGTTCGTTGCTGTCGGCATGGCTGGGGTCCAATCAAATTATTGAACTCTTCCTACCGAAGGGTTTGATCGACGTCCCCGACGCCGCCGGAGAGGTGGGTGGCGCAATCGCCTAGTTCCCTATCCTTTGGGATACGCGGCCCCAGCCGAATGTCTGTCGGGCCGTTTTTGTTAAGAGAGGTTGCAACAGGTACGCGCAGAGAAGCCCGCGCGATTTAGCTGTCGGTGCGCGGTGCCGTGCGACGTTCGGCTTGCAGCAAGGGGCGCGTTCTGGCCCAAATTTCGGGCAAGCCAGCGATCCATTTATCCGTGCGCTGCTTGTCACCGGTTTTGGCTGACGTTTCGATCGCTAGGAATGCGGCGCGCATTTCCATCGCCCCCATTGAGGCAGAGGACCCTGCCAAGCGATGCGCCAAAGCCGCGATGTCCGGCAACGCGTTATGCGCAGGGTCGGACAAAGTCGTTATCGTGCGATCGACCTCTTGCGCATAGCGGTCCAGCAGCGACGCTAGCTGATCCACCCCGAGAGTCTCGCGTAGGTCATCAAGATATTGCGATGCTACGGACGAAGAGGCGGCTTCGGCGGGCTTGGACGGGGCATTTTGGGGATGACCGTATTGCGCGATCACCGTCAGCAGGTCTTTGCGCACCAAGGGCTTGGTCAAGATGTCGTTCATACCGTCTGACAGGAACGTCTTTTGTTCGCCCGCCATTGCATTGGCGGTCAGCGCGACAATCGCCGTTTTGGCGTTCACACCCTGGCCTGCGCGGATGGCACGGGTCGCCCCGCGCCCGTCCAGTACCGGCATGCTAATGTCCATCAAGATCAGGTCAAAGCGGATGTCTTGGGCGATCTCGACCGCCTCGGCACCGTTATGGGCCTCGGTCACGAGGTGCCCGGCGGCTGTCAGCATTTCGCGGGCAACAACGCGGTTGATCTCGTTATCCTCGACCAACAGGATCGCACTGCCCTTGGGCTGTGCCACAGGTTTGCGCTGCGCGATTTTCGGGTCGGGGGCGTCAATCGGTTCAATCGGAAAGCGGATGCTAAAGGTACTGCCCTGCCCGACGCTGCTGGCCACATCAATCCTGCCGCCCAACGCTTTGACAAAACGCTGTGCGATGCCCAGCCCCAAACCGGTGCCACCAACGTCGCGGTCGTAGGAGCTGTCGCCGGTCATAAAGTCGTCGAATATCTGCTCTTGCAGTTCTTCGGTCATACCGATGCCGGTGTCAGATACGGTGATCTGCAATTCGGGCAATTGGCCCGCTTGTTCGTCGGTTTCGACCTGAATGACGATCTGCCCGTCGCGGGTGAATTTCACCGCATTGCCGATCACGTTCATCAAAATATGCTGGATGCGGTCACGGTCTGCCCGAATCCAGTTCACGGGGGCGGTGATCCAGCTCCACTCCAACGTGGTGCCGTTGGCCGAGGCGGCACCGCTTTGATTATCGACGATGTCTTGCAACAACAGGCTGATGTCCATCGCAACGGGGCGCAAACGCAGTTTGCCCGCATCGTATTTCGTGATGTCCAGCACGTCTGAAATATGGCTCATCAGCAGCTTGCCCGAGGTATCCATATTCTTGATATACCGCGACTGTTTCGCGCTAAGCTTGGTTTCGGACAGCAAGGTCAGATTGCCCAACAGCCCGTTCAAAGGCGTGCGTATTTCGTGGCTCATCGTGGCAAGGAAATCGGTCTTGGCCTTTTCGCCCGCCATCGCCCTGTCGCGGGCCATCACCAATTCGCGTTCCGCTTCGACCTGGGTCGAGATATCGCGCAGAAAGGCGATGTAAATCTCGCCCTCGCTGGTGGTGGCCGATTGCACGGCCAGTTCCACAGGAAAGCTATCGCCGGACTTGCGCTTGGCCTCAAGCTTGATCCGGCCCTTGCCGACGACGCGCTTTTCGCCTTGGTCGCGCATGCGTTGCATACCGGCCTCGTGGGCATCGCGGTACTGGTCCGGGACGATCATAGCACCCAGCTCTTTGCCCAGCGCCTCTTGTGCGGTGTATCCGAAAATCTGTTCGGCGGCGGTGTTGAAATCCAGAATATGACCTTCGGCGTTTGCCACAATCACAGCGTCCAGTGCGGTGCTTGTAACCACATTCATCCGTTTACTGGCCTCGATCACCTCGGACCGGCGGCGGATATTTTGGCGGTTCACCACCCCCAGATAAAGGGATAGCAACAGCAAGGCCACAAGCAGGGCAGTAACGCCAAACGCCATTTGCATCAGCGTAACGGCGACGCTGGTGCGGCGTATGTCTGAATCGCGGGCAAAGAAGTTCAGCCCCGAATTCGACATCCGGCGCACGCTTTTGCGTATGTCATCGGCCCGTTCGCGCATATCAGGCAGGGCCGCAATCAAGCCCGCATCATCGGCATCAATCTCATCAACCGTTTCATCCAGAAACCATTCGACATTTGTCAGGCTGTTAAAAAACTCGAACTGTTTGCGCAGATCGGCATAGAGCGATGATTGCGAAAGCGTTCGAATGCGGCTGTAAAAGATATCAAAATCGCGCCGGAGCATTTTGAGATCGGCAGGGTCCGCCGCATCCAGCGTCGCGAGATGCAGCTGAAATTCGACAAACTCCACCTCGGCTTGCGACAACGTCCATTGCACGTTGTCGGAGCTGGCGGAGTTCAGCAGCCTAAGATCACGCGCGACGTGGGTGGCCAGAAATACGATAGACACAATGCCAATCGCCCCCAGCAGTACTGAAAGCACAAGCCGAAGGCGTAAAGATGTCTTTGCCAAACGTAATATAGGCTTGCCTCCTGTGATCGGCGGCACCCGAAGGGACGATATGCCCCTTTCCTTTTAGTCTAATACGACGATCCGGTCGAGTTGCCAGATGCTGCGCGAATAGATCACTTCGCTGCGGTAGGATGCATCTGAATCGTAAGGGTACACAATCCAAAGCGGGCCTTTGTCGCGCACGGACAATGTGTCGCCGTTCAGCCGGTACGCGATGATCGGCCCGCCCTCTACCGCGTCAGAGATGGGGATATCGACCGCATAGTCATTAATCGCTGTGGCGCGCAGGGTGTCGCCGGTAAGGCCCAAGCGGTCTACCAATACGTCCAACGACACACCTTGAAAGGATTGGGTGCCATCGGTCCAGATGGTCGATGTATCGATCACCGTCGCATCAAGCGCTTCGAGCATTTCCAGATCAAACTGTGCCATACCGTCGGCGTTTGTTGTTTCGATGGCACCCGAAACAGTCAGAAGTACGTCGCCTTGTGCCATCCCAAGATCGTCAGCCCAAACTGGCATGACTGAAATCGTTAAAAACATGACGGCCTTGAAAAATGATGACAACATAGCGCAAATCCTATCCCTGACTGCGGCTTCTATGACATAAGACCGCCGACCATACGACTGAGCATTGGGATACCAACCTATCCTTTCGGATAGGTCATAGGCTTGCTGGTTTTTGAGCAGCCACCCGGCACGGCGTTTTACGGCTTTCTAATCTTGTCGGGCTGCTTTACCGCCCCCTCTCAAACGCGGTGCATTTGGCCGAGCTGCGCGGGGTGTTATCCGTATGAGGCCAAACCTATCCCGACGCCCCGTTGGCAGCGCCACCATAAAACCATAATTATATGGTGCAAAGCCAGCAATCTCGGTTAACGTGTATTGACAGCCAAGGAGACCTTAATGCGCGTACTTATCGCCGACGATCATGACCTACTTCGAGATACTTTGGTTATGTTTCTAGAGGCGCAAGGCGATATTGCCGTCCGTCAGGCCGCGAATCTGGGCGAGGCGCACAAGCTGATCGACGCGGAAGACCCCTTTGATTTGGTATTACTTGATTTGAACATGCCCGGCATGAACGGCCTTGAAGGGCTGCGCGTGACATTGGCCATGAAGGGCGGTCAGCGTGTGGCCCTGTTGTCAGGCGAAGCCACCCGCGAGATTGCTGAAAACGCGCTTGAGGCCGGTGCCGCCGGTTTTGTGCCTAAAACACTGCCAGCCAAATCGATGATCAACGCGGTCAAGTTTATGGCCATGGGCGAGCAATACGCCCCCATCGATTTCATGACCGCGATGGACGAAAGCCCCGAACACCCATTGGCCGAAAAACTGTCACCGCGCGAATTGCAGGTTCTAAAGGGTTTGACCGAGGCGAAATCGAACAAGGAAATCGCGCGCGATCTGGACATTACAGAGCCAACTGTCAAACTGCATATGAAGACGCTCTATCGTAAAATCGGGGCGGCCAACCGCACCCAAGCTGCGTTAATCGCACGCGAGGCTGGCCTGTTTTAGCCCTGCCATCCCTTTGGAATTCAAAATATGCCCGATCATTCGCTGCTGGCCACCCCTGAAACCGTTCATTGGGGGCGCTTCTGGTCGGACCATCCCCCGGTTCTGACCATCGCAGACGGGGACCGCGCCACCATTCAAACCTTTTCGGGGCGCGCCACCGTTTTGCCGCCCGAGGGGTCAGGGATGACAGTTGCACCAGAACAGCATGACATTTTGGCGGCCGATATTCCGGGACAGGCGCATTTGCTGACCGGGCCCATCGCGGTTGAGGGGGCAATGCCCGGCGATGTGCTGAAGATCACCATCGAAAAGATCGAACTGGGTGCGGATTGGGGGTTTAATGTTGTGCGCCCGACGGCGGGCACCCTGCCCGGCGAATTTCCCGTCTCGTCCGAGACGATCACCTATATTCCGATTGATATCGCCGCGAAAACCGCACGGTTGCCGTGGGGGGCTGTTTTGCCGCTCAACCCGTTCTTTGGTGTAATGGGTGTTGCCCCGCCCGCCAACTGGGGCGAGGTCACGTCGATCCAGCCGCGGCTGCATGGCGGCAACATGGACCTGAAACTGCTGACCGAAGGGGCCACGCTGTACCTGCCCGTTCATGCGAAAGGCGCGCTGTTTTCCTGTGGTGACGGCCATGGGTGCCAAGGCGATGGAGAGGTCTGTATCACCGCGTTAGAGACGGCTTTGACCGGTACATTCCGCTTTGACGTTCTGAAGGGTGCTGGCGCGCAGATGACCCTGCCAAGGGCAGAGACCGAGGACGAGATTATATCGATGGGGTTTCACGCCAGTCTGGATACGGCGCTGCAAATCGCGCTGCGTGAAATGATCGCGATGATCCGCGAACGGGTGGATATCAGCGAAACCCAAGCCTATCAGCTGTGTTCGCTGGCGGTAGATTTTGCCGTGACGCAATCGGTGAACCAAGAAAAAGGCGTGCATGGACGATTGCGCAAATCGCTGTTGCAGGTGGGATGAAATCAGATCGCGCTGCTATGTGACGTTTGCGATGCTTGGAAGGCGTCCAGTTGACCGGCCAAGATGCGCACCAGCGGCTCGAACCCCGGGTTCACGGTTAGGCTGTTGTCGTCAAGCGTGACGCCCAAGGGGAAAGCCGCTGCAAGCTGCGTAAACGCAGTTGATATGATTGGCGCATAGGTCGGGAAATCGGCCTGCAACTGCGCGATGTTCACCGCAAAGCCGCACATCAGCTGTTCAATGGCCAGCGCCACCCAGCGGTCAGCATCAGACAGCGCATAGCCCCGTGCGCCGGCGAGGGTCTGCCCCTCGATCGCGGTGACATATTTTGCGGTGGCGGATTCGTTCTGGCTGTAGCCTTGGGGGAATTTTGAGATCGACGATGCCCCAAGCCCGATAAGGACGTCGGCGGTGTCATCAGTATATCCCTGAAAATTGCGCCTAAGCTGACCGTTTGCCTTGGCGATTGAAAGCCCGTCACCGGGGCGCGCAAAGTGATCAAAGCCGATTTGTTCAAACCCGTCTGACGTCAGCAAAACCCGCGCGATTCCCGACAGCTCATAGCGCATTTGCGGATCGGGGAGGGCGGATTCGTCGATCAACACCTGCCGTTTCGACATCCATGGCACATGGGCATAGCCATAAAGCGCCAGACGGTCGGGCTGCAGTGACATCACTTCTTGTAAGGACTGGCTCAGGCTTTCTTGGGTTTGGAAGGGCAACCCGTAGAGCAAATCCATGTTCAGGCTGTGCAGATTTCCGGACCGTAGGTGATGCACCACATCCGATGTCTGTTGGAACGACTGCAAACGCCCGATTGCCTTTTGCACGTCGGGGTCGAAGTCTTGGACGCCGATGCTGGCACGGTTCATGCCGTAGCTTAGCAAGGTGTCCAGCAGGTCCGGCGATGCCTCGGTCGGGTCGATCTCGACCGAGAATTCAAACGCGTCGCCCTTTTCAAAATTCGCAAAGAGTTTATCCAGCAACAGCGCCATCAGACCAGAGGGCAATATCGTTGGCGTTCCCCCGCCAAGATGCAGCCGCGACAAGGACACGTCCTTGGGCAGGCGCGCGCGGATCAGATCAATCTCGTGCAAAAGGGTTTCTACATATGCCTCGACCGGGCGAAGTGTCGATGTACCTTGGGTGCGGCAGGCGCAGAACCAACACAGACGTTTGCAAAACGGGATATGTATATAAAGCGACACAGCGGAACCCTGAGGCACGGCGCGCAGCCATTCCGACTGGTTGGCCTGCCCCACCTGATCGCTGAAATGATTGGCGGGCGGGTAACTGGTGTACCGCGGCACCTTGGCATCCAGAATGCCATAGCGGCGAAGTTGCTTAAATTCTGTCATGCAAATATCTTGCATACACGGGGGATCGTTTTCTTTGATTTAGATCAAAGATGGCCGTTGAATTTGGGGCGCATCACACCCGTCGATATCATCACTTGATCTGCATCAAAACGGCCGCTGCTGCGACCTGATTATCTTCTCTCAGCCAAGAGGAGACCACCCGATGTACAAGAATATCCTGATTCCAGTGATTCTGGACCATCCCGAGAAAAACGAGACCGCATTCGAGGCCGCGCGTGCGCTGGCTGACGAGGGGGCGCATTTTACGCTGCTGCATGTGATCGAAGAGATACCGGTGTATGTATCCGAATATGTTCCGAACGACTTTATCGTCGAGGCGCGCAAAACATTGCGCAGCAGGCTGGACGAGCTGGCCAAGACCCTACCCAATTGCCATGCGGCCACCGCCGAAGGCCGTCCGGGCACGCAGATCCTGAAATGGGCGAGCCAGAACAATTCTGATTGCATCGTTATCGCGTCCCATCAGCCGAACATCTCGGACATCTTGTTGGGATCGGTCGCACATTACGTCGTGCGGCACGCAAAATGCGCGGTTCATGTAATCCGGTAGCCCAGTGTTTGGGCAAAATTGATTTAGATCAAAGAAGCCCTGTCTCCCAGCCGCTACCCGACAATTGCGAACAGCTGCGCGTACCCGAATAGGGCACGCCAAGAAGAAGGTGCATTATGAACTATTTTAAACTCATCGTTTTGGGGATTATTGCCCTGATTGCCGCTATGGGCATGAACTGGGGTCACGATCTGGCCTATAAGTTTCATGCTTTCGTCATCATGGCGGTTGCCGCCGGTATGTTCATCTGGGTGCTGCGGCGCATTGATGAACCTGTGCCCGTCCCTGAAACCGGATACGCTGACGGTGTGATCCGCGCTGGCGTGATCGCGACAGCCTTTTGGGGCATCGCGGGGTTTCTGGTCGGCACCTTCATCGCCTTTCAACTGGCCTTTCCAGAGCTGAACTTTGACTGGGGTCAGCCATTCACCAACTTTGGCCGGCTGCGGCCTTTGCACACCTCGGCGGTGATCTTTGCATTTGGGGGCAACGCGCTGATCTGTACGTCGTTCTATGTGGTGCAGCGGACCAGTTCGGTGCGCCTGTTCGGCGGCAACCTGTCGTGGTTTGTGTTCTGGGGCTATCAGCTGTTCATCGTTCTGGCCGCCACCGGCTATCTGCTGGGCGCCACACAATCGAAAGAATACGCCGAGCCCGAATGGTACACCGATATCTGGCTGACCATTGTTTGGGTCGCTTATCTGGTCGTCTTCCTTGGCACGATCTTTAAACGCCGCGAACGCCATATCTATGTGGCCAACTGGTTCTACCTTAGCTTTATCATCACCGTTGCGATGCTGCATATCGTCAACAACCTGTCTATCCCGGTCAGCTTTTGGGGCTCAAAATCCGTTCAGGTCTTTTCGGGTGTCCAAGATGCGATGACGCAGTGGTGGTACGGCCATAACGCCGTGGGCTTTTTCCTGACCGCCGGTTTCTTGGGGATGATGTATTATTTCGTCCCTAAACAGGCGAACCGTCCGGTTTATTCCTACAAGCTGTCGATCATCCACTTCTGGTCGCTGATCTTCCTCTACATCTGGGCTGGTCCGCACCACCTGCATTACACCGCCCTGCCCGATTGGGCCGCGACCCTTGGCATGGTGTTTTCCATCGTGCTGTGGATGCCCAGCTGGGGTGGCATGATCAACGGTCTGATGACCCTGCAAGGGGCATGGGACAAACTGCGCACCGACCCGATTTTGCGGATGTTCGTTATCTCGCTTGGGTTCTACGGCATGTCCACCTTCGAGGGGCCGATGATGTCGATCCGCGCTGTGAACTCTCTGTCGCATTACACCGACTGGACCATCGGGCACGTACATTCCGGCGCACTTGGCTGGAACGGTATGATCACCTTTGGTGCGCTGTACTTCCTGACGCCGAAACTCTGGGGTCGTGACAAGATGTTCTCGATGTCTGCGATCAACTGGCACTTCTGGTTGGCCACGATTGGCATCGTTCTCTACGCCTCGTCGATGTGGGTCACCGGCATCATGGAAGGTCTGATGTGGCGCGAAGTCGATGATCAGGGTTTCTTGGTCAACTCCTTTGCCGACACCGTTGCTGCGAAGTTCCCGATGTATGTGGTGCGCGGTTTGGGTGGGGTTCTCTACCTCACTGGTGGGCTGATCATGGTGTGGAACATGTGGATGACCATTCGCGGTGCGAAACCGGTCACCACGGCCCTGCCCTCCAACGCGACACCTGCAGAATAAGGAGCTGAAACAATGGCCTTTATCGACAAACACGCCATCCTTGAGAAAAGCCCCACCTTGCTGCTGGTTGCATCGCTGCTGGTGGTCACGGTCGGGGGGATCGTAGAAATCGCCCCGCTGTTCTGGCTGGAAAACACCATCGAAGAAGTCGAAGGCGTGCGGCCTTATTCGCCGCTCGAACTGACGGGGCGCGACATCTATGTGCGCGAAGGTTGCTATGTCTGCCACAGCCAGATGATCCGCCCCATGCGCGACGAGGTCGAACGCTATGGCCACTATTCGCTGGCGGCTGAATCGATGTATGACCACCCGTTTCAATGGGGGTCCAAACGAACGGGGCCTGATGTGGCCCGCGTCGGCGGGCGATATTCCGATGCGTGGCATGTGGATCACCTAAGCGATCCGCAATCCGTTGTGCCGGAATCGATCATGCCGAAATACGCCTTTCTTATGGATGCGCAGATCGAGCCGACCCATATCGAGGCGCTGTTGAAGACCCACAGGTTTGTCGGCGTCCCCTATTCCGATGAACAGATCCAGGAAGCGCGCGCAGATTTCCGCGCCCAGGCCGACCCGGATTCCGACTATGACGGCATGCTGGAACGCTATCCCGGTGCCGCAGTGGCCAACTTTGACAGCCAACCGGAACTGACGGAAATGGATGCGCTAATTTCCTATCTTCAAGTTCTTGGAACCATGGTTGATTTTTCGACCTTCACCCCAGACGCCAGCCGCTAAGGAGAGCTGAAATGAACACTTATTCCTTCTTGCGCGAACTCGCCGATAGCTGGGTTTTGCTTGCGATGTTCCTGTTCTTTGCCGGCGCTGTCTTGTGGGCCTTTCGGCCCGGCAGCACCAAGGTTTACGCCAGCGTGGCCAAGATACCCTTGGGCGACGACACAAAACCCAAAAGCACGACGAATAAAGGGGATGACCATGTCTAAGGGCAAAACAGACGGCGTCACCGGCACCGACACCACCGGCCACAGCTGGGACGGCATTGAAGAGTTGAACACACCGCTGCCGCGCTGGTGGCTTTGGACGCTGTATCTGTGCATCATCTGGGGCATTCTTTACACGATTGCCTATCCTGCATGGCCGATGGTTTCCGGTGCGACCAAGGGCCTGTTGGGGTGGTCCACCCGCGCAAATGTCGCGGCCGAGATTACGGCCCATGAAGGCAAGAATGCCGATCTGGTGACGCAGCTTTTGGCGACCGATATGGACGTATTGCCCGCCAGTGCCGATCTGAACCGCTATGCGGTGGCACGCGGCGGCGCGGTGTTCCGTGCCAATTGTTCGCAATGTCACGGGTCGGGTGCGGCTGGGGCCAAAGGCTACCCGAACCTGCTGGATGATGACTGGCTTTGGGGTGGTGATATGGCCGAGATTGAATACACCGTGCGCCACGGCATCCGTAACGAACAAGACGATGATGCGCGTTATTCCCAAATGCCCGCCTTTGGCGAGATGCTGGAGAAAGACGAGATCACCGCCGTGGTTGAGCATGTGGTGTCGCTGTCAAACGCCGAATTCGATGCCAATCTGGCCGAGACCGGTGCCACCGTGTTCGCCGATAATTGTTCGGTGTGCCACGGGGACACCGGATTGGGTGACCGCACACAGGGTGCCCCCAATCTGGCCGATGCGATCTGGCTTTATGGCGGCGACCGCAAGGCCCTGACCGAAACCGTGAAAAACGCCCGCTTTGGTGTGATGCCAGCATGGGGTCCGCGCCTGACCGAGGCCGATGTTCGCGCGGTTTCCGCATACGTGCACTCTTTGGGAGGCGGAGAGTAGCACGGCAGCAACCAGTTGCGTCCCCAACTGGTCCATCCCCGAAAGCGTGCCTGTTCGCAAAACTTGCCGCTTCGGGGATGTTTGTTGATCAAGATCAATATGGGCGGCCCTGAACCCGGCTAAAGAATGGGGCGAACAGGAAGAAACATATGACCGATCAAACATCCCCCCCATCCCTATA
The DNA here is from genome assembly GCF_038899995.1 of Sulfitobacter sp. AS59. Lineage (NCBI taxonomy): Bacteria > Pseudomonadati > Pseudomonadota > Alphaproteobacteria > Rhodobacterales > Roseobacteraceae > Sulfitobacter > Sulfitobacter sp. AS59. The sequence continues at coordinate 14,877 of NZ_JBBMQK010000012.1, forward strand.
TGCGCCGCGCGAACCGATTTTTCCGCGCAAGGTCACGGGGTTTTTCCGCCGTTTCAAATGGGCGATCCTGATCGTCACGCTGGGCATTTACTATATCACCCCATGGATCCGCTGGGACCGCGGGCCCAGCTTGCCGGACCAAGCGGTCTTGGTCGATCTGGCCAGCCGGCGGTTCTATTTCTTCTGGATCGAAATCTGGCCGCATGAATTCTATTTCGTGGCGGGTTTGCTGATCATGGCGGGCTTGGGGCTGTTTTTGTTCACGTCTGCACTGGGTCGGGTCTGGTGCGGATATACCTGCCCGCAAACCGTCTGGACCGATCTGTTTATCCTTGTCGAACGCTGGATCGAAGGCGACCGGAACGCCCGCGTCAGACTGCACAAGGCCAGCTGGGGCTTTCGCAAATGGCGGCTGCGCCTGACCAAATGGGCAGTATGGTTGGCGATCGCTGTGGCGACGGGTGGGGCGTGGGTGTTCTATTTCACCGACGCGCCAACATTGGCCCGCGATCTGGTCAGCCTCACGGCGCATCCGGCGGCCTATATCACCATCGCGATTCTGACCGCGACGACCTTTATCTTTGGCGGGTTCCTGCGCGAACAGGTCTGCATTTACATGTGCCCCTGGCCCCGCATCCAAGCCGCAATGATGGACCCCGATACCATCACCGTCGCCTATCGCGATTGGCGCGGTGAACCGCGTGGCAAGGCCAACAACCGCCGCCGCAGCAAGGCCCAAGCCCTGAAAGCCGAAGCCGACGCACAGGCCGCTGGCCCCGGCGAAGCACGCTATCCCGGCACGCCGTACCGTCAGGATGCCAAGCCCGCCGCGCCCGTCCTGCCACCTGTCGCCGAAACGGGCGATTGCATTGATTGCATGGCCTGCGTGAACGTCTGCCCCATGGGCATCGACATCCGCAACGGTCAGCAAATGGAATGTATCACCTGTGCGCTGTGCATCGACGCCTGCGATGACGTCATGGACAAGATCGGCAAACCGCGCGGGTTGATTGATTATCTGGCCCTGTCCGACGAGACCGCCGAACGTGCGGGCGCGCCTGTCAAACCCTTGTGGAAACACATCCTGCGGCCCCGCACGATCCTCTATACCGCCATTTGGTTGCTGATCGGTCTGGGGCTTGTCTATGCGCTGTTTGTCCGCTCCGACATTGAACTGACGGTCAGCCCGGTGCGTAACCCGACCTATGTGACCCTGTCCGACGGCACGATCCGCAACATTTATGACGTGCGTTTGCGGAATAAATCAGGGGAAGACCGCGACTTCCGCTTGCGGCTGAGCAGCGATGAAACCCTGCGCATCGAACTGGAAGGGACCGATGATCTGTCCCTGAATGTTCCGGCAGATACAACGGTTCTGCAGCGTGTCTATGTTACGGCCCGTCCGCAAGATCAGGCAGCAAATAGCGCCGCAACCGACCTGCGTATTTGGGTCGAAGACACCACTGCACAAACACGTGCGTCCAAAGCGACAACGTTCAATGGAAAGGGAAACTAGATGCAACACGAGCTTAAAGGCTGGCATGTTTTCACGGGCTTTGCGATGGCTTTTGGCGTCATCATCGCCGTCAATCTGACGCTGGCATTCAACGCCGTGCGCACCTTTCCGGGCCTTGAGGTCAAGAATTCCTATGTCGCTTCGCAAAGTTTCGACGCGGACCGCGCGACGCAAGAGGCGCTGAATTGGGATGTCGCAGCGACGTTGACGGGCGATCATCTGGTGCTGACAATCCTGAAAGGTGACGCGCCGGTTTCCCCCGTGATTGAAGAGGCCATCTTTGGCCGCGCCACCAGCGTTGCCGCTGATCAAACTCCGGACTTCAAGTTCAACGGCCAGTCGTATGTGGCCGATGTTGATGCGGGGGCAGGCAACTGGAACCTGCGGCTGAAAATGCGGTCCATTGACGGAGCATTGTTTCAGCAGCGTGTGATTGTAAGGGTGCAGAAATGACAATGGTTGCGGCATGTCCGGGCTGCGTTGCGGCCCCGTTGGCGTTGAAACACGCCGAAAACCATGCGGCCCCTGCTGTTGTCCTATCCCTGCCCACCATCCATTGCGCGGCCTGCATCGGCAAGGTTGAACGCAAGCTGAATACCATGCCCGATGTGAATAGCGCGCGGGTCAATCTGTCGCTCAAGCAGCTGTCGGTTTATGGCGATGATCTCGACACTGACGCAATCGTCGCGGCGCTAAAGTCTATCGGATATGACGCCTATCCGCTGGACGTCGGGATGCTTGAAACACGCCAAGACAGCGTGGGCCGCAACCTGTTGGTGCGTCTGGCGGTGGCTGGCTTTGCGATGATGAATGTCATGCTGTTTTCAGTCGCGATATGGTCGGGTGCCACCGATACCACCCGCGAGCTGTTTCACCTGATCTCTGCCGCGATTTCCTTGCCTGCGGTGCTGTATTGCGGGCAACCGTTTTTCGCCAGCGCGTGGTCTGCCCTGCGGGTGCGCGGGCTGAACATGGACGTGCCGATTTCGCTGGCGATTTTACTGGCCACGGGCATGTCCCTGTACGAGGTATTGAACGGCGGCGCGCATGCCTATTTCGACGCGGCACTTTCGCTGACCTTCTTTTTGCTGATCGGTCGCTATCTGGATCATCACACGCGCAGTTCGGTCAGATCCGCGGCCAAGGAACTGGCAGCACTTGAGGTCCACCAAGCCCAACGGATCGAGGACGGCAAGGCCGTCAAAACACCAGTGTCCAGCCTTGCTGTTGGTGACCATCTGCTGATCCCGTCGGGAGTGCGAGTGCCCGTTGATGGCCGTTTGGACAGCGCGCAGGCGCTTTCGGATCGGTCGTTCCTGACCGGTGAATCCGCCGCGATCACACTTGCGAAAGGTCAACAGGTACAGGCCGGCGAGATTAACCTAGGTGCCCCGTTCGAGATGACCGCCACCGCCGTCGGCGACGACACAACGTTGCGGCGCGTCGCGCATCTCGTTGAGATGGCTGAGAACAGCCGCAACAGCTATACCAACCTCGCCGACCGCGCGGCGCGTATCTATGCACCAGCGGTGCATCTGCTGGCGTTCGCGTCCTTCGTGGCGTGGATTTTGATTGATGGCGACGTCCGGCATGCGTTGAATATCGCCGTTGCGGTGCTGATTATCACCTGCCCCTGCGCTCTTGGTCTGGCTGTGCCTGCTGTCGCCACCGCAGCAATCGGGCGGCTGTATGGGTTGGGTTTTTTGGTGAAATCAGGCACCGCGTTGGAACGGTTGGCCGAGGTTGATGTCGCAATTTTTGACAAAACCGGAACGCTTACGCTTGCCGGGGGCAGTGCGCGGTTGGATCATCTGACAGCCGAACAGGCCGCCATCGCACGCGGGTTGGCGCAAGCGTCTGACCACCCCGTATCACGCGCGCTGATCGGTGCCTTACCCGATGCACCCGCAGCATCGCTTGCCGATATCTCTGAAGTTTCAGGCAACGGCATGCAGGCGGTTTGCGAGGGTGAAACCGTCAAGCTTGGACGCGGCGTATGGCTTGGTGCCTCTTTTGACGGGCTTGGGCTGAAAATCGGGGAACAGCCAGCGGTCGAACTCCCCCTACACGAAACCCCACGCCAAGGTGTTGATCTGGCCCTTCAAGGGCTTCGTGATTTGGGCATTCCACCGCAAATCCTTAGCGGTGACAGGCAGGGCACGGTCAGCTCCCTCGCGCGCCAGCTTGGCGTTCAGAATATTCACGCCGAAATAAGCGCGACCGAGAAACACACCTATCTGACCGAATTGCAGAACGAGGGGCACCATGTGCTCATGGTCGGCGACGGACTAAATGATACCGCGTCCCTCGCCGCTGCGCATGCCTCCGTGGCCCCGTCCTCCGCGTTGGATGCGTCGCGAAACGCGGCAGATGTCGTGCTGCTGCGCGAGAACCTAGATGATTTCCCCCTGCTGATCCGTATTGCACGCAGCACCTCGCGCCTGTCGAAACAGAACTTTGCCATCGCTGCCGGGTATAACGCCATCGCGATTCCCGTCGCCCTGCTCGGCTATGCGACCCCCTTGCTCGCCGCGATAGCCATGTCCGCGTCGTCGATCACCGTTATCCTCAACGCCATGCGGGTCAGGTTTGTCCGATGAATGTCCTGCTGATCCTGATCCCCGTGTCCATCATCCTCGGCGGCTTGGGCCTGTGCGGTTTTCTATGGACCCTGCGCAGCGGCCAATACGACGATGCCGAAGGCAGCGCCGCACGGCTATTGCTAGACGATGATGAACCGGACAAGGACTAGCCGGTTCAGGTGTTCATAACACCGCTGCCTTTTCACGATGAAAGATGCCCCATTTCAGCTGGGTCCCTTGCGCGCTGCGCCAAAGCACCAGCCCCGTAAGGGCAAGCAGCATGAGCTCGGCAAGCGGGCCTGCGTACCAAACACCAATCTCGCCAAACCAAACAGGCAGGCAGAACGTCAGCGGAATCGCAAAGACGTAAGTTTTGGACAGCCCCAAGATCGCGGCCTTGGTCGCCGACCCGATTGCCTGAAAATATGCGGCAACCATCATTAATGGCCCCATCAGGAAAAAGACGCTGGTCATGATTGGCAGGATGCGGGTCACCTCGGCAATAACGTCCATGTCCTCGACAAATGCGCCCGCAATCTGGCTGGGGAACCGCGTCACCAGCAACTGGATCACAAGGCAGTATATGAACGCGATCCATATCGCGATCCGCAGGCTGGCATCCGATCTTTGCCAAAGTTCGGCACCATAGTTGTTGCCCGTGATCGTCTGCATTGCAAAGGACAGCCCCAAAAGCGGTAGAAAGGCAAAGGTAATAACGCGGGTAATGATGCCGTAAGCAGAAACCGTATCGGGATAGCTGGGGCTATCAACCCATTGTAGTGCCGTCATAATTGCAGCCGAACCAAGCGCCAGACCGATGAAGTTCAGGCTTTGCGGCGCACCCAATGCAAGGATCCTGCCCCAGCCGCCACGCAGTGAATGGTGCAGTAAGGTTGATGGCCGCAGCGACGTGTCGCCCAAGAAACGAAAAGCCAGAATAATCGCAAACGCGAGCGCCTGCGCGGCAGCCGTGCCATATGCAGACCCCGCGACGCCCATGTCTAACAGGGCGATTAAAAGATAGTTGAATACGATATTCGCAAGGGAGACCAGCAGGCTCATCGCCGCCATAAAGCCCACCCGGCCTTCGTTACGCAAAGCGTCGGAATTGACCGATAGGATGAATAGAAGTGGCGAGAAGAACACAGTGATCCGTAGATAGACTAGGCCCATCTCTGCCAGATCATCCGACCCGCCAGCAGCGAGCAGTGTCATCGACCGCCCCAGGAAGAGGAACGACAGGATCAGGCAGGCACCCAGCCCAATTGCCAGCCCATGCGCGCCCGTAAACACAGCGCGGGCAGCTTCCAAATCGCCAGCACCAAGATACCGGGCGAGCAAACTGGACATGCCGTTCGACACCAGCGTGGAGAGCGCGACGATCAGCATATAGATCGGAAACATCAGCGTGACCGCCGCCAGCGCTTCGGGGCCGACATAGATGCCCAGAAACAGCGCGTCAGCGACGGATAAAAGCCCGTTCATCCCCATCACAACAATGATCGGCAGGGCTGTTTTCAGATAGATGGTGCCCAGGGGCCCATCGGTGAAGGTATTTGTGGGGGTATCAGACATATCCCATATCTCTCTCGCTTGATCGCGCAGCTAGAGATGGGACCCGCGTTACCATCCGCGCGACATGCGGAAAGAGGTAATAGAAATAATCAAGCGTAGAACTTAACCAAGACAAACGTCAGCAGGAGGCAGGCGTCTACAGCCTGCGATCTGGGTAATGTTGAAACTGTTCCGGGTCAAGCGTCTTCAATTTCTTCACAGCAGACACTTAGATGCCGGCATACTTGGGGCATCATTTGTAAAAGGTCGCATCACTGACACCATGCTTGCGGTACAATTCCTTCGCACCAAGGCCTGTGTGATGCTCTTTCAAAATTCCAATGATCTGTTTCTCGCTGAAACGGCTTCTATTCATCGTCTGTCTCCTCAGCTGGAGAACAGACTAACCCTAAACGCCGAACATTTAAGCAGAGTTGGTAAGGCGCATTATGTAATGCCCACAGAGCCCTGAAGAATGGCAGAGAGACGACAACCGGCATCGAACACACTCAGTATTGGACAACACCTACGCCGATGGAGTTCTTGCAAAGGAGAGCTGTGTATAGGTGGCCGCCTAACATCAAAGCTTCAAACCCAAAGACCGCAATCAGCGCTGGAGGGGACTTGAGACAGATCAACAGGTTAGATAATATTTACTGTTCCATTGGGTTGGCGGCTCAGCTAGTCATCATGCGACATAATTAGAACTGGAGCCCCACCGTGAGAAAAGTCTTCATCACCGGCACCGCCGGCTTCATCGGTTTCCACCTCGCACAACTCCTGCTCGACGAAGGCTTCCGCGTCCACGGATTTGACGGCATGACGGATTACTATGACGTCAAGCTAAAGCAGCGTCGGCATCAGATACTGCTTCAGAACCCGCATTTTTCGATGACCGAGGGGATGCTTGAGGACGACGCGCTGATCACGCAAATCACGGATGATTTCGCGCCGGATGTGATTGTCCACCTCGCGGGGCAGGCAGGCGTTCGCTATTCGCTGGAAAACCCGCGGGCCTATCTCGACAGTAACCTTGTCGGCACATTCAACGTGATGGAAGCCGCGCGGCGCTTGAAGGTTGAGCATCTGTTAATGGCGTCGACTTCTTCGGTTTACGGGGCCAACGAAGACATGCCGTTCGCTGAAACGGACAAGGCAGATACCCCACTCACCTTCTATGCCGCCACCAAAAAGGCAAATGAGGCGATGGCGCATTCCTACGCTCACTTGTGGGATTTGCCGACGACGATGTTCCGCTTCTTCACGGTCTACGGTCCCTACGGGCGCCCAGATCTGGCGCTGTTCAAATTCGTCGACGCAATCCTCGATGGGCGCCCCATCGATATCTACAACCACGGCGACATGCACCGTGACTTTACCTATGTCACCGATCTCGTGCGCGGCATCCGCCTGTTGATCGACACGCCCCCTGTGCGCCTAGACAACCGCGAGGTGCCCGAAGGCGACAGTCTCTCCCCCGTGGCCCCCTACCGTATCGTGAACATCGGCAACTCTGACAAAGTGCGGCTGCTTGATTTTGTGGATGCAATCGAAGAAGAGCTTGGCCAAAAGGCGATCCGTAACTACATGCCAATGCAGATGGGCGATGTGCCCGCCACTTGGGCGAATGCGGAACTGCTAAAGACCCTCACGGGTTACAAACCACAGACCGATATCAAGGATGGTATTCGGGAATTTGTAGCTTGGTTCCGCGACTATTACGCCAAGTAGTTTTTAGAACGAGGAGTTTGCGATGCCGACCCTGAATGACGCCCCCATCGCCGTGATCGGCTTGGGGTATGTTGGCCTGCCCTTGGCGGTCGAATTTGGCAAGCAGCGCAAAGTCGTTGGCTTTGACATTAACACCGCCCGTATCGCCGAACTGCGAGCGGGCAAAGACAACACACTTGAGGTCAATGCCGAGGAAATGGCCGAAGCGGCACATCTGTCGTTTACCGACCAGCTTGGTGATCTTGCTGACTGTACCACCTTTATCGTAACGGTCCCAACGCCGATCGATGAACACAAACGCCCCGATCTCACCCCCCTGCTCAAAGCGTCAGAGACGATCGGCAAGGTTCTAAAACGCGGCGATATCGTGATTTATGAATCCACGGTCTACCCTGGTGCGACCGAAGAAGACTGTGTCCCTGTGCTGGAGAAAACCTCCGGCCTGACCTTCAACCAAGACTTCTTCGCCGGCTACTCACCCGAGCGGATCAACCCCGCAGACAAAACCCACCGTCTGCCAAATATTGTCAAAGTTACGTCCGGCTCCACCCCTGAAATCGCCGATAAGGTCGATGCGCTCTATGCCTCAATCATCACCGCTGGCACGCACAAAGCGCCGTCCATTAAGGTAGCAGAGGCCGCGAAAGTGATCGAGAATACGCAGCGGGATGTAAACATTGCGCTGGTGAATGAGCTCGCCCTGATCTTTAACAAGCTCGACATCGACACCCAAGATGTTCTCGACGCGGCGGGCACCAAATGGAACTTTCTCCCCTTCCGCCCCGGCCTCGTCGGTGGTCACTGCATCGGGGTTGATCCATACTACCTGACGCAGAAAGCCCAATCTGTCGGCTACCACCCCGAAGTCGTCCTCGCCGGGCGCCGCATCAACGACGGCATGGGCTGCTACGTCGTCGGCCGCACCGTCCGCGAAATGATCGCCCGCGACATCCCAGTAAAAGGCTCGCGGGCGTTGGTTATGGGGCTGACGTTCAAGGAAAACTGCCCGGATCTACGAAATACGCGCGTGATTGATATTATCCGAGAGCTTGAGAGCTATGGGATTGAGGTGGATGTCTATGATCCGTGGGTCGATGCGGCAGAGGCTAAGCGCGAGTATGGGGTGGAGATGACTGAAACACCTGATGTTCGGGGGTATGACGCGGTGGTTGTGGCTGTGGCCCACAGCGTGTTTGAACGAGAAAACATTTCTATCAATTATGGCGCGCCCAAGGCTATAATCTTCGACGTTAAAGGCATACTACCACGAAGCACGGGCGCTTTGCGTCTTTAATCGGAACAAGGCACCGCCCTTTGAAACATGTTAACTACTGATTTTTCGCGCGCGAAAAATCAGTAGTTTTGGTCTGGATGACTATCATACGGAACGGAGTACTATTCGTTTCCAAACCCTTTGCGACCGATCGAGACATAGGCCGTAAATCCTGCCTGCTTCACATCCTTTGGCGCATAGATGTTACGGAGATCGGCCATGACAGGCGTCGTCATACGTTTAGCAATCCGGTTTAGATCTAAAGCGCGGAATTCGTTCCATTCGGTCAGGATTACTACCGCGTCAGCGTTCTGGGTTGCTTTATATACATCCTCATTCCAAGCGACGCCTGGCAACAGCCCCTCCCCTTCACGCTTACCTTGGGGGTCTACGACGCAGACCTTGGCACCGTTCCCGACCAGCCATGGGACTATTGTCAGGCTGGGGGAGTCACGCATGTCATCTGTGTTCGGCTTGAAAGTCACGCCCAGCACAGTGATCACTTTGCCATTTACCGAGCCCCCGCACAGGTCAACGATCTTATCGATCATACGGCGCTTAACCTGATCATTCACCTTGATCACAGTTTCAGTCAACTGCATCGGTGTCGAATGGTCTTGCCCAATACGAGCCAGAGCTTGGGTGTCCTTAGGAAAGCAGCTGCCCCCATACCCAGGACCTGCATGAAGGAATTTTTCGCCAATACGGCCATCAAGGCCCATACCTTTCGACACCATTTTGACGTCAGCACCGGTCTTTTCACACAAAGCGGCGATTTCGTTGATAAAGGTAATCTTGGTCGCCAGGAACGCATTGGCCGCATATTTGATCATCTCAGCGCTTTCCAGATCGGTTGCCATGATCGGGAACTCACGAAGGTAGAGAGGGCGATAAATTTCATTCATCACCTCTGCCGCCCGTTCATTCTGCACACCCACAACAACACGATCAGGGCGCATGAAGTCGTCAATCGCAGCCCCTTCCCGCAAAAACTCGGGGTTGGATGCAATGTCGAATTCTGCCTTAGGGTTCGCTTTAGAAACAACCTGTTTGACCTGACGGTTGGTGCCCACTGGCACGGTAGACTTAGTGACGACTACGGCATAGCCGGTCAGCGCGGTCGCAATCTCTTCTGCAGCAGCCATGACGTAGGTCAAATCCGCATGCCCGTCCCCACGGCGCGTCGGTGTCCCAACCGCGATGAAGACAGCGTCAGCACCGTCGACGGCCTCGGCCAAATTGCCCGTGAAAGAAAGACGGCCCGCGTTGACGTTCTTGGCCATGAGGTCTTCAAGACCAGGCTCATAAATCGGGGCTACACCGTTCTTGAGTTGCTCGACCTTCTTCGGATCTTTGTCGACACAGACAACATCATGTCCAAAGTCAGAGAAGCAAACACCAGACACCAACCCAACGTATCCGGTACCGATCATAGCAATTTTCATAAAACAAACTTTCTAAATCAATGTGTGTATCACCTGAAATAAATAGCCTGCTGTGTCAATTTATTGAATACGCTTTGGTGAACTTGACGTTGACCTGCCACGGGATTTTTCCTCCATCGCTGTTGAATGTCACCGAGAACTGACCCGGTAGCGGTCAGAATTGTCACTGAGAACTGACCCATGTGTAACCGTGCCCCTGACGGGATTTGTCGGGGGTTATTGGAGTGATAGACATGGGATTTTTGAGCGTAATTCGACGATGGGCTTTGAGGGACAAGATGCCCATTCGCGAGATTTCACGGCGGACTGGGCTGTCTCGCAACACCATCAGGAAGTACCTGCGGGCTGACATCGTTGAGCCCAATTTCCGAACGCCGACGCGGCCAAGCAAGCTGGATCCATTTGCCGAGAAACTGTCGGGCTGGCTTCTGACCGAGCAGCGAAAGTCGCGCAAGGAGCGACGCACGGCCAAGCAGATGCATGCGGATCTGGTGCAGCTTGGTTTTGATGGATCGTATGAACGCGTGGCGGCCTTTGTACGGGGATGGAAGGCAGACCGGCAGCATGTAATGCAAACCACCGGGCGGGGAACGTTCGTGCCGTTGGTTTTCCAACCGGGTGAAGCGTTCCAGTTCGACTGGAGCGAGGATTGGGCCACTATCGGCGGCGAACGCGTCAAGCTTCAGGTCGCCCATATCAAACTGTCACATAGTCGCGCGTTTTTGGTGCGGGCTTATTTGTTGCAGACCCACGAGATGCTGTTTGATGCTCACTGGCATGCTTTCCGTGTGTTCGGTGGCATCCCGGGCCGTGGCATCTATGACAACATGAAGACGGCCGTGGACAGGGTTGGGCGGGGCAAGCAACGCGATGTGAACGCACGGTTTTTGGCGATGACCAGCCACTACGTCTTTGAGCCGGAGTTTTGCAATCCAGCTGCAGGATGGGAGAAAGGCCAGGTTGAGAAGAACGTCCGCGATGCGCGCCATCGATTGTGGCAAGTCGCGCCTGTCTTCCCTGACCTTGAGGCCCTAAATGAATGGCTGGAAGATCGCTGCAAGCTGCTGTGGGCTGAGACGGCGCATGGCAGTTTGCCCGGAAGCATTGCCGATGCCTGGGAGGCTGAGAAAGCCGCACTGATGCCGCTGCCAACGGCCTTTGACGGCTTTGTTGAGCTGAGCAAGCGCGTGTCACCAACCTGCCTGATCACCTTTGATCGTAACCGTTACTCTGTGCCTGCCAGCTTCGCGAACCGCCGTGTTAGCCTGCACATCTATCCCGAACAGTTGGTCATCGTGGCCGAGGGGGCCGTGATCTGCACCCATGAGCGCATCATTGAGAGGTCGCACCACAAACCCGGCCGCGTCATCTATGACTGGAGGCACTATCTGGCGGTGCTTCAGCGCAAACCTGGGGCATTGCGCAACGGCGCTCCATTCCTGGAAATGCCCGATCCCTTCCGACAATTGCAGGATCAGTTGCTGCGCAAGCCCGTAGGAGATCGGGAGATGGTCGATATCCTGTCGTTGATCCTGCACCACGATGAACAGGCCGTGCTCTGCGCCGTGGAGATGGCACTGGAAGCAGGCGTGCCAACCAAGACCCATGTGCTGAATCTGCTTCACAGGCTGGTGGATGGTACTCCGACCGACCAACCCGATGTGACGCCACCGTCGGCTCTGGCCCTGAATAAGGAGCCTGAAGCCAATGTCAGCCGCTATGACGGGCTACGGCAGGGAGGGGCACGTCATGCGTCATGACCCCGCCGGTGCCGCCATCGTTATTATGCTGCGCAGCTTGAAGATGCCGGGTATGGCACAGGCTGTCGGTGATCTCATCGAACAGGGGGCACCTGCGTTCGATGCAGCCGTCCCCATGCTATCTCAGTTGCGTAAAGCGGAAATGGCTGAACGAGAGGTGCGTTCAATCGCCTACCACATGAAGGTCGCCCGCTTCCCGGCGTACAAGGACCTCTCTGGCTTCAATTTTGCAGCAAGTGAGATCAACGAAGCCCTCGTGCGCCAGCTCCATCGCTGTGAATAGCCCTTAGATTTGTAGACGCTTTCTTCCCTAACTTTGAGGCAAGGAGGCCGTTATGGGGAAGCCAAATTTC
>NZ_JBBMQK010000013.1:0-21136 GCF_038899995.1 Sulfitobacter sp. AS59
TGCTACTTCTCCTATATGCAGGTGAAACTAAGCTCAGTCTAACCTGCTGGGTGAAGCAGCCGGTACATCCCATTAGCTGCCGCTGGCCGACCGATCAGGATGCTGCGGTCACAGCCCGCATTGCCGACATTCGCCGCAACTGCTCGATTTGGACAGTGTTGGTCCGGAGCGCGGACTTTTGAGATATTCGCCACAGATGCGCGAACGTCCGAAAAGGTAAATCCTGTCCCTTTAAGATTCCGCTATTAGGCGGGCCTGCCAGCAATTGTTTTTTGCAGAGCGCAAGTCAACAAAAGCAACATCTTCACGGCCCAACAATTCGTCGGCGTATCCCGCCACTTGATCGGTGGGAGTAATCTGGCCGGTGCCATATATAATCCTTTCATCAGAGGAGTAGCCTTTCAGTAGATATGAAGGCGACGTGAGTATCTCGGGAAGTCCGGATTTTTCTGACGGCGCACAAGGGCTGGCACACAAAAATACAGGCCCTGTCTCAGCATAGGGCTGTAATTCAGTGAATGGACGATATGCCAAGACAAGCATCTCTTCCCCTTTTGGCACGGGGCGGAGACAACAGCGGCAAGGGGCATCTCCATCGCTGATCTTCCGTTCGGCTACTTTCCCATAAGCGTCTGGCAATCCGCCACGGTACTTATCAGCGGTTTCGACGGGTATTCCTTCAAAAATAGGCATTGATCCAATCCTTTCGTTTGAGGGGGTATTAGTGCATCGACAACCGCTTGGACGACCCGAAAGATGCGGAAAAGAAGTCGTTGGCGCGATCTGCAGCATCGGGGACTATTGGGCTCTTTCCAGCAATTCGCCGCGGTTGCGGATGTTGTTTGAACCAACTCCACCCTCCGAGGGCGGCTTTGCGGACTTTCCCGACATTGACGTTTAGCCATGTTGCTGAAGCAGCATTCGTTTGCAGTTGCGGCGAAACACTTTTGGCAGCGCAGCGGATTTCACCAAACCAGCCGTTCCGATCATCGAAATTAGAAAATTCCAAACTACCCTTTCGCTGCACACGGGTTCAACAATCGGGTCGCGGACAAACTGTGCTTTCGCTGCGCTAGCTACCAGCGACCGCAGTCTGCGCATAGCAACTTCGCGGAACAAGGAGGGCGGGAAAGTATTCTTCGATAGGGAATCGTGGAAAGTCCGCTATGTGGCAAACCACACTTCAACCAAAATGATATTCAAAGAACAGATTCCTGCACTGACCTTTTAGTGTCAGCGCAGGAAAACTCAAAACCCGACCGCCTATGCTGCGAATTTCTCTGCCGCAACATATTGGTAGCCGAGATCTTCGGCGACAGCTTGGTAGGTGATCTGTCCGTCCACAACGTTCAATCCATTGAGCAGATGCGGGTTACTGCTCAACGCTGCTTTCCAGCCACTGTCCGCAATTGCCAGAGCATGTTGCAGTGTCACGTTGTTCAAGGCGTATGTGGAAGTCCGGGCAACGCCGCCGGGCATGTTGGCAACGCAGTAATGAACAACATCGTTAACGACATAGGTCGGATCAGCATGAGTGGTAGCCTTTGATGTTTCGAAGCAGCCGCCCTGATCGATGGCGACATCGACAATCACCGAACCAGGTTGCATCTGACCCAGCATAGTTTTCGTGACCAGCTTGGGTGCTGCCGCGCCGGGGATCAGGACCGCGCCGATGACCAGATCGGCTTCCGAAACCAGCCGCTCAAGGGCTGCCTGTGTGGAGTAGACTACTTTGGCCGAGCTTTCGAAGTGGTTTTCGAGACGCTCAAGAACATCGGGGTTTCGGTCAAGAATGGTGACGTCGGCATGCAGGCCAACAGCCATCTGTGCGGCATTGAAGCCAACCACGCCGCCGCCAACGATGACGACCTTACCTGGAGAGACCCCCGGAACCCCACCCAGAAGCACGCCACGACCGCCATGCGCCTTTTCCAGAGCGGCAGCGCCAGCCTGAATGGACATGCGCCCAGCGACCTGGCTCATCGGCTTCAGCAGCGGCAGACCGCCCTTGGCGTCCGTCACAGTTTCGTAGGCGATGCAGACGGCGCCGGACTCCACCAGATCCCTGGTCTGCTCGGGGTCGGGAGCAAGGTGCAGGTAGGTATAAAGGATTTGCCCCGGGCGCAGCATCTTGCGTTCGACGGCCTGGGGCTCTTTCACTTTGACGATCATGTCCGCTCGAGCAAAGACCTCTTCTGCTGTAGAGACGACTTCGGCGCCTGCGGCCAGATAGAGATCATCGGTCGCGCCGATTCCGACGCCTGCATTGGTTTCGACGATGACACCATGCCCCCGCGACACCAACTCGGACACACTTTCTGGTGTCAGCCCGACGCGATACTCGTGGTTCTTGATTTCCTTTGGAACGCCTACAAGCATTGTACTTCCTTTCCATTTAATGCGCAGAAACGCGAGTGAGCGACCTTCCCGGGGTTCATGATTTCCAGGGGGTCGAGAGTTTTTTTGAGGGTGTTCATGAGATCGCGTTTGACCGGATCACCGTAGTTCAAGTTGAGCGGCAGCTTGTCCTGACCCAGCCCGTACTCGGCACTGAATGATCCATCCATTTTGGCCACGAGATCGTAGATGCGCGGAGAGACCTCGGAAGTCACCTCTTCAAGGAAGGCCGGCGCATCGGCGCCTTCAGGGGCGAGGACATTGAAGTGCACGTTGCCGTCTCCGACATGCCCGTAGATCGAGAGGCGTGCGCCCTGGCCGTATTGATCGACCAATGCGGCTCCAAGTTCTATGAACCTGGCCATGTCAGAGGTGCGAACCGAGACGTCATGTTTCACGGACCCACCGTTCAACACTTCTCCTTCGGGGATGTGTTCGCGCAGGTTCCAAAAATCCAAACGTTGCTGTTCGCTTGCCGCGATAACACCGTCCACGATTATGTCGTCGGACATTCCATCCTCGAAAAATGCCTCGATGGCCTGATCGAGAGGCAGGATCGGCGAAGAGGTCGCGGCCTCGATCAGAACATAGTGTTTTGAGGGGGCTGAGATCGGGCGGCGCAGCTCCGGCTTTTTGGCAAGCAGAAGATCGAGCGACATGCTGGAAATAAACTCGAAGGACGTGATCGCCTCGCCCGTATATTGTTGAGCTTTTGCCAGCAGCGGCATCAGATCGCTGATTTCACGGATGGCCAGAAAACCCGTTACCCGGGTGATAGGCGGCAAAAACAGGCGCAAGGACGCTGCGGTGACAATCCCCAGCGAGCCTTCCGCCCCAATCAGAAGGTGATGCAGGGCATAGCCCCGGTTGTCCTTGCGCAGGGGAGACAGGTTGCTCAGGATCTGGCCATCCGGCAGTACAACCTCAAGTCCCAGAACCAGATCGCGCGTGATGCCATAGCGAACTGCGGAAACCCCACCGGCATTCGTCGAAATGTTTCCGCCAATCTGACAGGATTGCTGCGACCCAAGCGACAGGGGAAACATCAGGCTCTCTTGCGCAGCCGCTTCATGGATCTCGGAAAGAATGCAACCTGCATCTACTGTGATCGACAGATTGTCGGCATCTACCTCGCGGACCTTGTTCATGCGTTGCAGACTAATCAGAAGCTGTTGGCCTCCATCATCGGGCGTGGCGCCGCCACAATACCCGGTGTTCCCCCCGACGGGTACGAGTGCCACACCATGCAGGTTGCAGAGCCTGACAATCGCAGAAACTTCTTCGGTAGACCGCGGGCGCAGTAGCGCCGGGCTTGCACCGGTGTATTTCTTCCTGAAATCCGTCGTGTAACCGGCAATTATGCCTTGGTCTCGAACAACGATCCCTGCGGGCAATCCTGCCAGCACATGTTCATAAGGTGTCATAGCGTGCCCTTCCTGTGTCTTCAGGCAATGCTAAGGGATCCGCTCTTCATGAAATTTCGTTTTCGGGGGCAGATTGGGCATTCTGTGCGGTGTTGGCCGCTGTGCGAAAAATCAAACGGTTCTGTCCCATCGAGAGCCGGGAAAAACTCTGCCATCAGAATCACTGAGCGGCCCCCCGCACGCTACACACACCAAGGCGAGCAACATTGGATCAATAGACGGGCTTTGAGGAACCGCGCTATTTTCGCTGTCCAACAGAATCCATCACCGAATCTACCTGCGCCCACAGAATCTGCCGTTTCCCGCGTGTCTTCAGCACAATCAGATCTGACCAAAACTCTACTCTGAATGGCATCCATGAGGAGGAGAGGAAACTTTGGAACGGGCTCGATCGTCACCCCAAAACCCGGCTATCCGCTGGCTGGCCAAGGGATGGCGATGATGTCCGTAGACCTGCTTGCAGGCCACGGCTGACCTGGCCCGCGCTGTTGATGCCTTCCCTGCAGAACGCTCCAACACGGTGCTTCGACTCCGCCTCAATCACACCACAGCTTCAGAATGAGGAGATAGACTGAAGATGAATAAACTCGTGAAATATCTGGCTGCCGGCACTGTCGCGCTGCAACTTGCCGCCCCCGCTTTTGCGGGCGACATGCGTCTTAAATTTGCGGGCGTATTCCCGGTGGACCATCAGGGCTCTGTGATGATGGAGCAGATCAAGGCAGACATCGAAGCAGCTGATGTGGGCCTTAAGGTTTCGGTGTTCCCGGCCAACCAGCTGGGCTCTGGTGAGGCGCTCCTGGAAGACGTCGCCCGCGGCAACATCGATTTCGCCTCGGCCTTCATCTATGCCGATACGGACCAACGTCTTGAGTTCCTGTCCATGCCGTTCCTGGTGAGTGACTGGGACGAGATGAACTCGGTCATCCGTGACCTGGACTCCGAATACAACGTGTTGCTGCAGGAGATCCTGTCAGACCATGGCGTGCGCGTACTTGGTCAAAACCCTGAAGGTTTCGTCGGCATCGTCGCCACCAAGGAACCTGCCAACTGGAACAATTTCGACGCGAAAGACATGAACATCCGTGTCTGGTCGTCGAATGTCGTCAAGTCGATGGTCGAGACGCTGGGCTTCCAGGCCACGACCATGTCTTGGGGTGACATTTTCCCTGCGATCCAGTCCGGCATTGTCGATGGCGCAATCTGCTGCACCAAGACCGCGACCTATTCGATCTTTGCCAAAAGCAACGTCGGCACCCACTTCGTCCAGTACAATTCGATCCCCGAGAACACCACGTACTACGTATCTGAAAAGACCTGGGCGGAACTGAATGAAGAGCAGCGTGCCGCAGTCCAGGCTGCCTTCACCAAAGCCTCGGACGACTTCTTTGCCTACAACCGCGAAAACGATGCGGTGTTTGAACAGAAGCTGGTCGAAAGCGGCTACACCATCCTGAAGCTGTCGCCGGAAGAGCAAAAGGCGATGGTCGAAAAGGTGCGTGCCGACATCTGGCCGCTGCTGGAAGAAAGCGTTGGCAAAGACAACATCGATCGTCTGCTTTTCAGCCTGAAGTGAGGCTCTGGTCAACGGATTGGGCTGGCACATGTTGCCGGCCCAATTTCTTTTGAGTTCAGCAAGGTGGGAGCGATGGCACACATTACTGAGATATTTCCGAAGGTTGTCGGGCTGCCACTTCAGGGCTCGTTGGCGTTGATGCGCTGGATCGTGGTCCTGAGCGGTTTCCTGATGTCGGTCACCTTCTTTCTGGTGGTGATCGTTCGCTACGGGTTCAACGGCGATTTGTTTGCCTATGAAGAGTGGCTTTTGACGGTCTGTTTCTGGGGTTTCTTTGCAGGGTCTGCACTGGCCTCGGAGAGGGGGCACCACATCAACGCCGACATCCTTGGGATCATCATCAAGAACGAAAAGCTTCGCTGGTGGCGGCGGCTGATCGTTCTCACGATAGAATTCCTCATTACCGCAGCAATCCTCTACTGGGGCTATCTGATGCTTGCCGAGGAGATCACCAAATATCCGATCTGGAAAATGACCCCGGCCCTGAAGATCCCTTATTTCGTCTGGCGGCTTTCCATCTTCCTCGGATTCTTCTTCATGACGGTCTTCGCTGCAGCATATCTCTATGCCCATATCCGCGGCGTTGAGGTCGAATATGGCGACGGCCCTGAACCAATTGAACAGAACAATGAGGGAGCGAGCCAATGATCATCGCAGGTAGTCTGGTCATCATCTGCGGCATGCTGTTGCTTGGCGTTAGCGTTTATGTCGCCTTCGGCGCTGTGCTTCTATTCCTTGCGGCTATGGGAGGGCACGAGGTTTCAGGCTACCTGCCTTCCGGATCGACAAAGTTACGCTCTCTAGTCCTTCTGGCCATCCCGCTATTCATGATCGCGGGAACGATCATGGAGCGTGGCAGGATCGCAGCCCCTCTCGTCAGCCTCGCCGAACTGTTCATCGGGCATCTCAAAGGAGGTCTGAGCGCGGCGACAGTTCTGGCCTGCGGAATATTCGGATCGATTTCCGGTGCCGCCAACGCGACGTTGACCTGTATCGGCAGCATCATGATGCCGCATCTGCGGCGCGCGAATTATCCCGAGGGTCAGTCAGCTGCTTTGATCGTTTGTGCAAGCCCCCTAGGGCTGCTGATCCCGCCGAGCGGGAACCACATCCTTTACGGCTGGGTGGCGCAGCAGTCCGTACTGAAATGCTTCTTGTCGACGGTCGTTCCGGCCCTGATCCTGATCACCCTGCTGATCGTCGTGAACCAGTTCATGTTACGCAAACATGACGACATCCAGTTGCTTGAACGACCGACGGACTTCCGCATGGCCTTCCGCCAGAAGGCAACGCTCGCCTTTCCCGCCTTGTTGATGCCGCTCATCATCCTTGGCGGCATCTATGGCGGGATCATGACGCCGACTGAGGCTGCGGGCGTGGCGGTGGTCTATGCCATTCCTGTTGCAATTTATGTCTATCGTGGCCTGACATGGCGGACGCTGGTTGATGCGCTGACGGATGCTGGTGTAATCATCGGGGTGGTCATGGTCATGATCTTCATGGTGCTGATCGTCAGCAAATTCCTGATCTTCGAAGACATTCCCAACATCGCCAAGGATCTGGTCTATTCGGTCTCGGACAATCCGATCATCATCCTTCTGATGGTCAATGTGGTCATGATCCTGATCGGAATGCTTATGGATGATATCAGTGGTCTGCTTCTGTCCACCCCCATCCTGCTGCCGATCGTCCAAGGGGTAGGCATGGACCCGATCCATTTCGCGGCGGTTCTGGGGGTTAACCTCGGCATGGCAAATATCACGCCGCCGACGGCGCCACTACTGTACCTGGGAGCGAAGATCACCAAGACACCGGTCTCAAGCATGTTGTGGCCAACCCTGGTCTTCATCATCTTTGCCTGGTTGCCCACACTGGCCTTGACGACGTTCGTTCCCCAGATAGCCCTGTGGCTTCCTGAACTGCTGCTGGGCTGAGACGGAAAGCCGTCTCCTCGGTAGCTTTGCAATGAGAAAAGGCCGTGCCTGTGCGGGTGCGGCCTTGTCGATTTCGGGTCTCCTTTTCCCCATCGAGCGAACCGATGCACGAAGTTTCTGCTCCACGGCCTGTTACGCTGAATGATTCGTATTGCCTCCTTTCGGCGGTTCATTCTGCTGGTTAGAGAGCTGCCTGCTTCCTTGGAAGAAAATGCCGTCTGGTTTCTTGTCGCGGCACAAAATTTCAAGTCGGCCTTCAAATGTTCGAATTAGCCTCCTGAGGCATGCGCTGCGAGCATGGCCGAGATGCTCATTCTATAATTTAATGTTCAAAAGCAATGCTTTAAGTGGTTCTTGAGCTCACTTTCCGAGCTTGCCATTCAGTACCCAAAGGAGACAGAAGAATGACCCAAGACCATAAACACACCGCTGAATTCATCGGATTTGTAGCAGTCGGCCTCGCCGTGATCGGAGCAATGGTTGTTTCGCTGGCATGACGTCTTCAGGCGGATGTAGAGGCACCAAACCTTCAATTCAAAGCAACTGAAAGCCGGCATGCATTGCCGGCTTTCATTGTTTCTGGCCTCACAAGCCGCTCTTCATGAAACCGGTGTGTTCAAGCCCAAAAAGAAGCGTGCTTCCGAAAAACGCTGCCAACCTTTCCCCGCACCAGAATCTCTCATACCGGTCAATTCCCTCGATTTGCGCGACCGAACATTTTCTGCTGACGGCGGCGGGTTGGGCCACATTCCGTGCTGAAGCCAGCTTGAGAAAAGCAGAAAGCGTCGGGCGGATCGGGCTTCAATAAAGAAACAGTCAGTCCTGATTGTAAGTTGAGGAAGACCATGCCCGAACACAAAAATCGCTTTGCTGCACTCGAAAAGAAAATCAAAAAGGCAGGTCTGGACGCCTTTCTGATCTCGACCAAAGACAGCATTTTTTACTTCACCGGCTTTCGTTACGAACCCTTTGAACGCCCCTTTTTCATCATTGTCCGCCCGGGCGCCAAGCCTGTTTTCCTGACACCTCGGATCGAGGCGGAGAACATGGCGACCATCGCAGTGCCGCATGAAATCGTTGAATATATCGACTATCCTGCACCGGCGGGCGGCAGCTATCTTGAAGCACTGCAGAGCGTTCTTCCCAGCGATGCCGCGATCGGGGTCGAGATGTCGATCACCGGCGAACTTCTGGTTGCGCTGGCAGAATGGTCGCCGCAGGTTCTGCCCTTTGTTGAACAGCTGCGGATGATCAAAAGCCCGACTGAAATCGCCGCAGTTCGCAAGGCGGCGAAGTATTCCGACAAGGGTCTGAAGCTGGCGATGAAGTTCGCGCACCTTGGAGGAACCATCTCTGAAACTGATCGCGCCAATGCTTTGTTGCGGGACGAAATCACCCGCGAAGAGGGCTATCTTGATCCTTACATTTCCAGCGTTTGGCAGGGCATTTGGGCCGCGCCTTATTCTGCCCAGCCGCACCGCTTTCCAGAGCCCGAGGACACGCTGATCGAAGGACCCAATGTTGGCCTCTCCTTCCTGCGTGTGAACGGGTACTCCGCCGAAACCGAACGCACTTTCTTTGTCGCTCCTCCCCAACCCGAAGATGCCGAGGTTTTCAATACCATGGTCGAAGCCGGCCGCATCGGGTTTTCTCAATTGCGCCCGGGTGTCAGCTGTCACGACGTCGACCACAAGGTGATGGAATTCCTGCGTTCCGAGGGCTTTGGAAACAACCTTTTGCATCGCGTCGGCCATGGCATCGGTATGGGTGGCCATGAAGGCCCCTGGGTTGCCGAAGGCAGCGACGACATCCTGCAAGAGAACATGGTGATCAGCATCGAGCCGGGCATCTACTGGCGCGGCCAGGGCGGGTTTCGCCATTCCGATACGGTTTTGATCACTGCTGACGGCTACGAGCTGTTGACCGACATGCCGCATGACATCGTCTCGATGACACTCGGCAATTGAACTCCCCGAAAAGACCCAAACCAACAAGGAGACTTCCAATGAAACATATGCTTCTGGCGGGCGCAGCAGCGCTCTCACTTACTACGGCACAAGCCGTAAAAGCGGAGGACATAACGCTCAACCTGTCTAACGAATACTCAGCCACGTCCATTCATGGCGTTGGAGATGCGCGCTTTGCCTCGCTTGTCGCTGAGATGACCGGTGGCTCTGTCGAGGTGGTGGTGCACTACGGTGGTGCTCTGGGCTACAAGTCGGCTGACCACTTTGACGCGGTGGGTGAAGGTGCCCTGGAAATCGCTGACACCTATGGCGGCGCACTCGGTGGGATCGACCCGCTTTTCCTGATCTCATCGCTGCCATTCTTCGTCACGACGGTCGAAGAGGCTGAACTGCTTTACAGTGTGGCCGAGCCTGAATTCAAAAGGGTCTTCGAAGAAAATGACCAGATTCTGCTCTACGCGTCTCCCTGGCCCCCGTCGGGCATTTGGGCGCAGGATGCAATGGATTCCACAGCTGCTTTGGCCGGGCTGAAAATCCGTACCTATGACAAGAATGGTACCACCGCACTGAATGAATTGGGCGCAGCCGCTGTTCGCCTGTCCTGGGCCGACGTTGTGCCTTCGATCTCGACGGGTGCCATCGACGCTGTTCTGACATCAGCCGAGGGTGGCGTGTCGGGCAGCTTCTGGGAGCACTTCGATACATTCACCGAGATCTACAACTACGCCATCCCGCTAAACTTCGTACACATTTCGAAGGATACCTTCGACGGCTTAAGTGCAGAGCAGCAGGAAGCTGTTCTGGCTGCAGCTGCCGAAACCCGTGACCTGAACTGGGCCGCAATCCCGGATCGTCTGGCAACAACCTATGCCGAGCTGGCAGAGAACAATGTGACAGTTGTTACATCGAATGACGATGTCTACCGCGATGCGCTTCAGACTGCGGGTGATGCTGCTCTGAAAGACTGGTTGGACAGCACGGGTGAGCGGGGCCAAGCCCTGATCGACGCCTTCAATGCTGCGAAAGCTCAATAAACAATCTTTGGCTGTGGAGCTCGTTGGCCCCACAGCCGTTCGCCGGAGGGCACCCCATGCGATTTTTCTTGCGCGCCATCGATGCCGCCTCTTTCCTCGCTCTGATCTGCGCTGGTATCATCCTGGTCTACGCGGTTTCCCACATACTGCTGGAAACCGTCCTGAGGTCGGTCTTCGACACCTCGACCCATGTGTTGGATGAGTTCATTGGGTTTGCCGTATTGTCGATTACCTTCCTGTCCTTGTCATGGACCTTGCGCGATGGAAGCATGATCCGGGTCAATTTGTTGACTGACAGATTGCCCGCAGGAACACGGCATTGGTTGGAGGTCATTGTGGCCCTATGCGCCACCGGTATTGGCGCATTCTTCTGCACGTTCTTGTGGAGGAACTTCACCAAGAACTGGAAGCGTGGCGCAGTCAGCGAGAGCGTCGCAGAAGTGCCTTTGTGGATCCCTGACGCCGTCGTTTTTGTCGGGGCCTGCCTTTTGGTTCTGCAGCTGGCGTCAATGGTCGTGCGACCTTTCATCGAAATCACTCAAGAGGACTGACCATGGACCCCGTTACAACGGCACTTGCCGTCTTCATTCTAATGCTGGCCATTCTGGCCTCGGGCATGTGGGTTTTTCTGGCCCTCGCAACTGCCGCTGCCATGTCCCTTTTTGCTTTCATGGGCTTTTCTCCTGACAAGATAGGCGCAATCGCCAGTCGGATCATCGTGCGCAGCGCATCCTCATGGGAGCTTGCTGCCGTTCCCATGTTCATCTGGATGGGCGAGATCATGTTCCGAACGGATATTTCCGAGCGGCTCTACAAAGGTCTTTCTCCGCTTGTCGCGAAGATTCCCGGGGGGCTCTTGCATACTAACGTTCTGGGCTCGGCTCTCTTTGCAGCGGTCTCCGGCTCCAGCGCGGCCACAACTGCGACGGTCGGTCGTATCACGACCAGCGAATTGAACCGGCGCGGGTACTCTCAAAGCCTTGCGCTGGGGTCGTTGGCAGGGGCTGGCAGCCTCGGGCTTCTGATCCCTCCATCAATCGTCCTGATCATCTATGGCGTTCTGGCAGAAGTTTCGATCGCGAAGCTTTTCATCGCCGGTGTGGTCCCGGGCGTGATGATCGCGGCATTTTATGCTGTTTATCTTGCGGCGCGCTGTACGATCACACCGTCGCTTGCCCCCAATGATCCCGTTGATGAAGAAGATGCCCGCGCAAGCGCCATTCTCCGCAACCTCGCGCCTGTCTTCGGTCTGATCTTTGTGGTTCTGGGCTCGATTTACACGGGCTGGGCGACACCGTCCGAGGCGGCGGCCATAGGGGTATTTGCGGCCTTGTGCTTTGCAGCCATCAGCAAGCAGTTGTCGCGCACCATGCTGTCTGAATCCCTAATGAATGCGCTTAAGACCTCTTGCATGGTCTGTGCAATCCTGATGTGCGCGGCCTTTCTGTCTTCGGCCATCGGCTACATGCACATCCCGCGTAACATCGCGGTGGCGATCGACGCTTTGGACCTGTCCCCCTATGTGCTGATCGCATGCCTGGCGTTGTTCTACGTCCTTCTCGGATTCTTTTTGGATGGTATTTCGATCATCGTGATGAGCCTGCCCATTACACTGCCAGTGGTCGTCGCGGCTGGATTCGATCCGATCTGGTACGGCATCTTTCTTGTCATCATGATTGAGCTGGGCCAAATGACACCGCCTGTAGGGTTCAATCTCTTTGTTATTCAGGGGTTTTCGGGGGTGCCGATCCATAAGGTCGCCGTGTATGCCATACCCTTCTTCCTGCTGATGTGCTTTGCGGTGTTGCTGATGGTGGTCTTTCCGCAAATTGCCCTTTGGCTTCCGGCTTACCTCGCGGGGTAAGTCGGTATGGACCAAAAGGTGAAGTCGAGACGAACCCAGACCGAGCGCTCAGCAGCCACACAGGCAAAAGTCCTTGAAGCGGCCCAAAACCTGATTGCAGAACAGGGGCTTGCCCACACATCTACTCAAGACATCGCGAGGCAGGCGCAAGTTTCACGAGGGGCGATGCTGCATCACTTCCCGTCGCGTGCGACGCTCATTCAGGCAACTTATGCCGAGATGTTGCGGCAAGAGTCGAACCGGTTGCGTGAATTTGCCCGCACTCTTCAACCTGGTCAGAACCGATTGAAGGCCCTGACAGAATACATATGGTCACGATACCAAAGCGGCATATTTCAAGTGTCCATGGATTATATCTCCGAAGCGCGCGTTGACGTCGATGAGCTGGCTTATGTTTCCGATGAATCGCAGAAATTCAACGACGCGCTCAATGACGTGTGGCATGTCGAGCTCGCCGCTTTCGGCTGTGATACTGAAACCCGTCAGGCCATGATGAACGAATTCATGTGTCTTGTCCGCGGCATGGCCTTTCAAAGCCAGTGGCGAGATGATCCGGACTACTTTCAGAATATGCTGCAAAATTGGCTAATCAGAGCACGATCTGTCTTAATCCCCGCAAACACAGATGGATAGCCGCAGCATAAAATGCTGAGAAATTGACAACCTCAGCTGAAATTGCTAAACTTCGCCGCAAAACGCACTTTCCTCTTGGCGATATCTCTTACTCTTGATGGAAATCCAAGACGGAGAAAAAACGATGCTCTCAAACTCGCTCATAGAAAAAGACCGCGCTCATTACTTCCATCCCGTGGTGCCGATCCGCGCGCATGAAGAGCGCGGTGTAACGGTCATGCAGTCGGGCAAGGGGGTGTTTCTGACCGACGCCGATGGAAATGAACTTCTGGACGGATTTGCCGGCCTGTGGTGTGTTAACGCGGGCTATGGCCATGAGAGCGTGGTCGCGGCGGCCACTGAACAGATGCGCCGTCTGCCCTATGCCACCGGCTATTTCCATTTCGGCAGCGAGCCGGCCATCGAGCTGGCCGCCAAACTGGCGGAACTGTCACCCGGCGATCTGGACCACGTGTTCTTCACCCTGGGCGGGTCGGACGCTGTCGATACCGTCATTCGCATGGTGCGGTATTACTTCAATGCCCGTGGCAAGAGCACCAAGAAGCACTTCATCGCGTTGGAGAAGGGCTATCACGGCTCCACCTCGAATGGTGCCGGGCTGACTGCACTGCCGGTCTTCCAGGACGGGTTCGATCTGCCGATGCAGTGGCAGCACCACATTGCTTCGCCCTTTCCCTATCGCAACGATGCAACCACGGATGAGGAAATCATCGCACAAGGCGTCGCCAACCTGAAAGCCAAGGTGGCCGAGCTTGGTGCGGACAATGTCGCCGCCTTCATCATGGAGTTGGTGCAAGGGTCTGGCGGGGTGATCGTTCCGCCTGAAGGTTATGCCAAGGCCATGCAGGACACCTGCCGCGAGTTGGGCATCCTGTTCATCGTGGACGAGGTGATCACCGGATTTGGCCGCACCGGGCCGATGTTTGGCTGCGAGCATGAAGGGCTGACGCCGGATTTCCTGACCACTGCCAAGGGGCTGACTTCAGGCTATTCACCAATGGGCGCTGTCTTTGTCTCGGACCGGATCTATCAGGTGATGGCAGATGCCGTGCCCGACGGTGTGCCCTTTGGCCATGGTTTCACCTACTCGGGCCACCCGGTCAGTGCAGCCGTCGCGCTTGAGGTCATCAAGCTCTACGAGGGTGGGTTGATCGAGAATTCGAAAAAGGTAGGTGCCTATTTCGAGGCGCAGCTGAAGACGCTTCTGGATCATCCCCTTGTTGGAGAAGTCCGGGCCAAGGGACTGCTGGCTGCGGTCGAAATCGTCACCGACAAGGCCAGCAAGGTGAAACCTGCCAAGGAGATGAACATCGCCGCGCGGCTGGCCAAAGCCGGATATGAAAACCGCATCATTTTCCGGGCCTTTGCCGACGACGTGATCGGCCTTGCCCCACCCATCTGTATCACTGAAGCCGAGGTCGACCTGCTGATCGCACGCCTGCGCGCAACCCTGGACACCATTCTAGACGTAAAAGGATAACCCTATGAAACTGTCTGACTTCAAAGCCCTCACATTCGATGTCTATGGCACCCTGCTTGACTGGGAAACCGGAATGGTCACGGGGCTGAAACCCCTGACGGACCGCGTGAGCCGCCACCTGACGCGTGATGATATCCTTGAGGCGCACGCCTATTACGAAAGCACCACGCAACGGTATACGCCGGCAAAGAAGTATCACGAGCTTCTGCCGGTTGTGTATCGCCGCATCGCCGAAGAGTGGGGTGTGGAAGTGACCTGGGAGGAATGCGAGGCCTACGGCAAATCCGCGCGCCACTGGCCTGCATTCGATGACACGATCGAAGCTCTGACCTACCTGAAGAAGCACTTCAAACTGGTTGTGCTGACCAATACCGACAACCTCACCTTCTCAGGCGCAAACACCCGTCTGGGCGTGCATTTCGACGGCGTCTACACAGCCGAAGATGTGGGCAGCTACAAGCCCTTCGACCGCAATTTCGACTACATGCTCGAAATGCTGGCGCGTCAGGGCATCGAAAAGAGTGACATCCTGCACACCGCCGAGAGCATGTTCCACGACCATGCGCCCGCCAACAAATACGGGCTAGCCAATTGCTGGATCTACCGTCGCCATGATAAGGAAGGCTTTGGCGCGACCATGAACCCCGGTGATATGCCGACATACAACTTCCGGTTCAACAGCATGATGGACATGGCAAAGGCCCATCAGGCAGAGTTGACTGGCTAACAAGCGCAATCCGAAAAGTGGGAACCGGTTTTTGGGTCAAGTTGCGCGCCAAATAAGGTGCAAAAGGAGGGAAGAATATGGTGGGGACCCCAAAACTCGACCGGATCGACATCAGTATTCTTTCCACCCTGCAACAGCAGGGGAACATCACCAATGTGAACTTGGCAGAGGCTGTGGGCCTGTCCCCCAGCCCCTGTCTGCAGCGGGTCAAGCGCCTGGAAAAGGCGGGGTACATCCAGAACTACCGTGCCGTGATAAACCTCAAGAAACTGGCTGAGCACGTGACCGTGTTCACCGAGGTGACGCTGGCAGACCATCGCCGCAAGGATTTCGTGAAATTCGAAAACGAGATCAAGAACCACGAGAACGTGGTCGAATGTCACCTGTTGAGCGGCGGGTATGACTACCTGTTGAAATTCGTTGCGCGCGGCGTCACCCAATATCAGGAGATCATGGAGGAATTGCTGGAACGCAACCTCGGGATCGACAAGTACTTCTCGTATATCGTGATCAAGCCGGTGGCCGAGAAACACGCTGTTCCGATCCACGACCTGGTCAATCGGGACTGACGGCAGTCCAGAAGCTTTTGGCCTGTGCTTTCACAGTGCAAGGCTCTTGGTAGTACTTGGGAAAGAACAACGATGCATATGACTTTGGATTACCGGATTGTCGGGCCCGGTATGTTTATGACTGCGACGTCATATGGCCTCGGGCGATACGCCTATGGCCTGTTTATCCCGACGTTCCGGGACGCGTTTTCTCTGACCGACACTCGGTTGGCTTTGATTGCCAGCTTCTCCTACGGGAGCTACTTCCTGGTCACCCTGATAGGGATTTACATCTCGTCACGGCTGGACCCACGCAAATCCCTGATCGCGGGTGGATTGGCGGCAGCATTTGGTATGCTGCTCATGGCTTTCGCAACAGATTATCGTATTCTGGCGCTCGGGGTGGCCATCGCCGGTGTCAGCCCGGGTTTGGCCTATACCCCGATTTCCGGGTTGATCGCTGCCCTGGTCAGCCAGTCCCGTCAAAGGACAATTTATGCGATTGTCAATTCGGGGACCAGCCTCGGCGTTGTTCTGTCCGCGCCCCTGGCCATCCTTTTGGCAGACCAATGGCGTTGGTGCTGGATCGTGTTTGCGGGTTTTTCCATCATATCTACCTGGTGGTGTGCAAAGGTCATTCCCCCAGTTCCTCAAGCAGTTCCACAAACTGTGTCCTCTCAAACCACACTTCGAATGACCACCATGCAGCTACTGCGTCCAGAGAGGGCACTGGTACTGCTGATCGCCGCCCTCATTGGAATAGTAACCTCGGTGTACTGGACATTCGCGGTGGACTTGCTGACTTCGAACGCAACACTTGCCCTGAAGCTGGGCGGGGTTGAACTGAACTCGACTCAAGTTGCACAGCTTTTCTGGGCGGTGGTTGGCATCGCTGGGTTCCTGGGTGTTTTCGCCGGATCGGTGGTAAACCGATTGGGCTGCACTCGGGCGTTGAGTTATTCTCAGACCGGAATCGCTCTGTCCTTGGTACTCTTGCCGTTGAGCGGTCATTTCGCCCTTGGCGCAGTGTCCGGTTTCCTCTTTGGAAGCCTCTTCGTATTTGTCGCGGCGACTTTGGGTATGTGGTCGATGGAAGTGTTTTCTGAAGATGCCGCCGTGGGTTTCGGTCTTGTATTTCTGGCACTTTCCATGGGCCAGTTCTTTGGCCCTCTTTTGATTGCTTTGACGGTTGAGACGTATGGTTTGGCGACAATCTTCGTTGCAGCGGCCGGCGCATCAAGTCTGGTGCCGATTGTGATCCTTCTCGTTCAAAGAGCGAGATGATGAAGCGACCCAAATCGATGTTCAGCACAACATTTCGCCAATCGACATTCAAATAGCATTTCATGCCACTTGGCCCGGCAAATTCGACGTCCATGATTGCAACCATCTCGTAGTGTTTGTCGGAACACAGAGGAACCTTCGCAATGCAACTGAACGACAACACCCTGTTCCGTCAACAAAACCTGATCGCAGGCGAATGGATCGACTCCGACGACGGTGCGACGATCGACGTGGATAACCCATCGACACTTTCTGTTGTAGGCACCGTCCCAAACTGTGGATCGGGCGAAACGGAACGCGCCATTTCGGCCGCCGAGGCCTGTTTCGCGACGTTTAAAACGACCACCGCAGCACATCGTGGCGCGCTACTGGAGCAGTGGTTCCAACTGATCATGGAAGCGCAGGACGACCTTGCCACGCTCATGACGCTGGAACAAGGCAAGCCTTTTGCCGAGGCCAGGGGTGAGATCACCTATGCCGCCTCTTTCGTGAAGTGGTTCGCCGAAGAGGGCAAGCGTGTCTATGGCGAGACGATCCCCAGCCCTGTGCAGGACCGCCGGATCATCGTCCAGAAACAGCCTGTCGGTGTCTGCGCCATCATCACCCCGTGGAACTTTCCCGCAGCTATGATCACCCGCAAGATCGCGCCCGCACTGGCGGCTGGCTGCCCGGTGGTGATCAAGCCTTCCGAGTTCACACCTTTCACGGCGCTGGCTCTGGGTGTTCTGGCTGAACGTGCAGGTTTTCCTGCGGGTGCGGTCAACATCGTCACCGGTGATCCAGCGGGCGTGGGCGGGGCGCTGACCGGCAGCGCTGTTGTGCGCAAGCTGTCGTTCACCGGGTCTACCCGGGTGGGCAAGCTGCTGATGGAGCAGTGTTCTGGCACCATGAAGCGTCTGAGCCTCGAACTGGGCGGCAATGCGCCGTTCATCATCTTTGATGATGCCGATCTGGATCTGGCTGTCGAGGGTGTCATGGCTTCAAAATTCCGCAATGGTGGCCAGACCTGCGTTTGTGCCAACCGCATCTACGTGCAGGCAGGTGTATACGACGCCTTTGCCGAAAAACTGGCGGCTGTCGTTAGTGGCCTGAAGCTGGGCGATGGGTTCGGAGACGGCGTTGAAATGGGTCCGATGATCAACGAGGCAGCTATCGTCAAGATCAAGTCCCACCTCGACGATGCCACAGCCAAAGGCGGCGAGATCCTTGTGGGCGGCGAGCAAAGCAACGCCGGCCCCCGGTTCATCACCCCTGCTGTCGTGACCGGTGCGTCGTCTGAAATGCTGGTGGCCGACGAGGAGACCTTTGGCCCCGTAGCGCCCCTGTTCAGGTTCGAGACCGAAGAAGAGGCGGTATCAGCCGCCAACGCCACGCCCTTTGGCCTGGCCGCTTATTTCTACACCAACGACCTGACCCGCACCTTCCGTGTCGGAGAAGGCCTTGAAGTCGGTATGATCGGCATCAATGTCGGCGGCTTTGCCACCGAGGTCGCCCCGTTTGGCGGTATCAAGGAAAGTGGGTTGGGCCGCGAGGGCGCCCATCACGGTATCGACGAATACCTCGAAGTCAAAACGCTGCATATCGGCGGCATCGCCTGAAGGAGATCCCCATGACCAAGACCTACCGCATTGCCGCCATCCCCGGGGACGGGATTGGCAAGGAAGTGTTGCCCGTCGGCCAGCGCATCATCGACCTTGTCGCTGCAAAACACGGCTTTACCGTCGAATGGAGCGAGCTCGACTGGTCCTGCGAACGCTATCACGAAACCGGGCGGATGATGCCCGAAGACGGGATCGAGCAGATCAAGGCGTTCGACAGCATCTATCTCGGCGCGGTTGGCTTTCCCGGAGTGCCGGATCATGTCTCGCTCTGGGGTCTCTTGATCCCGTTGCGCCGCGAGTTGGACCAGTATGCCAATGTCCGTCCGGTGCGGTTGTTGAAGGGCATCACCTCGCCGCTGGCTGGCCGGGGGCCCGACGATATCGATTTCATCGTTGTCCGCGAAAACGTCGAAGGTGAGTATTCCGAGATCGGCGGGCGGGTTTACCAGGGCACCGAACACGAAGCCGCTATCCAGGAAAGCATCCTGACCCGGCGCGGCACCGACCGGATCATGGATTACGCCTTTGAACTGGCCAAGACCCGCAAGCGTGGGCACGTCGCCTCGGCCACCAAGTCAAATGGCATCATTCATACCATGCCGTTCTGGGATGAACGCTTCGCCGCTGCTACCGAGCGGCACCCGGGTATCGAAACCGCACAATTTCACATCGACATCATGACCGCGCATTTCGTGCTGCACCCCGATTGGTTCGATGTGGTCGTCGCTTCGAACCTGTTCGGCGACATCCTTTCCGACCTCGGCCCTGCCGTCGCGGGCTCCATCGGCATCGCTCCTTCGGCCAATATCAACCCCGAAGGCAAATTCCCGTCCATGTTCGAACCGGTCCACGGTTCGGCCCCCGATATTGCGGGCAAGGGTGTGGCCAACCCAGTTGCTGCGGTCTGGACTGCCGCCATGATGCTAGAGCATCTCGGCGAGCCTGAAGCTGCCGCCGAAATTGAACGTGCCATTGAGGCTTCTCTGGCGACGCCTGAAACCAAAACCCGCGATCTGGGCGGCACGGCCGATACAGAAGGGTCTGAAGCTGCCATTCTGGCCGCACTTACATAAGGATGAACACCATGAAGAAAGATGAAATCATCTATGACGACTTCGCCAAGGTCGAAATGCGGCTGGGCAAGATCGTCGAGGTCAAGGATTTCGCCCGTGCCCGCAACCCGTCCTACAAGGTGTGCGTGGACTTCGGAGAGCTGGGACAACGCTGGTCGAGCGCTCAGATCAAGAACTACGCTGAGGATGACCTTATGGGTCGAAACGTGGTTTGTGTCGTCAACATGCCCCCGCGTAATATTGCCGGTTTCAAGTCCGAGATCCTAATCATGGGTGTCCCGAACGAGGCCGGTGAGACCATCCTGTTGCAACCATCGGATGACGCGGTGTTGGGCAGCGAGGTTTTCTGATGCAGGGTCAGGTCTCGGTGCGGCACACGGGGTTGGGCGCTCTGGCGATCCTGTCCTGGGGCACGTTGGGGGCGCTTGGCGCATTGTCGGCCTCCTTGCCACCACATCTGGTTCTGACTTTCTGTTTTGCAATCGCCGCCGGCATAGGCTGGACCATATGTCGACTGACCGGCAGAACGCCCGCCCGACTGCTGGACGGGCGTGTAGCTTTGTTCGCCGCTCTGCTCGCGGCCTATCACCTTGTGTACCTGGAGGCTTTCCACCACGCCGCTCCAATCCCTGTGTCGCTGATCAATTACCTGTGGCCGGCATGCCTGATCATTCTCGGCAACCTGTTCTTCCGGTTGCACAGTGGTTGGCCTGGCTATCTGGGCGCCGCACTCGGGTTCATTGGGGTCGGTGTGTTGATCGGGAAAGACGGCCTGGCGCTGCAATCATCCGAAGTTTTCGGCTACGGTCTTGCCCTTTCTGGCGCTTTACTCTGGGCGCTGTTCTCCAATTTGCGGCGGCACGAGCGGTTCGATGCCATCGCCTCGCTCACGACAATTTGCCTCGGCGCATCATTGTTGTGCGGCGTTTGGTGGGCCGCGACGGATGCTCATTGGCCGGATTTGGCGAGGCGCGACATAGGGGTTATCCTTGCCCTTGGAGTTGGCCCGGCAGGCGGTGCATTTTTCCTATGGGATTTGGGAATGCGCCAAGGACATGCCGCGTTGTTGGGTGTTCTGGGGTATTCCGCTCCAGTTCTTTCCACACTCCTGATGCTTGGATTGGGCATGGGAACACCAGGTTGGGAAATCTTCGTGGCGATCGCTTTCATCACCCTTGGGGGGGCAGTCGTTCAGTTTGGGGCAAGGACATAAGGGATCGTTTGGATGCGTAGGCGATAACCTGTCAGGGCCCGTGTTCCTCTGAATTTGTTAGGAAGGCTTGAACTATGGAACAACGGCCAGATGTATCAAGAAACACAAAGCCATTGCCCCCAAAGGTAAGAAATGCGCTTTTGTTCGGCTTCTGCATTTTTGTCGCAATTGCGGTTTCTGCTGCCGTGATGGCTGTATAACCCCCTCCACGAGAAGACAGGTTGGGGGTACTTGGCCTGCCAGCGTCAAATGAAGGTGATACTTCAAAAAGCTGACTTTCGCGGCAAGTCTTTGATATGACAGTTAATGGGATGTACCGGCTGCTTCACCCAGCAGGTTAGACTGAGCTTAGTTTCACCTGCATATAGGAGAAGTAGCATG
>NZ_JBBMQK010000014.1:0-20546 GCF_038899995.1 Sulfitobacter sp. AS59
GTCTGCGCTTTGCGATCCGCGAAGGCGGCCGCACCGTTGGCGCGGGCGTTGTGTCCAAAATCAACGAGTAAGCCCAAGGCGGGCCAACCCCGCTCAAGCTCACACGTACACAAAGGCCGCTCTGGAAACAGGGCGGCCTTTTCTTTTGCCACGCGGGGGATAGACTGTGCGCCTGACGAAAGGCGGCACCATATGGATATCACCCACGAATTTTGTCCCGGCGCGATTGGTCAAATCATTCAAATGCACGGGGTGCATTATGCCGAGCATTGGGGTTTCACGAGCTATTTTGAAGCTAAGGTGGCCCATCAGATCGCGAAGTTCACCCAAGACAAGCAGGATACGGATCTGGTTCTGATCGCGCGGGACGACCAAGGGGTCGCCGCGTCCCTTATCCTAGACCTTCATGACCCAGAATCAGACGATCGTGGTGCGCATCTTAGATGGTTTATCTGCGCCGACAGATGTCGGGGCACGGGAATGGGGCGCAAGCTGATGTCGCTGGCCGTCGCCCACGCCGAGGCGCACAGCAATGGCAAAATGTGGCTGACCACCTTTGCGGGGTTGGAGCCTGCCTTGCATCTTTACCGCAGCTTCGGCTTTGTGCTGCACGCTGAAAACGAAGGTGATGTGTGGGGAACCGTTGTGAATGAGCAAGAGTACCACCGCGCGGGCAATAACTAGAAGGAATTTCGGGCCCGATGGCGCATATGCTCTTGATCCTTTGGTGATTCCAGACTACCCCACCACTCGGCATAGGGGTTTAGCTCAGTTGGTAGAGCATCGGTCTCCAAAACCGAGGGTCGTGGGTTCGAGTCCCTCAGCCCCTGCCAATTTTCCAAACAATATGATTGCGAGATGTGCGCCTCTTGGGCGCACCAGCCACATACCGTATCTGCGCCGCTACGATTGAAGTCTTGAATTCGGTCGCATTGGCCGCTACATCGCAGAAACCTTTGAAAAACAGGAAACGCGTCATGGCCACAGTCAATCCACTCCAGTTCATTCAGCAAGTGCGCTCGGAAGTGTCCAAGGTGGTATGGCCCACCCGTCGTGAAGTGATGCTGACCACAGTGATGGTCTTTATCCTTGCGGCATTGACGGCGGTGTTTTTCGCAATCGTTGATATTTTGATCCGCGGTGGGTTGCAGTACGTGCTGACCTACTTTGGCTGATCGACCCGGGGATGTGCAAAACCTTGCTCACCCCCTTGAAACATTTGGGCATGCGGGCTATCCCGCAACCCTAACCTGACAAGGGGCGTGCGGCGATTCGAGTTGCGCGCCGATTTTTTGTTCAGGAAAGGCAGGCAGGTGTCTGCCGCTTTATTGAGAATTTGATGCGGCATAGATGCGCATCGCAAGACAGGGACCAGAGTTCAGATGGCGAAAAGATGGTATTCGGTCAGTGTTTTGTCGAATTTCGAGAAAAAGATCGCCGAACAGATCCGCACCACGGTCGCCGAGCAAGAGCTTGAGGACCAGATCGACGAAGTGCTGGTCCCCACCGAAGAGGTGATCGAAGTTCGGCGCGGCAAGAAGGTCACGACAGAGCGGCGCTTTATGCCCGGCTATGTTCTGGTGCACATGGAAATGTCCGACCGCGGTTATCACCTGATCAACTCGATCAACCGCGTCACAGGTTTCTTGGGCCCACAAGGGCGCCCGATGCCGATGCGTGATGCCGAAGTAACTGCGATCTTGGGCCGCGTCCAAGAGGGCGAAGAAGCACCACGCACGTTGATCCACTTTGAAGTGGGTGAGCGCGTCAAGGTTGCTGATGGTCCGTTCGAAGACTTCGACGGTATGATCGAAGAGGTCGACGAAGAGAACCAGCGCCTTAAGGTGTCTGTGTCGATCTTTGGCCGCGAAACACCGGTCGAATTGGAATTCACTCAGGTCAATAAACAGGTCTGAGCGGGTCGGCGGGGCAACCCGCCATGCGGTGGCGACACCGTTCGTTTGTGGGAGGCGAGGCTGCGCGCAGTCAAACCGGACCACGCTAGTAGACGATCACAACGCGTTGTGGTTGCGTAGGGTGGGTGCAAACCCACCGACATCAAAAGGAGAAGGCCAATGGCCAAGAAACTCGTCGGTACGATGAAGTTGCAAGTTAAAGCGGGTCAAGCGAACCCATCCCCACCTGTTGGTCCTGCATTGGGTCAGCGCGGGATCAACATCATGGAATTCTGCAAGGCGTTCAACGCCAAGACAGCGGACATGGAGCCAGGTGCCCCTTGCCCGACCGTGATCAGCTATTATCAGGACAAGTCCTTTACCATGGACATCAAGACGCCTCCTGCGTCCTACTACCTGAAGAAAGCCGCCAAGGTTAACTCCGGTGCGAAAACACCAAGCCGCGAAACCGTTGGTTCTGTGACCACCAAGCAGCTGCGCGAAATCGCAGAAGCGAAAATGGCCGATCTGAGCGCGACTGATGTAGAAGCTGCGATGAAGATCATTCTGGGCTCCGCCCGTTCCATGGGCATTGAGGTGAAGTAAGATGGCAAAATTCGGAAAACGCACCCGCGCCGCACGCGAAGCATTTGCTGGCAAAGAAAACCTGACAGTTGAAGAAGCCGTCACGTTGATCAAGTCGAACAGCAACACAAAGTTCGACGAAACCATCGAAATCGCCCTGAACCTTGGTGTTGACCCACGTCACGCTGACCAAATGGTTCGTGGTGTTGTTGGCCTGCCAAACGGCACAGGCAAATCTGTACGTGTTGCAGTATTCGCCCGTGGTCCAAAAGCAGAAGAAGCCACAGCAGCTGGTGCCGATATCGTTGGCGCAGAAGACCTGATGGAAGCTGTTCAAGGCGGCAAGATCGACTTTGATCGTTGCATCGCGACACCTGACATGATGCCAATCGTCGGTCGTCTGGGTAAAGTTCTTGGCCCACGCAACCTGATGCCAAACCCAAAAGTTGGCACAGTGACCATGGACATCAAAGAAGCTGTTGAAGCTGCAAAAGGCGGTCAGGTTCAGTTCAAAGCTGAAAAAGGCGGCGTTGTGCATGCTGGCATCGGCAAACTGTCCTTCGACGAAGCAAAATTGGTTGAGAACGTACGCGCCTTTGTTGGTGCCGTGTCCAAAGCCAAGCCTGCAGGCTCCAAAGGAACCTACATGAAAAAGATCGCACTGAGCTCCACAATGGGCCCAGGTGTGACGGTTGAAGTAGACAACGCTGTAACCGAGTAATTCGTCGGTTTCATTGCGTTCGTTTTGAGAAAGGCCCTCCGCGCTTCGCTGCGGGGGGCCTTTTTATTGCGCGTATTGTATTTTCGCCGGTGCCCTTAACGGGCTCTCGGAAATATTGGAATAATCAACGGGCCCATGCTAGCACTCTATGAAAAGCAAGAGGCTGAGCAAAGATGCAGGATCCGAACAAAAAAGTAGAGCGCGTAAGGCGTCGCGACTTTAAGAAATTCGTTGCAGATAATGCTGATAAGGTTCGCGTCGAAAAGCTGAATGGCGAGAGCGCGTTGATTGCCTATGAGACGGACGGCGAATTTGATTACGAGCTGTACAAAGAGATTCAGACGCTTGGCAACAAGTTCAAACTGGACAGGCAATGGGTCGGCGAGGACCACATCGCGATCTTGTCCCAGTATATAAACGCCAGTGATCTTAAGCCAAAGACCGGAATTTGCCACGGAACGCGCCAGGGGTTTGAGCAGAAATGGTTCCGTGATCATTTGGCGGGTGATGTCGATGTGATCGGTACCGAGATTTCCGACACGGCTACGCAGTTCGAGCATACGATTCAATGGGATTTTCACGAGACCAAGCCCGAGTGGGAGGGCAACACGGGGTTTATTTATTCGAACTCATGGGACCACTCTTTTGATCCCAAGGTGGCCTTTACCGCTTGGGCTAAATGTCTGGCCCCGGGTGGTTTCATGTTTCTAGATCACGGGATAGGATATGATCCTGAAAAAGTCAGCCCCTTGGACCCGTTCGGAATTTCACGTGAAGGACTTATCGAATTTCTGAACGCCGAATGCGGGGACTATGGTCATGTTAAAGAAGTCATTGATGGTGGAAGGCACCGACGCAATCTGATTTCGACCGTAATATTCCATGCAAAGTAAAACCTCGCAAATTGTGCCAGTCGAAAAGGTGCATGGCGATATAGCTGTATACTCGTGCTATTTTGGAAAATACGAGCCGCTTAATCTTGAATCGATGGGGAACGGTGAAGGGTATGACCGCGCCCTGGTTACTGACAACCTCTCGCTAGAGTACCCCGGCGCGCAAGTTGTTGGCGGTACCGGTGAGGCTGATGCGGTGATCGCGTCGCGTTCAGCCAAGCTGCTTCCGGAACCCTATTTCCCCAATCACCGCTGGGTCATTTATGTCGATAACCGCGCAACGCTGACCCGAGACCCCAAAGAAATTGTGGCGGAGATTGAGGCTGAATACGACGGCGATGCACCTGCCGGCCGGTATCTTTTTTCCCATCCCGGTCGGGAGTGTGGCTATCGGGAACTCCGGGTGCTGATGCGGCGCTCAAAGGTCGGCCCAGAAGCGTATGAACATATCAAGGGCGCAATGCAGGAGGCCGGTTTTCCGCCGAATGCGGGTCTCTATATGAATACCATAATGATCCAAAAGATGGGTGATCCTGCCACGACAGAACTGAACGCTTTGTGGTGGGGGTTTTTCCAAACTTTGTGTCAGCGCGATCAGGTGACGCTGCCCTACGCGATGTGGTTGAAAGGTTATACGCCGCGAGTTTTGTCATCGACGGCGCGGGACTTCATCGAATGGCCTATATACTCCTTCAAAGATCGCCGCAGGTTTCAGAGGGCAAACCGTTAGTTTTCACTCCGTGCGCGCTTCGGTACCTCGCTGGTGCGCCCCAAATGCACCAACTGCGTTGACGTCTAAAACGGGGGTGTAAAATTGCCTCTTGGCATTCTGCGCTACAGCCCCTAAACACGCCCTCGATTCACCTGAAGTTTCTTTGGGTGAGTCTTCTGTCCGAGACGAAGGGTGGCGATGAGCCTTAATTTCCTTTCTGAGATGGGAGACGTTAGAATTACCAAGCGCGCAAGCGTGAGGGCATTTTGGCTTATTCCCGTAAAATGGACCAAGACTGTTTGCGAAAGCAAACTTAATTGAGCCGGGGGGTAACCCCCAGATTTGGAGTAAAACTGTGGATAGAGCCCAGAAAGAACAGTTGGTCGACGAGCTCGGCCAAATCTTTGAAAGCTCTGGCGTCGTTGTGGTTAGCCACTACGTCGGCCTGACAGTTGCTGAAATGCAGGACCTCCGTGCGCGCGCTCGCGCTGCGGGCGGGGCCGTGCGTGTTGCCAAAAACAGGCTCGCCAAAATTGCCCTTGATGGAAAGCCATGCGAAAGCATTGCAGATCTCCTGACGGGTATGACCGTTTTGACCTATTCCGAAGATCCAGTTGCCGCCGCTAAGGTTGCTCAGGACTTCGCCAAAGAGAACCAAAAGTTTGTGATTCTCGGTGGTGCAATGGGTGAGAACGCACTGGACGCCGCCGGTGTCGAAGCCGTGTCCAAAATGCCTTCGCGGGAGGAGCTTATCTCCACCATCGCGGGCATGCTGGGCGCACCTGCTTCCAACATCGCTGGGGCCATTGGCGCACCTGCAAGCAATATCGCATCCATCTTGTCCACAATCGAGGACAAGGCGGCTGCGTAAAGCAATATCGTCAAGCTGGCGCAGGGTTGAACACTCGCGTTGGAACACACATATCGTAACGGAAAGAGCTAAAACATGGCTGATCTGAAAAAACTGGCAGAAGACATCGTTGGTCTGACACTGCTTGAAGCACAAGAACTGAAAACCATCCTCAAAGACGAGTATGGCATCGAGCCCGCCGCTGGTGGCGCTGTGATGATGGCAGGCCCTGCCGATGCAGGTGCTGCCGCTGAAGAGAAAACTGAATTCGACGTCGTTCTGAAGAACGCCGGCGCATCCAAAATCAACGTGATCAAAGAAGTTCGAGGCATCACCGGTCTGGGCCTGAAAGAAGCCAAAGACTTGGTTGAAGCTGGCGGCAAGATCAAAGAAGGCGTCGACAAAGCCGAAGCCGAAGAAGTAAAAGCCAAGCTGGAAGCAGCTGGCGCAGAGGTCGAACTGGCGTAAGCCATTTGATCTGGGTGCCGTTTTCTTTCAAAGAAAACGGACCGGAATTTTCAAAAAAATTCCGGGGCAGCCCGCAAGTGACAAGGCTGGATGGGGTGTTTCCCTGTCCAGCCTAACCTATTTTGACAAGTATTTCGTCTGAAATGCTTCTCTGGATAGGTCCTAAGGGTCGGAAGAGGTGCGGTGGGACGTGCTTCAAGAATTGACCAGGATTTACCGCTCTTATGGGCGCGCATCACGGCCCCGGTGATGGCGTGCTCGGCAAGAGACACGAAAGGTGACATGACACATGGCGCAATCCTTCCTTGGCCAGAAACGTCTACGTAAATACTATGGCAAAATCCGCGAAGTGCTGGAGATGCCGAACCTGATTGAGGTTCAAAAATCCTCTTATGATCTGTTCCTACGCTCCGGCGATGCGGACACACCGACAGATGGTGACGGCATTCAGGGCGTCTTCCAGTCGGTATTCCCGATCAAAGACTTTAATGAGACTTCGGTGCTTGAGTACGTCAAGTACGAGCTTGAAAAACCCAAATACGATGTTGAGGAATGTCAGCAGCGTGACATGACCTACAGCGCGCCTTTGAAGGTGACGCTGCGTTTGATCGTATTTGATGTGGATGAAGATACCGGCGCGAAGTCGGTAAAAGACATCAAAGAACAAGACGTGTTCATGGGCGATATGCCTTTGATGACACCAAACGGGACGTTCGTTGTGAACGGTACCGAGCGTGTAATCGTTTCGCAGATGCACCGTTCGCCGGGCGTTTTCTTTGACCACGACAAAGGTAAGACCCACTCTTCGGGTAAGCTGTTGTTCGCCTGCCGGATCATTCCTTACCGTGGTTCGTGGTTGGATTTCGAATTCGACGCAAAAGACATCGTATTTGCGCGTATCGACCGTCGTCGCAAACTGCCTGTCACAACATTGCTTTATGCGCTTGGCCTTGACCAAGAAGCGATCATGGATGCCTATTACGACACCGTGAACTTCACGCTTCAAGCTGGCGAAGGCTGGGTTGCACCATTCTATCCAGACCGCGTGCGGGGCACACGTCCTACATATGATCTGGTTGATGCCGCGACAGGTGAAGTCCTGTTCGAAAAAGGCAAAAAGATCACGCCACGCGCCGTCAAGCAGCTGGTTGATGAAGGTAAAGTAACCGAGTTGCTTTTGCCGTTCGGCCACATCGAAGGCAAATTTGTTGCACGCGACATCATCAACGAAGAAACCGGTGCGATTTACGTCGAAGCCGGCGACGAGATGACGCTTGAGTATGACAAAGACGGCACGCTTATCGGCGGCACCGCCAAAGAGCTTGTTGATGCGGGCATTACCGAGATCCCACTCTTGGACATCGACAACATCAATGTCGGCCCCTACATGCGCAACACCATGGCGAACGATAAGAACATGAACCGCGACACCGCGCTCATGGATATTTATCGCGTTATGCGTCCGGGCGAGCCGCCCACAGTCGAGGCCGCGTCGAACCTGTTCGACACGTTGTTCTTTGATAGCGAACGTTATGACTTGTCTGCTGTTGGTCGCGTGAAAATGAACATGCGTCTCGCGCTCGACAAAGAAGACACGCAGCGCACGCTGGACCGCGATGATATCGTGTCCTGCATCAAAGCGCTGGTTGACCTGCGCGACGGCCGTGGCGATATCGACGATATTGACCACCTTGGTAACCGTCGTGTGCGTTCCGTTGGCGAATTGATGGAAAACCAGTACCGCGTTGGTTTGCTGCGTATGGAACGCGCAATCAAAGAGCGTATGTCTTCCGTCGAAATCGACACCGTGATGCCGCAAGACCTGATCAACGCCAAGCCAGCAGCCGCTGCGGTGCGTGAATTCTTTGGCTCTTCGCAGCTGTCGCAGTTCATGGACCAAACCAACCCGCTGTCCGAGGTTACGCACAAGCGTCGCCTTTCAGCGCTTGGACCAGGTGGTCTGACACGCGAACGCGCGGGCTTTGAAGTACGTGACGTTCACCCGACCCACTATGGTCGGATGTGCCCGATTGAAACGCCTGAAGGTCCAAACATTGGTCTGATCAACTCGCTGGCAACCTTCGCCCGCGTGAACAAGTATGGCTTTATCGAAACACCCTACCGCAAGGTATCGAACGGTGTGGTTTCGGATGACGTTCAATACATGTCCGCGACCGAAGAAATGCGTCACACTGTGGCACAGGCCAACGCGAACCTTGATGAGAACATGAAGTTCGTAAACGAACTGGTATCGACACGGAAATCCGGTGACTACACGCTGTCGCCCTCCGAAAGTGTTGACCTGATCGACGTTTCGCCAAAGCAGTTGGTGTCCGTTGCGGCATCGCTGATCCCGTTCTTGGAAAATGACGATGCGAACAGGGCCTTGATGGGCTCGAACATGCAACGTCAGGCTGTTCCACTGCTTCAAGCCGAGGCCCCGCTGGTGGGCACCGGTATCGAAGAAGTTGTGGCACGGGATTCCGGCGCGGCTTACATGGCCAAACGTGGCGGTATCATCGACCAAGTCGATGCATCGCGTATCGTTTTGCGCGCTACCGAAGACCTTGAGCTGGGCGATGCAGGGGTAGACATCTACCGTATGCGCAAGTTCCAGCGTTCCAACCAAAACACCTGTATTAACCAGCGTCCGCTGGTGAAAGTGGGCGACACGGTTGTGAAGGGTCAGGTTATTGCGGATGGACCGTCGACTGACATGGGTGAACTGGCTCTTGGTAAAAACGTGGTCGTCGCGTTTATGCCTTGGAACGGCTACAACTACGAAGACTCCATCCTGATCTCCGAGCGGGTTTCGCGCGATGACGTGTTCACGTCGATCCACATCGAAGAATTCGAAGTGGCTGCACGCGATACAAAGCTTGGGCCAGAGGAAATCACACGCGATATTCCAAACGTTGGTGAAGAAGCGCTGCGCAACCTCGACGAGGCTGGCATCGTGTACATCGGCGCGGATGTTGAACCGGGCGACATTCTGGTCGGCAAGATCACACCAAAGGGCGAAAGCCCAATGACGCCAGAAGAAAAACTGCTGCGCGCCATCTTTGGTGAGAAAGCATCGGACGTGCGCGATACATCGCTGCGTGTGAAGCCGGGCGATTTCGGTACAGTTGTCGAAGTCCGCGTCTTTAACCGTCATGGTGTTGAAAAAGACGAACGTGCCTTGCAGATCGAGCGCGAAGAGGTTGAACGCCTTGCACGCGACCGTGACGATGAGCTTGGTATCCTCGATCGCAACATCTATGCGCGTCTGCGTCAGATGATCCTTGGTAAAATTGCTGTCAAAGGTCCGAAAGGCGTCAAGTCGAACAGCCCGATCACCGAAGAACTGCTGGATGAGCAATTGACCCGCGGTCAGTGGTGGCAGTTGGCCCTGGCCGACGAAGATGATGCCAAAATCGTCGAAGCGCTGAACGAACAGTACGAAATCCAAAAGCGTACATTGAATGCCCGCTTTGAGGACAAAGTCGAAAAAGTACGCCGTGGCGATGATTTGCCCCCAGGCGTGATGAAAATGGTCAAAGTATTCGTAGCGGTGAAGCGCAAGCTGCAACCGGGCGATAAAATGGCCGGTCGTCACGGCAACAAGGGTGTTATTTCCAAGGTTGTACCGATGGAAGACATGCCATTCCTTGCGGATGGTACGCCAGTAGACTTCTGTTTGAACCCGCTGGGTGTTCCATCGCGTATGAACGTTGGTCAGATCCTTGAAACCCACATGGGTTGGGCTGCACGCGGCTTGGGCATCAACATCGACGAAGCACTTCAGGAATACAAACGCTCCGGCGATTTGACACCTGTGCGCGAAGCAATGAGCCACGCATATGGCGAAGATGTCTATGAAGAAGGCATCGCCGGCATGGACGAAGCAACGCTTTTGGAAGCGGCGGGCAACGTGACCCGTGGTGTTCCAATCGCGACGCCCGTCTTTGACGGTGCCAAGGAAGCAGACGTGAACGACAGTTTGACACGGGCCGGGTTCGATACCTCGGGTCAGTCGGTGCTGTTTGACGGCCGCACAGGCGAGCAGTTTGCCCGCCCCGTGACCGTTGGCGTCAAATACCTGCTGAAACTGCACCACCTTGTGGATGACAAAATCCACGCGCGTTCCACCGGTCCATACTCGCTGGTCACCCAGCAGCCATTGGGTGGTAAAGCGCAGTTCGGTGGTCAGCGCTTTGGTGAGATGGAGGTCTGGGCTTTGGAAGCTTACGGCGCTGCATACACCCTGCAGGAAATGCTGACTGTGAAATCGGATGACGTTGCAGGCCGTACGAAGGTCTATGAAAGCATCGTCAAAGGCGAGGACAATTTCGAAGCCGGTATTCCGGAATCGTTCAACGTTCTTGTCAAAGAAGTCCGTGGCCTTGGCCTGAATATGGAACTCCTGGATGCGGAGGAAGACGAGTGAGTTAAGCGCCGGAGTTTTTCAAAAACTCCGGACCGTTTTCTTTCAAAGAAAACGTCTCATTCCCTTCGCTTTCGAGATCACTTTAAGGATTTAAGATGAACCAGGAACTGACAAACAACCCGTTCAACCCCGTCGCGCCGATGAAGACGTTTGACGAGATCAAGGTATCTTTGGCATCGCCAGAGCGTATCCTGTCGTGGTCGTTCGGTGAAATCAAGAAACCCGAAACCATCAACTACCGTACGTTCAAGCCAGAGCGTGACGGCCTGTTCTGCGCCCGTATCTTTGGCCCGATCAAAGACTACGAATGCCTGTGCGGTAAATATAAGCGCATGAAATA
The DNA here is from genome assembly GCF_038899995.1 of Sulfitobacter sp. AS59. Lineage (NCBI taxonomy): Bacteria > Pseudomonadati > Pseudomonadota > Alphaproteobacteria > Rhodobacterales > Roseobacteraceae > Sulfitobacter > Sulfitobacter sp. AS59. The sequence continues at coordinate 10,894 of NZ_JBBMQK010000014.1, forward strand.
TCGCGGCGTTGTCTGCGAAAAATGCGGCGTTGAAGTTACGCTGCAAAAGGTTCGCCGCGAGCGGATGGGCCACATCGAACTGGCGTCGCCTGTTGCGCACATCTGGTTCCTCAAGTCGCTTCCATCGCGGATCGGCCTGATGCTGGATATGACCCTGCGCGATCTGGAACGTGTTTTGTACTTTGAAAACTACGTCGTGATCGAACCCGGTCTGACTGAACTCACCTATGGTCAGATGATGACCGAAGAAGAGTTCATGGAAGCGCAAGACATCTACGGCATGGACGCGTTCACCGCGAACATCGGTGCTGAAGCGATCCGTGAAATGCTGGCCGCAATCGATCTGGAAGCCGAAGCAGACATGCTGCGTGCAGACCTGAAAGAAGCGACAGGCGAGCTGAAGCCGAAGAAGATCATCAAACGTTTGAAGGTTGTTGAATCCTTCCTCGAGTCCGGTAACCGGCCCGAGTGGATGGTTATGACTGTCATTCCGGTTATCCCGCCAGAACTGCGCCCACTGGTGCCGCTGGATGGTGGCCGCTTTGCGACGTCTGACCTGAACGACCTGTATCGCCGCGTGATCAACCGGAACAACCGTCTCAAGCGTCTGATTGAGCTTCGTGCGCCTGACATCATTGTGCGTAACGAAAAGCGTATGTTGCAGGAATCTGTGGATGCGTTGTTCGACAACGGCCGTCGTGGCCGCGTGATCACGGGTGCCAACAAGCGTCCGTTGAAATCGCTGTCCGACATGCTGAAAGGTAAGCAAGGTCGCTTCCGTCAGAACCTTTTGGGTAAGCGCGTCGACTTCTCCGGTCGTTCGGTCATTGTGACTGGTCCGGAACTGAAGCTGCACCAATGTGGTTTGCCGAAAAAGATGGCGCTCGAGCTTTTCAAGCCGTTCATCTATTCGCGTCTTGAAGCCAAAGGCCTGTCTTCCACTGTGAAGCAAGCCAAGAAGCTGGTCGAAAAAGAACGTCCCGAAGTTTGGGATATCTTGGATGAAGTCATCCGCGAACACCCCGTCATGCTGAACCGTGCGCCTACCTTGCACCGTCTTGGCATTCAGGCGTTCGAACCGGTTCTGATCGAAGGTAAAGCTATCCAGCTGCACCCGCTGGTTTGTTCCGCGTTTAACGCTGACTTTGACGGCGACCAAATGGCTGTTCACGTGCCGCTTTCGCTGGAAGCCCAGCTGGAAGCACGCGTTTTGATGATGTCCACGAACAACGTTCTGTCGCCTGCAAACGGCGCGCCGATCATTGTTCCTTCGCAGGACATGATCTTGGGTCTGTACTACACGACGCTTGAGCGTGAAGGCATGGTTGGCCAAGATATGGTGTTCGGCTCTGTTGAAGAGGTTGAACATGCTTTGGACGGCGGTGCGATCCACTTGCACTCGAAAATCAAGGCACGGATCAAACAGATTGATGCCGAAGGTAACGAAGTGATGAAGCGCTTTGATACGACACCTGGTCGTATCCGTTTGGGTGCTTTGCTGCCTCTGAACGCCAAAGCGCCGTTTGATCTGGTCAACCGTCTGCTGCGCAAGAAAGAAGTGCAGCAGGTCATCGATACGGTCTACCGCTATTGTGGCCAAAAGGAATCCGTCATCTTCTGTGATCAGATCATGACAATGGGTTTCCGCGAAGCTTTCAAAGCCGGTATTTCGTTCGGTAAGGACGACATGTTGATCCCTGACAGCAAATGGCCACTGGTTGAAGAAACCCGTGATCAAGTGAAAGACTTTGAACAACAGTACATGGACGGCCTGATCACTCAGGGTGAAAAGTACAACAAAGTTGTCGATGCATGGTCAAAGTGTAACGACAAAGTCACCGATGCGATGATGGGCGCGATTTCCGCAACCACGTATGGCGATAACGGTTCTGAAAACGAACCTAACTCGGTTTACATGATGGCACACTCCGGTGCGCGTGGTTCGGTTACGCAGATGAAACAGCTGGGCGGGATGCGCGGTCTGATGGCAAAGCCGAACGGCGACATCATCGAGACCCCGATTATCTCGAACTTTAAAGAAGGTCTGACCGTTCTGGAGTACTTCAACTCCACCCACGGTGCCCGTAAGGGTCTGTCGGATACCGCTTTGAAAACAGCGAACTCGGGTTACTTGACCCGTCGTCTGGTTGACGTGGCACAAGACTGTATCGTTCGTATGCATGACTGTGGCACCGAAACGGCGATCACTGCTGAAGCTGCGGTTAACGACGGTGAAGTTGTATCGTCGCTGGCAGAACGTCTGCTGGGTCGCGTTGCGGCTGATGATATCCTGCGTCCTGGCACCGACGAAGTGTTGGTTCCTGCGCAAACCATCATCGACGAACGTCTGGCGGATATCGTGGATGAGGCGGCTGTTTTGTCCGCACGCATCCGCAGCCCGCTGACCTGTGAGGCCGAAGAGGGCGTTTGCGCCATGTGTTACGGTCGTGACCTTGCACGTGGTACTTTGGTGAACCAAGGTGAAGCTGTCGGTATTATTGCCGCGCAGTCGATCGGTGAACCAGGCACCCAGCTGACCATGCGTACATTCCACATTGGTGGTGTTGCACAAGGTGGCCAGCAGTCCTTCCTCGAGGCATCCCAGCCCGGTAAGATCGTGTTCGACAACGCCCAAACCCTTGAGAACGCCGCAGGCGATATCATGGTCATGGGTCGGAACATGAAATTGTCGATCGTGGATGAGAACGGCGAAGAACGCGCCAGCCACAAAGTCGGCTACGGTACCAAGCTGTTCGTCAAGGAAGGTCAATCGATCTTGCGCGGCGACAAGCTGTTTGAATGGGATCCGTACACACTGCCGATCATCGCCGAGAAGTCCGGTATGACCAAGTTCGTCGACCTTGTGTCGGGGATCGCGATCAAGGACGAGACGGATGATGCGACAGGCATGACCCAGAAGATCGTGATCGATTGGCGCGCTGCCCCCAAAGGCAACGAGCTGAAACCTGAAGTCATGATCTTGGATGCCGATGGCGAGCCGGTCCGCAACGATGCGGGCAACCCGGTGACCTACCCAATGTCCGTTGATGCCGTTCTGTCCGTTGAGGATCAGACCGAAATCAAGGCTGGTGACATCGTTGCGCGTATCCCGCGCGAAGGTGCCAAGACCAAGGACATTACCGGTGGTCTGCCACGTGTGGCGGAACTCTTTGAGGCACGTCGCCCCAAAGACCACGCCATTATCGCGGAAATCGACGGTTACGTGCGTTACGGCAAAGACTACAAGAACAAGCGCCGTATCTCGATTGAATCGTCCGAGGATCCGGATCACAAGGTTGAATACATGGTGCCTAAGGGTAAGCACATTCCGGTTGCGGAAGGTGACTTTGTCCAAAAGGGCGATTACATCATGGATGGTAACCCAGCACCGCACGACATCCTTGCGATCATGGGTGTAGAGGCTTTGGCCGACTACATGATCGACGAGGTGCAGGATGTTTATCGCCTGCAAGGTGTTAAGATCAACGACAAGCACATCGAAGTTATCGTACGTCAGATGCTTCAGAAGTGGGAAGTTCAGGACAGCGGTGACACCACACTGCTGAAAGGCGAACACGTCGATAAGCAAGAGTTTGACCAAGCCTGCGAAAAGGCGATTTCCAAAGGTGGCCGTCCGGCAACGGGCGAACCGATCCTTCTGGGTATCACCAAGGCCAGCTTGCAAACCCGCAGCTTTATCTCGGCGGCATCGTTCCAAGAAACCACACGCGTGCTGACCGAAGCATCGGTTCAGGGCAAGCGCGACAAGCTGGTTGGTCTGAAGGAAAACGTCATCGTTGGCCGTCTGATCCCAGCCGGTACCGGTGGTGCGACCCAGCAGATGCGCAAAGTTGCAGCGGATCGTGACAACGTGGTGATCGAAGCCCGTCGCGAAGAAGCTGAAACAGCCGCTCGTTTGGCAGCACCAGCCGCGACAGCGGGTGATGTGGCCGGTGGGGATGTGTTCAAGACCGCCCCAAGCGACGACGAAAGCCGCAGCTGATCATTGATCTGATCTAGAAAAATAAAAGCCCCCGCTGAGAGATCAGCGGGGGCTTTTTACTTTGGGTGTGATCTCCTTCTGCTGTCGCAGGCAGCCGAGTGCTGTGGCCCCTGTCATCCGTCAGGATCGGGGCTGGTACTTTCAAGGTTGATCGGGCAATGATCGCCTTATGTAACCCCAACTGAAAGCCCGCTCATGTCGCCAAATCTAATCGGAGCCTTGTTCATGATGGGCTCAATGGCGGCGTTTACGCTGAACGACACCATGACCAAAACCACTGGCGGCGAGGTCCCGTTGTTTCAGTTGTTGTTCCTGCGGGGGTTAATCTCAATCTCTCTTATATTGGTACTGTGGGGGCGTCTGGGGCCGATGCACCTGCGGCTTAGCCGTCGCGATTGGAAACTGGTTGGTATCCGGTCGGCATCCGAAGTCGGGGCCAGTTTCTTTTTCGTGACCGCCTTGTTCAACATGCCGCTGGCGAACCTGAGTGCGATTTTACAATCGTTGCCATTAACCGTGACCTTGGGTGCCGCGCTGTTTTATCGAGAGGCCGTGGGTTGGAAACGCATGTCCGCCATTCTGGTCGGTTTCATCGGGGTCATGTTGATCGTCAAACCGGGCACCGAAGGCTTCAATATTTGGTCGGTCTATGCCTTGGTTGCGGTGTTTTTTGTGACCATACGTGATCTGAGCACCAGGCGGCTGTCGGGGGATGTGCCGTCGATGACGGTTACGCTGGCGGCGGTTCTTTCTGTCACTATCTTCTCTGGGCTTGCGCAGCTGGCCACGCCTTGGGCAGCGGTTTCGGGTGCCCATTGGACGGCCATCGCGGCGGCGGCTGTTTTCGTTTTGATGGGCTATTACTTTAGCGTTCAGACCATGCGGATCGGCGAAGTGTCGTTCATCGCACCGTTTCGATACACGGGGCTGATCTGGGCGCTGATTTTGGGGTGGTTCGTCTTTGGCGACTGGCCGTTGCCGTCGACGCTTGCTGGGGCAGGGATCGTTGCAGCCACCGGTTTGTTCACACTGTACCGCGAACGCAAACTGTCACGCCGCTGAAAATGCCGCGCGCACGGTGTTTGCGTCGATGGCAAAACGTGTGCGAAACATCTCTTCCTGCTCGGGTGTTAAAGGCGCGACATCAGCCGGTTTTTCGCCCTTTTGGCGGCTGTCGTTCGATCTGTTATGGCCACGCACAAACATATGTTTGGTGTCAAAGGACACTGTGGGCATAAAGCGGTTAATCTTGTTATGTGCAAAGTTCATGATCGTCATGGGGCAGCGCGGGCGCACATACATGCCTAACGCGGCCACGTCGAAGGGCCGGAAGACTTCGACCGCAGAAATGCCATCGGACCCGTATTCAGCAATCAAACCCTTGTTCCAATCAAACGCGACCGTGCGGTTTTTCCTGATCAGTCCAGAACAATCCGCTGGGGCAGCCCGTAGACGTTCGACAAAATCCACAGCGACGGCATCATCATCGTCAAACCGGAACTGCAGTGACGGCAGGTCTTGGTCGCGGGTGGTGTTCAGTATCTCCTTCATCACCTCACGGTGTGGGCGCGGCGGTTCGGCGTGAATACGGGCTTGCGGCAAATCAGCGGTGATATCACGCAGCCGGTCCAGGTGCTGTTTGGGCATCATGTCACCGACCACGATCACCAGCTCGAATTCAGGGTCCGTCTGGGCCTTAAGGCAGGGCAGGGCAACCGTTTCGAACAGCCTAAACCGTTCTTCGAGACGTTGCTTGTCATAAAGATAGGCAATGCGGTCCTGAATCGTGTCGTGCCCGACCTGAAAGCCACCATGTGCCGGATAGGAAAACCGGCAAAGACCAATGATCTGCATTGAATAGGGGCCCTTGATCAACCACGAGAACCGTTCAAATATGGCGGGGAGCTGGCCATCATTGCAAGCAGCAATTCGTTTGGCACCGGATCATGGCCCATTGTTATCGCTACTGTTGACAGCGGCTGCGACTCTGCCTATACGCGCCCTATCTCGGATGTGGGGGTCGCCCTGCTGTGCCGAAATCATACCACCTGTGGTCACGATCCGGTCTAATGCTGACCCGATCCTCTGTTACCCCACCGCCTCGTTTTCCTCGGTACGGAAACGCTGCGGTGATTTTGCTTTGCGCCACTTGCGCCTGGTAAAAGCAGCTTCGCGGACGCGTGAGGGGACCGAAATTTAAACCGCACTGGGGTCCGCCCCGCTGCACCACATATGTGAGCTAAACGGGGATAAAACCGGAATGCCAACGATCCAGCAGCTGATCCGCAAACCGCGCCAGCCTAAAATCAAACGTTCGAAGTCCATGCACCTGCAAGAATGCCCGCAAAAGCGCGGCGTTTGTACACGTGTTTACACAACCACACCTAAAAAGCCGAACTCGGCCATGCGTAAGGTTGCCAAAGTGCGCCTGACAAACGGTTTTGAAGTCATCAGCTACATCCCGGGTGAATCGCACAACCTTCAAGAGCACTCTGTTGTTCTGATCCGCGGCGGTCGTGTAAAAGACCTTCCCGGTGTGCGTTACCACATCCTGCGCGGTGTTCTGGATACTCAGGGCGTTAAAGACCGTAAGCAGCGTCGCTCCAAGTATGGTGCAAAGAAGCCAAAATAATTTGGGTGGGTCTTGGGCGATGTCATCATCGTCTGGGGCTGTCCAGCATACTTTCCCTTCGGGGTAAGCTGGGGTTGCGCGAAACGCTGAAAATCCAAGCCGTAAGGCAATGGGTATACCGGCAGAAACCAACCTTGGCGCTAGAACATTAGGAGCCTTAAATGTCACGTCGTCACGCCGCTGAAAAACGCGAAGTTCTGCCAGATGCCAAATATGGTGATCTGGTCCTTACAAAATTCATGAACAACCTCATGATCGATGGTAAAAAATCGGTTGCCGAGCGTATCGTTTACAACGCAATGACCCGCGTTGAAGACAAAATCAAACGCGCGCCTATCGAAGTTTTCCACGAAGCTTTGGACAACATCAAACCATCCGTCGAAGTGCGTTCGCGCCGCGTTGGTGGTGCAACCTATCAGGTGCCTGTCGAAGTACGCCCCGAGCGTCGCGAAGCATTGGCGATCCGTTGGTTGATCAAAGCGTCGCGTTCGCGCAACGAAAACACCATGGAAGAGCGCCTTGCCGGCGAGCTGATGGATGCTGTTCAGTCGCGCGGCACTGCCGTTAAGAAACGCGAAGATACACATAAAATGGCCGATGCTAACAAAGCATTCAGCCACTACCGTTGGTAATTCAGGCGGCATAACCCGCCTTTGTCGCGCCCCAAGCTGGGGCGCGATTTATCCGTTTCAGATATATTCGAGGAAGCAGCCCCATGGCACGCGACTATCCGCTCTCACGCTACCGTAACTTCGGTATTATGGCCCACATCGATGCAGGTAAAACGACCTGCTCCGAGCGTATCCTGTTTTACACCGGCAAATCCCACAACATTGGCGAGGTCCACGATGGGGCCGCAACAATGGACTGGATGGAGCAGGAGCAGGAGCGCGGCATTACAATTACTTCCGCTGCGACCACAACTTTCTGGCAGCGCCAGGAACTGCCAGACGCCAGCGCCACATCCGACACCAAGTACCGGATGAACATCATCGACACCCCTGGCCACGTTGACTTCACCATCGAAGTTGAACGTTCCTTGGCTGTTTTGGATGGCGCGGTTGCTGTTCTTGACGCCAACGCCGGTGTTGAGCCGCAAACCGAAACCGTTTGGCGTCAAGCTGACCGTTACAAGGTCCCGCGCATCGTTTTTGTTAACAAAATGGACAAAATCGGCGCTGACTTCTTCAACTGTGTGAAGATGATCAAGGACCGTACCGGTGCGACACCTGCGCCGATCCAAATTCCAATCGGTGCCGAAACCGAGCTGGAAGGCATGATCGATCTGGTCACCATGAAAGAATGGGTCTGGGCCGGTGAAGATCTGGGCGCAAGCTGGGAACAGCGCGAAATCCGCGCTGAACTGAAAGATCTGGCCGACGAATGGCGCGCGCATCTGATCGAGACTGCGGTCGAGATGGACGATGACGCGATGGAAAACTATCTGATGGATGGCGCAGAGCCTGACGAAGATACACTGCGCACGCTGATCCGTAAGGGTACGCTGGCCATCAAGTTTATCCCTGTTCTGTGTGGTTCCGCGTTTAAGAACAAAGGCGTTCAGCCGCTGCTCAACGCTGTTATCGACTATCTTCCATCCCCATTGGACGTTGTTGATTACATGGGCTTTAAGCCAGGCGACGAAGAAGAAACACGTAACATCCCGCGTCGCGCGGATGATGACATGGCGTTCTCTGGCCTTGCGTTCAAAATCATGAACGACCCCTTCGTTGGTACGCTGACATTCACACGCATCTATTCCGGCGTCTTGAACAAGGGCGACACGCTCTTGAACTCGACCAAGGGCAAGAAAGAGCGCGTTGGCCGTATGATGATGATGCACTCGAACGATCGTGAAGAAATTCAAGAAGCGTTCGCGGGCGACATTATCGCGTTGGCGGGTCTGAAAGACACAACAACAGGTGACACGCTTTGTGCGGTTAACGATCCTGTGGTTCTGGAAACAATGACCTTCCCTGATCCGGTTATCGAAATCGCGGTCGAGCCTAAGACAAAAGCGGACCAAGAAAAAATGTCCGCCGGTCTGGCCCGTCTTGCTGCCGAAGATCCATCCTTCCGTGTTGAGACCGATATCGAATCCGGTCAGACCATCATGAAGGGCATGGGCGAACTTCACCTCGACATTCTGGTTGATCGCCTCAAGCGTGAATTCAAAGTCGAAGCGAACATCGGTGCACCGCAAGTTGCATACCGTGAGACCGTCAGCCGTGAAGCTGAAATCGTATACACCCACAAGAAACAGTCGGGTGGTTCGGGTCAGTTTGCTGAAGTTAAGATGATCATCACGCCGACAGAGCCAGGCGAGGGTTACTCGTTTGAATCGCGCGTTGTTGGTGGTTCGGTGCCCAAGGAATATATCCCGGGTGTTGAAAAGGGTATTCGTTCGGTTATGGACTCCGGTCCATTGGCGGGCTTCCCGGTTATCGACTTCAAGGTTGCCTTGATCGAAGGTAAATACCACGATGTTGACTCCAGCGTTCTGGCGTTCGAAATTGCTGCCCGCATGGGTATGCGCGAAGGCATGAAGAAAGCTGGCGCGAAACTGCTCGAGCCGATCATGAAAGTTGAAGTTGTCACACCTGAGGATTACACAGGCGGCATCATCGGCGATTTGACATCGCGTCGCGGTCAGGTTCAGGGCCAAGACACACGTGGCAACGCCATCGCGATTGACGCGCAGGTGCCTTTGGCCAACATGTTCGGTTACATCAACACATTGCGGTCGATGTCTTCGGGTCGTGCGAACTTCACCATGCAGTTCTCGCATTACGAAGCCGTACCACAGAACATCTCGGACGAGATCCAGGCCAAGTTCGCTTAATCGGCCAAACCAATAACTGGGGCGGCGGGGAAAACCCCGCCCTACCCAAACTGTAGGGTGGGTTTCAAACCCACCACCCAACCTAAAAACCAAGGAGGCCATCATGGCTAAGGCAAAGTTTGAACGTAATAAACCGCACGTAAACATCGGCACGATTGGTCACGTTGACCACGGCA
>NZ_JBBMQK010000015.1:0-19777 GCF_038899995.1 Sulfitobacter sp. AS59
AATAAATGCGTATCTCTCTAAACGATAACAATACAAAACGCCCGCTTAGGATAATCCCTAAGCGGGCGCTTTGCGTTGGAAAATAGCCAAAATATAATACAAGCACCTACCAACGGAACCTTCTTCATTCTGGCGCGTATATGATCATGAACACACAAAAACACCCCACCCGCATTCTTTGTGCACTAGCTGCGCTCGTCGTCTCCCCCTTGTCCACCGCGGCTGAAACGGTCGGCAACGTTGACGTAGACTGGCTAGGCAACGACATCGTCGTCGAAGCGGTGGCCGATCCTAAGGTTAAGGGCGTGACCTGTCATCTGGCCTATTTTGAGCGCGGTATTATTGACCGGTTGCAAAAGGGCAACTGGTTCGAAGACCCGTCGAATTCGTCGATTTCTTGCCGTCAAACCGGACCGATTGAAATTGGCGATATCGAGCGTGATGACGAGGGCGAGACTGTATTCACCGAGCGCCGATCGGTCATTTTTAAGACTTTGAACGTGAAGCGTATCTACGATGAGGCGAACAACACCTTGATCTACATCAGCCACGCCCGCGATGTGCAAAACGGGTCGGCTAAGATGTCGATGTCGACCGTCCCGCTATACGTGCCGGGCAACTAGGCAAAGGATTGCCGCCAGGGAACTGCCCCTTTGCGCCGTTTACGAGTTGGGGTAACCTGCCGCTAAAGCCACAACAATAAAGGGCGCAGGCAGAATGGGCATTTCACGTAGGAATTTTACAATCGGATTGGGGGCCTTAGGCCTTGCGGCATGCCAAGGGCGGGGCAACGTCACTTCCTTTTCGTCGCGGAGCGAGGGTGCATTAACCGCAGATTTAATGCCGCAACCGAATGCGAGTTATGATGCATGGGTTGCGTCCTTCAAGGCGCGCGCAGTGGGGCAGGGTATTTCGCCCGCCACATTGCGACAAGGTTTTGCCGGGGCGGGATATTTGCCCGGCGTCGTAAAGCGTGATCGTAACCAAACCGAATTTAGCCGAACGCTTGAGGATTATCTTGCGATCGCTGCGTCTGACGAACGGGTCAGCAAAGGCCGCGCCGCCTTTACCCGGCACCGGGCCGTTCTGCGCCAGATCGAGGGGCGCTATGGCGTGCCAGCCGAGGTGGTCACAGCCGTGTGGGGGCTTGAGAGCTTTTACGGAGAGCGGCGGGGCAATGTGCCTGTTGTATCGGCCACGTCAACCTTGGCTTATGATGGCAGGCGCGGGTCTTTCTTTGAAAAACAGCTGATTGCGGCGCTGAAAATTCTTGAGCGGGGCGATGTCTCTGCCCGGGGTTTGACCGGCAGTTGGGCTGGTGCCATGGGGCACACCCAGTTTATTCCCACATCTTATCAAGCCTTTGCTGTAGATTTTAACGGTGATGGGCGGCGTGATATTTGGTCGGATGACCCAACTGATTCATTGGCATCCACCGCTGCGTATCTTGCCAAGTCCGGTTGGAAATCCGGTCAGAAATGGGGCGGAGAGATGGGAACGGCAGCCGCCAGTTCCGCGACACCGCTCAAGATTTTGCAGCCCGACGCGGGCGGACCACGGTTTGCGGTGTTTGGCAATTTTAATGCCATCAAGCGCTACAACAACTCTGACAACTACGCGATTGGGGTGGGGCATTTGTCTGACCGCATTGCGGGCGGCGGGCCTATTCGGGCCAGCTTTGGTCCCGATAAATACGGGCTGACCATCGAGGATCGCAAAGCGCTTCAGGAAAAACTGACCGCGCGCGGGTTTGATACCGGCGGTACCGACGGGGTGATCGGCCCCAACAGCCGCAAGGCCATCGCGGCCTATCAGCAATCGGTTGGGTTGCCCACGACAGGTGATCCGTCGCCGTCACTACTGCAACGCCTGTAGTGATGTAATAACGACCGGCTGCGCGGTGGCTTATTGGCCTGCCAATATCCAGCGCGCAGCCTTTTCGGCGATCATGATGGTGGGGGCATTGGTGTTGCCGCTGGTAATCTCGGGCATGACCGACGCATCCACGACGCGCAGGCCCGCCACACCTTTCATCCGCAGGTGCGGGTCCAGAACGGCCGTCGGGTCATCCTTGCGGCCCATTTTGACGGTGCCAACGGGGTGAAAGATCGTGCTGGCGATGTCGCCTGCCAAACGGGCCAAGTCCTCGTCGCTTTGGTATTGTACGCCGGGTTTGTGTTCTTGGGGGGCATAGGGCTTCATTGCAGGTTGGGCCATGATGTCACGCACTTGGCGCAGGCTTTCGGCGGCGACTTGGCGGTCTTCTTCGGTATCCAGATAATTCGGCGTGATCTTGGGTGCGTCGCGGAAGTCGGATGATGCAATCCGCACATGGCCACGGCTGGTCGGGTTCAGGTTACAAACGCTAACCGTCATGGCAGGGAAATCATGCAGATCCTCGCCAAAGGCCTCAAGGCTAAGCGGTTGCACATGGTATTCAAGATTTGCATGCGCCCGCTTAGGGTTGGACCGCGAAAATGCGCCCAATTGGCTTGGTGACATGCTCATCGGGCCGGAGCGTTTGAGCAGATATTCCAGCCCGATCTTGGCCTTGCCAAAAAGCGAATTGGCCAAGGTGTTCAGGGTCTGTGTGCCCTTTATCTTGAACACCGCGCGAATTTGCAGGTGGTCTTGGAGGTTTTCACCAACAAAGGGTTGGTCCATCACCACGTCTATCCCATGCTCTTTGAGCATTGCGGCGGGGCCTATCCCGGACAGCTGCAGTATTTGAGGAGAGTTCACAGCACCGGCGGACAGCACGGTTTCCTTGACCGCCGTCACGGTGACGGGCACACCCTTGTGGTGCACTTTGGCCCCAGTACAGCGCAGGCGTCCGTTGCTGTCTTTGTCGAATGTCAGTTTTTCAACCTGCGCGTCGGTCCAGATGGTCAGGTTGGGGCGTTTCTTTGCAGGGCGCAGGAACGCCTTTGAGGTGTTCCAACGCCAGCCAGAGCGCTGGTTTACGTCAAAATACCCGACGCCCGCATTGTCACCGCTGTTGAAGTCATCGGTTTTCTGAATGCCGGTGTCGGCCGCAGCATCGGCAAAACTGTCCAGAACATCCCATCGCAAACGTTGTTTTTCGATCCGCCATTCACCGCCGTGGCCGTGCATGTCCGAAAACCGGCTGTTGTCGCCGGTGACCGGATCGGCCCCGTCATCCAATTTATAGTGGTCTTCGTGGGCCTTGAAGTCGGCCAGCGCGTTTTGCCAGTTCCAATCTTCCTCGCCGGTCAGCTTGGCCCAATTGTCGTAATCCCGCGCTTGCCCGCGCATATAGATCATGCCGTTGATTGACGAACACCCGCCCAACGTCTTGCCGCGGGGGTAAAGAAGCGCGCGACCGTTCAACCCCTTGTCGGGTTCTGTTTTATACATCCAGTCGGCGCGCGGGTTGCCGATGCAATAAAGATAGCCGATCGGGATGTGGACCCAGGGATAGGTGTCGGGTTTTCCGGCTTCTAACAGCAGTACGCGGTTGGCCGGATCGGCGCTCAGCCTGTTGGCCATCAGGCACCCGGCAGACCCGCCGCCGATTACAATATAGTCATAGCTGTTTGATCCGTCAGACATCGCGCCATTCACCCATCGCTTGTTTCACTCTTGACCAAGGGTCCAGCGGCACGAACGCCGCGCAGGTGAACCTTAGTGTCAATTTTAACGAAGGGGTATCGGGAATATCGATTTCGGTATTTGTTGAGCCTTAAGAATATCTTGTGTGGTTCAGCGGCGGTATAGGAAGCCCGTGTGCCGCGTATTAAATTGGGAGGGTTCTACAAATCCTTGACCAAGCGCAAAGCGTCATAAATCGCTGCATGTGTATTGCGCGCCGACACCGCGTCGCCGATACGAAACAGCCAGAATGTTGCGTCGTCATTCCAGTCCATCGTTTGCGGCTCCCCTGCGATCAACGCCTCATAATCAACCGCGCCTTCATTCTTTGACAGCGGTTTGAGCGAGAAATACAGGTCATCCATCGGCAAGGTGCCGTAGTTCACCACCACCTGATCATACTCTTGTTCCCGCGTGAAATCGCTGTAATCGGTGCCTATTGTGGCGATCAGCTTGTTGCCCGCGCGCGCGACCCCCAGCAGCCGCCGCGTCACGGTAAAGGTCACATCCTTATCCTGTAAAGACCGCATATAGGGGACAAGGTTCATCGCCATAATTTCGGAGGCAAAGCTGCGATCCGGGGTCATCACTTCGACTTTGGCACCCGCGTGAGCGGCAACCTCAGCGGCTTGAAGTCCGGGATGATCGCCGCTTTCGTCGTAGATGAGGATATTTTCGGCAGGCTTTACATCACCCGAGATGATGTCCCACGAAGACACCACATTTTCGGCCTCGACCCCTGTTTCAAACAGTTCGGTATTGGGCAGACCGCCTGTGGCGATGATCACCACGTCGGGGGTGTGCTGCGCAATCGTGTCTTCATCCGCCCATGTGTTGAAATGAAACACCACATCGCGGGCGGCACATTGTGCCATGCGCCAATCGATGATCGACATCATCTCGCGGCGGCGGGTGCTTTGGGCGGTCAGTCTGATCTGCCCGCCGGGATCAGGCTGGGCCTCGATCACGGTAACTTGGTGACCACGTTCAGCAGCAACACGGGCGGCTTCCAGCCCGGCGGGGCCTGCGCCGACAATAACGAATTTGCGCTTGATCAGTGCGGGTTGAATGCTGTGTGGCATCGTCAGCTCGCGCCCCGTGGCGGCGTTGTGGATGCACAGGGCCTCGCCGCCTTGATAGATACGGTCCAGACAATAGGTCGCCCCGACGCAGGGGCGGATGTCATCCTCGCGCCCCTCGACGATTTTTTGCACGATATGCGGATCGGCCATATGCGCGCGGGTCATCCCGACCATATCAAGCAGCCCTGCCGCCACCGCATGGCGCGCTGTTGCCACGTCTTGGATGCGTGCGGCGTGAAACGTGGGCATGCCAGTCGCCTGTTTCACCGCGCCTGCGAAATCCAGATGCGGGGCGCTTTGCATCCCTTGCACAGGGATCACATCGGTCATCGCCGGATCCGTGTGTATGCGCCCCTTGATCACATTCAGGAAATCCAGCTGGCCGGATGCGGCTAGTTTCTTGGATATTTCAAGCCCTTCTTCTGCGGTGATCCCGCCTTTTTGCGCCTCGTCCGCTGTGTATCTGAACCCCACGATGAAATCGTCGCCAACCCGTTTGCGCACGGCGGCCAGCACATCCATGGGAAAGCGCATCCGGTTTTCCAACGTGTCAGCACCGTAAGGGCCAACCAAGTCATTGGTGAGCGGCGACCAGAACTGATCAAGCAGATGGCCGTAAACCTGCAACTCGATCCCGTCCATGCCGCCATGTTTCATCCGTTCGGCGGCGTCTGCAAAATCGGTGATGATCCTGTCGATGTCCCAATCTTCGATCAGTTTGGGAAAGGCGCGGTGCGCAGGTTCGCGGTGTTTCGACGATGACACCGACGGTAGCCAATCGCCCTTGTTCCACGTGGTGCGTCGCCCAAGATGTGTCAGCTGGATCATGACCGCGCAGCCATGTTCGTGGCATGCATCGGTCAGGTTGGTGATCCACGGCACGACCTCGTCCTTATAGGCCAAGACGTTGTTGAACACAGGCGGGCTGTCCTTGGAAACGGCCGCCGATCCCGCTGTCATTGCCAAGGCTACGCCAGCCTTTGCACGCTCTGCGTGATAGGCGCGGTAGCGGTCTTTGGGCATCCCGTCTTCGGGGTACGCGGGTTCGTGACTGGTCGTCATGATCCGGTTGCGTAAAGTCAGATGCTTAAGCTGGTACGGCTGCAGCAGCGGATCGGTAGACATGGCAGACCTCTTGGGCAAGATTAAGTGCCGTAAGGGTGCAACTGAACTTGTTTGCAATCAACTCTATTCGCGCCGCTCGGTGGTCTGGTTACGTCTGAGCAAGACGCCGTAAATGCGCGTGCGTTTGGTCTTGGGTCGGGGGGGTGCTGCCCGCCAAAAGCGTTAAGTGCCAATAAAATTGGATTTCGGCAGGGTCGTTCATAAGCGCTGCAAAAGCATCTTGGTGCCATGCGACGGCGCGCTGATGGGCCGCCTGCACCTTCGGAAGCGCGTGCAGCTTTGCCATCTCGGCCCGCGTGTTGATGAACATCGGGTCAATCGTGCTGTCTTGGACTGTGTTGAAATTCCGTTCAGCCCAATAGTGCAGATCAAGGCGCTTGGTCATGCGATTGGGCAGGCCGCGCCCGCGTTTAACCATAAATTCAGCCGCGGATCGCAGGGAATAATGGTTCAGCCGCGCGCGTGCCGTGGTTTGCATCAGGCCAAACAGATTGATCCGGCTGTCATCATGGGCGAAGTCATCGCTGGCGGGCTGTGCCGCACCCAGCGACCAACGCGTCGGTTTGCTGCGCTTGGTCTTGGGGCGGTGCACGCCAAGTTTTTGAAATTTCTCTGGGCGAAACAAGGTTTTGAAAAAATGGCCCGCTGGCAGGAAAAACGGATCGGGGGCGCACATGGTAAAACGCTCAACCGTCGGCTGGTCGGTGAACTCCATCTGCTCTGCTGCACTAAAGAACCGCCAGGGTAGGGCGATAGCATCCGTCTCCTCGCCGACCGACGCGATCAGATCGCCGAAGGTTCCCATCGGTGCCTCAAGGCACAGGAATTCATCGCAATCAAAAAAGATCACCCAATCGGCTGCCTTGATCAGCGGATGTGCATCGGCCAATCGCATGGCCTGCCATTGTACCGATTTGTTGCCCGCCGGCTGAAACGGCACATGCGTGACCCCCGGCAAAAGGTCCAGCAGATCGGGGGTGCCGTCGTCGCAATCATGGGTGAAGATCAAAAAATCCGTGACGCCCGACGCACGGTGGTGGGCGATCCATTCCAGGCAATAGGGCCCTTCGTTTCGCATGCAGGTTACAGCAAGGATACGTGTCACGGGGGGCGTCACCTTGGATTGGATCATTTGCGTTGCTCAAATGACTCTCACGCGCGCCGCTTCAAGTCAATCTTGGGCGGCAGCCCCGCCATAGGCCCGAGGATTCTTTACAAGCATAGCTGCGCCAAGCTAATCTTGGGGTTGAGCAGATACATACGACGTAGCCAGAATATCGTCATCAGAGAGGCCTGAATTATGAATGACCGTCGCCCCGTCGCGTCGCTTTGGATTGGTGAAAAGCTTCACTATCTTAACCAGCTTTGTCTGAAATCCCATGTGGTCGCGGGGCATAAGACGATCCTGTATTGCGCCGACAAGGTGGACAACGCCCCCGAAGGGGTAGAGGTGCGCCCCGCGTCCGATATTATGGAAATCGACCGCGCCTTGGTCGAGGCCACCAGCGCGTCGTTTCTGTCGAATGTGTTCCGCTATAAAATGATCCAAAAGATCGGTGCGATCTGGATCGATTGCGATGCGTTTTGTCACCAGCCCTTTCCCGAAGATGATGAATATATCTTTGGCCGTCATGGCATGTCGGGCGCGTTGAACTGTGGCGTTGTGGGCCTGCCCCAAGAATGCGAGCTGATGGATCAGTTGCTGGATTACTATGACAACCTGCCGGATTATCCTGCATGGTGGAACAAGAACCAGCGCCGCAAATACGACCGCCAAGACCCCAAATTAACCCATGCCCACCGGATTTATAACGCCGAGCGCACGGCATTTGGCCCGCAGGCATTTACCTATTTCGCCAAGCAAACCGGCCAGTATGAAAAGGCCAGCGAACGCGAAGTGCTGTATCCGGTGCCGTTCCAGTTGAACGACATCTTTTACGATCCCTATGGCCGGGTTGAGGGGCATTTCACCGATAAAACCCTTTCGGTGCATCTGTATACCAATGGCACGAAACCGTGGTGGGAAAAGCACGAACCGCTGCCCGGTTCCTATGCCGCGCGGATGTGCGAAAAGATCGGCATCGATCCATCCAAGGCGCTGCGCTAACCGCCAGATCAAAGGCCCAAAGCCATCAATCTGAAACCGCATAAAAGCCCCCACGGCAAGCTTCTGGCCATCTCGATGATGAAGGACGAGGCACCGTTTCTGCTGGAATGGTATGCCCATCATCTGGCCGTGGGGTTTACCAAAATCCTAGTCTACACGAACGACTGTTCCGACGGCACCGACGACATGTTGATCCGGCTCGAAGAGCTGGGTCTGGGCTATCACCGTCGCAACGATATTCCCGAAGGTGTGAAACCGCAGCCCTCGGCAATGAAATATGCGCAGGTTGAGCCCAAAGTGACCGAGGCCGACTGGATTTTGATGTTCGATGCGGACGAGTTTTTGTGCATCAACTATGGCGATGGCACGTTGGACCCGATGCTGAATGCGGCGGGCGACGCCAACGGTATCGTCATCACATGGCGGATTTTCGGGTCGGGCAATGTGGTCGATTGGTCGCGCGATCCGGTGTCTGAACAGTATCTTTATGCGGCACCCCCGACATGGAACAAGGGCTGGGGCGTGAAGACGCTGTTCAAGTTTGACCCGGACAAATGGAAGATCGGCATCCACCGCCCGTCGATCAAAAACAAGCATCTTGAGACCGGCTTCCCTGACACGGTCAAGTGGCTGAACGGCTCCGGTCTCCCGATGGAGGATTACTTTAAATTTCGCGGCTGGCGGTCGATCCGCCGCACCGTCGGCTATCAATGGGCCCAGATGAACCACTATGCGGTGAAATCCATCGACAGCTATGCGATCCGCAAGCTGCGCGGGAACGTGAACAACAAGAAAGACAAATATAACGCCGACTACTGGTCGCTTCAGGACCGTAACGAGGTCTATGACGACAAGATCCTGCGCTATACCGAGCGGCGCAAACAGATCATGGATGAATTGTTGACCGACCCTGTTTTGGCGCGTCTGCATTGGGCTGCGATTGACCGGGTCGAGGCGCGGCTTGATGAATACCGCAAGACCGATGCCTATGCCGCGCTGAAAGCGTCGCTGATCGAAGCATCAAAGGTGCCGATCACCCAGATCGTCGCCAAGCCGCCCAAGGCGCGTAACCCCGCCGAGATCGCAGCGCTGATGTCGCAGGTCGAGAAATCGAACGCCAACCGTCCGATTGAGGAGCGCCGCACGAAACCCGAGGCGGGCTTTGCCGATGTGGGCGAGGGCGGGGATGGCTTTGTGCCCGGTGAGATTGATGTAAGCGCCGAGACGGCCGTCGAATGGGTCGATAATCACGGCATTGCCTTGCCCGCCGACGTGCGCATTTTCGCGCAAAATACGCTCGATCTGGTTATACGCGGCAAATACCAGCGCCGCTTGGCCCGCAGGATCGGACGGGTGGTCGAGGACGGCCAAAAGCTGCTTGATCTGGGGGCAGGGGTCGGGTTTCTGTCGATATTCACCGCGAAACAACTGCCGCAAGTCACTGTCATCGCCCAAGAGGACAACGCATCCCGGATACAGATCATGCGCAATATTCTGTCCCATAATGAATTGGCGCTGGGCGACCGTCTGCACATGCCAACTGATCAGATTGTGTTTGCCGGTGATGATGCCAAGACCGTTGCGCAGATCAACCAGATGATCGCGGATGAAAAGCCCGACGTACTGCGCGCCAGCTATGCACAGATCGGCGCAAAGCTGCTAAGCGCGGTCACATTGGGCAGCGTCAAACGGATCGTTTTAACTGGCCCTGCGATCGGGACATTCCTGCGCGAGTATCAGCAGATAGATAACCCGACCCTGATCCCGTCGGAAGAGTTGAGCATGCCGGAGTTTATCATTGTTGAAAATAAGTCCGCTAATTCTTCTTAGGCACGTATTCAAACGCCTTTTCACAGCATTGAGAAGTACGTTAAAAACTTAACCCTTCGGCCGTTAAACGACAGGCACGCGGCGCATATTTTTCTCGTGCATTTCAGCAAATGCAGTTTTGAGAATAGGATCGACAGCATATTCTGGTGTAGGCCCGTCCGCAATAAAACCGTGCTCTACGAGTGATTTATGCAGTTTTTCAAAATCAAGCTCGCCCATGGAGCGGAAATCAACACGTTTCGCCGCCTCATCCACCCAGCTTGCCTGCAAAGCATCAAGGCTGAACACTTTCGCACCTGCGAACAATTCGACTTGTTTTGCCAACCCGTCCAGAAGGTTTGCATGGCGACGTAGTATCATTCCCACACGCGCACCAGGTTGAAGGGCGTAAGCAGCCATATGCAGCGCAGATCCGTCCAGGCAGACCAATTCTCGTGCTGCTTTATATCGCGCAAGCTGATCTGGAATACTGTGTCTCTGGGGATGGAATATTTCATACCCATTTGCTTGCATAACGGCTTCGATCAGCAATTCACCAACGACGCCGCCCCGCTTGTCCATTAGCGCGCTGCGTGACACATACAGACGTTCCGCGCCTTCGGGCTTGATCACTGCAGCAACTTGCGCGCGTGTGTAATCGCGGTACCTTTGAGAGCCAAGAATGCGGGCATGATGGCCAAAGCCGGGATCAGGGACGACGATATTTTCGACCTGTGTTGGCTCCCGAACAACGCGCAGTGGCTTAGATCCGCTTAAGATGTCCAAGAACGGGCCGTATCGCTTTTGCGCCTGTCCGACGCCGCCATTTCTGAATGGCGTAAAAATGACGCCGTCTATGTCTTCTGCAAGTTCATCGAGGGCCCACAAACGCGCTGTCGATTCCAAAAGAAAATGCCCGAAATGCGCGCGCAGCCATCCGCCATACAGGTAATTGCCTTTCAGCAGTGGCATCTCGCTTTCGGCGACGGGTAATTGCGGTGCCAGCGAGGCGCGTTTTGGCCCCATAACCCCGCGCGAAAATTCGCAAAATTCGCCGTCGCTGTTCAGCACCCCGCAGGTGTTGTCTTGGGCATGTGGAAAGACGACAGCATTTTGTAATTTTACGAAAGTGTCGGATAGTCCACCAAAACGATTTTTCATTACCAGCCTGCTTTGCGCTTAGTTCTGCTACCCTTTAGGATGTGGATTGGGTTCTTTTTCTTTAAAGTTGCGTATATTCATTGTAAAGATTTTGTCCGACTATAGGTTTCGGAATGATCTATTATTAGCGTTATTGTGGCGCAGAAATTGAAGAATTTTGATTATTAGCCCGCTATGATAGAAAATGAATCCCCGCAAAGCCTTGAAGAAGGCATCAAGTCGGATTGTTTCGTTTTTAAGGGCGAGCACAGTGATATAACCGCGATCAAACGATCAGATATCCTGTTGGTAACATTTGACAATCTAGCATCTATTGATGAACGACCGAAAGATGGGCCGTGGAAGCCATGGCTAAACGACCGCGCTGAGGCGCTTGGTTACAGTATTTTGGGCATGCAAAGCCATAATAAGGATTGGTACAGAAGGCCAGATGCCGCTGCGCAAATAGGATCGCTCCAAAAAATTGGCTACTTTGATCAGTTTAGCCGTGTGCTTTTTGTCGGTGCATCAATGGGTGGCTTTGCTGCGCTTTGCTTTGCCCACCTTGTCCCCAAGGCTCGCGTTCTGGCGTTTAGCCCGCAATCCACACTCAACCGTGACATCGCCCCTTTTGAGCGGCGGTACCCTTGGCCCTACAGAAAGTTTGATTGGGACACACCAGCCTATCTAGACGCGGCTGAGCATGTGGAGGGAATAGCCGGTGGCCACATATTTTTCGATCCACATGTCGGCGAAGACGCACAACACGTTCAAAGGCTATCAACATCAGAGCTGAAGAATGTCAAAATCCCGTTTTCTGGGCATACACTTATTCGAACGATCGCAAAATCCGGAGCGCTTGAGCTCTTGATACAAGAGATAGCTGAAACGGGGGAGCTGAGCACCGCTTTTTGGCGTAAAATGCGCAACCGTCGCAAAGACCCGCGTTGGGCAAAGTCATTCTTGCAAGCTGCATCTGCACGACACGGCAGTGGCCTTGCTCGACGAGCTTGCGATATAATGTGGGCTGAGTACGAGTATCCGTTTGCTCGCCGTATTCGAAAGAGGATTGTACAGCGCACGAAGCAAAAGACAGATTAGCCTAAATGTGAGCTACCCACAGTCTGCACGCAACAGTGATATGCCATTTTTAGTAGTCAATATAATGACTTTGAATTACCTGTTTCGGCTCACCATCTCGCGGCTGTTTCTGAACGACATAAAATATGAATTGAGGGTCGTTATAGCGGTGTTCCATGCCGCGCCGACTATCCGTCGGGTCTTGGATTTCACGCGGCGCGCCTCTTCCTTTACGGGTAAAGGTCCAACACCCGAGCATTTTATATCCAAGGCTGGCGACCCAATAACGCCAGGGAATATCTGGCCCGACTTGGTAAAAACCATGTCCGAACCACCCATCAGTGCCGACACAAGATACAAATATGCCTTGGTCCTTAAGCATAGCGTCAACGTTGCGGAACGATTGAGCAATATCAAATACATGCTCAGTGGTCCCTCCATCATAGACTAGGTCGAATTTATCGGTGAGATCGGAGCCTACTGGCACGGACAGATCATGGATATATTCAGCCCCTTCAATATCCGAGAAATCCAAGCTCTCACATTTTGGCCAGCCGATCGTATTCAAATAGGTTTCGCAAAATCCGTCCTCTTGAAATAGATCCTCTGCAGTTGCCGAAATGCCCTGCTCCTCCAGCTCGGATATGAGCCTCGGTGTCCAGCCGGCAGGCTTGAAATGCATCTTCTGCCGGCCCAACATAACGCCGTTTTTACAGTCTTTTAGAAGTGGCGTGATGGATGCTAGTTGGACAGCAATGTTAATGCTAATTCCCATAATTTCCCTAAGTATCTGTATCTATGATGATGTTGTGCAGCATTGCCTGTGTTTTCTCAAGCGCGATTGGTTTTAAGGGAAGTAACCTCGGCCGTAGTGCGCGAATGCTGCAATGAAATGGACCTTTCATATTTGGTTTTGGAGCCCAGGCAGGTTGACTATTATTTCACGTCACACCACTGATATAAAAATGCAAATTTGTCTTTCTCGATGCAGATGAGCGGCTGCACTGCTAGAAAAACCGGCCCGCAAGCATTGTATGCAAGCGGCTGGTTACTGGCATTCAGTTTGAGCACTAACTTCGGGCGCAGTTGCCGTTGGAAGCAAGGAACCCACCTGTGAGCAATTCAGACCCGTCGTTAACTATTTTTTACATAGTTGAACCACCTGAGTATGAGATCATGGCGAGCTACCTTCTTGCTTCGATCCGCACGCGTTTTCCAGGCGACGTAAAGGCAATCGGCTATTGTCCTGAGCATCGGTATGATGAACTGCACCCTGCCGTCCATATCGCCCATGAGAAGATGGGGGCTGAGATCAGAACGTTTAAGTCGGATGGGCGTTTTGACCCTGCATACCCCCATGGCAATAAAATTCTGGCATGCCTCGAACCGCGTGAAACCGAATGGTC
This sequence comes from Sulfitobacter sp. AS59, assembly GCF_038899995.1. Taxonomy (NCBI): domain Bacteria; kingdom Pseudomonadati; phylum Pseudomonadota; class Alphaproteobacteria; order Rhodobacterales; family Roseobacteraceae; genus Sulfitobacter; species Sulfitobacter sp. AS59. The sequence continues at coordinate 13,362 of NZ_JBBMQK010000015.1, forward strand.
AATGTTTGTTGATTCAGATGTGTTGTTCATTCGCGATAACCTCCCCGAGAACATCATAAAGCCGGGTCATGTTTCCTGTTCACTTGCAGCGTCGATGGTCTGGGCCGAGCAATCAATCTGGGATGACATATATGCTGCTTTAGAAATGGATATTCCTGCTGAAAGGTATCACTTGATGCGGCGTAGCAAAGAGCCGGTGATCCCATATTTCAGTTCTGGATTGGTGGCCTTCCCAGAGAATGACACGACAGGAAAGGGGCGGTTTCCAGATGTCTGGTATGACACCGCCAAAATCGTAGACAGGATCGATACGTTAGAGCGCCGCCGACCTTACTTAGATCAAATGACATTACCCGCGGCCATTCTGAGAGCCGGGCTGTCGTGGAATATACTACCCGAAGAGCAACATTTTATTTTGGGTGGCATATTAAGAAATCAACCTTTGCCCTCCGATAAGGAAATCTACACAATTCACTACCGAAATATGAATATTCTTCGCGAAATTGAAAAACTTGGAGAGGCGCGTCGCAATCACAAACGGCTAACCGGAGAAAAATTTGTCCGTCGTCTGGCACCAAATGAAACGGAGAATTAGGGTTTCACGATTTAACCCCGATACGTTTCTGAGGGTGATGTCGCGAAGCGTGGCGTGTGCAGATCCACCTCTTGCAAACAAATTTTTGACGGTGTGACACTTCCGATTGCCTAAATTTGGCTTGCTCGCTAACGTTCGGTCCTAGAACATTCTGTGCAGGACTGACCTTGGGAGGGGGACCAATGCCGTTAGCACCGCTAGACGAGGCAATAACCATCGCTGATCTGACACGTGATCCCTATCCGATCTATGCGCGGTTGCGGTCGCAAAGCCCTGTGTTGCGGGTCAAATCTTTGGGGCGGACATTGCTGACCAAGGCGGCGGATACCCGCGCTGTGAAAGGGAACCCGGCGCTGTTCAGCACCAATGATCCCAACACTCCGATGGAAAAGGCGTTCGAGGCGCATACCCTGATGCGTAAGGACGGCGATGCCCATCTGCGTGAACGCATGGCGATGGTGCCGACATTTTCGGCCCGCAATATCAAGACGATCTGGGTGCCATCCTATGAACGCCACGCTAGCGATTATCTGGACCGTCTACCCCGTGACGAGGTGATTGATCTCTTCCCGATGCTGGCCGGCCCGCTTGCGGCGCGTATCCTAGCCGAGATTTTGGGCATGCCCGACGCATCTGACGCCGACATGCAGCATTGGTCGCAGGCGTTGATTGACGGGGCTGGCAACTTTGGCTGGGCGGACGAGCCGTTTGAACGGGTAGCGGCCGCCAATATCGAGATGAATGCAGAGATCGCGCGCATGGTGGATCGCCTCGAGGCCGACCCCGATCAATCCGCGCTGTCGGTGATGGTCAATGCGGATGAGCCTATAGAGATGAGCCAGATAATTGCGAACATTAAAATTGCGATCGGCGGTGGGATTAACGAACCCCGTGACGCGCTGCTGACCATCCTTTACGGTTTGCTGACCAACCCCGATCAGCTAGAAGAGGTTAAATCAAAAGGCAAATGGGGCGACGCATTTGAAGAAGGCGTGCGCTGGGTGGCCCCCATTCAGGTCAGCTCGCGCGTGGCGATTGAGGATACGGAAATCAGGGGTTTCACTATTCCCAAAGGCGACGTGGTGATGACTTCGCAAGCATCGGCCAACCACGATGAGGACGTGTTCGAGGACGGACACCTGTATAATGCGTTTCGCAATGCCTCGGCCCATCAGTCGTTTGGTAACGGGCCGCATCACTGCATGGGCATCCACATCTCGCGCCACACGGTGGGCAAGGTGCTGCTGCCAATGCTGTTTGAACGTTTCCCAAGTATGGAACTGGTGGACCCCGCAAGCGTGGTCTGGTCCGGTTTTGGATTTCGCGGACCGTTGAACCTGCCCGTGCGCCTGAACTGACGCAGCGGGCAGGCTGGTTTCTTAGACGGTCACGCTACGCAGACCCAAAATCTGGCGGGCTTGCTGCCATGTGGCGACGGGGCGCTCGTATTTCTCGCACAGGTCGGCGGCGCGCTTGATCAACGCTGCGTTTGACGGGGCCAGTGTGTTGCGGTCTAGGCGCACGTTATCCTCTAGGCCCGCGCGGGTGTGGCCGCCTGCGGCAATCGCCCATTCATTCACAACGATCTGATTAGGGCCAATGCCCGCAGCACACCATGCTGCATCAGGCGCGCGCGCCTTGACCTGTTCAACATAGAAATCGAACACGGTTTTATCGGCAGGCATCGCGTTTTTCACGCCCATGACGAATTGCACATAAAGCCGCCCAAACAGCTTGCCGTCCTTGTGGTGCTGGATCGCTTGCAGGATGTGGCTCAGGTCAAAGGCTTCGACTTCGGGCACGACCTCGTATTTGCGCATTTCCGAGGCCAGCCAGTCGACCAAATCCGGCGGGTTCTCGTAAACGCGGGTGGGGAAGTTATTCGACCCCACCGACAGCGATGCCATATCAGGGCGCAGCGACAACATACCGCCGCGGGTTTTTCCGGCACCGGAACGCCCACCGGTCGAGAACTGGATAATCATGCCGGGGCAGTGTTTTTCCAGCCCTTCCTTGAGGCGGGCAAATTTTTCAGGGTCCGATGATGGCGTTTCATCATCATTGCGCACATGGGCGTGGCAAATGCTGGCCCCGGCCTCAAATGCCTCGTGGGTGCTTTCAATCTGTTCGGCGATCGAAATGGGCACATTTGGGTTGGCCGCTTTGGTGGGGACGCTGCCGGTAATGGCCACGCAAAGGATACAAGGATCAGACATCTAGAAATACCGTTTCTTTCTCGCCCTGAAGATGGATATCAAACCGATAGACGCCATCGGTTTCGAGCCGCGCGATCAGGGTCGGCACGCGGTTTTGATGTTCGATGCGCATCAGCAGCGGGTCGGCGCTGTTGTCGGCATCGGGGAAATACATGCGGGTGTGCAGGCCAATATTGATGCCCCGCGCCACGATCCAGAATGTGATATGCGGGGCCATCATCCGCCCGTCTGGAAACGGCACGGCACCGGGGCGGATCGTGTCAAACGCCCATTCGCCGGTGTCATAATCCCCCGCCTTGCGCCCCCATCCGGTAAAGTTCGGGTCCGCAGCCCCGCGCGGATCATTATTGGGGTAAATCCCATCGGCATCGGCTTGCCATATCTCGACCATCGCATCTTTTAGCGGGGTCCCTGTGCCGTCATATACGATGCCTTTGATCGTGATCCGCTCGCCTTTTGTATCGGCATTGACCATCGTATCGCCCAGATCATGGGGGTAGACACCTTTGATGTCGCAGAAATTCGGCACGCAGCCGATATGCACGTAAGGGCCAGCGGTCTGGGATGCGCTTTCCTTGAGGTGTTTTAGCTCTTGCATCAATTGCCCTCCTTGCGGTTCTCGAACAGGGTCGATCTGCGGCCGCGCAGGACCATATCGAACTTATAGGCGCGCGCGTCCATGGGCACGGTGTTTTCCATATCCAACGGCGCGATCAACTGCTCAATCGCCTCGCGTGACGGGATCGTTTCCACGATGGGGCATTTCCAGATCAGGGGATCGCCTTCGAAATACATCTGCGTAATCAGACGCTGGGCAAAGCCGCTGCCAAATAGGGAAAAGTGGATATGCGCCGGGCGCCAGTCATTCGCGCGGTTGGGCCAGGGATAGGCACCGGGCTTGATCGTGCGGAAGCTATAGCCGCCGTTTTCATCGGTCACCGTACGCCCGCAGCCGCCAAAATTGGGGTCAAGCGGGGCAAGATAACCCTCTTTCTTGTGACGATAGCGCCCGCCTGCATTGGCCTGCCAAAACTCAAGCAGCACCCCCGGAATGCCGCGACCGTTTTGATCCAGCACGCGGCCATGCACGATGATCCGCTCACCAATCGCCATCTCACCCTCAGTGGCGTAATTCAGGATCAGATCATTATCCAAAGCACCTAAGATGTTGTGACCAAATACCGGCCCCGTCTGTTCGCTAAGGGTCGTGTTCATCGAAATCAGCGCCTTTTGCGGCGACCGCACGACAGAGGTTTTGTAACTGGGTGTAAAGGCCGGCGGCTGCCAGCTGCGGTCGCGGTGAAAGAACGCGCCGTTTTGATCGGTCATAGGTCTACTCCCATTTCCTTATAGGTCTGTTTGGCCAGTTTAAGCGCATGGTTCGCCTTTGGCACCCCCGCATAGATGGCGACATGTTGAAAGGCTTCCATCACATCTGTCATGCTTGCCCCGGTGTTCGCCGTGGCGCGGATATGCATGGGGATTTCTTCGAAATTGCCGGTGGCTGCCAACAGTGCTAGCGTCAGCATCGACCGTTCGCGATGGGTGATATTGTCGCTGGACCAAACGGTTCCCCAGGCACCTTCGGTGATAAGCGTCTGAAACGGCTGGTCAAAATCGGTCTTCGCGGCTTCGGCTTTGTCAACATGTGCATCACCCAAAACCTTGCGGCGGGTTTTCATACCGGTCTCGTATTTGTCTGACATTCTCCGCTCCCTCTGGAATTGGTGTAGGTTTCGCATAACATTTACCCTAAAGATATTGAGAAACACAGGAATTTGCATAACCATGCAGTTATGGAACTAGACCCCCGCCTGCGCTTGCGCCACATCTCGACGTTTTTAGACATCGCCCAAGCCGGGTCTATTGTGGCGGCGGCGGATCAGTTGGGGGTTAGCCAGCCCGCCGTGTCCAAAACCCTGCGCGAACTTGAGGATATCCTAGGCCAGCAATTGTTCGACCGCTCCTTGCGTCAGCTTCGGTTGAATAAGGCCGGGCAGGCGTTTCAAAAGCTTGCTGGCTCCGCCATGACAACGCTGCTGCGCGCCACACGTCAGGGGAACGGGACCGCGCAAACGCGGCTGGCCATCGGTGCATTGCCAACAGCGGCAACGCAACTGGTGCCTCGCGCCGCAATCCGCTTTCGCACCGTGCAGCCGCAATGCCTGGTACGGGTGTCCACCGGCCCGAACTGGCTGCTGTTGTCGCAACTGCGCGAGGGGCGTTTGGATCTGGTGGTGGGCCGCATGGCGGATGCTGAACGGATGGAAGGGCTAAGCTTTCGCCAGCTTTACACCGAAGACGTCGTCGCTGTCGTGCGTGCTGGCCACCCTTGGGTGGACGACTTTGACGCCGATGCCCTTGGCCGGTTCCCCCTGATCCTGCCGCCGCCCGGTGCCGTGATCGGCCCGCTCGTCCGGGCGTATTTGCGCAGCATTGGCCAAAATGATCTGACCCCCGCATTCGAAACAGTATCCCTTGCCTTTGGCCGTCAGGTTTTGATTGAAACCGATGCGATCTGGTTCATCTCGCGCGGGGTTGTCGCGCAAGAGCTGGCGCAGGGCAGTCTGCGCGCCATTCCCTTGAATGCGCCGATGATGGCGGGGCCGGTGGGGATCAGTCTGCGCCAAAACGTGCCCGAAAGCGCTGAAATCGCGGCGATGATTGATGCGTTGCAATTTGCGACGATCCAGTAACGACGCCGTATTTTCTAGTGCCATATTTCCAAATGGACCTAAATCCCGGGGGAGGGGCCGCAGCGCTGCCACGGGGGCTGGCCCCCGGTCGCCACGTGCATTAGATAATATTACCAGCCAATATCTGCCTCTGACGGCACACAGAAAAAGGATACTCCAGATGATGAGAACACGAGCGGCAGTAGCTGTTGAGGCGGGTAAACCGCTTGAGGTCATGGAGGTGAACCTTGAGGGTCCCAAGCGGGGCGAGGTTTTGGTTGAGATGAAGGCCACGGGCCTGTGTCACACCGATGAATTCACCCGCTCGGGCGACGATCCCGAAGGGATTTTTCCCGCCATTCTGGGCCACGAGGGCGCAGGCATCGTGATGGAGATCGGCGAGGGCGTGACCACGCTTGAGGTCGGCGATCACGTGATCCCGCTTTACACGCCCGAATGCCGCGAATGCGAGTATTGCCTGTCGGGGAAAACCAACCTGTGTCAGGCCATCCGCGTCACCCAAGGCCAAGGGCTGCTGCCCGATGGCACCACGCGGTTTTCGATGCTCGATGGCACGCCGATCCACCATTATATGGGCTGCTCGACCTTTGCCAACCACACGGTTGTGCCTGAAATCGCGCTGGCCAAGGTCCGCAAGGACGCGCCGTTTGATAAAATCTGCTATATCGGCTGCGGCGTCACGACGGGCATTGGCGCGGTGATCAACACCGCCAAAGTCGAGATCGGCGCGCGCTGCGTTGTATTCGGGCTGGGCGGCATTGGCCTGAACGTGATCCAAGGGTTGCGGCTGGCCGGTGCGGACCAAATCGTGGGCGTCGATCTGAACGACGATAAGGAAGAAACCGGTCGCTACTTCGGCATGACCGATTTTGTGAACCCGTCCAAGGTTGACGGCGACATGGTGGCCCA
>NZ_JBBMQK010000016.1:0-15731 GCF_038899995.1 Sulfitobacter sp. AS59
TGCTGTCACCGATTGACTATGAAGCAAGAGAGTTAAAACTGAACAAAGCAGGCGTCTAGGAAACTAGGGGCATCTCAGACGAAAGCATCTGATGTGATGTGCGCGGCCACAGGCCTCCATCGCAACAACACAGAGTGAAAGCCCATGCAGAACGTCCAGCAGTCGATGCCCCTGGAGGTGTTTGGGGAACACGACTGCTCCTGCTTCGTCAAGTCTTGAAACACTGCAAGCGGTCCTGCCGGGATCAATTCCCAAAACCTTGATGTTTAACAGATGCTCCTTTCTCCACCTATGTCCTCCACTATAGCAGCGGTTTGGTCGGAAGCCAGTTCATCCCATAAGCTAATCCTGCCTCTTCATCCTTCTTACAGCAAAGCGCGATCAAAGGCGGCCTGATAAGCGGCTACCGCTTTGGTGGTCTCGTAGTTCCGTGCCACCTCAAGCCCCGCTTCAGCAAAACCGGCCCGTAAATGCTGATCGGCAAGGACATGGCCCATTGCCTCGGCGATAGCTGCAGGCGAATGATTGTCCACAAGACAGCCCACTAAACCGCCCCGCAAAAGCCGTCTGGGACCGAATGGACAGTCCACACTTACGACCGGAACCCCACGCGCCATCGCTTCAATGATCGCGTTGCCAAGGCCTTCGCGCCGAGAGGTGCAAACAAAGATATCAGCCGACTTGTGCACCTTGTCCAAGTTCGACGTATAGCCTGGCAAAGTGACCGCTCCCTCAAAGCGAAGCCTGGCGATCAAGGCCTCAAGAGCGGGACGTTCTGCCCCCTCCCCAAATATTGTCAGCCGCGCGTCGGGCATGTGATAACGCAATATAGCGAACGCTCCGATCAGCAGGTCGAAACGTTTCTCCGGCGCTAGACGCCCAACACTGACAATATGACGTCCCGTCTGGGACGGGGCTCGTAGGGCACCCACTTCATCTACGACTGGATTAGGCAGGTACACGTAAGGCGGCGCAGAACGACCCAGCATCTCGCTAAGCTCCAGACCTATCTCCTCAATCGGACCACCCGTCAGTGTCGCGTGAGGATAGATCCATCGAATCGCGGCCTTCCGCAAACGCCGCAGCTTTGCTTCAGCAAGAAAACCGGCCAGCGGGGTGTGTTCGGTCACAAGGGTTGCGACATGGAATTTCGAAAGGCGCGCGGCGGGCACCGAATACAGACTGCTCGCGTTGGTGAGTGTCACCACCAATGAAATTTTTTCTCGAGTTAACAGCTTCGCAAGCTCGCTGACGCAACCGGGCAGCCTTGGACGCTTGAGCGCCAGTACTTCTACGTCATCAGGCACGCGATCCAGAAGTTCACCTCGTCGCCGCTGAAGCACAAGAACGGGTTTGTGGCGCGTTCTGTCCATCGATTTCAAAAGGCTAAGTACAACGCCCTCCGCTCCTCCATGGCCAAAATGCGGAAGGAAAAATGCTACTTTCTTTTGCATCAAATATACTCCGTAAAAGAGTTTTCAGGACAAAATCAGCGAAAAAAGGAGTATCCGTTACGATTCTAATTTATAAGGTATCCCTAGTAACTGTACCATGAAGTTGAATCGGTAACAGAACATTTGATAAAAATTTGAATTGGAACGCGTCAAGGTAATTGATTGGTGGCATGCTGCACAGTTTTATAGAAAAGTGAAACCTTTCGCTGTCTGGTTTTCAAAAGATCTTAGGGATCTTGTCTTTGCCACATTGCCCAAGTCATACTTTCTATATCGTAGAGTTGATTTTCGCCGCCTCTCCTATGGGATTCTTAGGCTCAAATCACCGTCGAAAGGCTTTGCAATTGCTGGATGAAATGAGGTGGCGCAAAGAGCCTATAACTGGCTATTTGATCCGCTAGGATTACACTTCAGCTATTTGAACACACTACCCCCGAAGCTGTCTTTTGATCTCTTTTTGACCAGATCTATCGTCAGTATAACGATGGCCCGGTGGAAAAGCAGTTCGCCTTAATACATTACTTGACATTTCCAGAAAGTCATGAGCAAAATAATATTTTACACATTATATTGAGATTCACCGTGCGCATTTTTCTAGCACTTTGTGGTTTGTCTTTTCTTTTTGCCTTTATTTTGGACGGGAAACCGGCATCGGCCGAGTCTTACAATTTGGGCCCAGGTGATGTGGTCGAGATTTCGGTCATGTCTCGTCCCGAATTGACAAGGCAATATAGAGTTCGGCTTGATGGAGCTATTTCGTTTCACTTACTGGGTAGTGTCCAGGCCGAAGGTAAAACTCCAGCTGAGCTTGAGGCCGAGCTTGAACGCCAATTTTCTGACGTTTTCGAGGGGTCTACCTCCATCACCTTAGAGGTGGTTGATTATCGATCTGTGATTGTCGGGGGCGAAATCGCCTCACCCGGTGCCTATGATTTCAGGCCTGGTCTGGATGTTGCCGGTGTTGTCGCCCTTGCCGGTGGAGTGGCCGCTAGAGGCGAGACTAACACAGTGCCTACGCAGATGCGGGTTGAATCCGAAATGGCGCGATATGCGTTGCTGCAATCGCGGCTTTCGACGCGGTTGGTGGAACGCGCCCGTCTTTTGGCTGAACGCGACGGAAGCGATCAGATTTCCATTCCTCCCGAAGCGGAAGCAACTCTGGGCGCCGCAGCGCAGGACGCGCTAGATGCGCAGTCCCGTTTCCGGGCGGCACGTGAAGAGCAGCTTTCGCTTCGCCTTGCTGCCGAAGAATCAAATCGGGTGTTGGCCAAGGACGAAGCAGCCGCTTATGCCGAGCGCCGTGATCTGATTCGCAGCCAAGTTACCGCGACTACGGAAGAACTGGAGGTTCAGAAAGGACTGGTCGAGCGCGGTCTGGCGCGATCTGAGCGGTCGCTTGATCTTCGATTGTCTGCTGACCGATATCGTGCAGACGAGCTGGAGGCGGTCGCGTTAGAAGTGGCTGCCCGCCAAAAGGTGTCAGATGCTGAAGCAAGCAAAAAACTAGCGACGGCCCAGCGGAAAGGTGAACTTGCTGAGACGCTAGCCGCAAACAGTGCCGAGATTGCAGAGCTTCGAACGGATATGGAACTTGCAAAGCGTTTCGTGTCCATTTTCGGCGATCCCGCGGCCTCGGCCTCGTTCACCGGTGCTGAGACGCGGTACCACATCCGCAGACGTAACCGCGATGAAGTTATGATAATTGATGCCTCTTTAGATACTTTGGTCCTTCCAGGTGATATGGTGGAAGTGATGATTGACGATCCTGATTTGGTCGAATTTGCTCCGTCAACATTGCGGGTGACCCAATGAAGTTTGGTCGCTTGGCAGGCTTGATAACGGTTACTTTTCTGGTGTTTCAAGCGGCAATATCTGCCCAAGCCCAGTCGATTGAGCTATCTAAGATAGCAGCAACTCCAAACCCGCGACTCGGCCTCGCCTTTCCTGGGGACAAGACCAGGTATTATCCCCTGATCGCACAGGCTGGTATCGGTGTCGTTCGAATTTCAGTGCAGTGGAAACTCGTCGAGCCTAGGCCGGGCCAATTCAGCTGGTCTGGGTTGGACAGGCGTGTGGTCGCACTTCAGAACTTGGGGATAGATCCCTTTCTGACATTTGAATCGAACGCCGAATGGGGCACCGTTGCCGAAACGCGGGCAGTTAAGAATGCGCGCCCTCGTGATCCAGCCGAATGGAAAAGCTTCGTAAACGCCGTGGTAGAGCGATATGACGGCGATGGTCAGAATGATGCCCCGGGTCTTCATAGTCCGGTTCGCTATTGGCAGGCAGCAAACGAATGGATCAGTGACACAAACAAGTCTGGAGGCTGGGTTGGTTCAACCGATGAACTGATCAGCTATATTCGTCTGACATCTGATGCAGTTAAATCTGCGGATCCAAACGCAATTTTTGTTCTTGGCGGCATTGCTGCATTTAACCTCGATGTATATTTGGTGGCGCGTGGCGGGCATGATTTCACTGTACGCCAGAAATGGAGTGAGCACTCCGAAACCGTTCTTACAGTCCTACAAATGCGCAGTCGCGAAATCGCTCAAGTTATAGACGAGCGGGTCATTCCGGTTTTGAATAATAGTCCTTATGACATAGCGGACGTTCATCTTTACGGTCCCGAAAACCGTGACCCCGCGCGGATATCTATGATCCGCAACCTTACAAACAAGCCAGTCCTTTCCGCAGAATGCGGCGGGCCCTCGCTTGACTATGGTGATCAGTATTCACCTGAGAACCACTTTTTAGCAGTGGTTGATCGCAATTTGGGTGTCCTTGCCGCCGGCGGCCGCTTTTGCCTGTGGTTTCGATTAGGGGAAAGTTCGGGCAGTACCTATGGCAACCGATATACCGCGCTTTACAAAAGCAATGGCACGGCCAAACCCGGTGTATTTGCCTACCGGATGCTATCCCAGCTGTTGGATGCCCGCACATCCGCCGTAAAGGTAGCCCCCGACCTTTACGAATTGCGACGCAGTGATGGTACCAAGGTCCAGATTGGCTGGAACAGCGGTGCCGCAAGCGTGCGTAATTTTGCATCAAAGAATGGCGAAGATGCCTATTGCCTGGAGGATGCTGGCAGGGGGCGATTGAATTCCGACGCCGCAGGATGCCACCCCGACGCATTGGTTGTGGCCGGTAGTAACGTTTTGGCCTTGTTAGGGCCCTAGTTCATCAACTCCTACAAAAGGCAGTCTATCATGCTGAAACACTATCTGGACCTTATGCGCCAGTTTCGAATGACAATTCTTGCTGGGGTAATAGGAACAGGAGCTTTGGCGTGTGGTTTAAGTCTTCTGCTTTTGCAGGCCATGCCTATTTACAAAAGCAGAGTTGTACTCAACATGAAGCCTTCGGATGAGGCGTTGATGTTCAACAGGGCCTTTATGGGCGTCACCCAGTTTAGCCCCGCCGCCATTATTACGCAGACTCACATAGAGCGGCTCTTAAGTCGGCAGGTCGCCGAACGCGCGCTCGACATCCTGATCGAAGAGAGTGGCGGAAGCCTTCCCACAGAGCCCCCCAATACTTTGGCGCAGTTCAAGGCAAAACTGTGGAGAACTTGGAACATGGCAAACTACGGGCTTTTTATTCCTGCTCCACCGCGCGAGAGCCTAATCAGCGACATCCAGTCGGCGACTGACGTTGAAATAGTCGAAGGATCCTACATCATGGCGATTGAAATCAGCTATAATGACCCTGTACTAGCGGCCCGCGCCGCGAACGCCCTTGCACAGGCATTCATCGAAACTGCGAGCCTGGATTTTTCCGAAGATGCAATTGGCGTTGATAAGGCATTGGATACCTTACAGTCACAAAAGACCGCCGAATTGACCCAACAGATCGAAGAGCGCCGCTCTTTGCAACGACAGTTGGCGTCGGAAAATGTGGATGACGGCAGGATGCTGTTATCGGCCGAGCGCATTGCTACTACTAAAAAGCTGACCGATGCAGAACGCGTGATCGAGCGGCTTCAATCTGAATTGGCGCAACCCAGCAGCGTTGAGCAGGCTGCAATTGCAAACCTGAATGCGCAAGTGATCGAAGCAGAAGATTTGGTCAGCCAGCTTGCGTTAGCGTTGGAGAGTAACGAGGCAGAATTGCGGTCACTTGATCGCACTGAAACCGCGTTGCGGGAGCTTGATCTCCAGATTCAGGAAACCGAAAGCGATTTGGAAGAGCTTCGAGCCCAGAGACTTTCAACTTCGCTTGCCCGGGAGGCGCGAATGAACCAGGTCGAAATCATCAGTGACGCCAGAATACCAACATATCCGGCCTTTCCAAAGGTTTTCGTGAATACGATTGTCGGTACGATTTTGGGCGGTATTCTGCTGCTTGCACCCATTGCCATCCTCGATGTCATGAACAACCGTATCCGCACATCCGAAGATCTGCGGCAGGCGGTTGCGGTTCGCGCCCTACCAACCGTGACGCAGAAAATGGCAGCGCAAGCCCGCCGGTTTCTGAAGAATGGCACAGCGCCAGGCCGGGAGTTGAAAGAATTCGGCGAAATGATGAGCCGGCGGTTATTAACCGAAGGGCATAAGAATTGGCCCGAACAGTACATTTACGTGACGGCTATAGGCTCGAAAGAGCATGTGACCGCGATGCAAGATGTAGTTAAGGCTGCCGTTAGTCTATTTGCACCTCGCACAGATGCCTCCCCCTTGGCGGTTGTGGCACTCCCCCAGGTCGCGCGTCTGCCGGGCTGGGAACCCTATCAGGGCGGAACTATTCTGGTCGGCGTTGCTGCCGGAGAGGCGGAGTCTACAGAGGTTGAACGCATGAGCGGATCAGAACTGGCACAGGGGGCGGAAGCGTATTTCGCAGTGGTTCTATGACCCTGCCCGGCGAAAGACGGCGGCGACGCAAGCGTGCCTTTCTTAGCGCAGGAATCTTAGCACTTAGCGGTATTGTAGGTGGTGGGGTGCTGGCCGCGTCTAATACTTGGATAGGGCTCTCTGTTGGCTTGGCAGGTTTGGTTGCGGCACTGGTTGTATTGTACCGGCCTGGTGGCGTCCCGATCCTTGTTTATCATAGCATATCGCCCGATGCGAGTTGGCTCCCATGGTCAACAAATACCAGTGTTCGGCCAGAGGTTTTCCGATGCCACCTACAGACGCTGAAAAACGGTGGCTGGACTGTTAAATCCACATTAGACATCGTGAGGGATCGGCAGGCTGGAAAGCGGATCAATGACAAAACAGTAGTTCTGCAGTTTGACGATGGCTATCTAGACAACCTTGTTTTCGCCGCGCCTATCCTGCGCGAATTCTCAATGCCAGCCACGTTTTTTGCGTCTTTGGATTTCATTGAGCAAGGCAAGGCGATTAGGGAAGATAACGATAAGCTGGGTCCAGCAGATTGGACCGGTTACATGACCGTTGCCGAACTGAGCCTGATGGATGCTGACCCCCTATTCGATATTGAGGCGCATGGCGTGAACCATGCCAGAGTCCCTATCTCAGATAAACCAGTAGAGCAGCTGACAGAAGCAAATTGGCTTCGCCATGCCCCCTTGGCCTGGGCCTACGACAGCAAAAACAAGGCGCGCTGGTTTGAAGCTGAGACGCCGCCACCACCGCTTTTCATTGGAGAAATGGTGCCAGAAAATGACTCAGCGCTATCAGGGCGCTGGTGGAACGACGGAGAAACCGAAACCGAAGTTGCCTATGTACAGAGGGTTGGTCATGCACTGAACCGATCACGCAAGGAGCTTGGCGAAATTCTGGGCAAAGATGTCGTAATTTTTGCCTGGCCCTTTGACCGATATTGCCCTGTGAGTGTCGCGGCTGCAAAAGAAGCGGGCTTTGTGGCCGTTACCGGCGGGCGCGGGGAAAATCGCCCCGAAGAGGATCCCACGATCCTTAGCCGTGTTCATATCCACGACAGGGCCTTTGGTAGGGGGCCTCTGTGGCTGGAAGGGCTTGCACTTCGGGCACGCGTCAATTCGGCATCAGGCCGACTGGTCTGGCATTTTCTTGTCGTGCTGGCTGCCCGCATACGTAGCCGTCGCTTTGGTCGTCCGGGTTACGGACCGGTATCATGAGCGCACTGGTATTAGGAACAGTCGTAATTGCCGTTGTAGGGGGGCTCGCCGTCCTAATCGCAGGGCTCGCAGGACTGGCACCTTTAGCCTTAGGACTAGGCTTTGCAATCGCGGGTGGCATCGCTCTTTTTGTGCAGCCATTCTTGGGTGTCGCAGCTTTGGCAACCTTTTCTCAACTCGACGCTGTAGAGAAGCTTTTTTTTGGCTTCCTGCCGGTTTCCTTTTTCAAACTGGTAGGCGCGACCCTGACCCTTGCTGTCTTGGCGAACAGTATTCGTTTTCGTGAACAATTCCATAGCGTGATGCGTAATCCGGTCATTGTCATGGGGCTCGTCTTCTTCTTGATGACATTGGTTTCGATGGCGGGCGCAGAAGACAAAGGGCGCGCGATTTCTTCGGTGATAAGTTCTGTAAGTCTCATCCTTTTGCTGATGCTGGTGACAATTCTGTCCAATACGAAGCGCAAGGTCGTGATCATGCTCTGGATACTTGTCGGGTCTTCGTTTGTATCGGCAATGATCCTGCTGGTGGATGTCACATTGGGCGTCCAGCTTGTAGCGCAGTCCGATGCTGCGACGACCGCCCGGACCGCAGAAGGCGTTACGCGGTCGTCAGGTGGTTCAGACTATAACCCCACGACGGCAGCCTCTATGCTGTTGGTTGGCGTGATTTTCGCCTTGGTTCATTCGTTTGAAAGCCCTGTGTGGCGATGGCGCTTGCTGATGATCGCGGGCATTGGAACCGCGGCGGTGGTGCTGTCTTTTGCGCGGTCTGCTGCTTTGGCATATTTCATCATCGGTCTCGCTTTGGTTTGGCGGTACCATCACTGGAGATATCTTCCCTTGGGCGCGGCGGGTGCTTTCTGCGTGGGACTGGCTCTTGTTCCCTTCGTGCCCATCGAATACTGGGAGCGGTTGTCATCACTGATGAGCGGTTCAGGCGACCCTACTCTTGGGCGGCGCTTTACCTATAACGTCATCGGGATCGACCTTTTTGTCCACCATCCTCTTTTCGGGGTTGGACCAAGCAATTTTGTGCATCACTACACGAACATCGAGTACCGATATTTGCCGGGTCGTACCCTTCTAGGGCGCGAACTTCACAACATGTATCTTTCTGTGGTGGTGCAATACGGATTGCTCGGTGCATTCCCCTTCTTTGCGATGCTCGTGTTAACGTTCAAACAATTACGCACCGTGTCGCGTATACCATCCACCGAAGCGCTGCGCGTTTATGCCGTGGCGCTTAGCTACGCGATCGCAGCCTATTTGCTGGCGAGCCTTTTTCTGCCGAACGAATACACCAAATACACGTGGCTTCTTCCCGGTATTTCGACTGCACTTTTTATCGTGAATGAACGGGAGCGAATCCGATGAAAATTCTGGTCGTAGTGAGCGAATTTCCAAAAATCACCGAAACATTCGCCTATCGCAATGTCGTAGAGTACGAACATCTGGGGCACGACGCGCGGATATTTCACATCAAGCCATTTCGAGATGGCGAGATCGTCCATGATTTTATGACGGGTCTCGTGGATCGTGCTTTCACCTATGGTTACGGGTCCTCAAAAGCGCTTGGTACCTTGATGATGGAGGCAGTGACCGGACCTAGACGGCTTGGGCGATTGTTGACCAAAATCGTACGCGAGCACCGTTCCGAACCAAAACGTGGTCTTGCAGTTCTGCTTTTTCTTCCAAAAGCACTTGCAGTTGGACGCTGGTGCAGTCGCGAAGGGGTGGACCACATCCATGGCGAATTTGCCGGCCATCCGGCCACGGCGGCGATGATTGCCGCAGAGGTGGCGGGCATCCCCTTCAGTTTTTCAGCGCATGCCAATGACATTGTCGTATCGCAAGCGCTTCTCGTCGAGAAGGCGCAGAAGGCCGCGTTTGTGCGGTCAATTAGCCGCTATAACATCTCGTTTCTAAATGAGTTGCGTGGTTTTCCGACAGACAAGCTGAGGCTAGTGCGCTGCGGCGTGACCAGAAGCCTGCTTGAAAAAGACGGGCCGCCCCCGTCAATCAACGGACCGCTTCGAATTCTTTATGTTGGTTCGCTTATCAAGAAAAAGGGCGTCAACTATCTGATCGATGCGTTGGCGGCTTTGCCTGCAGAACTAAACTGGACCGCACGTATCATCGGTGGTGGCGATTTGGCTGATGAGTTGTCTGCTCAGGCCTACGCGCTTGGACTTGAGGATCGGATTCAGTTCGAGGGCCCCCAACCCGCCGAAGCCGTGGCTAAGGCATTTGAAAACACACACGTCGCGGTCGTCCCATCGATCGTCGGTAGCCAAGGACGGATTGAAGGTATTCCGGTCGTGGTGATGGAAGCGTTGGCCCATGGAATTCCTGTAATTGCAAGCGCACTGTCAGGTATTCCGGAACTCGTCGAGGACGGGGTCACCGGTTATCTGACACAGCCGGAAGATTCCAAAGCCATTTCGGAAGCTATTCAAAAGATCGCTGCAGATTGGAATGGTGCCGCAACAATTGCCGCGCGTGGTCGGGATAGAGTGGCCTCAGAATACGTCGTCGAAGACAATGCCCGCAAACTCGCTGCCTTAATGGAGGAGACTGTAAAATGAATTATATCTTCTGGTTATCGATGATAACGTTATTTTATAGTTTCGTCGGTTACGGCCTGATCCTGATACTGCTGTCCCGCCTCAGGCCGACCCCACAAATTCCCGATAACTGGGTTCCCCCCAAGGTCAGCTTTCTCATCGCGGCTTACAACGAAGCGGCCGTGATCAGCGACAAATTACACAATACCTTGGGGCTCGACTCCCTTGGCTCCGAAGTTGAAATTATCGTGGTTTCTGACGGGTCAAGCGATGACACTGCTGAAATTTCCCGGTCGGTGGAGGATCCTCGTATAACGGTTCTGGAGCTGGGCCGCAGTGGCAAGGCTGCGGCTCTCGGTAAGGGGCTTGAGCGATGCACAGGAGACGTTATCGTCTTTTCGGATGCGAATGCGATGTTGGCCGACGGCACCCTGGTTGCCCTGTTGCGCCATTTCGCAAATCCTGAAGTCGGCGGCGTTTGCGGCCAAATCACGGTCGAAGGCTCCAATGGGAAAACCGGAGGACTAGGGTTTTCCGAGGGTCTGTTCTGGAAATATGACCAAGCCCTAAAACTGGCCGAAAACCGTTTGGGTGGCGCTGTGTCTGCACAAGGATCGGTTTATGCCCTGCGCCGTGAATTTGCTGCGGAGCCGCAAGCGGGCTGCACGGACGACTTTATGATATCCGTTCGTGCCGTAAGCGCGGGCAAACGTCTTCTTTTTGAACCAAATGCCCGGACAACCGAAATTGTGACCGAAAGTGTATCCGGCGAAATGCGTCGCAGGGTTCGATCCTCTGAACGCGCTTGGCGTAGCCTGATGGCAAATGCGGATCTTCTGAATCCATTCAAGCACGGCTGGTACGCTTGGCAGCTTTTCTCGCATAAACTTGTCAGGCGTCTGAACCCCTTGTTTCTTGTATTGCTGTTTCTATCCAACCTAGCGCTTATTGGTCAGGGGTGGTTCTATACATTTATGGCAGTTGCTCAGGTTACTTTCTACGCCCTCGCGATTACTGCCCTTGCGAAATCCGAAGTGCGTCGGTTCAAGCCTGCATCGATTGCATCGTTCTTTTTGATGGCGCATGTCGCGATGGCTGTCGGCTTCTTCCGCTACGCGAGGGGCAACACGAGCGTCATCTGGACGCCGTCACGGGAGGGTTGACCATGGCTGTACCGATTTTTATCCTAGGGCTACAGCGATCCGGAACCACATGGGTTGCCAATATGATAGCCGGTTCAGGTGCGGTTGCAGCAGTCGCAGCTCAAGAGCATCGCGGTGTGCATGAGAGCATATTCTTTTCGCACTTCGCGCGGGCTTTTGGTGCGTTTGATGATCCCGATGCGCGCAGTCGCTTCCAAGATGCATTCGCGCGATCAGATTACTTTCTTCTCACCGGCCTTGATCAGACGGTTCTGGACGATGCACTTGCCAGGGCCAAGGATTTCGCCGGTGTATTCGCAATTATTATGGATGCCGTCGCCGCCCGCGAGGGCAATACACACTGGCTAGAGAAATCGCCACACCACACTCTTTTGGCAGATGAACTGGCCGAGCGTTTTCCAGAGGCTCAGTTTGTGTGCCTCACACGGTCTAGTCAAACGTTGATTGCTTCGCGACTTGCCGCTTACGGGCGCCGCCCGTCCCGTGGATTAGTCCGCGCTGCGGACATTATTCGCGGCGCTTTGGTCAACGCGCTTTATTCTCGTCGACTGACTCGCTTTGCGGCGCAACATTGTAAAAAAGCCTTGCTGATCCATTACGATGACCTCGTTAAGGATGCGTCGGCTGGTCGCCGCCGCCTTGTAGATTTTTTAGCACTTGGAATTTCGCCGGACCAGTTGGTTAGCGCCTTTGCACCGAACACCAGCCACGATCGGAAAGGTACAAGAAAAATGTCGCTCATTGATCGGACACTGATCGGAATCGGTGATGGGATTGGGAGACTTGTGCCGCTTGGGATTCTTGCCGCAATCGAACGGCGGCGGCGCGAAGGACGGAATGTGAATTGGCCGGATTGGGTCTGGTTGAAAAGCGGCTATGACCCTCTTTAGGCAGCTATTTTGGGCGTAGCTTTACTCCAAACAGCTTCATTCCAGCGCCTAATGCGAGCAATCCAATCGTGCCCGAGGCAAAAAGCTGGGTAACGCTATCAAGCTTTTCGATATTGCCCGCCAAAGGTTGCAATAACCTAAAGAGCCAAGGCCCGGCAGCCGCTCCGGCCAGAATGCCTGCCGAACCCAGCACTGCTGCTGCCATCATCGGTCTGGCTGCTCGGAACGCGCCACTTCCAGCATACACGTGTCGACGTCGAAGCATTATCGCAAGAAAAATGACCGGCACAGCTGGCGATAAGATAAGAGCGATCGGAATACCAACAAGTCCAAGTATTGGCGTTAGAACGGTGAACATCAACCATCGGGAACCAAAGTCCAATGCCATACCCAATCCGACCAAGCGCACGATAGGCAGGCCATCCTCGGCAAGCAGTCGGACCAACATCATCCTCGCGACAAATGCGCCCAAGGGTGCGAGGGCCATCCAACGCACCAATTCGGTCATCGTCGCTATCGTATCTGCGCTTATCTGATCATGCGCGATGATGATATCAACCACTGAGCCAGCATTCAAAAAAAATCCAAGCTGGACCGGTACCAATAGTGATATCCCGATCAACGTGGAATTACGGAACCGACGCCCAAGGTCCGCCTTTGCGCCAGCGGCCGCGCGCCGCGATAGATCGGCGAAGGCCACTAGGGCAAGGGCCATCGCCAGAGTATTCCCACAAAGCGCACCAAGCCGTTGGCTAAAATCCAGCATAGCCAACGAACCCGAACCGAGGCTCGCCGCCACTGCTGTTTCCAGCCAGATACAAGCCAAAGCACCAAAAGTTAGAAGGATTGCAGATGCGCCACGACGCCCGACTGCAGTGGGAACAGATTTCGTTTGCATATCAGTCTGGTGCTGTGTGCCTATACCAAACGCAAGGATCAGCGTAAGCGTGGCGACACCAAAAAACGTGATGGTGTAGGCCGCAGCTGCCTGCAATGCGAGGGCCCCACCGCCAAATAAGAGGGCAAGCGCCACAGCAGCCCTTGGCAGTTGACGGATGACCGTCGGCGCACCAAACCGCCCGCGCACATTGCAATATGCGGAAAAAGCCATTGCAGCGACAGTTGCGGGCAGAGACAGGGCCAAAATAACAACGACCTGCGATGCTAACGCCTTGGTATCTGGGCTGAATTCTGGCGCAAGTGAGACTACAATATCAGATGCCGTGAATGCGATTGCAGTCGCAAGCGCTGCCCCAAGCGCCAAGGCGGCTCCTCCGGACTGGCCCAGAATTCGCCATAGGCTTACACCAGCTGCTGCACGTGCAGCCACAAGCGGAATGAACACTACACCAACGACTTGGCTCAGCGCTTCTGTAAGGCTGGTAACAAGTCGGCGCCCCAACAAAAAGGCGTCAGCTTCTGCACCGACCCCCATGCGCCGCGCAATAAGGTATGAAACCAGAACCGCTACGAGAATCCCAAGCGCCTGGCCTGCGAATTGCGCTGACCCCGCGGCAATCAAAGATATGCCGCGGGTCGCCGTTCCTGTCAGTTTTTTAGGGGCTACCAAGGCCTGATCAGAGGAAGACATTTTTCTCTCTGGCCTGCTCCTCTCTGTTCATGACGTTTACCATGCCAGATGCGTGCTGCCATTGGCTGACCTGTGGAAGCACCACAACACGGTCCAATGCATAACGCTCAACAACGAAATCGCCTAAATCGGTTGCTGCCATATAACCAAAAGTTTCTGGCTTTTCTGTACTGCAAAGTTTCAGACGGGCCTTGCGCAAGCCTCCAGATTTTAGCCTGACACACAGCGTTGCCGTGTCATCAGCCGGAGACATATGCAAGCCAGGCACAACGACCTCATGCCCATCGATCTCTTCCACTCGCGAAATTGACCGACCTTCGTCGTGCTCCAGCCACATTACACGGCGAGATAAATGCAAATTGCGCGTGCTTGACTTCAATGCAGACTTCACCGCTTTACGACTGGCTCTAGCAATCATCGAAGATGCAATCTGGCCAAGCAGTATAAGTTCGGTCCGGATGGAAACTGTGCGTCGGACGTTTCTGTTGTTCATTCGTGCACGCAGCCGCTTGCTGGTGCCGTGACCGAAGTATGCTTGCGTCGGACCGACAAGACCCGGCTTTACTTCAAACCGCATATCGTAGCCGGGAATCCGATCGCGTTCGATATTCGCGATTTCCGCGCGGACAGGGCGTGGCCCACAAAGGTTCATTTGTCCGAAAAGAACGTTCACGAGTTGAGGCAACTCGTCCAACCGTGTGTCTCGCAAAAGGCCGCCCAAGGGTGTTTCGATATTTGAACCAACCGGCAGCGTCCGGTCTTTGGTTAATTCTTGGGCCCGTTTGCTGCAAAGTGTGCGGAACTTGATGATCTTAAATACACTTTGATCTTTTCCCAGCCTTTCAGCACGATAAAATATCGCAGGACCTTGCGTTACAATTAAGGCTGTCGAAATCATGATAAGTAAGGGAAGTACCAAAATCAGCAACATTGCTGATAAGATAAAATTATATGTCCGGTATAAGGCTAGGTTTTTTGGTTTAAAACCAATTCCGATTCTGGGTAAAGCGTTCATAATAGTTTCTCCGACAGTAACTAAAATATGCAGACTGACGCTGCGCTGAACTGCTCAGATTTAAATGTCCTGATCTAATTTCAGGATCTATGGGGCCCAGCAAGTTGCCGCGCCGATTTTCATTTTAAGCCAATAGCGATACTAATACGCAGCTATCGGTCGGCGAAATTGCCGATTAAAAATTTATTACCGATTAAAAATTTTATGCATCGCTTCTTTTCTGGACCATTACCTTAAGAAGCGCTTGAGTTATACTAACACTCTAAAGTGTATCGGTTGCTGGCAATGAACGCTATCAAAAGATGGCAAAAAATTGTCTTTTTTATGCCCATCTTATCTATCGGCCCTGTTACCGCCTGTTTCTGCTTAGTTATCAGGCGTTTTTATTGCGAGACACACCATCTCTTCATGCTCAATCTTCCGATCTAACTTATTATTTTAATTGATTTTTTTGATGCACCTCGACCCCAACGAAAGCATAAGATGAGCGCAACCAGCATCTGAAACTCTTTAGGCAAAACTGTGGCGCTACTACTCGCGACTTTGCACCCTTAAGGGGTATCGGATTGCGTTTCTCTATCTAGAATTGATTCTCTTTTGGTAATCATTCCCACCTAGCTGCAGAAAATGGGGGCATCTTCGAAAGAAGATCGAATCGCTAAAAGGCATGATGCAAGCGGCTTAGAAGACGATAAGCACATTATTGCCACTAGCTGGCCGCTGAAGTAGTCGACGCTCAGGAACGTTGTTCTGCCTATGGGGTGTATCCGCTCTTCGCTCGTTAACAAGGGCCCGATATCTTCGACACCCACGCCGTATCCTTCAGGCTCATGTCCCCAGTAATTCTGGTAGTCAGGCCAGGTTATTAGCGACCATCGTCAGAATGAAACGGGATCGCACCCGTTCGACGCGACGATTGAATAGCCCCTAGTTCCCTAGACACCTTCTTGGTTGATACTGTGCTGTCTGTTTTCGAAGTCGACGGGCGACGGCA
>NZ_JBBMQK010000017.1:0-10601 GCF_038899995.1 Sulfitobacter sp. AS59
GAAATTTGGCTTCCCCATAACGGCCTCCTTGCCTCAAAGTTAGGGAAGAAAGCGTCTACAAATCTAAGGGCTATTCAGACCATCATATTGATGGTTATCCACATATCAGTCTTCGCCGACCCGAAAGGTTTTGAATCAAACCTCATACGTTATCATCGTAAGGAATAACGGAGCGGCCGGGGTGGCCGAAAAACTTTATGATGAAACCGAGAAATCGGACAAAAGTGGAAAAGGCAGAACATGCGCGTTATACGCAGGTGTCCACAGATAAGAAGCGTGCGGCGGGACTGGACCGGGTCAGCCTCTGGGTGCCGGCGGGGCAGAAGGCCACATACAAGGAAGCTGCACAGGCGTCAGTGGCGCGGTACTTGAGCAAAGAGACCGGCACAACGTGTGATCTTTTTTCAAAGCCGCTCGCCGGGAGAACTGCCACGCCGAGGCCAAAGACGAGACGCAACCAGCCTGGCCCGCGGCAGATGGCATTCAATCTCGGCTGCTAGAGATCGGGGCCTGCATCATTGCGGGTTCGATCCAGAACATCCTTCAAGCGGGCTGTAGGTGGCAGCCCCATTTCTTCGCGAACTTTAATTAGGGTCTGCGCGTCTTCGCTGATATGCGCCCGGGACCGATCGAGAACGCCCCGTGCTGCAAGTGAAATTGCTTTGGCTATAAGGATTAAGAGGTGACCAGCCCGTCAGACCGTTTTCCGAAGGGTTGCCCGATCAACAGGCAGCAGTTTTGTGTCAACGGCGAGCTTCTGGACACTGTCATCCCACGCGATACCACCCTCACTGAGGTAAGAGAGTGCAGCCTAATCAATCGAGGTTTTTTTTCGATTAGTGTATGATGCGTCATGGTGGCATTGCTCGCACTGGATTTCATCATTTACACCCTTATGCTTCACAGCGTGACCCCTTCCCCAATTGGCCGCGTTCTTCAAGGGACGGGCGCGAGCTCTGCCGGGGTCTGTTGCGCCAGCGTCCCTCATGAACTTAATGTTTGCGCTGCCGTCACCATCCCGAATATCTCGACCACTCCCGAGCCAAATCTTGAAAACCACAGCAAGAACCAGTGTTGCAACTGCTCCGCCAATCCAAAAGACCAACAAACCTTGCCATAACGTCTGGGTTAGGCCGAAAAACAAGCCGAGCATCGCACCGACGCCATACCCTAAGGTAAGAAGTAAAACGATTTTATCCACCAATAACACCTACACACGTAATTTCTATCCAACAAGCGATTTTGGGATCGATCCTCGAAGTGGGTAGTACTCTTTATTATTCCTGACAGTTGACGCACCACGCGCCACCCATTCGAACTAGCGCATGAGATTAGCACTTCAACCCGAGAACCTCCATACTGCATATTGCAAAAGTCATAAACTCAATGCACCCAATTTCATGCGATGGATCCCATCTCTAAACATGAATGGTCGAAAGCGCCGCTAGAAAGCTCTGCAAACCATGCTCCCAGTCGGTTCAGAGCCGCTGATCGGATTAAGCCCGTGCCCCTCGATCTGGCGGCAGCCCTCTGAAAACAGATCGTCGTAGACACCGCCCTTCACAAGCGCATTCTGGGACCGGACATTGGTGGTCTCGCCCGGCACCGGGCCGGAAAATCAAGTTCACAAAAGATCACGAGAACCAGCCGGACCTTGAGCGCACGCTCCAGCTTCGGCTCAGACATCAGCAGGCATCTGGGCAAAATCAGTGGATCATAGCCCTGCGGCCCGATTCCGGGCCTCCCCAGGCGACGCGTCAGGATCGGCGAAAACGCCGACCATTCCAGTAGCACCTCGATACTCGACAAAACATCTTCACCCCTAATCCGATGCGTGCTTCACAAAATGCAAATCAATCCAAGAACCTCTGTGATAGAACGCAAAAAGACCATACCGGCAGGAATCCCGAACCACGCAGAGATCTTATCACCGCCAGCATCGTTTACCTTTCATGTAGCTACTGACCCGCACTTGATTCTCTCTCAAAAAGGCATAGCTTAGGATTAATTTAAGAAACTTAATCATTGCGTAGCCAGACCAAATTTGAATATTTTCGGATTGTCCGCGGTATTCTGCGGACAATCTGGAAGGTTATCGTCTAACAATTTTTGATGCGACGGCAGTGTTAAATGAACTGACGAAGGTTGATCAAGCGATATGGGTAGATATGAAATCAGGCGACGCGGTCTCGATGTTTGTGAAACCTATCTTGACCTCATGCGCCTGAGTTTTGATGCTCGCGCAGTTGAACAGAAAGCTTTGGCGTTGCCTTGGCTTTTTGCAAGCCACCCAAGCGGCCATCCGACAGGCTCCTTCTTTTTGACACTTGAACACAAGGGAACAGTTGTTGGGGGTACTATTATTGCCGCTGACACGATCTGGCTAGACGGTGCGGAGCGCCCCGCGTTTTTGCCAATCGGAAACCACGTTCATCCCGATCATCGGGGCCGTGGTCTGCAATTGATGAAAGCGATGTATAGCCTGGCAGATGTCGGCGTAAGCATGGGTCTTCCGAATGATCGCAGTTTTGGCGTTCACCGCCGATTTGATGCCTCGCTTTCCGAACTTCGCACAACCCGCTTTCGAACTTATCTCGCTGGCGGGATATTGGCGAAACGCAAACCCGCGCTGTCCGTGCTATCACCTATTTTTGACAGCATTTCGACCCTATGTAACGAGCTGATTAACCGCGCCCGCCCGCGTCCCACCAAAGGTGAGAGTGTTGAGCAACTTGATACATTTGGTCCAGATATTGACGCGTTTTGGCTGGAGGCACGGCAACACCATCAGTTTCTTTGTGTGCGCAGCGCCGAGCGCATGCAGTGGCGCTACCGCGACGCGCCGTTTAGCCGATATGAGGTAGACGTTTTGCGGCGAGACGGCGCGATCAAGGGAATAATCGTGACCCGTGTCACCGATCGGAACGGGCACTTGGTAGGTGAAGTGTCCGACATTCTTTGCATCGAGGACAAGCCACGAGACTATGCGCTTCTTCTTGGCGTGGCCGGTCAGCGATTTGGCGATGCAAACGTAGAGTTTGCTGAGTTCGCGTTTATAAGTCCCAACGCCCTGAATGCCGCCGGTCGCCGTACGGGATTCTGGTTCCCTCGAGATAAGCGACGGGTCGTGGCTTGTGGCTTGGGCTCGCGCGATTCCCGTGCTGTACCGCGACTGATCGACAACATCCATTTCCTGCGCGGCGACCACGACGAAGATTATTAGAACTTTTCCCGGAGATGTAACGTACCACCTAATGCCGCCATAAAGGCAATAGGTGCA
The DNA here is from genome assembly GCF_038899995.1 of Sulfitobacter sp. AS59. Lineage (NCBI taxonomy): Bacteria > Pseudomonadati > Pseudomonadota > Alphaproteobacteria > Rhodobacterales > Roseobacteraceae > Sulfitobacter > Sulfitobacter sp. AS59. The sequence continues at coordinate 3,281 of NZ_JBBMQK010000017.1, forward strand.
GGTGAACATTCAGTCCGCCAGACCGCTCGCGCCACAGTCAAGGCGGAATTCCGATTATAATGCGCCCTTAAACTTTGCAGACCAATCAACGCTTTTCGCGAAGTTTGGTCTGGTGACTTCAGCTGTCGCGAAATGCTCGGGCAAAGTAATCGGCAAACGGCTTGAAGAGATAGGTCATAGGAGAGTGATCGCTGGTCCGGATAAACGCCTCAACCGGCATGCCCGGAAGCAGGATGGTTTCTCCGGGAAGATTTTCCACCTCTCCAGGTTTCAGCATGATCTGAGCCCGATAAAATGTCTGGCCGGTTACTTTGTCCTCCAGCGCGTCTGCAGAGATCTGCGTAACTTGTCCCATCAGTTGCGGCGTGGTTTGACTATCAAGCGCCGACATTCGCAGCTCAACATTTTGACCAACGGCGATCTCATCTATGTTAGTTGGCTTAACGCGCACGACAATGACCAAGGGGCGATCCTGGGGCACCAGAAACATGAGCGGATCTGCAGCGCGCACAATAGAACGCGGCGTCTGCACCTGTAGTTGGTAGATAATGCCGGATACCGGCGCGCGAATGTCGAGCCGGCCGATTTCAGACATCAGCGCCCGACGCTTTTCTGCCAGCTCAAGCTCGCGATAGCGCAAATCCCGCAGCTGCGTGATCGCCTCTTCGCGCGTTGCCGTGCTAAGTTTCAAAGTTTCCAAGTCGATCTCGGTCATGCGTTCCAGCGCTTCCGCCTTTGACGCAGCAAGCTCGCCAATCTGGCCGCTCAACCGCGCCTCCTCCCGTTGCAGTGTCAATACAGCCGAAGCTTTTGCCAGTCCGCGGTCGCGCAGTGATGTCTGACTGTCGAGCTCTTCTTCAATGAAGCCCAGTTGCCGGCTTAGCGATTCCTCTTGTGCCTCAACCCCGCGAACCTGCGACCCAATTTGAGACTTGCGTTGACCTAGCTGTTCGATTTGTTGCGCGACCGTAGAACGGCGGACGTCGAACAAGTTTTGCTGTCCCTTCATCAATTCTTGCAAATCGGGGCGTCTTTTCCCGGCTGCAATCAATTCGGGATCAAATTTGATCGTATCCCGCGTATCGCGCTCTGCCTCAAGCCTTCCGCGGCGCGCGACCAGTTCAAACAATTGCCCTTCATCAATCGCAAGCTGCGAAACTAGCTGCTCTGGATCGAGTTGGATCAACAGATCCCCCGCCGAGACCGTATCCCCTTCTTCCACGAGAATTTCGGATACCACACCGCCCGTCTCGTGCTGCACGATTTGCCTGTTGCGATCTACCTCGATCTTGCCTGACGCGACGATAGCACCTGCGATTCTGGTCGTCACGGCCCACGTGCCGAATCCACCAACCAACACGAGCAGACAGATAAAGCCGATGATAACAGGGCTGGTCGCCGACCACCTCTCTTTGCTGGCACTATTCATCTTACGCCTCCTGCATTAACTGGAGCTAACTTGATTTTCTCATGGTTGGACACCGTGGCTTTAAGCACCTCGTCCTTGGGGCCAGACGCGATACACACACCATTTTCCAATACAATAAGAGCGTCGCATTCTTGAATGGCGGCTGGTCGGTGCGCCATGATCAAAACCGACCTGCTGCTCTCCTTCATCGCACGGATTGCATGGTTGACAGCCTGCGACCCAACGTTGTCGAGATTGGCGTTAGGTTCATCCAACACCACGATGACAGGGTCATCAAAAAGAGCTCGCGCAAGCCCAATCCGCTGCATCTGCCCCCCCGATAAACGTACCTGCCCTGACCTAATGACAGTGTCATATCCGTCTGGCAGTTCCAAGATCATCTCGTGGGCCGCTGCAAGCTTGGCTGCTGCAACAACCTTTGCATCGTCCGGATTTCGAGCAAGCCGCGCGATGTTTTCCGCGATTGTGCCATCAAATAGCTGAACCCGCTGGGGCAGATATCCGATATGCCGCCCGAGCGTTTCTGGCCCATAGTTGTCCAAGGATGCCCCATCCAGCCGAATATTCCCCGCAGTCGGAGACCAGACTCCTGTCAGTGCCTTCGCAAGCGTTGACTTGCCAGCACCTGACGCGCCAATCACGCCAACCGCCTGACCCGGCTCCACGACGAAGTCCACCAACCTAAGTGCTGCCCGCTTCTCGCCCGGCGGTATGACAGTCAGACCTTTGGCTTCCAAACGCGCCTTGGGTTTCGGCAGGGTCGTGCGCTTGGGCTCTACCGGCACGGAACCCAGCAGCACCGCAAGATTATCCCATCCGGTGCGTGCGCGCTGAACCAGCGACCATTGGTTAAGCGCCACCTCGACTGGGGCAAGGGCGCGCCCCAACAGGATCGACCCTGCGATAATGGCGCCTGCCGTCATTTGATCCCTCAAGACCAACCAAGCCCCCAAACCAAGCATGGCTGATTGCAAAAACAATCGCAGCGTCTTGCTGAGCGACGTAAATGTGCCCCCAACATCTACGGCACGCATTTGATGATCCAGCGCATCACTTCGTGCAAGTTGCCAACGTTCAAAAGTGGCTTCGCGCATGCCCATTGCCTGAACCATCTCGGCCTCGGTTCGCATCTGATCCGAGATGGACGTGGCTATTTGCCCGGCGAGACCAGCCTTTGCCTGACTGACCCGCGTTAGAATCTGGTTGGCAATAGTGATGAATATCAGAATTACCGCACCAGCTACGGCAAGCCACCCAAGCATCGGGTGAAACAGAAAGATTGCAGCAAAGAATATAGGGGTCCAAGGAAGATCAAACGCTGCCAGTAAAACAGGCGACGTGATCAGCCGCTGAACAGCATCAAGGTCTTGAAGGCCTGCATTTGTGTTTGAATCGGGTGCAACCGAAGACTTCCGCACGACCGCATCAAAGACACGGCGGTCAAGATCGGCCTGAAACCGTGCCCCGATCCGCGCCATAATGCGTCCCCGGACATAGTCGAAAACCCCCATTGCCGTATAAAGAAAGACAACAAGTAGCGAAAGCGCGATCAACGTTTCTTCAGATCCGGAGCTCAGGACCCGGTCATACACTTGTAACATGTAAAGAGGTCCAGTGAGCATCAATAGATTGGAAAAGAAACTAAAGACCGCGACCGTACAATACAGCAATCCTGCGCGACGACGCACAGCGCGTAGTTCGTCCAAGCCACGATCTGTGACATCAGTATTCATCAGGAACCTTTAGAGTTGAGAAGATTTGCGGACTTCACAGACTTACGAGGAAAATGACAGGGCCAAAATACCACTGTTCCGATCTCGGACACCAAGCGTTAGCGACATTCTGCTGCCCAATAAGCGAATTCCTGCGTCTGAGTTTACCAAACGGTTAAATTAACTTTTTTGAAAAGATTGATCGTGTAAGACCTCACGACCAAACAACGTTTCGGGCCATTTTCAGTTATAAAAGCGTAAACTACAGGAGTTTTCCTTTCTTTTAGCCCAGTTGGCGCGCTTTTTAACTTAACTTTGGCACAGAAAAAATAAATTGGCAGGAGGCCACCCATGGCGACTTACGACAGAGTAATCGAAAACCTTACACTTACATCGAGCATGGATATCATTGGTCCAGAGTGGGACAACACTCTGATCCGCAATATCACGATCAAGAATGTTAATGGTGACGGCATGATGATTCGCAACGTTGACAACTTGCGCATCGAAAATGTCACTATCGACAATGTAAGTGGTTACGGTATTCGACTGAGTTCGACAGGATCCACCTCCAATGTGGTGATCGAAGCCAGCACAATCAGAAATACTGGCCGCGATGGGATTATCGCAGCTCAAGACAAGGAAAGAGGAGTCGACCATCCTGGGCTTCAGATCCTCAACAACACCATCGAGTCCACCGGCACGAGCGGTGGTACTAACGATTCGAGGCCCGGCATCCACGGCCTGTATATCCAGAGCACAGATTTCCTGATTGACGGGAACCATATCTTGAATTCCATCGATGAAAACGCGATCTCAGTGCGCAGCTCAGGAGTTATCAGTAACAACCTCATCGAAAACGCGCGTGGAAGCGGCATTGCCTACTACGCTGACCATCACAAAGGTTCTAGCAACGCGTTGGTCATCGAAGACAACACAATCATAAATACCGGCAACGGCACGAACCGGTCCGACATCAATCTGCTTGGAATTCCATCCGGTCAGAACAACGCAGCCGTCGGAAACTTTATCATTCGCGATAATAACTTCTCAGATACCGATGGGACGCCGGTTGCCGTGGCATCCGACTATTCACGGTTGGGGGCTAATGTCTCTATCTCCAACAATACTCAAGGCGCAAAAAAAAGCGACTATTTTGCGGATCGTCCATCAGCCGAAACTCCCGTTGAGCAAGAAGCGCCGGAGGCAGCCAATGGTTCCTCCGTCACCGTCAACCTTTCGCTGGAGTCCTCGAATGGGTCCCGAACACTCGTCGAACAATCGTTAGATGAGTTTGTCTTCGCACCGATCAAAGTCGAGGCACAGACCCAGTTGCAATCCGTTTCTATTCCGGAGTTGAAGATGACACTTCAAGCATCCAGCGCAAACGGCAACGCCACTGTTACAGTTCACGATGGGCAACTCGGGGTTTATCACGCTGGGGAAAACTTGAATCAAGGCAGTCAGCTAAGTTCGGGCGAAACGCTTAGCATCCGCTTCGACGACGACAGCGCGGCAGACGATGCGTTTTTATTCCGCGCTCAGTTGGGATCGGTCAGCAGGGGTGAAGGCGTCAACGTCACCGCATACCGTGATGGTGCCGTTGTCTCTGATGTTGATCTGCAACTCCGCAGCTCGCAACTGATATTCGATCCTGGCGTGGCTTTCGACCGCCTTGAGCTGACGCCCGACGCTGGAGACAGTTTCTATATCAGTGCTTTCGAAGCAGAGCGCACGCTCTACAATGAGATTCTCTAGCCTAAAAAGCGAATTGCAGACTTCACGTCAGGCTAATTGAAATGCGGCCTGCAGAAAAAAATAAGTCCGATGGGGGCTACCTCATCGGACTTTTACCAAGTCGTCGGATCCGGATAATCTTATCGCACTTACGACGCGAGTGAAACGACATGTTCCTGGGACAAAGAACATATCACAAACGTGGCGTGGCCAAGAACTGGCAAGCCGACTTTAAGTTTGCCACGACATTTTCAGCCAGATTGCTGTAGAAGCGCCTTGATCTGCGTCTTCCATTTCGACTTGCGGTAAAGACGCCTGATCTTGCGATATGTGAGCGCCTCGATCGGCCGCAACACTCGGGACATCATCGGCGGCAACGTCACGATCTGCGGTCTGTAGCTGTCCTTGAATTCTTGCCGCCCCGCCTCGCATGGATCGCTGGGCTCTCTCGGATCAGGATATCCATCCAGATCCAGCCATCTGCAGCCATGATTCTTCGCGTCCAGCATGGCCTGCCAATAAAGCGATGTACTGCGGCCACCTTTCAGTCCCGGAACAGCCGTAACGATATTCAAGAGACTGCGGTCGCCTTCAAAGAAACTGACCGAGCCACCAACGATCTGGCCGTCTAGAGATGCAACATTTATCAAGCCCAGATGGGGCCGCTCTTTGAAAAAATGAAACTGAGAGCGGAAATCATGTCTGCCGTCGATCTCCAAACCCGTGCGTTTGGCCATCTCGCGCATGATTGTGGTCAACTGGACCGCTTCATCAATCGATTCGACAGAGCGTACCAGCATATTATCAGCACGCGCCGCACGAAGATCTCTCTTTCGCCGGGTTGAAAAGCTGCGTAGCAAATCCTCCTCAGACATTTGAACATCAACGAGCGCAGTCGCCGTTGGCAGGGTCTGCTCGTATTCTGGCACACGCTTGTATCCCATCTGGGCCAACACAGACTCGCAGGTCTGTGCGTCTTCATCCTTCCAAATTGGATTGGCCGAAATTGATATCGCACCATATCTGTGCAGCGCTGCTTCAAGGACGGGCATCACTCTCCCAAGATCTTCTGGAGATTGAGTGCAAGGCCCTCTTCTAATGGACGCGGAAAACCGGCCGCGCCATAGTTGGGTCAAGCGCACACATCCGACGGAAATGGTCTGGCCCGCCTCATCGGTGCAACTAAAAGTAAGATAGTGTTGCAACCGCGACGGTACAGCGACGCTAGGCCAAGCAATGTGCTGAGTGATTGATGCCGAAGGCCACAACTGTACAGCAGATGCAGCACTCTCAAGTGTCGGGTCGAGAAGATCTTCGAAAAGCCTTATCTTCATAATAAGTTCACAAGAGAGGAAATTATGGTACGAATTATAATCATGATTGATCCCATAGGAAAGACAAATTAAATGACAGTTAATAAATCTACCAGTCGGAGTTCACTTCTCACGCGAATTCGTAAGTTTACGCGGGACCACATTTACGATGTGGATCACATATTATTTTTCAGTAAACCGCTCGACCGTCCTAGCAAATTCAGAAAGCTAGATCCCAAAGGTACAACCGTAAAAATAGCTTCGAACGAAGCAGAATTAGCACTGATGATCGCCAGCTTTCCCGAGCGGGCCCATTTCTTCCGCGAGTATGTCGCGAACGGCATGACCGCATTCTTTGCCGTAAAGTCAGATGATGTAATTGCCTATAGTTTCGTGGCCACCGATGACTTCTATGACAAACACCTATGGAAAAATACTGTCGAGGTCGGTGAGGGACAGCTGTTTCAGTTCGCAGGTTTTGTCGTTCCCGGCAGCCGGGGTTCTATCGCAGGCCTGTTGGTTATCCAGCACATGCACGAATACTATAAAGAACGAGGTTTTACGACAGCACTCACTACAATAGATTCGGACAATAGGCCGTCTTGGAGCATGGTTCTCAAGCTTGGGTTTGACCAAGTAGATCAAGCGTGGGACGCGTACAAGCTGTTCGGTTTCCGATGGTCCCGGCCCACTAAAGCCCGGTGCCAAGTGAAACTTTGAACAATCGACAGAAGTGGGGCGCGATTGGACAATATGAGGTGCCCCTAGTTTCCTAGACGCCTGCTTTGTTCAGTTTTAACTCTCTTGCTTCATAGTCAATCGGTGCCAGCATGCGGTTGTTTGTGTGCTTACGTGTCGGATTGTAGAATATCTCGATGTAATCGAACACGTCCTGTCTAGCGGCGTCACGTGTGAGGTAGGTGCGCCGCCGGATTCGTTCTCGTTTCAAAAGCTGGAAGAAGCTCTCTGCGACGGCATTATCCGTTGCCCGTCAACACATGTTTACATGTGTGAGAGGGATGACAATTCCCTCGTCTGCTCATGCTTGCGAACTGAGCTACCCCCCGAAAATCGGACACTGACGTAAGCTGCGATTTGTAGTTTGCTGATCTTCAACACGAAGGAGATCA
>NZ_JBBMQK010000018.1:0-8858 GCF_038899995.1 Sulfitobacter sp. AS59
GTCTGCGCTTTGCGATCCGCGAAGGCGGCCGCACCGTTGGCGCGGGCGTTGTGTCCAAAATCAACGAGTAAGCCCAAAGCGGGCCAGCCCCGCTCAAGCTCACACGTACACAAAGGCCGCTCTGGAAACAGGGCGGCCTTTTCGTTTCTGAGCGTCAGATACTAATTAGGCGCTAAGGGGCGAATTCGAGGTGGATTTGACTGAATTGAGCACATGGATACTGTTCAACAATCCCAAATGGGCTAGACTTGGCTTATGAGACAGAGTTCATCCCTTATTCGCCAATTTATCGCAGTGTTGTTGTTGCTGTGGCCGCTTGCTGCTGTCGCGGGGGAATTCGACCGCTTTGCAGGCAGCTTCATGGGCGAGGCTGAGTTTGTGGTCGACGGTGAGGTCCAGCACCGTGATATGAGCACGACGATCATGCCCACGAAAAACGGGGTCAGAATAAGTTGGACATCCATCAGCCGTCGAAGCGACGGCCGGGTCAAAACGCGAACATATAATATATTGTTCGAGCCAAGTGGTCGGAAGAATATCTATTCCTCTGCGATGCGCACCAATGTTTTCGGCAAAGATGTTCCGTTGAACCCGCTAAAGGGCGAGCCTTATGTCTGGGCCCGACTGATTGACGATACGCTGTCCGTGTTCTCGCTCGTTATCGACGAAACCGGCGAATACGAGATGCAGGAGTATCACCGTACCTTGGTCGCAGAGGGGCTTGAGCTTGAGTTCATCCGTCTGCGCAACGGCGGCGCGCTAAGAGAAATTCGCACCCTTTTGCACCGTATCGACTGATCCCAATACCAACGTCTCCACACATAAGGTAAATGAGGATACCACGAGCGGGTCGGAGCGCTTTTGGCCGTGATCTAGGCAAGGCTGACGGATCAACACCGCTGGTTTGCGTCTTCTCGCTTGAAACGTTAATAGGAAACGGCAATTGCCCCTTGCCACAGGGGGCGACTCGACCTATAGAGCGCAAGTCTCAGCGGGGTGCGTTTTTACGCGCCCCGTTTGATTTACGATAAAACGCAATGAAGGGCCGTGATGAGGCGTCTCTTCCTCTTCGTTTCTACTCCCAATGAGGGATGATGACATATGGCACAAAGCCAAAACATCCGCATCCGGCTGAAGGCGTTTGATTATCGTGTGTTGGATGCGTCCACACAAGAGATCGTCAACACCGCCAAGCGCACCGGTGCCTCTGTTCGCGGCCCAATCCCGCTGCCGAACAAGATCGAAAAATTCACAGTTCTGCGTGGCCCACACGTTGACAAGAAATCCCGTGACCAGTTCGAAATCCGCACGCACAAGCGTTTGCTGGATATCGTTGATCCGACCCCCCAGACCGTGGACGCGCTGATGAAGCTCGACCTGGCCGCTGGTGTGGACGTCGAGATCAAGCTGCAGTCATAAGCGTAGGAGGGTAATATTATGTTGCGCTCAGGCGTTATTGCAAAAAAGATGGGCATGACCCGTTTGTTCATGGAAGACGGCAAGCAGATCCCTGTAACCGTTCTCCAGCTCGACAAACTTCAGGTTGTTGCTCAGCGTACCACTGAAAAGGACGGCTACACAGCTGTTCAGCTTGGTGCAGGTACAGCCAAGGTCAAGCGTACATCGCAGGCCATGCGCGGTCACTTTGCTGCGGCAAAGGTTGAACCAAAGCGTAAGGTTGCGGAGTTCCGCGTGGACCCCGAAGCCATGTTGAATGTCGGCGAAGAAATCATCGCCGATCACTACTTTGCAGGTCAGTATGTTGACGTTGCGGGCACATCCATCGGTAAAGGTTTTGCCGGTGCGATGAAACGCCACAACTTTGGCGGTCTGCGTGCGACACACGGTGTTTCCGTGTCTCACCGTTCGCACGGTTCCACCGGTCAGTGTCAAGATCCCGGTAAGGTTTTCAAAGGCAAGAAAATGGCCGGTCACATGGGTTCCGCCCGTGTCACCACTCAGAACCTCGAAGTTGTCAAAACTGACACCGTTCGTGGCCTGATCATGGTCAAAGGCGCCGTTCCAGGCTCCAAAGGTGGTTGGGTGACTGTTAAGGACGCGGTGAAAAAGCCGTTCCCAGACAGCGCAATCCTGCCCGCCGCTTTGAAATCCGCCGCTGAAGAAGCCGCAAAAGCAGCTGAAGAAGCCGCCGCAGCAGCAGCTGCAGAGGCCGAAGCAGAAGCCAAGCGTTTGGCCGAAGAGCAAGCCGCAACGGAAGCTGCCGCAATGGCAGAGGCCGAAGCGTCCATTGAATCGGACAAAGAAGAAGCTGGTGATCAAAGCGAAACTTTGGACGAGACCAAGAAGGAAGGTGACGAATGAAACTCGATGTCATCAAACTCGACGGTGGTGCAGCTGGATCAATCGACCTGGACGAGGCCCTGTTTGGTCTTGAGCCACGTGCCGACATCCTGCACCGCGTCGTCCGCTGGCAGCGTAACAACGCGCAGCAAGGTACGCACAAGGTCAAGACACGGTCCGAGGTCAGCTATTCGACCAAGAAGATCTATCGTCAGAAAGGCACCGGCGGCGCACGCCACGGCGCACGTTCTGCACCGATCTTCCGTTCGGGTGGTATCTACAAGGGTCCAACCCCTCGTAGCCACGGCCACGAGCTGACCAAGAAGTTCCGCAAACTGGGTCTTCGCCACGCTTTGTCCTCTAAGGCAAAGACAGGCAACCTGGTCATCATCGACGATGCCGCATCGGATGGGAAAACCGCAGCACTGGCCAAGCAGGTTAAGAACCTCGGCTGGAAACGCGCGTTGATCATCGATGGCGCGTCTGTGAACGAAAACTTCTTGCAAGCCGCGCGCAACATCGAAGGTCTGGATATCCTGCCAACGATGGGTGCAAACGTCTATGACATCCTCAAGCGTGATACTCTCGTGATCACCAAGTCGGGGATTGAAGCACTGGAGGCCCGTTTGAAATGAGCACCAAGCACCAACACTACGATGTGATCCGCAAGCCGATCATCACCGAGAAAGCAACAATGGCGTCTGAAAATAACGCCGTCGTTTTCGAAGTGGCAATCGAAAGCAACAAGCCAATGATCAAAGAAGCTGTTGAAGCTCTCTTTGGTGTCAAGGTGAAGGCCGTGAACACGACCATCACCAAAGGCAAGTCCAAGCGTTTCCGTGGCCAAATGGGCCGCCGCAAGGACGTCAAAAAGGCTTATGTTACGCTCGAAGAGGGTAACACCATCGACGTATCCACCGGGTTGTAATCCGGGCGGTGGGTTTGCACCCACCCTACGCAAATCGCAAAAGCCCCTCGCTGCAAGGCGGGGGGCTTTCTGCATTTTCAACGGGTGTGATACTTAAGGCGCGTATCCGCTTGTTTTTCCCGTTTCGGTTTAAAAGCTTGCGTTCTGCCTCATAAGGGCAGATGGGAGGGGGGCAACGTTACGACTATCGTCATCACTGCTCCTTACGGCTCAGTCTTTCGATCTATGAATGACCTAGCCGCCCTGCCGCATTCCGCGGGCAGATTTATAAGGAATACGATAATGGCCACTGGCACAGTAAAATGGTTCAACACCACAAAAGGTTTTGGTTTTGTAGCACCCGAGGGTGGCGCAAAGGACGTATTCGTCCACATCTCCGCAGTTGAGCAAGCAGGCCTGACGGGTCTGTCCGATGATCAAAAGATCACTTTCGACATCGAAGCCGGCCGTGACGGTCGTGAATCAGCAACAAACATCCAACTGGCATAAGCCGGTCTGTCCCTTCGGGGGCTGATGTTTGAGAGTTTTGAAAGGGCGTGGCTTTAGGGTCGCGCCCTTTTGCTATTCCGATAGGGTGATCAAGGATTAAGCGGGTGCCACCGTGGCCATCACATCCTGTCGCGAAATGTCGTGAATGTTGCTTAATGTGTTGCTGGGGTCTCTGCTTCGTCGTGATCAGATGATATGGCTAAGGGGCAGCGCCGAGGAGACCAAACCATTGAGCCACAACTATTTTGACATCGACCTCGCCTTTCTCTTTGCGTTCCTGAACATGGCCGTGGCCCTCGTGCTTGGTGCGATCATCGGGTCTGAGCGTCAGTTCCGGGGCCGGATGGCAGGCTTGCGGACCAACGCGCTCGTCTCGCTGGGGGCGGCTGGCTATGTCACTTTTGCGGCGCTCTTTCCCGAGGATATCAACCCCACACGCGTCGCCGCACAGGTGGTGTCGGGCATCGGCTTTCTGGGGGCGGGCATCATCTTTCGCGACGGGTTCAATATCCAAGGGATCAACACTGCGGCGACCTTGTGGTGTGCTGCTGCGGTTGGGCTGATCTCGGGCACGGGTCATGTGGCTTATGCGGTGGCGTTAACGTCTTTGATCGTATTCTCGAACCTGGGCCTGCGGCCGGTGGTGAAAAAACTAAAAAAGGTGGCCGAGAAATCGGCGGGGGCAGGATTGTATTTCGACCTGACGTTTGAATGCAGGCTTGAAGACGAAAAACAAATCCGCGCCGCAATCATTGACCACTTGCGCGACGAAGCGTTGGAGCTGTGCCAAATCGTCAGCCGCACCGACAATAAGATCGTCGAAATCGTCGCACAGGTCTGCGGCACCGACGAGGCCGCGGCAAAGGTCGAGCGGACCGTTTCCAACGTTTCCCTGTCCCCCGGCTTGCTGAGGGCAGGCTGGTCCGTCGCCGAGGAAAGCGAAGTGGGTTTTAAGTAGAGGGCGCTAGTTGGTGCCATGCCCATTTACCCTTGCCTATCGCTTGACCGTTAGCTCGCAAACTTCCCATTTCGGAACAATTGGGGCGAGGCGGCGTTCTTAAGTATGCCTGCTGAATATTTCGGCCCCATAACATTTGGGTGCTGTTGCTAATTCGGCCGGATCATATTGTTAGGGACAACCGATGAACCAAACCGCGCAGCAAAAAATTCTGGAGCATGTCGACCCAAGCGATTTTGCGTGGGCTGTACCCATCATGCGCGCGGGGTACGCCGGGCGGGGCCTTGCCTATCTCGTCGTTGCGGGGGTGTCTTTATGGTCAATCCTGCAAGGTGGGCAGGCCGAAGGTACAAAGGCGGCTATGCAGTCGCTGAACGGTATGGTGGGCGCGATGATTGTCGGGCTGATCGCGGCGGGAATGTTTGCCTACGCTATCTGGCGGGCCGTCGACAGCTTGTGGGATCTTGAGGCATACGGGACGTCAGCAAAAGGGATCTTGGCGCGGCTTGGTATGTTTGTAACCGGTGCTGTTCATGCGGGTATCGGCGTGCTGGCGGTGACGGCGCTTGGCGCTGCCTCGTCCGGTTCTGGCGGTAAGGAAATGCTGGATCGTATTTTACAATCGCCAGCAGGGGTTTGGGCGGTTGGTCTTGTGGGCATGGTGACATTCGCAACCGGATTTTACTACTTCTACAAAGCAATTACGCAATCCTACAGAGAGCACCTTCAGGGAAACCACTTTACGCTGCATTGGAACCCGGTTCTGCGGATCGGGCTTGCAGCACAGGGCATCGGGGTCATCATCATCGGTGGCCTGATCGCTTATGCGGCCCTAAGCGCGAATGCATCCGAAGCGGGAGGGCTGGGATCAGCCTTTGATTGGTTGGGCGATCAGGCATACGGGCGTATTCTGGTAGCGGCACTTTGCGTTGGCTTGCTTGGCTTTTCGTTGTTTTGCTTTGTGAATGCAGCATATCGCATTGTTCCAAAAGCATCCGATCGGTCAGTGCAAAGCCTGTCGGCTAAGGTTAAAGAACTCGCGGCCTAAGTCATTTCCGGTGGCTGCATCGCCTAAGAATGCCAAGCAGTGGCTGCGTCCATTGAGAGATACGCGTTCGCAAACGCTGAATCTTCGGCAACGTGGTGCTTAGTTCGGCCTGATGGCTTGACCCTATCCCCATCCTAACCTAAACGACCCCATCGGCAGCGCCCCGGATTCGTCCGGGGCTGTGTTGTTTTGTGCGTTGGTGGGTTTCACCCACCCTACGCCGGTCGGGCAGAGGGGTTCTTTGCCAGACATTCAAATTGGGGACCTTCGGGGCCCTATAACCATCTCGGCCTCAACTTGTTGAAGTCGGGCACAAGCAAAACGGAAGACAGAAAACATGGCACTAAAGTCGTATAAACCGACGACGCCAGGCCAGCGTGGGCTGGTACTGATCGACCGTTCGGAGCTTTGGAAAGGTCGCCCAGTTAAAGCCCTCACAGAGGGTCTTAGCAAGCACGGCGGACGGAACAACACCGGACGGATCACAATGCGTCGCAAGGGTGGTGGTGCAAAGCGCCTCTACCGCATCGTCGATTTCAAGCGCAACAAGCTGGACATGTCCGCGGTTGTCGCACGTATCGAATATGACCCTAACCGGACCGCATTCATCGCACTGATCCAGTACGAAGATGGCGAACAGGCTTACATCCTGGCACCGCAGCGTATTGCTGTTGGCGACAAGGTGATTGCTTCGGCCAAGGCCGACATCAAGCCTGGTAACGCTATGCCATTCTCGGGCATGCCTATCGGTACGATCATTCACAACATCGAAATGAAGCCAGGCAAGGGCGGTCAAATCGCTCGTGCAGCCGGTACCTACGCCCAGTTCGTAGGCCGTGATGGTGGATATGCTCAGATCCGTTTGTCCTCGGGCGAACTGCGTCTGGTGCGTCAGGAATGTATGGCCACCGTTGGTGCCGTATCGAACCCTGACAACTCCAACCAGAACTACGGTAAAGCGGGCCGCATGCGTCACAAGGGCATCCGCCCATCTGTGCGTGGTGTTGTTATGAACCCGATCGATCACCCACATGGTGGTGGTGAAGGCCGGACATCGGGTGGTCGTCACCCTGTTACGCCTTGGGGCAAGCCCACAAAGGGTGCAAAAACCCGCAACAAGAACAAAGCGTCCAGCAAGCTTATCCTACGCTCGCGTCACGCCAAGAAGAAGGGGCGTTAATAGATGTCTCGTTCAGTATGGAAAGGTCCTTTTGTTGACTCTTATGTCCTCAAAAAGGCCGAAGCCTCCCGCGAAAGCGGTCGCAGCGAAGTGATCAAAATTTGGTCGCGCCGTTCAACGATCCTGCCACAGTTTGTTGGCCTGACGTTCGGTGTGTACAACGGTCACAAGCACATCCCTGTAAACGTCAGCGAAGAGATGATTGGTCAGAAGTTTGGTGAATATTCGCCAACTCGCACCTATTATGGTCACGCAGCCGACAAAAAAGCGAAGCGGAAATAAGCCATGAGCAAGGATAAAAATCCCCGCCGCGTGGCCGACAACGAAGCCCGTGCAAAACTGCGCATGCTTCGCACAAGCCCGCAGAAACTGAACCTCGTCGCAGCAATGATCCGCGGCAAGAAGGTAGACAAGGCCCTTACGGACCTGACCTTCTCGAAAAAGCGGATCGCAGCAGATGTGAAGAAATGTCTTCAGTCCGCGATTGCGAACGGTGAAAACAACCACAACCTTGACGTGGATGAACTGGTCGTTGCCGAAGCCTATGTCGGTAAGAACCTGATCATGAAGCGTGGTCGTCCACGTGCGCGTGGCCGTTTCGGCAAGATCATCAAGCCGTTTTCGGAAATCACGATTGTCGTGCGTCAAGTTGAGGAGCAAGCATAATGGGTAATAAAGTAAACCCGATCGGTATGCGTCTTCAGGTCAACCGCACCTGGGACAGCCGCTGGTACGCTGACACGAAGGACTATGGTGATCTTCTGCTGGAAGACCTCGCCATCCGCGCCTTCATCAAGAAAGAATGTGCACAGGCCGGTATCGCCCGTGTGATCATCGAACGCCCACACAAGAAGTGCCGCGTTACGATCCACACAGCACGTCCCGGTGTGATCATTGGTAAAAAAGGTGCAGACATCGAAGGTCTGCGTCAGAAAATCGCCAAGATCACCAAGTCTGACCTGCACCTCAACATCGTTGAAGTTCGCAAGCCAGAGCTGGACGCCGCACTTGTTGGTGAATCCATCGCACAGCAACTGGAACGCCGGGTCTCTTTCCGTCGCGCCATGAAGCGTGCCGTACAGAACGCCATGCGTATGGGTGCCCTTGGTATCCGCGTTAACGTTGCTGGCCGTCTGGGTGGTGCAGAAATCGCGCGTACCGAATGGTACCGTGAAGGCCGCGTGCCGCTCCACACTCTGCGTGCTGACATCGATTACGCACATGTCGAAGCGATGACTGCCTATGGTATCATCGGGATCAAGACCTGGATCTTCAAAGGCGAGATCATGGAACATGACCCGGCAGCGCGTGACCGCAAGGCACAAGAAATGCAAGACGGCCCAGCACCTCGCGGTGCCGGCGGTCGTCGCTAAGGGGGAATGAAAGATGCTACAACCAAAGCGTACGAAATTCCGCAAGCAGCACAAAGGCAAAATCAAAGGTCTTGCAAAGGGCGGGTCTGACCTGAACTTTGGCACCTTTGGCCTGAAGGCTCTGGAGCCTGAGCGTGTAACAGCACGTCAGATCGAAGCTGCACGTCGTGCCATGACGCGTCACATGAAGCGTCAAGGCCGTGTCTGGATCCGGATTTTCCCGGATCTGCCAGTTACGTCGAAGCCTACCGAAGTCCGTATGGGTAAAGGTAAAGGTTCCGTTGATTACTGGGCATGCCGCGTCAAGCCTGGCCGCGTCATGTTTGAAATCGATGGCGTTAACGAAGACATCGCTCACGAGGCCCTGCGCCTTGCCGCGATGAAGCTGCCGATCAAAACACGCGTTGTGGTCCGCGAGGACTGGTAATCGTGTGGGTTTCACCCACCCTACTTGGGGTTGGTGGAACCTATTGATACCGTATCAATTAAGAAGCCCCTGCTGAGTGATCGGCGGGGGCTTTTTGCGTCTGAGTAGCCGGCATGCGTGGGTTTCACCCACCCTACGTAGGGTGGGTGAAACC
>NZ_JBBMQK010000019.1:0-7787 GCF_038899995.1 Sulfitobacter sp. AS59
ATCTCCTTCGTGTTGAAGATCAGCAAACTACAAATCGCAGCTTACGTCAGTGTCCGATTTTCGGGGGGTAGCTCAGTCTGTGTTTTGGGGAGGGCAGTGGCTTGCCCGGATAAGCCAGATCGCGCTTCTACCAATTGTTACTGCCCACCCCATTACGCGTAGGGAATGCATGCCCTGCACCACAGACAGATATAGCCAGCCTTCTCGCTTCCAAACATAGCTGTCCAATCCGTTTCTGGTTGGGTTGATCTGCTGAGAAGTTACGCTCCAGAGAATTTGGCGCGATATTGAACAAATGATCGCTGTCAGTGGTGACCTTTTGCTTACGGGTTCGCCCAGCGGATGTATCGTTCTGGTGCTTCAGTCGGCCAACTCGACGATGGCCAACATCCAGCCGATCTCCTTGAGTTCTCGGTTATGCGCGGCCGGCCGTAGCTGCCAAGGCTGAGACCTAATTTTTCTTCGATGTGTGCAGCTTGACCAGATCAGACCGTTGCCTGCGACTGGCCGTGCGGTTGCGGAACGCACGTGAGCTACGAGAGCTGTTGCCAAAGGCACTACCTAAATGGTTGGCTGAAAAGTGGCCCCTGTATTCCTAGACGAACCTAAGTTTCATTACTTTAAGCCTGCAAAAAATGAGCTGCGATGAGTTCAACCGGTCAGAGCAAGGGCTGCATCCCGTTTATCAGACGGCGTTGCATATCCAAGCGTTTTCATGGGCGGGAAGTTAGCTTGAGCGCCACGTGGTCGAGGCCTCTACAAAAAGATGATAAATCGGTACCCTTTTGGAAATACTACCGTAGAAGGTTGTTGTTATTGCGTTGCCACGAGCTCTGACGACCGTAAAATTAGACCGAGATATCCGATATGAAGCTGAACCTGTTATTATATGCCAGTTCAGTGCCGTGATCCAAAGTCGGAGACGCTACGACGCTTTTGGGAAGTTGGCCGACCCGCCGGATGAGCCCGCCCAACGCGGTGTGGCTATCATTTCCACCCACTTGAAACAGCATGACAAAGTGGGAAGCCGTTTCCAGCAATGTGGCGATATGGTTATATATGGCACCGTTTAGCAGATTACCTTCCGAATGCCTTGGTGCAGCGCTCCTCAATCTCGGCGGATTTAAAACAGCATCAATAATCAGGCCGTGGGTTTGCCCCGCGGTGCTGGCCGTGTTGCCGAGGCGCATTACCCGGCGACTGAGCAAATGGGCCATCAGCTTTTTTTTAGCACACCGCGTGCTTGGATAAACAGACTTTTGTAAATCGCCTCGTGAATGACATGCATATCTTTGCCTTCATCATACGTGATCTTGAACCAACCGATCATTCGCGGAAGTGACTATTGCTCCTGCAACGTCTCAGCAACGACGGCCCGCAACATAGGGTGCGTCGAGAGAAAGCACGGCTTGGGTCGCAGTTCAGGCTGAAGCGATCTCGCTGCGGCTTTGATCGAACGGTAATTGCCCCGTCCACCATTGCGACTGACTTCTCGGCTGACCGCGGACGCCGAACGTTCAAGATCACAGGCAATGCGGTGCGGTGAATGGCGGGCACACAAGCCCACGTGAGCTTTCTTCGCGTTCAGGCAGCGGCAAAAGTGCATCGGGCCGCCGCCGCCGTCTGGTGGCCGACGCGATACCACCTTTGGCGACGACAACAGCAGGGACCGAGGCTGCGCGCTTGCAAAGGGCGCGACCAATATCGCTGAGCGACTCTCCATTCCTCCAGCGCGTCCAGAGTCCCCTCTCCTTCTCGAAAAGCTGGACCCCACGCCGAAGCCGGCCATTCTCTTGAGTGATGCTCAAATTTTCATTTTTGTAACCACGTCCGTGTCTCGATGGGCGGTGATCCATTTGTTCAGCGTCAGCGTGCCCACGTCCGCCCTCTCGAGACATTGCGACGTAATGGCCTGCCGGCAATAGGTCACTAGCCACCTGATTACGCGTCAGTCCACTAGTCAATGCAATCCGCACCGCATCTTGGCCGAACTCGTCCGTCCGTTTAAGTCCCATAGTTAGTCTCCTTTGCGGCAGAAAATGCGATCAAAGGTGCGGCATCATACCGCAACAGGTCCAGTTAACTCCGACGCCCCTAAATTGCCCATTTTTCCTAATATCGCTTCCGATATATGGCCAAGAAAATTTCAGTGTTGAATTTCTATTTTCAGTGAGGCCAAAGATTTGGTCGATTCACTTGTTCTTCATATCTACACGAATTAAGTCAGCATACAGCTCTATATAGGCTGAACCTATTGAGAGTGGCGATAAGTCATCCTTTGCAGCACGCAAAGCTGCGGTCGAATAGGTAGCATATCGGCCTTCGATATCCGAAATGTATGACTGAAATTGATCAATATTTTTCTTACTTGGGTTTTCGAAATCGAGAAGCCCGCCCGTTTCAGGTGTGATGTAACTGTCCATCCCTGTTCCAGATTGGGCAAGCACAGGTATTCCAAAAGAAAGAGCTTCGGTCACCACGTTAGGGGAATTATCCAATATTGACGGGCAAAGAAGTATATCAAAACTTGAAAATACTTCTTGCATTTGATGTTTAGAAAACCTGCCCGACGGAATCCATTTAATCCCTGGAATACTTGGAAGTTTGGGCTTTGTCGGGTTGCCGAACAAATAAACCTCTATATTAATATTTCTACTGGAGCTGATATATAGCTCTGATAGATATGGAAAAATATTTTTTAGGCCTTTGCGGGGATCTTCGATAGAGCCGGCGATAAAACCAAACCTCAGTGTCGGGCCAAGCCTCTCTCTAGGCTCTCTATTTAATGGGGTGCTAACCGCATTCCGGATTACCCTTATCTGGTCTCGCTCTATTCCGCCAGCAATTAATCGCTCAGCTAGCCAATCAGAGGGTGAGACGAGAATATCGGGCTTAGACTGCCCAGTGTAGATTAGCGATCGCAGAAGGTAATCTGCTAGGTCACCTACCTTAGGGGGGCTAACAGCATAATGGTGCGAACCATGATATGGCCAAAAGTCACTCAATCTGTGAACTACCGGACAAGGTGTATTGTCAATTTGTGAGAAGTTGATTGTATTTGCTGAAACGTCGCATAACTGTATTATATCCGGCTTGACGGTTTTGGATAGGGACGCCAAATCTACTGATGGAGGTCCTAGCTTAAGGCAGTGTGTCTCAGCACCATGTGCTAGACGTTCATAAACTCGTTCGAAAAAGCGTAAAAACGACTTCGGAGTACCAGGTCGAGGATCTACACAAATTACCTCTGCACCTGCAACTTGAAGTGCATGCGCCAGATTTGACGCTCCTGATGCCGATCCCCCTTTGGAAAAGCTTTTTGATATAACTAGCACTTTCATCTTGACACCTTGATGGCGCTGTAGCTTCTAAAGCGAAGGCACCTAAATATGGAAATAGAAAAGTATAGGATGGCGAAGACATAAAATAACTTCATTGACGTGCGCAAATTGTATTTATGCATAAATAGAAAAGGGAATGAGTGGGCTAGCATAAAAGCTGGCGTGAACGATCGAATCGCAGCGAGAAAATTTTATGTCACTCATCGATCTGTAAAAGAAGGATGAAATTATAATACAGATAGTATAAATCGAAGGACCTAGAAAACCAATTGCATTACCAAAGCCAGTATGTGGAATATTTTTTCTGAAACGGATATTTGCATCGTACCTGGTTGGCAGATCGAACGGCGCACAGGGCATCGGTACTATGGAATAGTAAAACCATCGAGCGTCAATTTTAAAAGACTCCAATAGAGTAAATGGTAATGTAGAAATAATAACAACATCTTCCTTGTGGTGAGTGTTGCCGAAAATAAATAACTCCATTCCCAAATATGAACCAAGCATGATTTCACCTATATCTCAAAATAAAACTTACTTGATCCAGATACTTCGACCAAAGATCACTTTGAAAATATTGAGGGTTTACTTTAAAGTCCTCGAGGTCGAAATCTTTAAAGAAATCCATGGTTTTCGGGCGAGACCCAATTGGATGAAACGGCACTCCAAAAGACAAAGCGATTATTCCCGGGTGAAGCTTCGACGAGTAAATTACCTCTGAGGCTGCAATAACAGATAGGGCAGATCTAATGTTGTCAGCTCTATAATTTTTGACTCCTGGTAGCGAGAGTTCGCCGCCGCTTGCGCTTTTGGAAGCATGAGCTTGGAATAATGCGATCTGCGAGCCCCGGGTGCGCAGTAAGATTTTCAGGAAGCTTGTAAATGAACGACGTGAGAAATTCAGCAGCGCACCTAATCTCGGGGTGTTCTCATCTGGAACTTCCCACCCCATTATTTCATGGCAAAAATGGGCTGTACACAAAACAATGTCAGGTAAGAATGTCAAGTTCGACGGCCCAAGATTCAAGTTTTTACGGAGACGTACAGTTGATCCTCGAAAGCCTTTAGAAGAAATAATTCTCTGGCGATTTGGGCTCGCCTGATCAATTTGATCGATACCGTCTCCACCAAGGGACAGACCATAGATTGGTACTGGATTGCCGTCTAAATAATCCGCAAGTTTGAGAACTTTATCCTCTATAACGGACTTTGACGAACTTCTCTTCTTAAAGAATGCTCCCCCGCCAAGAAAAATGATATCCATTTTGGCGTTAAACGGATCATCTGAAATTTCATACCCGTACTTGGAAAGTTCTATGTTCTGGCTGCAAATTACTGGTGTTGCCCCTGATTGTTTGACTAGTTCGGCAAACATTAGCGCCATCAAATCATCACCCAAGTTTCCCTGGTCATAGAATCCCCAAATTAATACGCGTTTCTTCATCTTATTTTCCTTGTGCAAGCGAAAGCATATGCTTTCTTCGCTATCCTTCGCGCCAATTTTGAAGACATTGACAGACTGTTGAGGTTTAATGCGACCGAAGGCTTGTTTTTCCAGTTCGTTCTCTTTCGAAGCAGTTTGTCGATATCTTCATCGGCTACTTCCAAGGGAGATATCTTCATTTGAGCGCCGATATCCTCCAGCGCTTGCCTCATTAAGGCTCTGGTTGTTGCTTCCTCGAAGCTGAGCATCTTGGTAGCAAGTAATGATGACATCACTGTTATCACAGCGTAGTCAAGATAAAGAAGCGCTGTTGCCCCACCCTTTTTCGTAACTAGGGAGGCTATTGCGTCGTCTGGTTGGCGGAGAAGCGCAACGGATGGTACCCGCCATATTCGAGCAAATAGAAATTGCTGCCATGAGTGAATATGGTGACCAATTTTCGCGTTTGGAAAAGACAGTTGAATTAAATAATATGAGTATGTGTTTGCAGATCTGGGGAATCCATCAATTACAAGGTCAAAATCTCGACGGACAAATTTTGGAGAATAGCGCTCGTCAAAATCATCTCTTAGGAGGTATCTCAAGTCAGCGCCGGGAATTAAACTGAAGCAAAAACGAAAAAACATCATATATACTCACTAACCTCTTGTATTTATCGATTTCACAATAACTAACAGTTGAACTGCATAATGTATCGAAGTAACTATGGTATATGCCCAAAGTGTTTTTAATACGTCGAATTCCAGCATTGAGCAAGATAAGTATACCATTATGATTAGCGTGAGTCTTTGAATATACAAAAAAAGCACTTGGCGGTGTAGAGCCATTACATCCAGTGTACGTAGAAGTGAGGATGACACTAGCTGAGGGGCGATCATGAACGCTAGTATAGAGGCCATCTTTCCGGCTGTGCGCCATTCTTGACCGAGCAACATTGTTAAGATATCTTCACCATATAGTATTAAAACTGCGGAAGGGATTAGGCTAATAGCGAAAAGCTGAGTCATTGTTGTAAATAGCAAGCTCTTTATGTTGGATTTATTAGATAGCGCTATGTGAGATATTTCCCCAAAGTATGCTCTACTAACTGCTTGTCCAATCAATAGGAAGGGTGCGGATACAGCCATTATAGCTACGCTAAGCTGACCGGTCGCCGCAATGCCGAAGAAGGCTGAGGTAAAAAAAATGGGCGCTTGCGTCGAGAATACGAGCATGAATTGCCCGACTAAACGAAACTTTGGAAATCCAATATAACGCATTGCAATCGTTTTGGTGCGGGTTAACGTAATCCGTCCAGATAATTCCTTGAAGTCTCGGTAATATAGAATCAGAAAACGAGATATACCACCGCTATAACCTAATGTTTGCCCGATCATCAGGCCTAGTGGCTGTGGTGAGAATAGTCCGAGTGAGATCTTTATGAATTCACTGATCATAGACTGTATGATTTGTGCTCTGGCAATGATACCGTAAGTTCTGTTCCTTGTGCTCCACAGTATCAAAACTTCGTAGAGCGCGCCTGCAGCGCCACCAATTATGAGTAACCACCACCAACGTGCAATTCCTTCCGCCCCGACAGCAGTAAATATTGGAGTGGAGAGCCAGAACAAAGCTAATCCAAGCACTATGCTGGACATCAGTACTATCATGCATGATAGTGAAACTAAGCAGAACGCACCGAGGCGGCTCCTTGGTAGGGGTATGGCAGTCGAATATCGAAATGTCATTAGTGGGATGATCAAGAGCATAGATGATGCAAAGATAGAAAGTAGGCCAAAATCCTCAACTGTGTAGATACGCGAAAGGATGGGAATTGAGCAAATGCCGATTAGCCGAGCAAGGCCGCTCCCGGCTGCAAGCTTCAACATGCCGCTACGTAAATTCGAGGGGCTGAACGATTTCGATAGCGCGTCGGCTAACGAGGAAAATTGAGTCAATAGCGTCATATAGGAAGCTTTTTACTGCAAAGAGTATGTGAGCAGTTTTTTGATTTCAATGGTTTGTACCACTTCTAAGGTTTAATAAAGTTATCGTGCAGTGTTCGCGTCAATCGGTGCACTGATATATTTACTTGGAGCGTATCACTTCTTTGCCACTTAGCATCCCTTAGACGGCACTTAAATGACGAATGTTCGGGCACTTAAAACATAACGTATTTCACTGTGGTTACAAAGAATAAGCCTAGCAGAATGGACGCTCCACCTAGGCGTTCGGTCCCAGTGTCTAGCCTGTCGTACCAGTGATGAAGCGATTTGCCTCTGAAGTCCAGATTTTCTAGCTGCATTTGCAGAGCGCGCGGATGCAAGACCCTCAGCTTTCTCGCGAGGCGCACTGAATAGGTACTAGTTTTCCCGCTAGCTCAGCAGCTTATCTAAGTAGAATAAAGCCTATGTGTGGTGTCGACAATATTGTTGCTCTAAATTCTTCCTGTCATGGCAAGCGGCAAAGAGGTTCTGCTCTGCGCCCTGCAAACTGGAGCATTTTGAGTTAGAGTTTCCGACTGCTACTTTCCTGGCCGGGAGAAGGAGTGGAAGCGATGAAAACATCCGAATCACGGACGCGCAGAAGGCGTTTATTGTAAAGCTCGGCAACGAACGCATGACGGTGGCCGAGATTTTCCGTAAAGCGGGTATTAGTCCCGCGACATACTTCAACTGGAAGAAAAAGTACGAAGGCCTGATGCCGTTATGAACGAGGCAAACACTGGATTGGTGATCTTACTAGGCTCCAAGGGTTTCGTTTCGGCATCTCGCAAAGCATAAATGCGACGTACTCTCAAACCTTGGGCGGTCTTCCCATAGGTCGAATTCACGAGCTCTTTCCAGAACAAGTTATCCAATGATTTCTTGGGATGCTTGGAGCGTTCCGCGATGCAGTTTCTAGCAAACCCAGAGAATGGACGAATTGCGGGGGAATATTCTATACTGAATAGCCCCTAGTTCCCTAGACACCTTCTTGGTTGATACTGTGCTGTCTGTTTTCGAAGTCGACGGGCGACGGCA
>NZ_JBBMQK010000020.1:0-2500 GCF_038899995.1 Sulfitobacter sp. AS59
AACGCAAAGCGCCCGCTTAGGGATTATCCTAAGCGGGCGTTTTGTATTGTTATCGTTTAGAGAGATACGCATTTATTGAACTTATTAGGTTTGGCGGTGACCTACTCTCCCACGTCTTAAGACGCAGTACCATTGGCGCAGTAGCACTTAACTGCCGAGTTCGGGATGGGATCGGGTGTTTTGCTTACGCTATGACCACCAAACCGAATAAATTCAACAAATGTCCAAGTCAGTACAGTTATGTATGTGTGTATGCTTTTGATTAATCTGTAGTGCATTTCCGCTTTGCTACTTGAGCGCGGCTAAGTCTTGCTTCTACTGGATCAAATCAAGCCTATCGAGCCATTAGTACCAGTCAACTGAACGTATTACTACGCTTACATCTCTGGCCTATCGACGAGGTGGTCTACCTCGGCTCTCAGGGATACCTTGTTTTGAGGGGGGCTTCCCGCTTAGATGCCTTCAGCGGTTATCCTGTCCGATCATAGCTACCCAGCACTGCTATTGGCATAACAACTGGTCCACCAGTGGATCGTTCACCCCGGTCCTCTCGTACTAGGGGCAACTCCTCTCAAGTATCCTACACCCACGGAAGATAGGGACCGAACTGTCTCACGACGTTCTAAACCCAGCTCACGTACCTCTTTAAACGGCGAACAGCCGTACCCTTGGGACCTGCTCCAGCCCCAGGATGAGATGAGCCGACATCGAGGTGCCAAACACTGCCGTCGATATGGACTCTTGGGCAGTATCAGCCTGTTATCCCCGGCGTACCTTTTATCCGTTGAGCGATGGCCCTCCCACTTGGGACCACCGGATCACTATGGCCGTCTTTCGACTCTGCTCGACTTGTCAGTCTCGCAGTCAGGCTGGCTTCTGCCATTGCACTCAACGAGCGATTTCCGACCGCTCTGAGCCAACCTTCGCGCGCCTCCGTTACGATTTAGGAGGCGACCGCCCCAGTCAAACTACCCACCACACAGGGTCCCGGATCCGGATAACGGACCGCGGTTAGACATCAAGCAGAACAAGGGTGGTATCTCAAGGGAGGCTCCACGCAAACTGGCGTTCACGCTTCAAAGCCCACCACCTATCCTGCACATGTTCGGCCTAATGCCAGTGTGAAGTTGTAGTAAAGGTGCACGGGGTCTTTCCGTCTAACCGCGGGTAACCGGCATCTTGACCGGTAATTCAATTTCGCTGAGTCTATGTTGGAGACAGCGGGGAAGTCGTTACGCCATTCGTGCAGGTCGGAACTTACCCGACAAGGAATTTCGCTACCTTAGGACCGTTATAGTTACGGCCGCCGTTTACCTGGGCTTCAATTCAGAGCTCTCACCCCTCCTTTTAACCTTCAGGCACCGGGCAGGCGTCAGACCCTATACGTCGTCTTACGACTTCGCAGAGCCCTGTGTTTTTAATAAACAGTCGCCACCCCCTGGTTTGTGCCCCCAGCCTCTAGTTGCCTAGAAACCGGGCCTCCTTCTCGCGAACTTACGGAGGTATTTTGCCGAGTTCCTTCAACATAGTTCTCTCAAGCGCCTTGGTATTCTCTACCTATCCACCTGTGTCGGTTTAGGGTACGA
Organism: Sulfitobacter sp. AS59; assembly: GCF_038899995.1. Classification (NCBI taxonomy): domain Bacteria; kingdom Pseudomonadati; phylum Pseudomonadota; class Alphaproteobacteria; order Rhodobacterales; family Roseobacteraceae; genus Sulfitobacter; species Sulfitobacter sp. AS59. The sequence goes on from NZ_JBBMQK010000020.1 coordinate 1,587, forward strand.
TCTAACGATGGAGCTATTTCCAGGGACCTCTAAGCAGCCCATTCAATCCGATAAGGATGAACTACCCTCGAGATCCGTCACTTCCATCTGGCCCAGGAATATTAACCTGGTTCCCATCGACTACGCCTTTCGGCCTCGCCTTAGGGGTCGGCTTACCCTGCTCAGATTAGCTTTAAGCAGGAACCCTTGGATTTTCGGCGAGAGTGTCTCTCACACTCTTTGTCGCTACTCATGTCATCATTCTCACTAGTGATCTCTCCACGGGATCCCTCACAGGCCCGCTTCACAGAAAACTCCGCGTCTCCAATCCCACCGAAGTGGTTAAGGAGACATGGAATTATGTCACACTACGCTCTGCTACCATGCAATAAATGCATCCTAAGCTTCGGCTCATGGCTTGAGCCCCGTTACATCTTCGCCGCAAGACAACTTATTTAGACCAGTGAGCTGTTACGCTATCTTTAAAGGATGGCTGCTTCTAAGCCAACCTCCTGGTTGTTTTGGTCGTCTCACCTGCTTTCCCACTTAGCCATGAATTAGGGGCCTTAGCTGTAGGTCAGGGTTGTTTCCCTCTTCACGACGGACGTTAGCATTCGCCGTGTGTCTGCCATCTAGTACTCCTCGGTATTCGGAGTTTGGTTAGGATCAGTAAGCCTGTGGGGCCCCATTACCCATCCAGTGCTCTACCCCCGAGGGTATTCGGATGACGCTCTACCTAAATAGATTTCGCAGAGAACCAGCTATCTCCGAGTTTGATTGGCCTTTCACCCCTAGGCACAGCTCATCCCGATCCTTTTCAACGGATGTGGGTTCGGTCCTCCAGTAAGTGTTACCTTACCTTCAACCTGGCCATGCCTAGATCACTCGGTTTCGGGTCTGATCCCACAAACTCAACGCCCTATTAAGACTCGCTT
>NZ_JBBMQK010000021.1:0-4786 GCF_038899995.1 Sulfitobacter sp. AS59
CAACAGGCCGGATACATATGAGCGACTTCCGAGAACATGTCAGAAATCATTTGCGAACAGCAGCCGGTACATACATTGGGCCGTTCGTGTAGGTCGGCACAAGGGCGGAGAGCTGCCGTTCGCTGCACTACGCGCTGATGACCACTGTGCGCAGATAGTGTGCTTTGCAAAGTTACGTGAACGGCCCTTAGCGGCCGTTGACTGGTCATGCAGATTCTGCGCTGCAACTTCACCAAACCAGCCATTTGTCAATCGGCACACAATCTTGAGCGTCAGGCAGGCTCGGATCGCAGCATCGCAGTATCGTGCCTGACGACCTGGTCTGCCCGCAGGTTCCGCCGTCCAGTTTGCTTCGAGTTCGAAGCAAACCTCGAACGATCTCCGCTGATTTAGGGCATGATTTTAATCACACCAATTCCTGGCCGCCTACTTCGTTGGGGGGGGCAGCTGCTCATCTAGATCGGCTATCGGGCTGAATTCAAAAAGTGAATCCCCGGTAACGCCAATTTATGCGACGAAGCCACCTGAATGGGGAATGTGCGAAGGATGGTTTTCTTTGCTTTGAGAAGGGAAAAGTGGTTAAATGTTAAAAGAGGCATTATTCGGGCATTTAAATACTCATTGAGAAGGGAGATGTGGTTAAATGTTAAAAGGGGCAGTATTCGGCGCATTTGAATACTCATTTTTTTAAATTTAAAACTCGAGGAAATTCGCGATTTGTTTTTCGCTTCGATATTTTCTAACCGGCTTGGTCGCGACCTCTTTTCTGACGGGGTGTTCCACGAATGATTGGGGTCTGCAATCCTTCGAAGAACGGGATTTGGGCGGATTTCTGTTTCAGCAAAGGCAAAGCCCGGGACTGCACCTAGAATTCTCTCGGTTCGAGCGATCTATGACCCTTGGCTACCAGAAGCGCAGGGTTCTGCTGCAAGACTGCCACGGGACGGAAAAGCTCCGTTTTCAGCATGTGACAAGCTACGGGGTGCGACTTGATTTCGGCCCTCGCAACGTCGGTCTTCTGCTTGGGGTTCGCGACACGTTGCTGACCCCGATGGCCGGATACCGGGCAGCGTCTCCGTCAGAACCACACGCAAAGTCGCAGGTGTCTTCACAGGCCAGCCAAGACCCGGCCACCCAAGTTGTCTATCGCCCAGACTCGCCTGACGAGATTCGCGGCGAAATACTGTCAGTGAAAGGATTTTTCGATGAAACCAATATGTCTTATTGCGGCGATCTGCCTGATGGCGGTGACGGGCTGTGACAACAGAGGGATCTATGTGGCGCATGAAACTGTTGTGGGGCTGAATGCCCAGATCAAGTCAGATTCATCGCAGGGCAAGATTATGCTTGGCTATGACCGCGATTTCGTGGCGCTGGTCCCGACATTGCCACACGACAGCCAGGGGCAAAGCGGCGGGCGCAATGCCATGTCCCATGCCAATTGCACCACTCTGACGGTCACCGGGATATTCGTCACGGAATACAGGGATGTCTCTGCCAGCGGTGCCGCCGCCGCACATTTGTTCGACAAGGACAACGGTATCAACATGCACACCTGCAAAGAAATTTCGGGGGGGGAAGGATGATGTTTCTGGAAAAGGCAGCAGCGGCTGCGACGCTGCTGGTATTGGGCGGCCTGCTTGGCGGGTGCAGCAAGACAAACGGCACCGCCGTCTCTTATGGCGAACGCACGGGCGTCAACATCGGCGTTTTCGTGGATCCGACCAAATCCTTACCGATCGAGTCGAATTTCGGCCTAGTGCGGCGGGTGGTCAGCCATGTGCCCGCGCTGGACTGTGACGCCGTCGCGCAGGAGGAGAAACGGGCCCAGTGCTTGAACGGGCAGGACAGTGTCGACGTGGTCTCGGCCTTTCACATGAAGCGCACAGCCAGGGACGATCGGGCCGCGGCGAATGCACTGAACGGAAAGTTGACGATCTCGACGGCCTTCATCACTGGGCAAGCGGCAGTCGACGCCACCGAAAATAGCAATGCCAAAAACCTTGTCGCTAAAGTGTCCGGCGCGGTTGATGCCGATCAGGCAACCCCGAATAGGACAGAACCCGATGCCACGGCAGCCGATACCACGGAAGGCGGCGGTGATCCGCAACCATTGCAGGAGGCCGGCGAATGATCCGACGACCCATTTTTCTTTTCGCGGCGGGATTGCTTCTGGCGGGGTGTGGCGCGGAGGTGCCCATGGGCCGCTTCGCCACGCCGGAAGATCAAATTTACCGCCCCATGGCTCCAAAGTCTCTCCGAGCCGACGGTGCCGAACTTTGTGATCAGCCGATCGAGCTACGTTCGGACACTTACGACGACGCATTGAAGGCCCGCGATGCTGGGGGGACCCCTCATCCCGGGCGCAGCCGCTGTTATCTCAGCACCTACCTGGTGCCCGGTGCCGCGCAGTGGCACGAACGGACTCAGACACCGGAAAAGCGCCCGATTGCCCAGCCGGATCGCTATACGCTGTCGTTCGTCGAAATGCCCGAGACCGGCTCGGCGTTGCGTGCGCCCCGGCAGCTGAGCGACCTGCAGGCGCATTTGAGTGCGCCCGGGCAACAGGTCGTGATCGTCTACGTCCACGGCTGGCGCCATGATGCGGATATCGGCAACCAGAACGTGCGCAATTTTCGCACCATGCTCGGGTTCACCCGCAGCGCGTTGAACCAGCGCTGCATCGACACTAGGCGCTACTGCGATGCTCGGTTGACCGGGGTCTATGTCTCCTGGCGGGGGCGCTCGTTCAACGAACCCACAGGTGAGGACGCCTCGGGCACCCAGTTGCTTGCTGGGGCGTTGCGCACCGTAGGTGACAGGAAGCGGCAGAGCGAAAAACTGGCGCTTGCGCAATCGAGCGAAACACCGCCGCTGGTCGGCCATGTGTTGCGCAGCATCGAAGGGGCGCTTTCGCCGCTGGATCAATCGGACGCGACGGCTGACAAGATGCTGACCATGGGGCATTCCTTTGGCGGCAACATGCTGGCGACCTGGTTGATGCCTCAGATGGTGACGGCGGTGAAAGAGCATGTCCACGGACAGCAGATGGCCCCGGTGCTGGGCGATCTGACGGTGTTGGTCAACCCGGCTGCTGAGGCGTGGAAATGGACCGCGATCCAGCGCGAAATGCGCCTGCGCGCGGGCATTCCCGATTCGGTTTTCGCGGTCAATCCGGCCAATGCTCCACAGCAGCACAGGGACGCCATCAGGCGGTGGGAGAACATGTTTGCTAAAGATCAGCGGCCCACCTACATCGCATTGACCGCGACCGGAAACTGGGCTGGGATTATGCGCTGGGTTCGCAAGGACAGTGCTACGCGCTATGCCTTCAAGGCCCATCGCGCTGTTGCGGTCGAATCTCCGGCGGACAAGCTGATGCCGCCAGGGGTTACGCGGGCCGAAAAGGCCACCGCCATCGGGCATCTCGAACCACAATACCGCGCCACGGGCGGGCTACGAGCAGGGCCTGCCGTCGGGTCCAGCCACGAGTTCATCAACAACCGCTTCGACATCCCCGCGAAAGATGCCTATGCGCTTTCGGGCTCGTCCAAGGGAGCGCAGTGCGGCAGCAGTCAATCAGGCTGGCTGAGCAAGGCCCTTGCACGTGCGGGCAGCGAGGGACGGGGGTGGGACAGCTCTTACCACGACGGTCAGCACAAGCCGTTGTTGACGAACCTGAGTGTCGGCGAAGTTCGCTCGTCGAAGGATTCGAGCGACGGCGAAGTTCAGTTCCGCCATGCATTGTATTTGCGCTTTCGCAAGAATTCCCAGTCCGTGGCACAGGCCAGCAGCCCGTTCTGGAACATACGGGCCTTCGACACGGCTATCAACGAGCACGCGGGGTTTGTGCGTTTCACGGCCGTGTGCGGGATCAATATCCTGTGGCTGGATAACGCCACGTTGCCATCCTAGCGGCCGGTGTGGGATGGGCCTGAACCTGGGGATGATATGGGTCCGGGCCGTGGCTTGTGGGCACGCACGGTTACGCCCTTGAGCATGGAGGTTGAGTGCCGTCTTGTGGTGGGTGGCAACGGTTCGGGCGCTGTTAATAACTTTCCCGCTCTGAAGAGCGGGGATTTTCCAACAAGCTGCATTGGCTTTGAGCCCCTTTTGCTTGAACCGAGTTGACGCTTCACAGGCGGCTGATGCCGAAGCCTCCTCGTCCAGAAACGGGGTGTTCCCCCGCCGGTGCTGGTCTGGGCCTAGTGCCCGGTCCAGGACATTGCGCGACGCATTCGTAAAGGTGTTGGCTGATGCAGCGTGACACCGCCGATGTCTGCATTTCGAAAAGGGCCGCATAGGGCCATTCGTGATCACTGCTACCTCGGTCGAACTGACTTTGCAAAGGTTGCAATCTGCGCACAGCCGATCTTGGTGTGCAGCGCAGCATGTGGGCTTCAATTTGCCCGGCCTTGAATGGCCGCTTTTGCAAGTTTGGCAGGGAATTTTCTTAGGCGCAGCGAACAACCGCTATCCGCCCTCTTGCCATAATCCACTACACAAAATTCTCAAGCGCCCCCCAAGGAATGGCTGAAGTCTTCGGGACTGGTGGACCGGCGCGGGTGTCCAACGAAGTCCTAGAAAATAAACATAGACGGCATGGGGATGCATGCCGTGGCCGGCAGGTTTGTTTGATCAATCCTGCCTGTGTTTTCTAATTGCCGCAGACCGCATGTTGTTGACGTAAATTTCTCACAATTTGATGGCTGAGCTACTCCCCATTCCTTGGACAAGATCTGAGATAAATTAAGCTACTCTTTGCACCTGCTGATCGGGGTTGTTT
>NZ_JBBMQK010000022.1:0-4674 GCF_038899995.1 Sulfitobacter sp. AS59
TGCTGTCACCGATTGACTATGAAGCAAGAGAGTTAAAACTGAACAAAGCAGGCGTCTAGGAAACTAGGGGCATCTCAAAGCTCGGCGATGACGCTGCTATACTTTGCGCACGTGATATATGAGTGATAGATGTTTCCTCCATCGTTTCGGTATCAGGCCAAAAACACCTTCGCGAAACAGAGGTAATTTGTTATCTTATTCGCATACATAGGATTTTTTTGCATTCAAAGAAAATTATCGCCATGCACATGAACAGTATTCACCACCTTTCGAGGGCGACGAAGCGGGCCATTTTTCTGGCCGTCGACAGCATGCTCGTCCCCCTGGCTCTCTATTGCGCTTTTGCCTTCCGTTACGGGACCGGCACGCCCTGGATGCCGATCGCTGATAGCTGGGTGTTGTTCCCGGTCATCTCGATGTGGGGCGTCGGTATCATTTGGGCGCTGCGGCTGCACCGGATAAAACTTAACGCCTTTGATACACACTCTATGTCTAATATTGGCATAGCATCGCTGTTGATAGCGTTCAGCGCTGTGATACTCAGCTATCTGCTGAATTTATCAGCGCCACGGTCTGTGCCTTTGCTGCTTGGACTTTTCTTTTGCATCTTTGCTGTCGCAGCCCGCGTCGTCGGGCTCAATCTGATGCGCTGGCTGTCGGAGCGCGGGGGAAACCGCAAGCCCGTCGCAATCTACGGGGCAGGGGCCGCGGGGATCCAACTGGCTGCAGCCCTGCGCCAGGCTAGCGAAGCCCGCCCGGTATTCTTTGTCGATGACAGTCCAACTCTTCATGGATTGATGGTGGCGGGCCTGCCGGTTCATGACCCGGTCCAATTACCTCAGTTAATAGAGAAGTGCCGCATCGAACAAATCCTGCTGGCGGTGCCGTCGATGCCCAATGAACGCCGCGCTGAGGTTTTAGCGAAGCTGAACACCTACAAGGCCGAAGTACAGGTGTTGCCGTCATATGTGGAACTGATGTCGGGCAAGGGGCTGGTGGAAAGCCTGCGCACAGTAGCACCGGATCAGCTTCTTGGTCGCGATAAGGTGGCCCTCGATACGCCGGAGATTGCCAAAACTTATGCTGGTCGCGTGGTCATGGTGACCGGGGCAGGGGGCTCGATCGGGTCCGAACTTTGCCGTCAGTTGCTCAACTGTAACCCCGCACGGATTATCTTGTTTGAGCAGGGCGAATTCCAACTCTATTCGATTGATCAGGAATTGCAGGCCGAGGCGAAAGCCACGGGCATTCCCGTTGTCTCCCGACTTGGTTCGGTCACCAATAAGGCCCGCGTGGCCGGGGTGATCGCGGAGGAGGGGGTCGAGATCGTCCTTCACGCCGCCGCCTATAAACATGTGCCATTGGTCGAGGAAAACGAGCTAGAAGGCGCGCGTAATAACGTTCTGGGCACGCAAGTCGTGGCCGAAGCTGCCGCCGAAGCCAAGCTGGAGCGATTCATTCTCGTCTCAACTGATAAAGCCGTACGTCCGACAAATATCATGGGGGCCACCAAACGGATGGCCGAACTGGTCGTGCAAGATACCCAGACGCGCAACGCTGCTACGAAGTTCGCCATGGTGCGCTTCGGCAACGTGCTTGGGTCCTCCGGTTCGGTCCTGCCGCTCTTCCAGAAGCAAATCGCCCGCGGAGGACCGGTGACGGTGACCCACATAGATGTCACACGTTTCTTCATGACGATCCCTGAGGCAGCACGTCTAGTCCTGCTGGCCGGTGCCTATGCCAAGGGCGGTGATGTTTTCGTGTTGGACATGGGTGAGCCACAGAAGATCATCGACATCGCACACCGTATGATCTCGCTTTCCGGTCGCAAGGTTAAGGATCCGGAGACGGGTGAGGGTGATATTGAGATCAAAGTGACTGGCCTGCGGCCGGGTGAAAAGCTGTATGAAGAGCTGTTGATCGACGATGACAGCCTGCTACCCACACCGCATGCGAAGATCCTCCGAGCGCAAGAGGGGATGCTGAGCCAGATTGAGGTCGCTGCGATGCTACGTGAATTGCAGGGGTCGATTGCAGATGCGGATTCGCTTCGGCTTCGCAAGCTGATTGTGGCACGGGTTGAAGGCTATCACGTGCAGGAAAACGATATTCAGGTAGGGTGAGGCTGGCGGAAAGTCTACGGCATCTTGTTTTTTCAAGCAAAAAACACTGTTGATCTCGCCCTCATCTGTTTAACAGCATACTCAAGTATACTTCCGATTTAAGATCGGGCCATTTATCTATGGAGCGTCCTTTGAAAATCGTCATTACCGGAGCTTCGGGTTACGTAGGACAAAATATCGTCCCGATCTTGAAAGACCAGTGTGAAGGGCTGCTTCTCGTCGGGCGGGATGTCGCAAAACTGGTGCGTATCTTCCCAGATGTGCCAAGCTGCACGTTTGAGGAAATGTCGACACATGCGCAAGATTTTGACGTCCTGGTTCACCTGTCTGTTCTAAATAACGACGCCACGGACAGTGATGGTGCCTTCCATGATATAAATGTAGCTCTGGCCATCCAAACCGCCAAGGATGCCGCGGCTTGTGGCATAAAAAAATTCTACAATATTTCTTCTGTTCATGTGTTGGATGAGCAGAATCTGTCACCGTACGCAAAAAGCAAGCGTGAGGCTGTATCTCGCCTAGCCGCCATATCCGGTATTGAAGTCACCAACATATACCTTCCTTTCGTGCGCGGTATGCAGTGGAATGGAAAACTTGCCTTTCTTAACAACACGCCTTCGTTTCTGGCTAAGCCGCTACAAGCCTGCCTTCTGGCGCTCAAGCCATCAGTGAAAACAGACAGGCTGGCTAACTTTATTATGCAGTCGGGTACTTATCTGGATTCGGTGATTTTGTCTGAAGGGCAGTCAAACAACCCAGCTTATAACGCAATGAAGCGTGGGATGGATATTCTTTTTGCTGTAGCTGTAATTGCACTTCTTTGGTGGGCACTCCTGATCGTCTGGGCACTCGTGCGCTTCGGTTCCCCCGGTCCCGGAATTTTTGCCCAGGAGCGGGTGGGGCTGCATGGAAAAACATTTACCTGTTACAAGTTTCGCACGATGCAGGAAGGGACAGTCCAAGCAGGGACGCATGAGGTCTCCCAAGCATCGGTCACACCAGTCGGCCGCTTTCTAAGAGGAACGAAGTTGGACGAGCTCCCCCAAGTTTGGAACATCTTGAAGAATGAGATAAGTTTGATTGGTCCTCGGCCTGGTTTGCCCATACAGAAAGAGCTTTTTAACGCACGACAAGCGAGAGGTGTTTTTTGTGTGAAGCCGGGGATCAGTGGGCTGGCCCAAGTGAATAATATAGATATGAGTGATCCTGCACAGCTTGCTAGATGGGACGCTCGGTATATTTCGCTGCAATCTATGAGTCTTGATCTGAAAATCACTTTGGCAACTGTTCAGGGTGGTGGCCAAGGTGATAAAACGAGCGCCTAGCGGCGGAAGAGTTCAACTAGTTTCTCTGGATACTTAGAGAGTAGTCGGACATAGTTGGATGGGATTCCATTCATTCTGCATGCCTTTAGGACTTCCCGATTGAGCACCAGTTTAGACTTCAAGCCACCGGTACTCGCCCCGCCGGTCTGCATCATCATCCAAATGTCGGGAATGTAGAGTGAATTTATTGCTCCCGAACCAAACGTTCGAGCAATGAATTCAAAGTCCGCTGCTATTTTGAATTCATCGCTGTAGTTGCCGTATTTCTCAAAGACTCTCCGACGTGCGTACATAGTTGTATGCGCCGGCATCCAACCATTTTTAATGCGTGATGCACTAAATCGGCCAGAATTGTACCGTCGGGTAATACGGTCTGGTTGCCCTGGTGAGAAAAATCCTGCGTCAGCGTAAACAATGTCCAGATTAGGGTCCTCAAATGCTTTGGCAATCTGCGTTAGAATAGTAGCGCTGGCGAAGTAATCATCTGAGTGAAGAAGGCCAATCACGTCGCCAGTAGCAAGGGCAATGCCCTTGTTGATTGCATCATAGATGCCGTTGTCGCGCTCCGATACAATAATTGACTTTTCATCTGTAAAGTCTCGTACAATTTCCATTGTACGGTCTTTGCTAGCCCCATCCACAACCACTTGCTCTTTATCGTGCCAAGTCTGTTGTTGATAACTTTCCATCGCCCGACCAATCGTAGCTTCACGGTTGTAGATAGCGGTAACGACTGAAATTTTCATTGTGCGCTGGACCAATATGGAGCGGTAACCTCGTACAACTTAGCTCCGGGCATACACATCCTCATACCTGATAATATCGTCTTCACCGAGATAGCTGCCGGTTTGCACTTCGATCAGGACCATGGGGACTTTGCCGGGGTTTTCCATACGGTGCACGGCCCCGAGCGGTATATAGACCGATTGGTTTTCACTGATCAGTTGCACGCTGTCATCAACGGTGATCTTGGCAGTGCCTTCGACCACGATCCAGTGTTCCGACCGGTGGTGATGGCTTTGCAGGCTCAGCGATGCGCCGGGGTTCACCACGATACGTTTCACCTGGAAACGCCCGCCAATGACCAGGCTTTCGTACCACCCCCATGGCCGGTAATCGCGGGGCAGTTGGATCGCCTGGCTTGATCCCTTGGCCTTGAGCGCATCAACCGCTTCTTTCACGCGCTGCGCCTTGGATTTGTCGGCGACCAGCACCGCGTCGCCCAT
>NZ_JBBMQK010000023.1:0-3106 GCF_038899995.1 Sulfitobacter sp. AS59
CCAACCAGCTGCAACCCGTCGGTTTCCGACCGCAGCAGGGTATCTTTGCAATCAATCGCGGTGGCATTTTCCGAACAGACATTGCCCTGCGCATCGGGGCCGGATTCCATCCACACGGCATCCCAGCCCCCCAGATCGGACCAGCCCGCGCCAAAGGGCATGACCGCTAGATTGTCGGCCTTTTCCATGATCGCATAATCGACCGAGATATCATCGGCTTTGCCCCACGCGGCAGGGTCTAGACGGGTAAAGCCAAGGTCCGGATCGGCCTTGCTGAGTGCATCGGTGACGGCCGTCAACAAGGCAGGCGCATGGGCCTCGTAAGCGGCAATGATCGCATCCGCAGTAAACAAGAATATCCCCGCGTTCCACAGGAAATTCCCCGCCGCCAACATCTTGGCCGCGCGGTCGGCATCCGGTTTTTCAACAAAGCGCGCCAGCGATTGCGGCGCATCTGCCCCCGCATCCGCACCTGCCGCCAGCTCAAGATACCCATAGCCGGTTTCAGGGCGCGTCGGCGTGATCCCAAAGGTCACCAAATCGCCCGACTGCGCCCGCGGCACGGCGGCCTGAACCGTCGCGGCAAAGGCATCCGTTTCAGGGATCACGTGATCAGACGGGGCCACCAACATCAGCGCGCTAGGATCGGTTTTGGCAATCCACAACGCAGCAGCAAGGATCGCCGGTGCAGTATTGCGCCCCTCGGGTTCGATCAGAATACCCATCGCCGCCTGTTCCACCTGCGCCAGTTGTTCGGTCACGATAAAGCGGAACGGGTCCCCCGTCACAATCACAGGTGCCGCAAAACCGTCACCAGACAAACGCCGCGCCGAGGCCTGAAACAGGCTTTCATCGCCCATCAGCTTGGCGAACTGTTTAGGGTATGACTTGCGCGACAGCGGCCAAAGACGCGTACCAGAACCGCCACAAAGAAGGATAGGATGGATCATGATAGGAACCTTAATAGCGATTAATCTAACGAGACATTAATAAATTGGCGGGGATTATGAACGAACCGTTTCCTGCTGCAAAAACCAGTCATAGGTCTCCCTCAATCCGTCATGCAACTCAATCTGCGCGCGCCAACCCATATCTGCCAACCGCGACACATCCATCAGCTTACGCATTGTGCCATCGGGTTTCGATGTATCAAAGCCAAGCTTGCCCTTAAACCCCGTCACATCCGCCACCATTTGGGCCAATTCACCAATGCTAACATCAGTGCCCGTGCCAACGTTGATATGGCTTAGCATGGGTTGCGTGTTTGCAGCATAGGTATCTTGCGGCAGGTCGAGCACAAAAAGAGACGCTTCTGCCATATCGTCCACATGCAAAAATTCGCGCATGGGTTTGCCGGTGCCCCAGATCACGACTTCCTCCAGCCCATCGCGGGCCGCCTCGTGAAAGCGGCGGATCAGGGCGGGCAATACGTGGCTGTTCTGCGGGTGGAAATTATCGCCCGGACCATAAAGATTTGTCGGCATCACGCTGCGGTAATCCACGCCGTGTTGACGGTTGTAGCTTTCGCAAAGCTTGATGCCCGCGATTTTCGCGATGGCATAGGGCTCGTTCGTCGGCTCCAGCGTCCCAGTCAGCAGCGCGTCTTCGGCCATGGGCTGCGCGGCCGCGCGCGGATAAATGCACGAACTGCCCAGTTGCAGCAGCTGTTTTACCCCGGCCGCAAAAGCCTGGTGGATGACATTGCATTCGATCATCAAGTTTTCGTAGATAAAATCAGCGGGGTAGCTGTTGTTCGCCATGATCCCGCCGACCTTGGCCGCGGCCAGTATCACCACATCAGGCCGCTCAGTCGCCATAAAGTCACGCACCGCCGCTTGATCGGTCAGGTCCAGTTCCGCATGGGTGCACGTCACCAGCTCAAACGCTTCGCCAGCGGCCTCTCGTGCCTGCAGCTGACGCAGGATCGCACCACCGACCATGCCACGATGCCCTGCGATATAAATCTTGCGCATGGGCCTACCCGTTCTCGAGCGAGATGGGCAGTTCCAACCCGTGCTCTTTCAACAGCGCATGCCGCCGCGCGACCTTCAGGTCATTCGCTACCATCTCTGCACACATTTCCTGCGTGGTGATCTGCGGCTCCCAACCCAGCTTTTCCTTGGCTTTGGCGGGCGACCCCAGCAGTGTCTCCACTTCAGCAGGGCGGAAATACTGCGGGTCGATCTTCAAAACCACATCGCCGGGTTTCACGCCGGGGGCATCCTCGCCTGCGACAGTGTCCACGATGGCGCGTTCCTCAACGCCGGTGCCCTCGAACCGCAGGGTGATCCCCAACTCGGCCGCCGACCAGATGATGAACTGGCGCACGGAATATTGCACACCCGTCGCGATCACAAAATCATCGGGTTCGTCCTGTTGCAGCATCATCCACTGCATGCGCACGTAATCCTTGGCATGGCCCCAATCGCGCAGCGCGTCGATGTTGCCCATGTACAGACACTCCTCCAGCCCTTGGGCGATATTGGCCAGCCCGCGGGTGATCTTGCGCGTGACAAAGGTTTCACCGCGACGCGGGGATTCGTGGTTAAACAGGATGCCGTTGCAGGCATACATGCCATAGGCCTCGCGGTAGTTCACCGTGATCCAATAGGCGTACATCTTGGCCACCGCATAGGGGCTGCGCGGGTGGAAAGGCGTGGTTTCGGTTTGCGGGGTTTCCTGCACCAAACCGTATAGCTCGGAGGTGGAGGCTTGATAAAATTTGGTCTGTTTCTCAAGACCCAGAAACCGGATCGCCTCAAGCAACCGAAGCGTGCCATTCGCATCCACATCCGCCGTATATTCCGGCGATTCAAAGCTGACGGCGACATGGCTTTGCGCGCCAAGGTTATAGACCTCGTCGGGCCGCACTTCGCTAATGATCCGCGTCAGGTTCGAACTGTCGGTCAGATCGCCATAATGCAAATGCAGCTGTGGGTTGGACACATGCGGGTCTTGGTAAATATGATCGATCCGCTGGGTGTTCAGCGACGATGCCCGCCGCTTGATCCCATGCACCTCGTACCCCTTTTCCAGCAGGAATTCCGCAAGGTAAGACCCGTCCTGGCCTGTAATCCCGGTGATTAGCGCGCGTTTCGTCATGGAT